>CAMUJF010000004.1 GCA_947089135.1 uncultured Clostridia bacterium
AGGGGAACGCCTCTGCTAAAACCGCACTGCGTGCGGCTGAGGGCGTTCCCCTAATTCCGGCAGTGTTAGGTTAATTTACTGGATTGCTATAATTTTGCTTAGATCGCTCTGCTTGACAAAAGTTAAATTTTATATTATAATAATGTAAAATATTTTTGCTTTCAAAGAAAGGGTATTTTATGGAACAATTTTACAGCGCCCCCCCTCAGCCCGTTCAAGTCTCTGTCAGACCGGATAAAGAAGAGCGCAGACAGATTCGTAAAAAATACAATATTATCGCCGCCGTACTGCTTGTAAATATTATTATTTTTAACGGAATGGCTATAGGAAGCGCGTTTTTTGGCGATTCTCCCGTATGGAACAGCGAGTTCTTCAGTACCGCATTTTCCTGTTGCGTACCGATAATCAGCGAGATAACGGCAATAATTATCGGCATAAAGGTTCTCGGTATCGATTTCAAACCGCTGATGACAAGAAACGGCTTCAACGGCGGAACAATGCTGAAGCTGATCACTCTTGCCCTCGGCTTGCAGACCGCCGCCTCGATCCTTGCGGCTCTTGTCACGTCGGTTCTCGAAGGCTTCGGGATCGAGCCGCGTCCGGTGGATCTTTCCGCAACCGAATCCCTGCCGGCAAATCTGCTGATGTACTTCTATGCCTGCCTGCTGGGACCCGTACTTGAGGAGCTTCTTTACCGCGGGATACTTTTGCAGTCCATGCGGAAGTACAACGAAAGATTTGCGATCTTTCTTTCCGCCGCAATATTCGGTCTTATGCACCAGAATTACCAGCAGTTCATACTCGGATTTCTGATTGGAATACCCCTTGCGGTTGTAACAATAAAGAGCGGTTCCATAGTTCCCGCAATTTTTACACACATAGCAGCGAATACCAGCGCAATGTTTTTCAATTGTTGGATACAATACTCAAACCCCGATTTTTTTGAAGCGCCGCTCAACGCTTCCTTTTCCGGAGCGGTTATTATTACGGTGCTGTTCAGAATTGCAATAATGCTCGCCGCTTTGGTTGTGGGAATAGTCGTCCTCGTCAAGGGCGGGAATATGAGCCGTCCGACTCCCGCGGGGAAATCACGTGCTATGCCTGTTTTTGTCACCGCTGCGGCGTGGTGGGTCATCTTTCTGATATATGCATTTTTTAATTTTGTGCTGCCTTTTATGGCATAAGATTGAAATCTCAAAAGCTCATAACGGGTACGGAGCCGTTTAGGTTCTGTACCCGTTTTTACTTTATATATAGTATTGCGCCTGAGCCTTGAACATCTCGGCATACAGACCGTCCTGCTTTCTGAGCAGCTCATCGTGGGTACCGAATTCCTTTATCGTACCCTCCGAAAATACTGCGATATGGTCGCAGAACTTGCAGCTTGAAAGCCTGTGGGAAATATAGACTGCTGTTTTCCCTCCTACAAGCTCGTCGAACTGCTTGTAGATCTCGTACTCCGCAACGGGGTCGAGAGCGGCTGTGGGTTCGTCCAGAATTACTACGGGAGCGTCCTTGTAGAGCGCGCGGGCAATTGCAAGCTTCTGCTGCTCGCCTCCGGAAAGCTCCACACCCTCTTTGTCGAACATCTTGAACATCATGGTGTCGCGACCTTTGGGCAGACTTTTCACCTTTTCGTCAAGCCCAACCTTTTCAAGCAGGGAATCCACTACATCGGGCGGCTCTTCTTTTCCCAGAAGAACGTTTTCATCCACTGAAAACGCAAGCAGGCGGAAATCCTGGAACACCACCGCAAACAGCTTCATGTACTCTTCATAGTCATAGCTTTTGATATTAACTCCATCGAGGAGTATTTCACCGCTGTCCGTATCGTAAAGACGGCACAGAAGCTTGATAAAGGTAGTCTTGCCCGCGCCGTTCAGTCCCACAACGGAAAGCTTTTCTCCGCTGTGCAGAGTAATGGAAACGTTATCCAAAACCTTTACGCCGGTGTTCGGGTAGGAAAAGCTCACATTCCTGAATTCAATAGTGTGCCCCTTTTCAAGACTTTGTACCTTTCTGTCGCCTTTTTCCATGTATGGAGGATACTCCATGAACTTCACTATCTCGTAAGCGTAGCTGCTTGCCTTTTCTACCTCCTGAAATCCGAAAATGACTCCCTGCAAAGCGTTGCTGAGCGTACCCGAAGCGTTCACAAGCTGTGAGAAAGTACCTATGGTAATTTTTCCTATTATTGCAAGAATACCGAGGTACAGATATGTACCGAAATCTCTTGCCGCCGCAATGACAGAGTCCATGATAATATAGGGAAATTTCTTGCTGTATATTTTTTCCCAGTAGGCGTTCAGGCGTTTTATCTGCTGTGAAGCCTTTTCTATCATCATTCCTCCCGCGCTGTAGAGCCGTACGTCTTTGCCGCCGCGGTAATCCTCCATTTCCCAGAGAATGTGTCCGAAAATGCGGTTTATTCCCGACAGTTCGGAAAATTCCTTAACGTCGATGTCATTCTTTTTCTTGTTGATGACCGCGCTTGCAACGAGAAGTACTCCCACCGGAAGCAGCAGCAGCGGAGCTGTCGTTATCATAACCGCCGCCGCGCCGAATATTTTCAGCGAGTTGGCTATGGTATTGAAAAACGCCTTTGCGATGTTGTGCACCCCTCCGGAGTAATTAATTCCGTCGCGGGCTTTCTTTATCTGCTCGAGAGCCTCTTTGTTTTCAGTCAGCGCAAAGTCAAGCTCCATGCACCTGCCGGAAATATCCACTGATGTTGCGTTCATAAAGAAATCCGCATATTTTTCCAGATGCGTGGTAAGCGCGCTGTTTGAAGCGCGAAGGACAATGCTTGAGACTACCATAAGTCCGCCGTAAAGGCATATCGTTCTTATATCCTTTTCGGGAGCGATAAGAGAGTCCACCAGCAGCGGCATAAAGATAATATCCGCCATGGGAGCCGCCGCCATGAGCAGCACATTTATTGCCGACAGAATGAAGTACGCCTTTGACTTCCTCCAAGCGTCGGGGAAGAAATATTTCAGAACAGGCATGACCTTGCTTTTTTCTTTTTTGCCCGTTTTAACTTCTTTGCTTGCTGTATCAGCCATTTTCCGTCACTCCCTCCGATAAAATAACGTCCTTGTCCTCCACGTAGTACTGCGCCTGAACGCGGAACATCTCAGCATATTCTCCGTTCAGCTCCATAAGCTGTTCGTGAGTACCGGTCTCAACCATTTCGCCTTTTGCAAACATCGCTACCCTGTCGCAGAAACGGGTGGAGGACAGCCTGTGTGAAATATAGACCGCCGTTTTTTTGCCAATCATGCCGTCGAAGCTTTGGTACAGACGGTACTCTGCGAGAGCGTCCAATGCCGCCGTAGGCTCGTCGAGAACGATGATCTTCGACTCCTTGTAAAGAGCGCGCGCAAGGGCAAGCTTCTGCTTTTCGCCGCCCGAAAGGTCTACGCCGTCGTCGTACAGAACCTTTAAAAGCTCGGTGTCAACGCCCTTTTCGAGGGAATCTATCTTCTCTCCCAGACCCGCGCTGCGGAGAACGCTTTCCGCCATGTCCTTATCGGTATTGAACGGCTCGCTCATGGACACGTTCTCGCACATGGGGAACGCGAAAACCGTAACGTCCTGAAAAGCGGGCGCGAACATTCTGAAATATTCAGCCCTGTCAAAGCTGCGGATATCCGTGCCGTTCAGCAGGATACGTCCCTCGGTAACATCGTAAAGCCTCAGTAAAAGCTTGATAAAGGTAGTCTTTCCCGCGCCGTTAAGTCCCACCACCGCAAGCTTTTCTCCGGGAGAAAGGGTGATGTTGATGTTTTTCAGCGCGTATTTTTCCTGTCCCTTGTAGCGGAACGAAACGTTCTCAAAGGTAAATGTATAGTCCTCAGCTTCGGGAATGGGAATGGTCTTAGCGGTATCGTCCCCGACGGGGATATCCATATAGCTGCGGAAATCGTCCGTGTGTGCGGAACGCTCCTTAAGCCCTGACATAGCTATCAGAAGCTGGTTCACAGACTCCGAGAAAGCCATTGCACTTGAAAAATAAAGCGTAAAGTTACCTATGGAAAGTCCGTCCTTGACCACGCTCCAGATCAGCCAGCCCACAACGATACTGTTGCAGATGAACGCTATACCGTGGGCGAAAAGGGTGTTCCAGACCCAGTACTGCCGCGACCTGCGCCAATGCTCAAGTTCTTTGTCGTATACCTTTTTCTGCCGCAGGGACAGAAATTTTTTCATTCCGAAAAGCCTGATATCCTTTGCGTAGGAAAAATCCGTCGTAACGTTTTCCATGTATTCAAGCTTGCGCCAGTGGGGCATCATGGCGTCCCACATTTCTTTTTTATCTTTTTTTCTTATGTAGTCGAAAAATAGAAACTGGATCACCGACAACACGCCGACAACAAGGATTATCCACAGGTTAAAGGAAGCCATAATGATTGTGGAGGTGATTACCGAAACGACAAAAATCATCATGGTCTGCATATAGCTCATCATTCCCTGAACGCCCTGCCAGTCGCCGCTTGTGGCTCGCTTTGCTTTTTGCAGACGATCCAGCATTTCGGGAGTTTCAAGCGTTTCGTACTCCATTGACAAGGTTTTTGCGATACGCTCCTTTACAAGCATCATGCGTATATAGGTAAATCCAACGTTCATCTTCTGGGTGGAAATATTGTTCACGCACATAAAGAAAAGCTCCACTAAAGCCGCGGCAGCCACAAGTATAAGCAGCGGTTTAACGTCCTTGTCGGGAGAAGCCGCCTGCTGCTCGATCATGTCGATAACAAGTTTTCCGATAAAGCTCCATACATAATAATACATGGACGCGCCTGCTATTCCGCCTGCAATAAGCAGTAAAAACAAAGATTTGCGGTACCTCATGAACGCTTTAAGAATATACACGACATTGCTGAAAACGCCGTAATCCTTGTGGAATTCGTCGGTGTTTTCCTCTTTTTTAGGTTTGTTGAATATGCCCATATTGAGCCTCCTTTTCCGTATATTTGTTTGATTTATTTGTAGGCAGCCCTGACGTCCCGCAGCGAAGCGTCACCTTTTATGTCGGTTTCGGCAACAAAAGGTTCGCTCCGAATTATTTTTGAAACAATATTGCATGATTTTTTTAATTACCCCCTTAATTTGCCGCCTGATTGTCCTATAACAGGACAATATTTCTCCCAAAAGAGTATATCATAATAATTGTCCTATGTCAAGACAAATACTTCAAAGGAGAGTATAAAATGGCGCGTATAATCGACGGCGAAAGGAAAAACATGGTCGGAAACAAGGTTCGGGAGTTCCGTATTGCCAGAAAAATGAGTCAGCAAAGGCTTTCGGACAAGCTTGAAACCGTTGCGGTGTACATCTGCCGCGGCTCTGTTTCCCGCATTGAAGACGGCACAAGAACCGTCTCCGACATTGAACTTTACGGACTATCCAAGATCCTCGGCGTACCCGTGAGCGATTTTTTTGAAGAGTAAAACAAAAGCGCCCCCTCGGACAAACCGAAAGAGCGCACACATATCTTTAATAAAGACTAAAACATCACAATAGTTTTAATAAAGCGTGAACAGCTGCAAATCGGTTTTGTCTTTTACGGATATTTCTGATCGTCATACTGTTCACCCCTTTCCTGTAATAATATTTTACAGTTTAGCATAATTTTCATTAGTTGTCAAGAGCTTTTTTGAATTTTTGGAACAACTTTTTACAAGCCTTTCCTGCGGTTTTCATGCAGTTTTCACAAAGCGGCAGTATACTTTAACCATAGTCAAAAACAAAATTTCATGTAAATAAAAATACGTCAGCTTACAAGCGGGACTTGCTGAAGCAAGACAAGCATGGAAGCGAAACCTGCTTGTAAGCTGGATACGCACGGAAGCGGAAGTATTGAAAGGCGCTCGGAAAAAATAACGAATCGCTGCGGATTTTGACTTTTTTCTGCCGTCCTCGTCTCCATTCGCATAAGCTGTGGAGTCCGCGGATAACCGACGGACAGCGGGCGGCGCCCACCAACAGTCTGCAGGATCCCCCCTCTTGCAGTTACCTATATAGATTCCCAATAATACCGAAAGTCCCCTGTCTCGCAAAAGGCAGGGGACTTTCGGTATTATTCGTTGGAAATTCAAAAAGGCTCGTCCCGAAAACCGGAACGAGCCTTACTGCTTTGTGCAGTTTATGTTCTGTCGTTGAAAATACCCAACAGAGCGCTGTAATCGTCTATTGCCGACGAAGTCGCGGGAGCCGCTTCCTCAGTCGCCGTATCCATAGGAGAATCCGCCTTTACAACGTTTCCTGCGCCAAAATCCTTGAAGCCCGATGCGATAACGGTAAGATTGATCTCGTCCTCCATTTTCTCATCGAAGCTTGCGCCGAAGATAAGCTCAACATCGGGATCGGCAGCCTCCGTGATAAGCTTTGTAGCCGTGTCGATATCGGTGGAAAGCGCGTCCTCGGACATAACGATATTTACCAACAGTCTTGTAGCTCCGCTGATAGAGGTCTCAAGCAGAGGACTGGTGATAACGGCGTTTGCAGCCTCGGCAGCCTTGTCCTTGCCCGAACCGTGACCGATAGCCATATGTGCGTAACCTGCGTTCTTCATGGTGGTCTCAACGTCTGCGAAGTCCAAATTGATGAAGCCGTCTACTGTGATAAGCTCGGCAATGGACTTAACGCCGGTTTTAAGTATATTATCCGCCATGGCAAAGCTTTCTTTCATAGTGAGGGGCTTGTCGCTGGTGGAAATAAGTCTTTCGTTAGGGATGACCACAAGGGAATCCACGTTTTTCATAAGCTCGCCTATGCCGCGCTCCGCTTGAATCATTTTGGCTTTCTGCTCAAAATTGAAAGGCTTTGTTACAACGGCAACGGTAAGGATATCCATTTCCTTTGCTACCTCGGCAACGACGGGGGCCGCGCCTGTACCCGTGCCTCCGCCCATACCCGCGGCAATGAACACCATAGTCGCGCCCTTGAGAGCGGCAGCGATCTCGTCGCGGTTCTCCTGAGCGGAACGCTCGCCTATTTCGGGCTTGTTGCCCGCGCCGCGTCCTCTGGTAAGCTTTTCGCCTATCTGCACCTTTGTGGAAGCTTTGGAGGAACGCAATGCAGCCGCATCGGTATTCACGGCGATGAACTCAACGTCGAAAATACCCTCCGTAGCCATGCAGTTAAGCGCGTTTCCGCCGCCTCCGCCGACGCCAACGACTTTTATATTAATATCGGAAAAGACTTCCTCGTTATCGACAGAAAATCCCATTTACAATGTCCTCCTAATTTAAATTCCATAAAAAGCAGTATTCTGTGATGACGAACCGTAAAAAGCCGTCCGTCCGCTGTTCCGCAGTACCTAAAGCAACGTTAAACTGCCAAAAGGGACACTTTCCAGATATACAACATTTATTTTAACATACTTTAAAAATTTTTTCAAGGGTTTTATAAAAAAAACATTGAATTTAGAAAAAATTACTAAACCGCGTTACTCAAAATTAAGTTTTGTTGACGTGTTTGTCGTTTCCTGAGATTCTGCGGAGGTTTCGGGAGCCGTTTCCTCCGTAACTGTTTCCGTGGCGGCTTCGGAGTTATGCAGGAATATCTCGTCTATCTGTTCAAGATCGGCTTTGCTGAGGAACTGTCCTCCGTTTTCAAGCATTTTCAGCCTGCCTTCCGCGCCCGGAGATATCCTTGTGGAGATTATTTCGTCAGCAAGTCTGAATTTGTATTCTGCGTCGGTAATAACTCCCAGTTCTATGTCTATTCTGTTATCGTAAAGACAGCTTATATTGAGGCGGTCGTTAACGTCAAAACTTGTTATTTTTGATACAAAGCTGTTTTCCGAAAGAGCCATCAGCTCGTAGATAACATCAGTCTTAGTCTCGTCCTCCGACCTGAATGTATCGCCCGGCTTCAGCTCCTCGGCGGGATTTACGCCGTAAAATACCGGAGTGTTCTCCGCTGGTTCTTCCGAAAGCCTGAGTATTTTACCCGTTTCGCTGATTATCATGTAGCCGCCCTCGTCCTGGAGACTTGCGGTCTCAACGCAGGGCACTATCAGAATATCCACCGACGACGGCAGCTTTCTTCTGATATGCGCCTCCTCGATGTAGATAAGCTCCGATGTAATAGCTTTTTCAGCCTTTCCGAGATTCTTGCGTATCATGTTGTCGCCGCCCTGTATGCCGCTCACCTTTATTATCTCGTCAGCGGTATATATCGACGAACCGCTTAGCGCGGCGGTGTCAATATTGAAGAAGACCGTTACCGAAAGTACGGAAAATATTATCAGGACTATCAGCACTATTACGCTGTAGTGAAGCGACATATTGCGTTTGCGCTTCTGCTGCCCCTTTCTTCCGTTCTGCATTTTTATCATTCCTTTCGGTACGGACGGTTTTCTGCAAACCGTCTAAACTCTTTTTATATCCGCGCCCAGCAAGGACAGCACGCTTTCTATGTCCTCATAACCTCGGTCGATGTAATGTATATTGGATATTTCGCTGGTACCCTCCGCCGCAAGCGCGGCAGTAATCAATCCCGCTCCGCCTCTCAGGTCGGGAGCTTCGGTCTTTACGCCGTAAAGCCTGTTCACGCCCTCAATGACAGCTACCTTTCCCTCAACGAGGATATCCGCGCCCATTCGGGTGAGTCCCGCTACGTGCTTGTAGCGGCTCTCGAAAATATTTTCCACAAACACCGACGTTCCCTTAGCCTTGCACAGTGAAGCCATGACCGGAGCCTGCGCGTCCGTGGGAAATCCGGGGTACACCATGGTGCGTATAGGATTGACCGCTTTTAGAGGACGGTTCGCGCTGAAATATATCTTGTCGTCCAAAGTATAGACGGAACAGCCCATCTGCTCGAAAACGGGAAGAATGCTTTCAACGTCCCAGGGACGGCAGCCGGTGATTACTGTTTCTCCTCCCGCCGAAGCAGTACAGGCAAGATATGTGGCGCAGGCTATCCTGTCGGGCATTACGGTATAGTCGCAGCCGTGAAGCTCCTTAACGCCGTTTATGATTATCTTTCCTCCGCCCGCGCCGCTTATTTTAGCTCCGCATCGGTTAAGGAATTCCGCAAGATCGGCAATTTCCGGCTCGCGTGCCGCGTTGCCTATTACCGTAGTACCCTCCGCAAGGACAGCCGCCATCATGATATTTTCGGTAGTCCCCACCGAGGGAAATGACAGGGATATCTTCGCTCCCGTAAGACCTTTTTCCGCGCGGCAGTCAAGAGCGCCGTATTCCTCTTTTATCGTAACGCCCATTTTCCTCAGCGCAGAGATGTGCATATCTATCGGTCTGGGACCAAGGTCGCAGCCGCCCGGAAGGGTTATCCTGCACCTGCCCGTTCTGCCGAGAATAGCTCCGAGAAAAAATATTGAGGAACGCATTTCCCGCATGAGCTCGTCGGAAATTTCGGGACGGGAAACGCTTTCGGGTACGATAGTGGCCGTTCCGTCCTCAAAGCCGGCTTTGCAGCCCAAATATGTAAGTATCCTCATTGCGGAATAAACGTCGGCTATCCGCGGACAGTTCCGCAGTATTATTTTTTCGCCGCTTTTTCCGCACAGTACCGCAGCCGCCATTATGGGCAGCGCAGCGTTTTTTGCTCCCTGAATGCGGATCTCTCCGTTCAGCTTTTTACCTCCGTTTATAATAAGCTTCTGCAAATACATATCGGCAGCTCCCTTACCGCTTTTTGTTTCATATTATGCGGTACCGCCCGAAGCGGTGAGGGATATTTTTGCCAAAGAAAAGCATTAACGCTGCATTTTTTACTGTTTTTCGGGACATTGCTCCCCGAAAGCTTTGCTTTTAAGCTTTATTTTTCGGGACGGCTTTTGTTAAGCAGTCTGTCAACAACCGCGTATATCCTGTCGGGAGTATCTCCCACATAGGTCTCTGCGGCACGTCTTGCAAGCGCGTCAAGCCTTTGGGGATTTTCGATAAGCTCGCGAACCTTTTCGATAAGTACTTCATCGGTCAGATTTTTTTCCTCGATAACAACAGCCGCTCCCGCACGTCCGAGAACCATTGCGTTGTGGTACTGGTGATTCGCGGTAACGTTCGGCGACGGTATCAGAACCGACGCTCTGCCCATTGCCTGAAGCTCCGATATTGTGGACGCTCCGCTGCGGCAGATGATAAGGTCTGCGGCAGCCGTACATACGTCCATGTTGTGGAAGTACTCCTTTACTATGAGACGCTTGTCGTTTTCATAGTCTATGCCAAGCTCTTTAAGCTTTGGAATAAAAGTCTCGTGACCCATTTTTCCGAAGCCGTGAATATGGTTTACCTGAATATTGTTATCCTTTTCCCACTTCATAAGAGCCGCCGCGCCGTTGTTTACAGCTCCTGCGCCTAAGCTTCCCCCGAAGCTGAAAATGCATAGACTGTCGTCAAGACCCAGCTCCTTTTTTGCTTCCGCGCGGCTTATTGCTCCTGCGGAAAATCCCGACCTTACGGGAAGTCCCGTTACAGTATACTGAGCGCAGGCGTCAAGGTGAGCCGCAGCCTCCTCCACAGTGAGCATTACCTCGTCCACCTTTTTTGAAAGCAGACGGTTTGTTATTCCGGGAAAAGCGTTCTGCTCGTGTATAGCCGCGGGAATACCCATTTGCACGGCTTTTGCCAGAATGGGATAGCTGACATACCCTCCCGTACCGATAACGATATCGGGATTGAAGCTGTCGATTATCTGTTTTGAACGGTGTCCCGAAGCGGTCAGATAAGCTGCCGCGCGGGCATTCCTCACAAGATTTTTGGGTGTTATTTTGCGCTGAAAGCCGCTTATCTTTATAGGCGCAAACTCATATCCCGCCTTGGGTATGAGCTTTGCCTCCATGCCGTTGGGAGTACCCGCAAAGAGAAATTCTGCGTCGGGACGGTGTTCGCGGATTATTGAAGCAATGGCAAGAGCGGGATTGATATGTCCACCCGTGCCGCCTCCTGCCATAAGAACCTTTAACATAATTTTGCCCTCACTCTGTAGGGGACGGTTCTCCCGTCCCCGCATTTACGTTTCTGTTATGGACTGCCTTGAAATTTTGAGAATAATACCCATTTGTACAAGCTGCATGATAAGAGCCGCTTTTCGGCATCTTCTACGTTTCTATTATTGACTGTCTCGAAATGTTGAGTATGATACCCATTTGTACAAGCTGCATAATAAGAGCCGTTCCGCCGTAGCTGAAAAAGGGCAGGGAAACTCCTGTGTTGGGTATGGTATTGGTTACAACGGCGATATTCAGAAGAGCCTGCAAGCCTATCTGAACGGTAAGTCCCACCGCAAGCATCATGCCGTATTTGTCGGGAGCCTTCGAGGCGATATACATTCCGCGGCAGATAAAGAGCAGGAACAGGATTATTACCATAAGCGCGCCCACAAAGCCAAGCTCCTCGCAGACTACGGCAAAAACAAAGTCGTTTTTTGCCTGGGGCAGATATAGGAATTTCTGCCTGGAATTTCCCAGTCCCAGACCGAAAAGTCCTCCCGAGCCTATTGCGATAAGACTGTTTTTCGTCTGCCATGTTGCGTTTGAAGCTTCCGCGCCGAACGGATCCGTCCATGAAAGGATACGCTTTTCAAAGTAGCTGAAATCCTTTACCTCGATCAGTATGAACAACGCGACCGCCAGCGCCGCCACGCCTAAAAGCCCAAGCACAATCAGATGTTTTACACGGGAGCCGCCTACGAACATCATTATTATGCCGATAGCACAGATAATGATCGTTCCCGACAAGTGAGGCTGTATCATCATCAGCGCGACAACTACGCCTAAAAATCCAAGGAACGGAACTATTCCGTATTTAAAATATTTCATCTTTGAATAGTTTACCGAGATAAGATATGCAAAGAGCATAATTATAGAAAGCTTCATAAGCTCGGACGGCTGGAACGCGGGGAGTCCCGGAAATTTCACCCAGCGGTACGAATCATTTTGAGGAAACTTGAACGGCCCGATCTTGCACAGCGATAGAAGTATCACGCACATTCCGTAAAAGCCGTAAGCGATTATAGGCTTCCTGAACCAGTGGTAATCGAAAAAGGACGCGAAAAACATTCCCACCAGACCTATGCCCGCCATTCCAAGCTGACTGCGGACGTATGCGGTGCCGTCTCCGCCCTCTTCCTTTATCGCCCATGCATAGCCCGCCGAGAACATCATGATGATGCCCATTACCAGCAGTATCATTACGATGAGCAGGAACGGATAGTCTATAGGTCCGGTCGCTATTTTTTCCCGGTACCCCGCAGAGGTGCCGCCGGACGTTATTCTTTTTTTCCGCGCGCTGTTTCCGTTTGGCGCGCTTCTTCTTTTGCCGTTCGGAACGGCGTTCGACGCATTCTGCACCGGTATGCCTCCTTTGGGATAATTTCGTAAGCGTTTAGATCATATGAGATTATAGATCAGATTTGCCGCTATACCCGCGATAAGAGCGGCGGTCGTAAACAGGATAACTATTTTGTATTCGGAGTACCCGCAAAGCTCAAAATGATGATGTACCGGGGACATCTTGAAAAGCCTTTTGCCCTTTGTGAGCTTGAAGTAGGTCACCTGAACCACCACCGAAAGCGCGTCAAGAACGTACACTATTGCTATCAGCGCAAGCAGCAGGTGCTTGTGCATGGCAAAGCCCATTGCGCAGACCGCTCCCCCAAGGAACATTGAGCCTGTGTCCCCCATAAAGACCTTTGCGGGGTGCAGGTTCCAGACGAGAAAGCCAAGGCAGGCTCCCGCAAGAGCCATGGCAAATATGGAATACTCCCACTCGCCCATTGCCGCGCAGAGCATTACAAAAGAAAGTCCCGCTATAACCGTAACCGAGCCGCAGAGTCCGTCCACACCGTCGGTGAGGTTCACCGCGTTGGTGAGGAAGATAAGGTACAGCACCATTACCGGGTAATAAAAGATACCGAAATCCACGTCGCCGAAAAAGGGAAAAGCGATAGCCGTGGAACGGTCTCCCAGCAGCCAAAGCGCGTACAGGAACGCCGCGCTTAAAATGAACTGCATGACCATTTTCTGCTTTGCTTTAAGACCTAAATTCTGCTTTTTTACCGCTTTTATATAGTCGTCGGTAAAGCCTATGCAGCCGTTCAGAAGCGCAAAGGCAAGTCCTGCAAGCAGACGGTAAAGTCCCGTATTGTCGGGAACTGCCGTTCCGCCGCTTTGTCTGAAGCGGAATATTGCATACCCTGCAGCAGCAGCGGCAACAGTACCTATAATAAACATAAAGCCGCCCATCATGGGAGTGCCCTGCTTGCTTTTGTGCCATGCGGGACCTTTCTCATATATAGTCTGACCGAAATGCAGCTTTTTAAGCAGCGGAATGAGAAAAATTCCCGTTACCGCCGATACGCCGAAAGCTATCAGCGCAACTACCGTGTTTACCCAGAACGGCATTTAACGCACCACCATAACCAAAATTTTATTCTGTCAGCAATATTTTGCTAATAGTATACTTTAAGTAATCAGCAATCCTTATAGAAGTCCTCGATAAGCTCCTCCAGATGCATGCCGCGGCTCGCTTTAAAGAGCACGATATCGTTTGGCTTGAGCTTGTATTTCATAAAGTTCAGCACCGTTTTCGGATCCTCGGAGCTGCCCGCGTGCATTCCCAGCTCGTCAGCTCTTGCGGCAATGGCGGCGGCGTTTTTGCCGTAGCAGACCATTAAGTCAACGCCCTTGCTGACAACGTACTCGCCAACCTGTCTGTGAAGCTCCTCGGAGCTTTCGCCCAGTTCAAGCATATCTCCCAGTACCGCGACCCGTCTGCCGCCCTCCTTGGGCTTCATTTCGCAGAGCACGTCTATCGCCGCCTTTACCGAATCGGGGGAGGCGTTGTAGCAGTCCGCGATTATCATCTGCTCGCCGCGCTTCTGGACGTGCTGTCTCAGGGAATCGGGCTGGAAGCCGCTAAGCATTTCCGCGGCGGCAACAGGGTCGCAGCCTGCGTTTATTGCGGTACATATTGCCGCAAGCGCGTTGTAGATATGGTGACGTCCCGGACAGAACAGCGCCACGTCGCATATCATCTCTCCGTCATGTCTGACGTTGAAGTACATTCTGTCGGGATATGTGCATATCTCCGTAGCTCTGTAATCGACCTTTTCGTTGTCTATTCCGTATGTGATGACCTTACGGTATCCGTCGTATTCCTCTTTAAGAGGGAAAAGCAGGCGGTCGTCGCCGTTTACTATCAGCGGAGCCTTTCTGTCCGCGCCCTTGAGTATTTCAAGCTTCGCGTCAAGGATACCCTCCTGCGAGCCGAGATTTTCCATATGGGAATATCCTATATTGGTTATCACGCAGATATTGGGCTTTGAAGCTCTTGAAAGCTTTTCTATTTCTCCGAAGTCGGACATACCCATTTCCAGAACTGCCGCCGAACAGCTTCTGTTCAGCTTGAATATTGTAAAGGGCAGACCTATCTCGTTGTTGTGGTTTCCCTCTGTCTTATAGACGCTGTGCCCGCAGGACAGAGCAAGGGCTATCATGTCTTTTGTAGAGGTCTTTCCCACGCTTCCCGTAACGCCCACAACAACGGGGTCGAACCGCATTCTGTGGTGGCGTGCAAGATCCAGCAGAGCCTTGCGGCAGCTTTTTACCACGATACTGGGAACGTTCGCGATAGTTCGCTCGGTAATAGCCAGCACCGCGCCCTTGTCAACAGCCTGACGGGCAAAGTCGTGACCGTCGAAGCGTTCGCCTTTAAGGGCTATGAAAACGCCGCCCTGAACAATGTCGCGGGTGTCGGAGAAAAACCAGCACATAGGCACGCGCCTCTCAAAATTCCTTACGGAAAAAGGCTTGCCGCCTGTGACGTCCATTATCTCGTTAATGGTTATCATGTCGTACATTTCGGGGTCGTATCTTCTGCGGACATAGCTCTGCATTATTTCCTTGACTATCTCACGCTCGTCGAACCGTACATGAACGTCGTCCTTAAGTATCTGGTAATCCTCGTGCCCCTTGCCCGCAAGGACGATTATGTCGTCCTTTTCCGCAATGGTTATCGCCCTGCGGATAGCGGCTTTGCGGTCGGTTATCCTCATGTAGGGCTTGGTGTGTTCAAGTCCCGCGACTATATCGTCTATAATTGCTTCGGGATCTTCGTTTCTTGGATTGTCCGAGGTGACTATGAGCAGGTCGGCGTACTTCTCCGCAGCCTGCGCCATAAGCGGACGCTTTGTCTTGTCCCTGTCCCCGCCGCAGCCGAACAGGCATATGAGACGTCCAGAACAGTTCTCCTTGATGTTGGGGAGCATATTTTCCAGCGCGTCGGGAGAATGAGCGTAGTCGCAGATAATCATAAAGTCCCTGCCGGTGGGGATAAACTCGCATCTGCCCTTTACGCCGGGAAAGCCTCCCATAGCGGCGGCTATGGCGTTTATGGGCAGGCTTAGTTTTACGCAGACAGCTATAGCCTCGACTGCGTTAAGGACGTTATAGAGTCCCATCATAGGCAGTGAGAACGGGTAATTTTTATTTGACGCGCTTACCCAGAAACGAGTAATGCCGTTTTCAAACTTTATTTTGTTTCCCGTAAGGTCGGCAGTCTGACCGCTTACAGAGCAGGATATCCTTTCCACTCCTTTGCCTGCAAGCTCCTGGTACAGGCGCATACCGTAGCGGTCGTCGATATTGATAACGGCTGTCTCGCAGTGCTCGGTGAAAAGCTTTTTCTTAGCTTCGTAGTAGCTTTCCATATCGCCGTGATAATCAAGGTGGTCGCGCGTAAGGTTTGTAAATACCGCAAGCCTGAATTTTGCGGGACCTATCCTGTTCTGTGCAAGAGCAAATGAGGATACCTCCATTACCACGCAGTCGCAGCCGCTTTTCGCCATATCGTACCAAAGCTTATAAAGCTCGAACACTCGCGGTGTAGTGGGAGTAGAACCGTCGGTCTGAGCCGGTTTTCCATTGATGAGACAGCCTGTTGTTCCGATAAAGCCGACACGGTGTCCCTTTGCGGCTAAAACTTCCTTTATCATAGTGGCGAGAGTGGTCTTTCCGTTTGTACCAGTAACGCCGATAAGCTTCATTCTGCGCTCAGGGTGGTTGAACCATACCGCGCAGAGGTGTCCGTAAAATTCGCGGGTATCGGAGACCACTATCTGGTTGTCAAGTCCCAGATCGTATTCGGCGACAACGCACAGAGCGCCCTTTTCCAGAGCCTGTTCCGCAAAGTCGTGACCGTCGAAACGCGTTCCTCTGATACATACGAAAATATATCCCGCTGCGACCTCTTCGGTATTGTCGGTAATTCCCTCGACAGCCGCCCGTTTGTCTGAAACAGTGATGTCAGCCGGCATGGCTTTTCTCGCTTCTTCAATAAGCTCGTCAAGTCTCATTCAAATCATCCTCTTTCTGTATGTATCCTTATCCGGACATGGACAGCACGCTATCCCTCGTCCTTGATAACAAAAGTAACTTCTATTATCGTACCCTTTGGAACGATATTTCCCTCGGCGTAATTCTGACTGTACGCCACCGCTCCCGTATGGTTTGCCGCGCCGT
Source organism: uncultured Clostridia bacterium (assembly GCA_947089135.1). Taxonomy (GTDB): domain Bacteria; phylum Bacillota; class Clostridia; order Oscillospirales; family Ruminococcaceae; genus RGIG8773. The sequence goes on from CAMUJF010000004.1 coordinate 16,499, forward strand.
CCCCGACTTTGAAGTTAAGGTCGGCGTTTGTCAGAATGGCGTTTACGTCGGACAGTCCGTAGCCGATAATGTTGGGTACAGTAGTGTATTCCGTTTCATAATTTTCCTCGGTATAGAGCACCACCCTGCCGTTTCTCGGTATGGAGCTTGCTCTTGCGGGCACCTGAGCCACAACGTTTTCTCCGCTGCCGACTACCGTTACCGACAGGCTGAGCGCTTCAAGGGTCTCCTTGGCGATGTTCACCGCTTCGCCCTCGACGGAGGGAAGGGTTACGCCCAAAGCTTCAAGCTCCTCCTCGGTGTATTCGGGATAGTAACCCAGATAGGGGAGAGCCTCTTTAAGAACGTTTACCACAGCCGGTACCGCAACAATGCTTCCGTAGTACATCAGCGAACCATTAGCGTCTTTTGCGGTAGGCTCGTCGATCATAACAAGCATGATTATCTCGGGGTCGTCCGCAGGGGCGAATGCGCAGTACGAGGAAACGTACAGATCGTCGTTTCCGGTTTCGCGGCTCTTGTCGATCTTCTGGGACGTACCGGATTTTCCTCCGATAGCATAGCCCTTGATGTAGGCGTTTGAACCGCCCTTTGTGTTTACAACGCTTTCCAGCACCTGCCGCATTTCGGCGGAGGTCTCCTCTGAAATGACCTGCCTTTTTATGGACGGCTCGGTGGTCTTTATAACGTTTCCGTTGTGATCCACTATCTTGCTCACAACATAGGGGGTAACGAGATATCCTCCGTTTACTACTGCGGCGTATGCGGTTATCATCTGCAGCGGAGTCACCTTGTTGGTCTGTCCGAAGGAACATGAGGCAAGCTCAACGGGACCCTTTTCGCTGGTGTTGACGTAAATGCTGTTTGCCTCGCCCGGCAGGTCTATGCCCGTAGGCTCGGTAAAGCCGTAGGCTTTGAAGTAATCGAAAAATTTGTCCTTGCCCAAAAGCTGTCCTATCTGGATAAAAGCGGGGTTGCAGGAGTTTGTCATAGCCTTGGTAAAATCCTGCGTACCGTGCGAATAGCTTGACCAGCAGTGAATGTCGGTATCCGCAACGGTTATTACCTGTCCGCAGGTAAATTGGGAATTGAGGTTTATAGCTTTTTCCTCCAGAGCCGCCGAACCCGTTACTACCTTGAATACAGAACCGGGGTAGTACAGCTCGGTGATAGCCTTGTTTTTCCACTGCTGCTCGCGGAGAGTAGCGTAAAGCTCGTTGTACTCGTCCTCTTCGACAACGCCAGAAAGCTTTGCCGTGTCGGCGGGATTGTAAAGGGAATTCCTGTCGTTCAAGTCGAAGCCGGGAGTACTCGCCATTGCCTTGATCGCTCCCGTTTTTGCCTCCATGATTATGGCGCAGGCACGGTTCTGAACGTCGTGAGCCTCTACCTGCTGTTCAAGGTATTTTTCCGCGTAGTACTGCAATGTCATATCAAGCGTAAGGTAGAGAGAATTGCCGTCCTGCGCGTCATATATCTTGTCGTTCTTGTAGGGCATTTCGTTCTGGAAAGCGTCCACCGCCGAGATTACTTTTCCGTCCACACCTTTCAGGTAGTCGTTGTATTTGGACTCAACGCCGTAAATGCCGTCTCCGTCGTAGTTCGTAAAGCCTATTACCGCTGCGGCAAGCTCTCCCTGAGGATAGTACCGTTTTGTGTCAAGCTCATGGAAAATAAGGTTTCCCAGTTTTTCCTCGCTTGCACGGGCGAATATCCTGTCGTGCACAGGCTTTTCCACGGATTTGGCTATAAGGGACCAGTGGGTGTCGGTTTTTTCTGTAAGCTTTTTTACAACGTAATCGTATGTGACGTCTCCGCCCAGCTCCTCGCTGAGTATGGTCGCCGCCGCGTCTATCATGCGTTCAGATTCAAGTTTTTCGGGGACGTTGCCGTCCTCCTCCGCCTTTTTTTCCTTTTTCTTCTGATCGCTTAGTACGATAGGGTCAACGCATATGGAGTACACCGTAGCCGACTGGGCAAGTATCTTTCCGTTGGAATCGTAGATGCTGCCGCGGTTTGCCTTTACCGTCTTGCTTTTAAACTGGTTGTCGTTAGCAAGAGTCTGATATTTCAGATTATCGGTTATAGATGTCTCGAACAAGCTTACCAGTATCCAGCCGGTAAATGCCAAAAAAAGAGGCAGTACGACCAGATTAAGCTTAAATCTCATTTTATTTGTAGGCTGATAAGACAAAACGTCCGCTCCTTTCGGAAAAATTTCCCCGATAATCCTATATTATCATTTATCATGTTCAAAATAGGGCGCGCCGCCTCAGAACGGTGCCGCCCTAAAACATACTATTTCGTCAACCGCGGATATATTCCACAAAATCTCCGAAAGCGTTCTTTATTTTGAGGAATATATTATCCTCGCCTTCGGGGATATCCGCAACGCTGCCGTTTGAAATGCTCACATATTCTATCTGGGACTTGTCCAGCTTCTGCATTCCGAGAATATTTTCCACATAGCTCTCCACGGACTTCAGCGCGGTCTTTTCCTCTATTTCTGACTGCATTCTCACGTTTTCGCTGGCAAGCATTTCAACGACCTTAGTCTGATTGGTTATCTCGGCGTGAATAGAAGCGTTTTCCACTTTTCCGTAAATGACCGCGCCGAGAATAAGCCCCGCCGCCGCCGTAAAGGCGATCATCTTCGGAGCAGACCCAACGTTCTCCGCTTTCTGCCTGCGGACGCGTATTTTGGGCGTCTTTTCTGGAGCTACGTCCTCATATTTGGTGAGGTCGTAGGCAAGATTATTTTTATTCATTTTTATTCCTTTCTTTTGTCCGTTTTTACTTTACACATCTTTTTCTTTTTCTTATCCGGTGCAAAAAACGTTTCGGGAAATTTAAAGCTTTTCTATAACTCTGAGCTTTGCGCTTCTGCTTCTCGGATTTTTTTCCAGTTCATCAGGAGATGCTTCCACGGGCTTTCGGTTAACGAGCTTTCCTCTCGGAGTCTTTCCGCAAACGCACTGCGGAAAATCCGGCGGACATACGCAGCCCTTGCAGAATGACGCGAATCTTTGCTTGACTATCCTGTCCTCAATAGAATGAAAGGTTATAACGCACAGCCGCCCCCCGGTTTTCAAAAGCTCAAAGGCTTCGTCAAGACCTCTGTCAAGGTGCTCGAACTCGCAGTTTACCGCGATCCTCAGCGCCTGAAAGGTCTTTCGGCATGGGTTTTTGTCTCTTTTAAATTTTGCGGGAACCGCTGTTCCGACAATATCGGCAAGCTCGCCCGTAGTTTTAATGGGCTTTTCAGTTCGCCGCCTTACTATTTCTCCCGCTATGCGGCGGCTGAACTTTTCCTCGCCGTACTCAAACAATATCCTTGCAAGCTCGCTCTCGGCAAGGGTATTCACCAAATCGGCTGCTGTCTGTCCCTCTTGGGACATTCTCATATCCAGCGTGGCGTTTCCGTGATAGGAGAAGCCTCTTTCCTCGGTGTCAAGCTGATGTGAGGACACTCCAAGGTCGAGAAGTATGCCGTCGGCGGTCTCAATGCCGTTTTCACGGGCGATGTCTCTTATGTCGGAATAATTTCCTCTCGCCACTCCGAAGCCGTAGGGAGCAAGCCTTTCCGAAGCAGCCTGAACCGCGTCTGGGTCTCTGTCGATGCCGAGAAGAGTCCCCCTCGATAACTTTTTGGCTATCTCAAGGGAATGCCCCGCTCCGCCGCAGGTACCGTCGATGTATACGCCCTCCGGCTTTATGTCAAGACCTTTCAGCACTTCGTCAAGAAGCACCGGCAGGTGATAAAAATTACTGTTCATAAATATCCTTTATTTTTCAGTTATCAGAACGATATATCGGACAAAGCGTCCGAAAGCATTTCGCTTGTTATCTCGGAGCTGAACTCCTTGAAGCGTGCGCTGTCCCATATCTCGGCGCGATCTATAACGCCGAGAACAGTTATATCATGGTCGAGACCCGCGTAATCCCTGAGATTCTGGGGGATAAGGATACGTCCCTGCTTGTCCGGTTCGACAGTGCAGGCGTTTATGATTATCATTTTGGCGGCTTTGGCTTTTGCGCCTGTAAGGGTACGGAGCTTTTCTGTAAATATGTCCCAGTCCTCTGCGGAATATACATACAGACAGCCGTCCAGACCGATAGTTACGATAAAGCTGACGCCGAGGCGCTCACGGAGCTTTGTGGGGAACGCCATTCTTCCTTTAGCGTCCATAGTATGCTCGTAAGTACCCATTAAGGAATTGCCCGCCATGCTTTATCACCGCCCTTTGATCTTAGTCATAGATTGAAATAATGGGAATTTCCCACTTTCATTCGGGGGAAGTTTTCCACCGTGTGTGGAAAGTTGGGTGGAAAATTCACCACTTTTCACCTCAAACCAGTGACTTTTCACCACTGTAATGATATTATACACCAACTGTAACCAAATTGCAATAACTGAAAAAATTTGTCCCGAAAATTAACAATGAAATTTCAGGTAAGATTTTATGCAATTTGACCACAGCAACATTACCTAAGGAGTTTTTTTATACAAAATAAACTTTAAGTATATTGGGACTGTCAAGGTGCACAAAAAAGCTTGTGGAATTTGTACGCTAAATTTTATAAGCTTATTGCAAATGCTGAAACAGTGTTGTATAATGAATATAACGAATGTCCCGAAAAGGACAAAAAAGGAGTTGATCGGCAAAAAATGCTTAACGCTATCGGTTCAAAGGTGGATCTGAGCGACGGAGAAGCCTCCGACTACCACTACCTTGTGGCAGACCTGCTTGAAAGCAAGACCGTTCGGCAGATGATGGAATATACCCACCATGGTGACACCACCTGTTTTCAGCACTGTCTGAACGTTTCATACTATAATTATAAGGTATGCAGATTTTTCTCTCTTAACGAGCGCGCAGGCGCAAGAGCGGGACTGCTTCACGACCTGTTTCTGTACGACTGGCATACTTACAGGCGGAGCAAGGGTGAACGCCTTCACGGCTTTACTCACGCGAAAACCGCTCTGAAAAATGTAAGGGAAAATTTCTACGTTTCCGATCTGGAAAGCGATATGATTGAAAAGCATATGTTTCCTCTCAATATCACCGCTCTTCCCAAGTACCGCGAAACTCTTGTAATAGTTCTTGTGGACAAATACTGCGGTCTGCTGGAAACTGTGATCCCCCGGCTTAAAAAGCTGTCGTCACCGTTCATGAAGCTTATGGCAAAACGCAGCAGGACTGCCGCAAAATAAAAACTAAACGGATACCGCACTGAGGCGGTATCCGTTTTAATTTGCAAATATGTGACCCTCAGGAGGTCGTCAGAAAATTACTGGCCGAGGAACATTACCGTGCAGAGACCCTTGCGCTGTTCCTCTGTGGGGAGCTTAAGCACGCCCTTGTCAAGCAGGTACTCCATAATATGCGTGCGCAGAGTGCAGGCGGAGTTCTGCGCGTAGTAGCGGATAAGCTCGTGCATATGCTCCGGCTGGTTAAGACAGTCCGCCTCGGCAGCCTTTTCCGCGTATTCCTTTGAAAGGGCGGTTATCTCGCCGCTTGCTTTTGGGAAAAGCCCGAACCACTTGTCCATGCTCTCGGACAGGATAATGTTTACTTTGTAGCCGTCGTCCGTCTTGACCAGATAACCGCGGTCAAGGAGACGCTTGTAGGCGTACACGTTCGCATCGTTTTCCGCAAGCTCGCCTTTCATAAAGTAGTACAGTTTTTCGTAGTCCTCATTGCGGTTTTCGCGCCAGCCCTCGCGGCTGCCCCAGTAAACGTCAAGCCGCCAGCTTCTCCATGAGGCTGGACTGTCCCATGAAAACGAAAACGATTTATCTTCGGAATTACGCCACATATCGCCGCAAGCCCAGTAAATATTATCTTTTTCGCTGTTTTTTATCGGCACGTCCAGAACGGCGTTTGCGACAAAATCGCCGCCGTCCTTGCGCTTTACGGAGTACTTTTTGTCGTTGATCTCCGCCGTGGCAAGCTTATTCGCAAGGGGCGGTATCATACTCCATTTAAGCAGATTTATGTCGTTGTCGGGAATTTTGAGGAAATCGGGTATTTCTTTGATATTTTCAAGGTACGGAATAAAAAATTTTTCCGCAAAAAGCTCGGTGTATTTTTTGTCGATTTTCCTATAAATATCATTCGCCTCGTCGCTGGGTATTATAATATTGATATTGGTGCGGTACTTGCCGTTTTCAAGCTTATCCATATAGCCGTACTCCTCAAGAACAGCCACCTCGTCCTCAACAAATATCGGGTTTATGCCAAGCTCCTCCGCAATTTCGTTAATTGTGCGGGGTTTGTGGTACGCCGCGTAAGCGATGTTCTGCGTAATGGTTTTTGCGAGAAAATCCGCGGTATCGCCCTTTGAGCCGGGGTGACCGCTGTGTCCCATACTTGAAAAGCGTATCGGCTGCAAGCCGAGGTTTCCTATTGTTCTGATCTTGTCCATATTCATAAATAACTCCTTTCGCGTGCATGACAAATGCCATTTTACCGTACCGTCGGGAAGTCCCATATCCGCGGCAATGGTCTTTACCTTTTCACGGCGGTAATAGTGCCGAACAACGATCTCCCGCTGAATTTTTGAAAGATAGGCAATTTCGCGGCGGATTATCCCATACTGCTCCGATTGCTGGAATTCCTCCGCAAAATCTCTTTCGTCGGAGATATGCTCCATGCCGTTCGTACCGTCTGCGAAGTTTGCGCAGTTTGTGCAGTTTGTACAGTTGAAGCCAAATTCCTCAAAGCTTCTGGACTTGCTTTTCCTGCCGACATATCTTGCCCAGACGTTTTGGGCGATCTTATAGATATAGCCGTTTACGTTGACGATATTTTCACGCTTTACAAGAACCTCGTATACCTCGGCGATAATTCCTGCGGACAGCTCCTCCGCTTCGTCGGGGTTTCCTGTCTTGTTCAGCGCAAAGCCGTACAGCTTCTGAACGTACTCTCCGATAATTTTATCGGCGTCGCATTTGTTCATTGTGTTCACTCCCAATTAGAACGTTCTGTATATATAGTGTTCGGAACTGCAAAAAGGTTGGAGATTTTTCAAAAAAATTTGAAATTTATATATAGTAACATAACCGTAATACCGCGTTAATTAAATTGTGATACTATATTTAATGCATATTTTTTACGAAAGGAAGATCATTATGGCGGACGAAAAGAAAAAAGGAATAATTTCCGAATTTAAGGAATTTATAGCGCGGGGAAACGTTATCGACATGGCTGTCGGTATTATTATGGGCGGCGCGTTCACACCTATCGTAAATTCTCTGGTAAACGATATTGTTATGCCCGGAATAGGTCTTATTGTAGGGAAAATGAACTTTTCAGACCTGAAAATAGTGCTCCAACAGGGCGTTGCCGCCGACGAAGCCGCAGGCATTGAAGAAATTGCCGAGGTCGCGATATCTTACGGAAACTTCATTCAGGTAATACTCAACTTTATTATTGTGGCGTTCTGCGTGTTTATGCTTATCAAGGGCATCAACAAGCTTAAGCGCAAGGAAGAACCGGCTCCCGAACCGGAGCCGCAGGAGCCTGTGCCGACTGCCGAGGAGCTGCTTTTGGCAGAGATACGAGATCTCTTAAAGGAAAATAACGGGATAGTATCGCCTGACGGAATTGACGCTGATGCGTCAGAAAATACCTGACCCGCCGGAATATATTTTGGAACGAGTTCTGTTTTAAAGCGTGTTCACATAAAGCTGATGTGGACGCGCTTTAATTATAGCTTAAATATAAAATTTTGTAAACTGCTGCTTATTAATATCTGCTGACAACGTGTTACAGACCGAAAAGCGGGAAACTCGCAGCAGCGCTTTTTAAAGCCTGTCGCCAACTGAAAAGAAATAGTATTACAAAACGGTTAAAATTTTAAAGGACGTAAGTTAAAATAAACCAATTTTTTCATGCGGATTGTGCATAATGCACTAAAGATGTAAAATATTTCCCTAAAAAATGTGATAAAAAACATTGAAAAAAGCTTTTATTTTGTCCGCGGTTATGGTATAATATTAATGCTGTAAAAATAGGTTTGCTTTGTACAGCGCATACCTCCGCGCAATATCACGGTCAAGGTATGCGCAAATTGTTTGCGGATATCCGTATTACTGCGGTATTAAAACCGCTTTGGGAGAGAATATTATTTGGAAAAATTTATTATAAAGGGCGGCCGCCGGCTTGAAGGGGAAGTCGAGATCAGCGGTGCGAAAAATGCCGTAGCCGCTATAATCCCCGCCGTTATCCTGTCCGACGAGCCATGCGTGCTTGAAAATATACCCGACATAAGCGACGTTTCAATAAGTCTGCGTATTCTTTACGAAATGGGCGCAAAGGTCGTTTTTCTCAATAAAACTACAGTCAAAATAGACGCGACCGGTATTTCCGACCCGATCGTACCGTACGAAATGGCAAAGCATATGCGCGCTTCTTATTACTTCTTGGGAACGCTTCTCGGAAAGTTCGGCAGAGCAAGAGTATCAATGCCCGGCGGCTGCTATCTGGGAGACCGTCCCATAGACCAGCACCTGAAAGCCTTTGCGGCTCTGGGAGCCACCTGTTCGATAGACCACGGAATGATAGACGTGCAGTCCGAGGGACTGTACGGTACTCAGATATATTTTGACATGGTAACTGTAGGCGCAACTATAAACGCTATGCTTGCGGCTGTAAAAGCCACGGGAATGACCGTTATAGAAAACGCCGCCAAGGAGCCTCATATCGTCGATTTGGCGAACTTTCTGAACTCTATGGGCGCGGACATTATGGGCGCGGGTACTGACGTTATCAAGGTGCGCGGCGTAAAGCATCTTAAAGGTACAACGTACGCGATAATACCCGACCAGATAGAGGCGGGTACGTTCATGGTAGCCGCCGCAGCAACGCGTGGAAACGTGCTTATCAAGAACGTTATCCCCAAGCATTTGGAGAGCATTACAGCAAAGCTTGAAAAAATCGGAGTAAACGTCGAAGAATTTGACGAAAGCATTCGCATTTCCGTGGACGGTCCGCTGGTAAAGACAAGCGTCAAGACTATGCCCCACCCCGGATTCCCTACGGATATGCAGCCTCAGATATCCACGCTGCTGTGTCTTGCGGAGGGTACGAGCATTGTTACGGAGGGCATTTTCGATAACCGTTTCAGGTACGTTGACGAGCTTCGCAGAATGGGCGCGGATATTTCCGTAGACGGCAAGGTAGCCGTTATTGAGGGAGTAGGCTCTTTCATGGGTGCGCCTGTAACAGCTCCCGACCTGCGAGCGGGAGCGGCTTTGGTTATCGCCGGACTTGCGGCTAAGGGCGTTACCGAAATAGAGGACATCTACCATATTGAGCGCGGCTATGAGAATTTCGAGGAAAAGCTCCGCGGACTGGGCGCGGATATCACGAAAAAGAGCGTTCCGGGTGCGGCTGTGAGAAAAGCCGCTATCTGATTTACGAAAAATACAGCGTCTCCTGTCTTTTTTGCGGGAGACGCTTTTTACAGCGCTATAAGTGATTTTGAGAATTACCCTATTGACAAATCCGAAAAAACATGGTAATATACATTTGTAGTATTGTCTTAGTACAATGTTAAGGGGGAATCTTTATGATATCAAAAAATGTAATAACAGCGGCTCTTATAGGCATGGCGGTAACCGGACTTATCCCTGTTATCGGCGGACTTGTTCTGCTTGCGGTACATAAGATAAAGGCGTCCAGCTTCTGGGCGGGCGTGCTGGCGTATGTGATCGCTTTTATAGCTTACAGCGTTATTACCGGGATAGTTTCCGCGGCGGTGATGCTGTCCTCGGCAGGCGGAGATATATCCGGCATGATGAGCAGCGCCGCAAACGAAAACAGCACGGCTGCCGTTCTTATTTCGGTATGCCTTGGAGTTGCATTCGCGCTTGCCATGAGTATCTGCATAGGCGGCTGCATGAAAACACGTACGTTCAACGCCGCGATTTCCTGCGGACTGGGTTTCGGCATAAGCTATCTTGTCATGACCGCAATTAATTTTTTCACGGCATATTCGGTATTCGGTCAGATCAACAGCGGAGCGTTTGACAAGCTGTATGCTCCAATGGTGTCTCAGGGTATTATAGACAAGGAAACCGTCAACCAGCTGAAAGAAACATATGTGAGCCAGACTGCCGGAGGATTGCTTATCTCGGTGGTATCTGCGATTGCAGTAGCATTGCTCATGGCTGCCGCGGCAGTAATTATTATGCGCGGAGTATGCGCTAAAAAAGCGTTTGCAGGAATCGGAGCCGTACTTGTGCTTTTTGCAGCGCAATTCGGAATCACCGGTCTTATTGCCAACGCGGGAGCGGCTGCAATAGTGGCTGCCGCTATCGGAGCAGCCGCGCTTATCTTTGCGCTGCGTATGCGTAAGGACATAGTTCCTCCCAAAAAGCCGTCGTATGCAAACGACAGCTTTATGCAGTCTATTGAAAATGTAAAAAGCGAGACTGACAGCTCGAACAGCAATTGATTTTGTATAATATTATAAAAATTATACAACAAGTAATTTAAAACAGTCTTTTTCGTAGCGATTTAAAGTGCTCCGAAAAAGACTGTTTTTTTATTTTGTACCGGCTGCGTATTTATCCCGCTCCATGACAGCAAGCTCGTCGCAGCGTTCGTTTTCGGGATGTCCCGCGTGCCCTTTTACCCAAACGAATTTTACATTATGGGTGTCCAGCAGTTCGAGAAGCTTTTCCCATAGGTCGGCATTAAGAGCGGGCTTTTTATCGGACTTTATCCATCCCCGCGCTTTCCAGCCCCGCGCCCAGCCTTTGGTAACGCTGTCCACCACATATTTGCTGTCGGTGGTGAGGATAACGTCGCAGGGATATTTCAGAGCCGAAAGTGCAGATATTACTCCCATAAGCTCCATTCGGTTGTTTGTGGTGTCGGCGGAGCCTCCCGAAAGTTCTTTTTTATGCTCCCCGACCCTGAGTATCGCGCCGTATCCTCCGGGTCCCGGATTTCCGGAGCAGGCGCCGTCGGTAAAAATTTCTACAGTCATAATATTCTCCGATTTTGATTTTATACCGATTCAATAAGAGCCTGTTCAGTATCTTTTTATGTGCGTATTTGGGGCAAGCTTTTGTTGATGACAAGGCAAAAATCCGCAGCAATACTCGCGTATTGCAAGGATTTTTAACGCAGTCAGCGGCAAAATCTTGCCGAAAAGACGTGCGTAAAAGATACTGAACAGGCTCTAAAGAATTGGTATCAGAATGTTTAAAGTATAACACATTTGCCGAAATTTTTCAATATATTTCATGTCGAAAAAATTTTTAGGGTATCTATTGACAAAACTATACTAAATTGGTATAATTAAATTACAGCAATACTTGTCCCGCCTTATGCGGAACGGGACTTCGCTTTGCCATAATGAAAGGAAGATGCAATATGGATATAATCGTAAAAAACGGAACTATCTCCGAGGAGGAGAAAAACAATTACGTCAAATATCTTGAGGACAAGTTTCCCGACAAAACTCTGTCAAGCCTGGAAATAGGTCTCGACGGCGAGTATGTAAACCTTAATTACAAGTTTGAGGACGTTCCTTTCGAGCGCATACGCCGCGTTACGGGATATCTGACGGGTACTCTCGACCGCTGGAACGACGCAAAGCGCGCCGAAGAACACGACAGGGTAAAACACGGTGTTTGAACGCAGAACGGAATATCAGGACGGGGCTCACGAAAGGAGACTCCGTCCTTTAATATTTTCGTTTGTTAATATTTTTGCTATTGACAAAACGAGGCATTGGTGTATAATTAATATCGGCAATACAGAAAAAAGGAGTGACTCCGCATGATACTTACCGTTGACGCAGGAAACACAAATATCGTTCTCGGAGGAATCGAGAACGACAAACTGCTGTTTCTTTCCCGCATAGCAACTCAAACCGCTCTTATGGCGGATGAGTATGCCGTTAAATTCAGCGAGATACTTGCGCTTTACGGTTACTGCGCCGCAGATATAAACGGCGCGGCTATTTCAAGCGTTGTTACCCCTCTTACGCCCGTTTTCAAACAGGCGGTAAAACGTCTTACAAGCAGCAAGATCGTTACTGTGGGACCCGGAATCAAGACCGGCGTTAATATCAAGATCGACGATCCAGCCGCTCTCGGTGCAGATCTGGTATGCGGAGCCGTGGGTGCAATGGAAAAGTACGACCCTCCCTGCGTAATTTTCGATCTGGGTACGGCTACCACCATTTCCGCTATCGACAGAAACAGGTTTTTTCTGGGCGGCTCTATAATTCCCGGAGTAAAGGTCTCTCTCAAAGCCCTTTCGTCAACAGCCGCGGCTCTTCCCGATATCAACACAGAGCTTTCGGGCGATGTGCTTATTGGTACTAACACCGTGGACTGCATGAAATCGGGAAGCATTATCGGTACTGCAAGCATGATGGACGGCATGGCAGTGCGCTACAAGGAAGCCATAGGTCAGGACGCCGCCGTTATCGCCACCGGAGGAATTGCGTCCGCCATATTGCCGTTCTGCCGCGAAAAGTTCATTCTTGACGAAACGCTGCTCATAGACGGTCTGTACGTACTGTATAAGAAAAACGCGTAAAAATTCTGCATTGCCGAATTACGCTGTATCCTGAAAAAAGGAACAGCAGTAGGAGGAATTTTTATGTCAAAAACAAAAGAAAAAACCCTTATGCTTGCGGTAATGGGAGTTCTTACCGCTGTGGTTATCGTGCTTCAGGCGCTGGCAATAGGCATCAGATTCGGAACGTTCAGCATTACGCTGGTGCTTGTTCCTATCGTAGTGGGCGCGGCTCTCTACGGCTGGAAGGCCGGTGCGTGGTTGGGACTGGTTTTCGGAACGGTCGTTCTTATGACAGACGCGGCAGCGTTCCTTGCGGTCAGCGTACCGGGAACAGTCGTTACCTGTCTGCTTAAAGGCATTCTGGCAGGAATTGCTGCGGCGGCAGTTTACAGGCTGCTAGAGAACAAAAACCGCTGGTTAGCGATACTTGCGGCGGCGATAGTGTGTCCGGTAGTGAACACAGGAGTTTTCCTGTTGGGCTGCTTGGTATTTTTCTACGACACTATCAGCGAATGGGCTGCGGGCGCGGGCTTCGCAAATGTTGGGGTTTATCTTATAGTCGGATTTGTAGGAATTAATTTCCTTGTGGAAACGGTAATAAACCTTGGTCTCAGTACCGTTATAGTACGGGTACTGAACATTATAAAAAAGCCTGCCGTTGAAGCATAAAGCAATACTTAATACCGGAGTGCGCCTTAAAACACAAAACTCTTTGTATCATTATAGACAAAAGCAAGCAAAGAAAAGGCGAGCTTGTCATAACGGGCAGCCGTACGATGAAAAGCCTTAATTTTATTGAAAATAAAGTGTCCCGCAATGTGCTGACAGAGCACAAAAGCGTCCGATGGTATAAAATAATATTAAGCAATAAACTGATTCCGAAGTTCCATCGGAATCAGTTTTGTTTTAGACTGAATACACTGATTAGGGACGATCTTTTTTCCCGAACGTTTACAGCTGCTGCAAAAATAACCCTGCTTTTCTGTATCTGTGAGAAGCAGGGTTTTTGTATTTTTATTTCATTTTGGTGTTGTCTTTCACGTTTCGCTTGTAAAATTACAGCATACTTTCAATGATTTCTTTTGCACGGGCGTTGTCGGAGCAGACTGCCATTGCAACCCAGTTGTCCTTGTTGAAGATGAAAGCGTCTTCAAGCTTGTACATCTCGTCGGGAGTGTAGTCAGCGTAAAGCTCTGTCTGACTGTCCAAACGCTTCTGTACGGCTTCCATGCCTGCCTTTGCGGCATTCTCATCGGTAAATTTGAACACAGCAAGCTCGTCGGGATAAGCGCCGCTTCCGCATACCAGCACAGACATATCTGTAACTGCCGATACGTCCACGTCATAGAACGCGCCTATATTGTCGGCAGTTTTTTCCACCGCGGAGGGAATCTCGATCTCCGCTGTTACGGCGGCAGTTATGTCCGCAGCCGAAACGTCCTCAACCGGTACAGCGTCGGGGAGAATGACAGGCTCTCCTTGATCGTCAGCGCCTGAGGATTCTGCGGAGGTCTCTACAGTCGCGTCAGCGGGTACAGAGGGCTGCTCGTCGGAGCATGAGGTCAGCAGCAGTAACGAAAGCGAAAAAGCTGCCGCAAGAATAATTGATTTTTTCATAACTGATCTTCCTTTCATTTGTATCTGCGAGTGAATATTAAAAATATTATGTAATTGCTGTCCCAATTCCCAATACTGATATGCAGCTGAAAACTGTATAAACGATCAGGCAAAAGCTTTGATATACGCAGCTTTGCGCAGATTTCTTTCATATAGCTTTAATTGCATAGCGGGATAAGGACAGCACCGTAAACGGCAAAATACTGTTTTATTCCGTATCGTCAAGTTCTTCGTGCTCTTCAAGTCCGACGGTATCCTCCATGCTGTCAGACTCCGGATTTTCCACTTCTTCAAAAGCTTCGTCCGCATTCTCTGTTTCAGTAACCGGTTCCTCAGCGGTTTCAACCATGACCGAAACGGTTCCGGCTGCTGATACCGCTTCGGATAACGGCTCTGTCTCCGCAGAAGGAACAAAGGTTATACAATAGTAATCTATAAGCGCCTTCTGGACTGCGCTGAGTATCACAGGATAAGCGTGTATTTTAAGGTGCAGACCGTCGTGCTCGGCATAGCGTGAACCCAGATAACCTGTCTCGTCCGTAAGCAGACTGAACGTGTCGGCATAAGCGACCGACTTTTCCTCCGCAAGCTCTTTTACAAGCTTGTTATAAGAAACTATGGCTTCAAGCTGTTCCGGCTTTTCTTCCTCGTGCTTACGGGTAACCGGCGGCACAGAGGCGAGCGCTATCTTTGCGTTAGGGCAGGTATCCGCGATCATATCTATGAACTTGCCAAGCTCATCTGACATTTCCTGTCCCTCAACATATGCAACGCTGTTCGTACCAAGCATTATGCAGATATATTCGGGGTCAAGGCCTGCCGCTTTGGAAAAGACAGAAACGTCGTCGATATTTGTACTGACTACTGACGACGGAGTGATCCCCGCCTTTGCAAATACGTTTTCGGGAGGAAGAAACTCGTAATTGATAAGTCCTACCGAAATCGAATCTCCTATAAAAAGCGTATTCTGAAAAAAAGCGGGGGAATAATCCCCAATATCGGGTTCGGGCACAGTTTCCGAAGCGGTTTCCGTTTCTTCGGAAATAACGGTTGTTTCAGTAACCGTTGTGACAAAAGTTTGGGGCGGCTCCGTTTCGGAGGCGTTGATAACGTGGGGGGTATCCGTATCGGACGAACCGGCGTCCGCAGGCTTTCCTGCGAAAAAAAATATGCAAAGCAGAACTGCTGCCGCTGCCGACATAAGGACGAGCGCGGCATTTACTGCAATGTCGGCATATGAAATTCTTTTTGACATATAAAAACCTTTCCTGACCGTTTCGCTTTCGTTTAAAGTCCGAAACGCAATCATACTTTTTTATTATACTACAAACGCGGACATTTTTCAAGCGTATTTTGCATTTTCCAATAAAAAACGGGTTGTTTTTTTACTTTTAAGGAAAAAGGTGAAGTTTTTGGTTTAATGTAAAATTATTGAATTTAGATTTGTAAGCGCTGCAGCGGATAATATTTTTAACGAACCTGAATTTGTGCATTTGACGCTTGTAATTTGCAAGAATATATGATAAAATAAATACTGCTGAAAAGATTCCGGACAGGCTCTAAGGAGGTTTTATAATGATCTATACGGTAACATTTAATCCTGCCGTGGATTATGTCATACATACCGATGAAATTACTGCGGGCGGCGTGAACCGTACCAAAAGAGAAGAGATTTATTTCGGCGGAAAGGGTATAAATGTTTCGACGGTACTCAGCAGGCTTGGAGTAAAGTCCCGTGCGCTGGGGTTTGTGGCGGGCTTCACGGGGGACGCTATTGAAAAGGGCGCTGCCGAAAAAGGCATTGAAACAGATTTTGTGCACCTTAAGAATGGCTTCTCACGAATAAATGTAAAAATAAAGTCCGGAAAGTCCGGCAGCGCGGTTTTGCCCTGCACGGAGACAGAGATCAACGGTCAGGGTCCTGAAATTGACGAAGAAGCTCTTGACCTGTTTTTTGGCAAGCTCGACGATATTTCCGACGGCGATATGATAATCCTTGCGGGAAGTATCCCAAGCAGTATGCCTAATGATATTTATGAAAAGATACTTGAACGTCTTCAAAACAAAAATGTCAAAGCCGTTGTGGACGCAACAAAAAAACTGCTGACGAACGTGCTGAAATATAAGCCGTTCCTTGTCAAGCCCAATAATCATGAGCTTGGCGATATTTTCGGTGTAACCTTGAAAACCCGCGGAGAAGTTGCTGAATACGCTCAAAAGCTCAGGGATATGGGAGCGCGGAACGTACTGGTCTCAATGGCAGGAGACGGCGCGATGCTCCTTGACGAGAACGGCACGACCCACATATGCGGCGTATGCAGGGGTACTGTAAAAAATTCCGTCGGTGCGGGAGATTCAATGGTGGCAGGATTTGTTGCGGGTTTGGAACGGAACGATTACGAATACGCCTTGAAGCTCGGAACTGCCGCAGGGGGCGCAACGGCATTCTCGGACGGTCTCGCGGAGAAAAAACTGATAGATGAGCTTTTCAAACAGCTTATTTAAAACTTGACGACCGGCACAGCTTGATCGGCTGAAATCCTGACGTAACAATACACCGGTGCGTTAAGCAAGTTAAGCAAAAATTTATCGCTCTAAAATTGATTTTGGTGAAGTTATGCAGTCAATGCTTGACTGCATAAGGGATATGTGCTATAATTACAGTATCGTGATTATTCTATATTTGGATTTCACGCGCATTTGTTTTAGACTTTTATATTTTTTTATATATTTTTGAAAACGTTTTCACACAAGTTTTAAAGTCTTGGGACTTAATATATTACTAATAGGAATGAAAGGAAAGATCACTATGAAAAAATTATTCGGAAAAATCATCGCAGCGGCCGCCGCTTTGGCGCTTACCGCGTCCGTATTTTCGGGATGCTCAAAACCGGACGGCGACGGCGGAAACAGCGGCGGGTCTTCAGCTTCTTCCGCCGCAGAATGGAACGATCTGAACCAGACGGAGATCACTGCCGCAATGGGCATGGGTTGGAATCTGGGAAATCAGCTTGAAGCGTCACAGGACAAAGTGCCAAGCGAAACCGCATGGGGAAACGCAGTCATTTCGGAAGAGCTTATAAAGCTTGTCAAGGAAAACGGCTTCAGCACTGTAAGGATTCCCGTTTCTTATCTCTCAAAGATAGGGGAGGCTCCCGATTATAAAATTGACGAAGCGTGGCTCAACCGCGTTCAGGAGGTCGTGGACTATGTTGTAAACAACGACCTGTACGCTGTCATGAATATTCACGGCGACGGCTACTACACAGTTGACGGCGGTTGGCTGCTCTGCGTTGACGAAAATCAGGACGAGATCAAGGACAAGTACGAAAAGGTGTGGGCGCAGATAGCCGAACGTTTCAAGGACTACGACGAGCACCTTATATTTGAATCCATGAACGAAGAATTTGACAATACTTACGGCGAACCTGACCCCAAAGGCTACGAAAACATCAACGCCTACAATCAGATATTTGTGGATACTGTGCGTAAAACCGGCTCGAACAACGAAAAGCGCTGGCTGCTTATTCCAGGCTGGAACACCAATATAGGACACACTGCCGGAGACAAGGGCTTTGCGATACCGACCGACAACCTTTGCACAGCGGACGGAAACCGTCTTATGATATCGGTACACTACTACGATCCCTACAATTTTACCATTGACGAGAATATTATGTCCGCAAAGACTCAGTGGGGCAAATACGCCGTTGAGGACTACGACAACTGGGGTCAGGAGGATTATGCGGATTCTCAGATGAAGCTTCTTAACGATAAATTTGTAAGTCAGGGCTATCCTGTTGTGATCGGCGAAATGGGCGTTCAGGACAAAACTCATTTGAGCGCGGGCATGAACGAGTTCAGACGGTACTGGCTTGAGTACATAGTAAAGTCCGCCAAGAACAACGGCTGCATACCTGTTTACTGGGACAACGGCTGGAACGGCAAAAACGGCTTCGGTCTTTTTGACAGACTGAGCAAAAAGGTCACTCAGCCCGAACTTATAGAGGCCATGACAAGGGCTATAAATTCAGACGGAGACTATGAAATAGCGCCCCCGCAGATATCTGAAGACTCCGCCGAATAAACGCAAAGGACGTCCGATATGAAGATAGACCGCCTTATAGGAATACTTTCGGTTCTTTTGCAGAGAGACAGGATAACAGCCGCCGAGCTTGCGGAAAAGTTTGAAGTGTCCCGCCGTACCATTGTCCGCGATATCGAGGATATCTCAAAGGCGGGTATTCCGATTGCGGCTTCACAGGGGCGGGGCGGCGGAATTTCGATCATGGAAGGTTTCAAGCTTGACCGCACCCTGCTTTCCTCCGAGGACATGAAAGCCATACTGACAGGCTTGCAGGGACTTGACAGCGTAAGCGAAAGCAGCCGTTACCGCCGCCTTATGGAAAAGCTTGACTCGGAAAACATGGTTAGTACGGAAAGCGCGGAAAACAGCATTATTGTGGATCTGTCCTCATGGGATAAGAGCATGGTGTCCTCAAAGCTTGAAATTATAAAGTCCGCTATAGGAAACCGTGAAAAAATTTCCTTTTTGTACTATTCCCCCGAACGCACCGAAGAGCGTACTATCGAGCCGTACCGTCTGGTTTTCCAGTGGGCAAGCTGGTACGCGTGGGGGTACTGCGAAAAACGCAGGGACTATCGAATGTTCAAGCTAACGAGAATGACCAAACTGCGCGCCTCGGGAGAAAGCTTTACGCCCCGTGAAATACCCGCCTACAGCTGCGACAAGCTGAGGCATACAAAAGGTGAAATTTCAGTCAAGGTCAGGTTTGACAGCTCCGTCATGTGGCGGTTGGTGGACGAATTCGGCGCGGAGTATCTTTCCTCTGCCGCAATCGGAAACGAGGATAAGGACGGCAGCATTACCCTTGATTTTACATGGTCGGACGTTCCGTCGTTTTTCTCATATATAGCAGGGTTTCGCGAAGCTGCGGAAATTATTTCTCCCGAAGAATACAGAAATGAATATGCGAAGCTGCTTGAAAATATGCTGAAAAAATACCTGTAATAAATTTAAAGAAATCGGATAAAAGTTTTATGCGTATATTCCATTTTTAACGCAGCCTTTGAGCAAGAAAAGAACGGATTTTAATTTGCCGCGGAATAGGAAAAATTCCTGTTGAAAATAAAAAAATCAAAAAAGTCGGGGCGGATAAAAATCCGCCCTTATATCGCTTTTATCGGAGGATTTTATGAGCTGGTTCACCACGGAAAAAATTGACGAAGATACATATATTATCAGTGAATACCGCCATTGGGAAGAAACTCACTGTTACCTTTTGGTCGGCTCGGAGCGGTGTCTGCTGATAGATACGGGGCTTGGGATATGCAATATTTTTGAGGAAGTTTCAAGGCTTACCGATAAGCACGTCACTGCTGTTGCTACTCACATTCATTGGGATCATATCGGCGGACATAAATATTTTCCCGATTTTTATGCTCACGGCGAGGAACTTGAATGGCTGGACGGAAAATTTCCGCTTACGATTGAAACAATACGGGAAATGGTCTGCGACAGATGTGAGCTGCCTGAAAATTATGATGTCAGCGTCTACGAATTTTTTCAGGGCAAGCCTGCGAAAATACTTTCCGACGGAGACGAAATAGACATTGGAGGACGTGTTATAACCGTCTTTCACACGCCGGGACATTCTCCCGGGCATATGTGCTTTTGGGAGAATGAGCGTAATTATCTTTTTACGGGGGACTTGGTTTACCTTGATACGCTTTTTGCATATTATCCCTCGACAGATCCCGAAGCTTATCTGAAATCGCTTGAAAAAATTGCGGAATTGCCTGCGAAAAAGATTTTTCCCGCGCACCATTCTCTTAATATAAAACCTGCTGTAATTACAGAAATGCGGGACGAATTTCGCAAGCTGAATGCGTCGGGAAAATTACATCACGGCAGCGGAACTTTTGATTTCGGAAGCTGGGCAGTATGGCTGTAAAAACGCGGATCAGTTTTGCTGCAGCAGTAAAAATAAATTAATTGATGATTTAAAGATGTATAAATATTGTTATATAACACTAATTATTTATAAACCGGCGTTATATTACAGCCGATATTTAATAAAGGAGGTTCCACAGTGAAAGCAGGGATATCAACAGCGTGCTTATATCCGATGGAGCTTGAAAATGCTTTTAGACAGCTTGCGGAAAACGGAATAAAAACCGCGGAGATTTTTGTCAATTCCCACTGTGAGCTTTACGATCCGTACCGCGGCGAAATGCTTGCGGTCAAAAAAGAATACGGCGTTGATGTTGTTTCGGTACACCCCTACTCGTGCAGCATAGAGCCAATAATGCTTTTTACGGTTTATGAGCGTCGGCTTGCGGATATGCTGGATTACTATAAAAGATTTTTTGAGTATGTGAATTATTTCGGAGCGAAATATTTTATTCTCCACGGCAACAAGCCGCAGAACCCTTTCCCCGATGAAAAATATTTTGAAAGGTATTTGAAATTGCAGGAGGTCGCCGAACAGTTCGGCATATGCGTTTTGCAGGAAAACGTTGCGCGCTGCACAAGCAGGGATCTTGCTTTTCTTGTGAAAATGATAGAATATTTAGGGGACAAGGCGGCTTTTGTTCTGGACGTCAAACAGGCTCACCGCAGCGGATACGATCCTTTGGAAATAGTCCGTGCGCTGGGGAAAAATATCAGACACGTACATTTTTCCGATTACGGAAATGCGGGAGATTGTTTGAAATTCGGTTTCGGAGAGTACGATAATCTCACGCTTTTCAGAGAGTTAAAAAAATTCGGATATGACGGAAATGTTATTATTGAGCTTTACAGGGGAAGCCATAACGGCGCGGAGGATCTGGCGGAAAATTGCAGAACTCTGAATAAATTTATTGCGGAAAATAATTTTTGAAAGGAATAAAATATGAACGGTTTAATATCAAAATGCGGTTTGAACTGCGCTGAATGCGATCTAAAGGAAAGTTGCGGAGGCTGCGGGGAGGTAGGCAAAAACTGCATGATCGCCTCCTGCTGCGAAAGCAAGGGACATGAAAAATGCGAAAGCTTTTTTGACCCCGGCAAAAAATGCAGCCTGAGAGACGAACTTATTTCGGAGTTTAACGTCCTCGGTATCGAAGATATGGAGGAGGTCACGAGCCTGTATGCGCTGAAAGGCTCATTTGTCAACCTTGAATACACGCTTCCGGGAGGACAAAATATCAGGTTCTGGCAGGACGATAAAATATACCTCGGCAATCAGATATGCAAAAAAGGCAGCGACAGATGTTACGGTTTGACTGCGGACGAAAAATATCTTCTGGTCTGCGAATACGGCGAAAACGGCTCCAACGCAGAGATAGTGGTTTTTAAACGCAGAAAATGACGTGCGTTTTGCTCCTGTTAAAACCTTATCTATTGACAATATGCGCAATTAATAGTATAATTATGGATATGCTTTAAAAATCAAAAAGGTGGTTACTTAAATGGCTGAAAAAAGTATGGATAAAATAGTTGCGCTTTGTAAAGGCAGAGGCTTTGTTTACCCCGGTTCCGAGATATACGGAGGATTGGCAAACACCTGGGATTACGGTCCTTTAGGCGCGCTGCTGAAAAATAATATCAAAAACGCTTGGCTGAAAAAATTCGTGCAGGAATGCCCCTATAACGTGGGACTTGACAGCGCTATTTTGATGAATCCCCAGACTTGGGTTGCTTCGGGACATCTGGGCGGTTTCTCCGACCCTCTTATGGACTGCCGCGAGTGCAAGACAAGACACCGCGCCGACCAGCTTATCGAGTCCCAGACCGACACTAACCCCACGGGTTGGACTAACGAGCAGATGAGCGATTTTATCGAGAATAACGATATTAAGTGTCCCAACTGCGGAAAGAAAAACTTTACCCCTATCCGTCAGTTCAACCTGATGTTCAAGACCTTTCAGGGAGTTACCGAGGACTCCAAAGCGGAGCTTTATCTCCGTCCCGAAACAGCGCAGGGCATTTTTGTAAACTTTGCCAATATCCAGCGCACCACAAGAAAGAAAGTACCTTTCGGCGTGGCGCAGGTGGGTAAATCTTTCCGTAACGAAATTACCCCCGGTAACTTTATTTTCCGCGTACGCGAGTTCGAGCAGATGGAGCTTGAATTTTTCTGCAAGCCCGGCACAGACCTTGAATGGTTCCAGTACTGGAGAACCTACTGCCGCGACTTCCTGCTGAGCCTCGGCATCAAGAAGGAACACCTCCGTCTCCGCGACCACTCTCCCGAAGAACTTTCCTTCTACTCAAAGGCTACCACCGATTTCGAGTACCTTTTCCCATTCGGCTGGGGCGAGCTTTGGGGCATTGCGGACAGAACCGATTACGACCTTACACAGCACATCAAGACAAGCGGAAAGTCTCTTGAATATTTCGATCCCGAAACAAACGAAAAATATGTACCCTATGTTATTGAGCCGTCCCTCGGCGTTGAAAGACTTTTCCTTTCGATCGTCTGCGAAGCTTACGACGAGGAGGAAATAGGCGAGGGAGACGTGCGTACCGTTATGCACCTCCACCCTGCCCTTGCTCCTATCAAGGCTGCAGTGCTGCCCCTTACCAAAAAGCTCAAGGAGCAGGCGACAGAGGTTTACACCATGCTTTCAAAGCATTTCTCCGTGGACTACGACGAGGCGGGTCAGATAGGCAAGCGTTACCGCCGTCAGGACGAAATAGGTACTCCGTTCTGCATTACCTATGATTTCGACACCCTTGAAAAGGACGGCTGCGTAACAGTCCGCGACCGCGATACCATGGAGCAGGAGCGCGTTAAAATCGAGGAGCTTGTTGCTTATCTCAACAAAAAGCTGGAGTTTTAAGCTATACACAAAGGACTATAGGCAAAAATTATTACCAAGCGTAAAAATATCGGAGCATTTACTGCTCCGATATTCGTTACGTTTATATTCTCATAATGCCTTTCAGAATCTTCACCGCAAAGCAGAAGCCTTGTTTAAAAGCGTCGTTAAATGTGCAGTACGTCAAATTTGTGTTTTCCCGCTTGATCTTTTCCGCTTTTTCTTCGTCACTTGCACATTCTTCAACGATTTTCAAAAAATCGTCCATAGCGTATATGGTTTCGGGACTTTTGCACCGTGAAAATTCGTCACAGTTAAGCAGCGCGTCAAAGCTGAATTCATTGCAATCCATAAGCATTTCCTTTCGTGTTTTATCTTGATTTTATTATAGCACATTTTACGTACGTAACTCATGTACTTACTGTAAATATTTTAAGAATTTTACGTACATAAACAATTAATGGAGTATAAATAATGGGAGTATTTAACAGAAACGAGTATATGCGTGAGTACCGAAATAAAAACAAAGAAAATATAAAACAGCTAAAAGTAGATATAAAATCCGAAGATTACGCGATAATAGACGATTACTGCAAAGTGAAAAAAATCAGCAAGGCGAAGTTCATCGTTGAAGCCTGCAAATATTATATTGACAGCCACAGCGAATAATTCTAACCTCTATCATCTAAAAAGAAAGGAACTTACTATGCCCGATACCGAAAAAAATGAACCGCGCGGGGACGATAACGCGGAAAATCCCAAAAAGAAAAAAGGCAAGTCCTTTATGGACGTTTACCGCGAGGTGAATGAAAAGGAACGAGCCGAGGAGATCAAACGCCAGAGCGAACTTGAAGCGGAGAGAGCCGAACGGGAGCGCAGGGAAAGAGACCGCTACGCCGAAAAGCTCAGGCAGGAAAAGCTGGAGCTTTTAAAGCTTAAACAGGGGGTAATTTCGGAGGAGGACGTTCCGGTCGAGGTCAAGGAAGAACGTCACTACACGGTCGGGGAAAAAATAAGCAACTTCTTTTACCATAATAAAATGTATGTTATTATCGGGACTGCGCTGTTTCTTATTCTGGCGTTTTTGGTGTACGACCTTGCCACGCGGGTCACTCCCGACGTTTCGGTAATGATAATCGCCAAGGACGATGCATTCCAGTTCTATACCGAGAACATGGAAAAGCTTTTCGAGCGCTACTGCGAGGACTACAACGGGGACGGCAAGGTGGACGTGAGAGTGTTTTACGCTCCCGCGGTAATGGGGGATTCCCCCGAAGAGCTGTATACCCGTCAGGCTGACCAGACAAAGCTTGTAGCGGAATTTCAGTCGGGAGACACCGTTCTCATAATCGCCGACGATGAAGCCTGTGAGGCGATCGGCATTGTGGAGGGCGACGGAGTTTTAGCGGACATAAGCAAGGATTTTCCGAACGATGAAAATGTTTCGGGATTCGGTTATATGCTTAGCGGAACAAGCATGGCTGAGGATATTGAATATTCCGCGTTTTCCGATGAGTTGTTCGCAGCATTCAGGGAACCCCGCGGAGGCATCGGCATGAACGAGGAAGAATTCAGAGAAAATTATGAACACGCTGTTGAAATGTGGAGAAACTATATCACGGGCAACGAAATAAATCCCGTACCCGAAGATACGGACGGCAGCAGTCAGGAATAGGCAGCCGAGTTGAAAACGTCCGTGAAAGGAGAGCTGCAATGAGCAGATTTCGGTTTGAAATAAACGTTGAGCCAAAGGATATCCCGAACCTTGACGATTCTCACAAACGGGACTGTGCTGACGCTCTGAAAAATGTGATAAATCATGTATTCAAGTACACTCTTATTTTCTCTGTTGCAGTAATGGCGTTTTTCGGATTATATTCTCTTTTCGGGTTCACATATCTTATGCGAATGGAAAAAATGCTGCCGCAGATAAATCTTTTCCTGCCGCTCCTGGCGCTGGCTGCATTTATTCTGGAATTCATTGCCGGTACTATGAACAAGCCCGCTTTGGTAATTGAGGTAATACTTAATATTCTGCTGATCTTTTCAGCTATACTGATTATTCCGACAGTGTGGATAGTTCCCTTTGCGCTTTATGCGGCGGTCATTCATATTAAGCTTATCACCTTTATACCGTTTCACAGAACGCTTTCGGAGCAAGCGGGGTATCCCGAATTTACTCCGCTTCCTACAAAAGACGAAATTGCCGCAGAGAGGAAAGACTCCGGTTCTGAGGCGGAGACGGATAAAAGAGATCGGAATTAAATATTTAAAATGTTGTTTTAAAGCAGCCGCTTTGGAGAAGTTCCGAAGCGGCTTTTGTTTTTAACATCTTAGTGGGATACAAAAATACCCTGCTGCAATTAATGAAAAACGCAGCAGGGTATAATTTTTGTTATTCATCGGCAAAATACGCGCCGTGATTTTTATAATCAGCTCTCGGCAACCTTAGCCTGAAGCTCAGTGTTTACTTCATCAACAAGCATGATGATAGTATCGGCAATGGACTCTCTTGTAGTAGCCCAGTCTGTGCCGTGGAATGCGGCTCTTATGCCGATCTCTGCGCCGCCGTCGGTGGTGTAGGAAGCGATATCGGTGGAGCAGCCGGGAGCAAGGTCAACAACGGGATACTGCTTAGCAAGACCGTTGATCTCTTCAAGTCTGTTCACAAGATCCTCGGACCACTTAGCGTCTTCCATTCTCTTCTGGCGGAATATCTCTCTTGCGCTCTCATCGCTGCCCGCGAGTATAGTACACTCGGCAAAGCGTGCTACGCCTTCTGGGTTTGTGGCTCCCTTACAGAGTACGTAACCCTCCATGCCCGCTGCCTGATAAGGATCGGAGCCTGCGGGAGACGGCGTGGGAGCGATACCAAGGTTCTCGGGCGGTATCTGGTGAGTCCATGTGGAAGGGTCGCCCTCAGCTTCCCAAGAACCGCCTATCCAGAACAGTTCTCTGCCCTCTCCCATCATCTGAGGCTGGATAGCCCAGTTGAACTGCTCAGTGGGGAACACCAGACCGCTGTTGTAGAGGTCGTAAGTGAAGTTCATTGCTTTTTCAAGTGTAGCGTCATTCAGGTTGCAGACAAGCTGACCGTCAACTGACTGAACAACGGGAACGCCTGCGGAATATGTCAGAGCAAGTTCGTTGTACCAGTTGTCAAGACCCCACTGATCATTCTCCTCGTCAACGAAGTTCTGGAGCATATCCTTAAAGGTATCCCAGTTCCAGTTGCCCTCTTTGTACATATCCCAAGGATCGTCGAGACCGTTTGCTTCAAGAGTAGCCGTGTTATAGTATACCATATAGTTCGCAACAACATTTGTAACGAACATGAAGTGTTTGTCGCCGAACTTATAGCTGTCCATGGCCGTTTTGGTGTTTGCCCAAATAGCGTCGTTAAGGTCGATATACTCGTCAACTGACTGGAACATTCCGCTGATGATACCCTTTGGAAGATTTCCTGTATCGCCTGCGTAGAAGTCGATTCCCTCGCCGCCCAGAACGTATGTGGAAAGGTCGTTGTAGCGGTTTTCCCATGTGGTCTGATACCACTTGATAGAACCGCCGTACTTTCTCTCGAAAAGCTCAAGCTCAACCTTTTTGGAAGCTCCGTTTGTGCTTGGGTTGATGTCGTAGTGCGCGAACCACTTGATTTCCTTGTTTGCCAGTTCAACGTCCTGAAGCTGGGACATTGCGCTGCTGAGAGCGTCAGCCTGTTCCTCGTCAAGCTCCGACTCATTGATAGCCGCTGTAACAGCCGTGGTGGTTTCAGCAGTGGTGGTAGTGGTAGCCTCTGCACCTATGTCGCCCTCATTTCCTGCATCGTCGTTTGAGCAAGCTGCAAATGCACTTGTCATAGTAAGCGCAAGAAGTCCTGCCATGATTTTCTTTGAATTCTTCATATTTAACCTCCTTCTGAAACACAAGCCGCAAGCGTCAGCTATGCTTGCGGCACGGTTTCATCTATTATTAATTATACCAAAAATGTCAGTTATCTTCAAGGGACATTTCTGTAGATATAATCCCAAAGACCTTGTGCACTTTTAACAAAAAAAGTTTGCGAAAACCTTTAAGTTACACAATATTAAAAAGGTAAAACAAGGTTTAAACCAGCGTGATTCCATAATTTAGAAACCCGCTGGCTTAAAATGGTAATTATTCTTTTACAAAAATCACTGCTTAACGAAATGTACTGTCTTTGATTTAAAATCACCGTCGAGACTTACAAAAATTCCGGAATTCATCAGTGCGCAGCCGTTCAGCACCTCGCCTGTTTCCATATTTTTGTACGCAGCTTTCGGGTCAAGACCTTTCAGCTTTATCCGTCTGCTGCGGTAATTGGGTCTGCCAAGCACCTGAACGAACGTGAACACCGCCTCGGACTTGTCCTTTGCCACAAATATCCATGCGTCCCACATATTGTCCTCAAAGACGTTTCCTATGCGGTACTGGTCGCCCGTGCGGATAATGGGATTGTATTTGTTGAATTCCGCGATCTGCGCTGGAATAGCGTCCCTGTCCTCCTGCGGTATGCGGGTCACGTCAAGCTCGTAGCCGAAAGTACCCACCATAGCAACGTTTCCTCTCGTTGCGAACGGCGTGGAACGTCCAACTGTATGATTGGGACAGTCGGAAACGTGGGCTCCCATTGCGGAAGCAGGGTAACAAATGGTCGTGCCGTGCTGAATCTTAAGACGTTCAATAGCGTCGGTATCATCGCTGCACCATATCTGCGGAGAGTAATAAAGCATACCCGCGTCAAAGCGCGCGCCGCCTCCGGAGCAGTTCTCCAACAAAATGTGTGGGTAGTCGGTGGTAAGTCTGTTCATCAGGTCGTAAACGCCCAGCACGTATCTGTGCCAAAGTTCACGCTGACGGTTTTTCGGAAGTGAAGTCGAACCCACCTCCGTGAGCTGACGGTTCATATCCCACTTGATGTACTCAATATTCGCATTGTCAAGTATATTCTTCATCATGCCGTAAACATAGTCCCTGACCTCTTTGTTGGAGTAGTCCAGAACGTACTGCTCACGGGACATTGTCATTTCACGTCCCTTGACCTGAATAGCCCATTCGGGGTGATTTCTGTAAAGCTCGCTGTCGGGGGAGATCATCTCCGGCTCAAACCATATACCGAACTTCATATCAAGCTTGTTCACCTCGTCAACAAGGTGCTTCAAGCCGCCTTTGAGCTTCTTTTCGTAGACGAACCAGTCGCCAAGTGAGCTGTTGTCCGAGTCGCGGTGACCGAACCAACCGTCGTCCATAACAAGCATTTCTATGCCAAGCTTTGAGGCTTCCTTTGCTATACCGATAAGCTTGTCGGTATCGAAATCGAAGTAGGTAGCCTCCCAGTTGTTGATAAGTATGGGACGCCGCTTGTCCTTATATTCGCCGCGGATAAGATGCTGTCTGTAAAGGTCGTGGAACGTGCGGGACATCTTGCCTATACCCTCGTCGGAGTAGACCATGACCACTTCGGGAGCGGTAAATTCCTCGTTCGGTTCAAGCAGCCAGTTAAAGTCAAAGTGATTGATACCCATAACCGCGCGGGTGTACTTGTGCTGAGTAACCTCCGCCTGCGCAAAGAAGTTTCCGCTGTAAACGAAGTTGAAACCATAAGCCTCGCCGCAGTCCTCGTCGGCATTGTGGGAAACAAGGGCAATAAACGGATTGTTCTGGTGTGAAGACTCGCCCTTTACCGAGTCGATACCCTGCTTGCCGTGGTGGAGACGGCAGCGTTCAATGCAGCGTTCTCTTGCCCAGCTTCCGTTGAGAGTGATAAGGTCGTAGCCGTCGTTGTCGAAGTCCACGCACATGGAAAGGACGCGCTTAACATTGAGGGGAGCATTACCCGTATTTTTCAGGCGGACGCTTCTTGTGATAACGTCCAAATCATTGAACACCGTGTACACCAGTACAGCCTCAAGACCCGTGTGCTTGTCGATGCAGGTTATTTCGAGAGTTTCCGCCTCGTTTTCATTGGCAAAAGTTGCGGGAAGACCCTCCAAAGCGGGCTTGCCCTTATAGACCTTGTGGGACTGATAGCGCAGGTCGGTGGCGGTCATGCCCTCGTCGTCCATAACCATAAGGCATGGCTCGCGGTAGTCTCCCGTGCCGTGGCAGGGGTACTCAAAGGCAGTGGCGTCCATAAACGTGCCCTTGTCCCGCATATTGGTTTTGGGAACCCACGGGTTTTCCTCCAGACGGAGCAGGTATGTCAGATCGTCCCCGCATATCTTTTTTCCGAAGTAGCCGTGAATCAAATAGCCCTCGTCGATAACGCCGAAGATATAGCTTGTGCCCTTAGCGTCAAGCTGGAACATGGTAATGTCTTCGGGGAAAGTAATATTGTCGTTGATCTGCCACGCCCACCTTTTGTACTCTTTGTGGTAATTTTGAATTTTAATACTCATTGTAATTAAATCCTTTCCGTAAAATATTTTTTTGTTATACTAATCCCTTATTAGAATTATGAACAAGAAATCGCTGCAAAAGCTTTGATATATGCGGGTTTGCGGCGAGATATTGTGCATAATTCAATAAGAGATTAGTATTAAAGCTTATTGAAAACGTCAATTATGGTGTCTTTAATGTTATGGTAATAATTTATGTCCGCAATGGTATTTTCTGTCTCTGAAACGCCGATGGTCTGTTCCTCCTCCGCGCAGTCAATGCCGAGAGCGCGCTTTATGCTGTACTCCAGCCACTCCAGTCTGCCGATGTTCGCATCGTAAAGCGTCTCCGGATCGTGCGGAAGTTCACCGCTAGATTCGGCATATGAGCGCATAAACGTACCGAAACGTTTCGGGTCGAAATCTCTGCTGTAAAGTCCCGACCAGCTGAGAGCGGTCTCGTAAAGCTCCGTAAACGGATTAGAGCGGGACAGACATTCAAGATCGATAATGCGGAAATCATAGCCGCACCACAGTACGTTCTTGCAGTCCATATCGTTATGGCATATCGCCGTCACGGGAGGGAGCCTTTTAATAGCCGCGTTTCCCCTGTCCTGCATTTCGTAAAACAAAGAAACGTTTTCCCCGACCAAGCTGTAAAGTCCGCTGTTTTTCTCCGCAAGCAGACCGAGATAAAAATTCCAGTCAATACGCGTTTCATTGCGGTTTTGGAACTCCCCGCGCCTGTCCAAAGCGTGAATTTGCGCAAGAACGCCGCCCATAGCGGCACAGTGGCTTTCCGTTACCTCGCCGTTTTCCAAGGCTTTTCCACCGTACCATTCATAAAGATAGAAAAACTGTCCGTCAATGTTCTGCATTTTTCTGCCGTTTACGGTCAAAGCAGGTATTATGGGAATACCGCTTTGTTCCAGTATAGCTTCAAGTTTCTCGGCGGTACGGTAATTTGCGGCGGAGGTCTCACGCTGCATAATAAACGGATTCAGCAGCTTGACAGCGTATTTTCCATTACTTGTAAACAGGGAGTACATCTTATGCAGAAATCCGCCTTTAAGCGGAGCGGGTTCACTTTCGGGCTTGCCGAGACCGTACCGCGTACATATTTTTAAAAGCGTTTCCACGTGGCAGTCCTGAATTTCGAGGCTCATTTGAAAAATCCTCCCTGTATTTTTCTCTGTGTACCGTTACATCAGCGTTAAGCAATTGGAGTCTTTAAAATAAAACTGCACATGCCCCTGACCTTGTGCGGTATAGCCAAGCTCCGCGCTTCTTTGGGCGGTGCTGTACTCCACAACGGCAGTCTGCTTTCCTACAGCTCCCAACGGCGTTACGTTACCGTTTATCTGCCGAGTGCAGATCTGAAACTGCTGCCAATATGCTATTCTTCATACAAGAAACAATTTTTAACATGATCATTAACAATACCAATTGCCTGCATATAAGCATATATAATAGTGCTTCCAACAAATTTGAAGCCAAGCTTTTTTAAGTCTTTACTGATCTGATCGGAAAGCGGCGTCTTGGAAGGTATCTCACTTTCATTGCAGAAATGATTGCAAATTGGCTTATTGTCAACATAAGACCATATAAATGAATCAAAGCTCCCATACTGTTCTTGTATTTTTATAAATCGTTTTGCGTTAATTACAGCAGAATTAATTTTTGCTCTGTTGCGGATAATTCCCTTATCCTGCATTAATTCCTCAATTTTGGAATCATCATATAACGCTATTTTTTTATAATCAAAATTATCAAACGCTTCTCTGAACGCATCTCTTTTATTCAGTATCGTTATCCATGACAAACCTGCCTGCATTCCCTCAAGTATCAGCATTTCAAACAGTTTATTGTCATCATGAGCAGGTTTTCCCCATTCCTTGTCATGATATTCTTTATACAAGTCTGTAGTTGCCCATGAGCATCTTTTTACATCATCTTTCTGCATACATACTCCTCCCATATAAAATTGCCTTTTACAGCGCTGGTGACAAGGGTCAGGACTCAGTCTTTCGCCTGTTCAAGATCTTTTTCGCCG
This sequence comes from uncultured Clostridia bacterium, assembly GCA_947089135.1. GTDB lineage: Bacteria > Bacillota > Clostridia > Oscillospirales > Ruminococcaceae > RGIG8773. The sequence goes on from CAMUJF010000004.1 coordinate 47,944, forward strand.
TACTCAAAACCGCTCCGAAATTAAGCGCAGCTACAAGCAGGAAAATCAGTATCAGCCACAGATATGTAAGCTTAGGCTCGGTTATGGCGATGTACGCCATGCCGCTTACCATAACGGTGTTTATAACGTTCCTGATATGGTACGCTCTGAACTCGATAAGCCTTGTGACGTCGAAAATGCGTATAACAAAGCAAGCCGCATAGGATACCGCCGTGGCTATCGCCGCGCCGTATGCGCCGTATTCGGGTATCAGCAGGAAATTCAGTATCAGGTTAGCCGCCGCCGCAATAATGCTTGTAAGCATTGAATTCATGGACTTTTTCTTCACGTTATAGACGCTTGACGTGAACTGGCACAGGCACTGGAATATCATGGCAATTACCAGTATGGGCGTGTAGCGGTACGCAAAGATAAAGTTTTTTTCGGGGTCGCTGTCTACGATAAGATATGTCAGCGGCTTGACGAGCATGATTATCCCCGCAGCGGCTATCATCAGCAGGGAGCTGTACGCTCCGTATATTTTGGTGTAGAATTTCGCCAATCCGCTGTCGTTCCTGTTTTCGATAGCGGACATCTGCCATGCCTGATAAAACAGCGTTGTGAACATCATCAGCAGCGAGGGTATCTTATAGGCAACGCTGTAGACTCCGTTAATGCCGCCTCCGCAGAGACTTTTTACGAACCATCTGTCTGAAGCGGAGGTTATCCACCACAGCACATAAGCGGGAATAAGAGGCGCGGAATACTTTAGCATATCCCTGAAAAGATTCTTGTTGAAAAAGTTTATGTCAAGGTATTTATGGAGACCTGCCATAACGGTAAGTCCTATAAATGAAAGCGCGTCCGACAGGATTATGGACAGCACATAGCCGGTTACTCCCATATTGAAACAAACAAGAAAAATAATATTGAATATCACTATCGTAAGAGCGGAAACAATACCGTCCAGAGCAAAAAGCTTGACGTAGCCCTTTGCCCTGACAAAATTGGAGGCTATCTGTCTGAAGCAGGAACAGTAACAGCATACGTATAGTATAAAGCTGTATTGATTATACATATCGAAAAGATTAAAGAGCGGCATGGCAATGGTCAGCACAGCCAGTCCCATAAGGGTTGATGAGAGGGCTACTGTGTAGACCTGCCGCCCGTCGGTTTTTTTCTCCATTCCGAAGCGTATCACCGCGTCCGCCATGCTTAACGTCACGATCGGATACAGAACGTTTACCGTCTGAATGAGCAGGTCAGCCATACCGTACTGCTCGTCAGTCATACAGCCCGTGTAGAGCCGCATTAATATAAAGCTGAGAAATTTTGCCCCGAAGTTTCCTATGGCAAAAATTATTGTATTTCCCGCCAGTTTTTGATATTTGTTCATGGTCAAAAATTACTCCGTGTAATTTTGTTTAGGTTTAGTACTTTTAGTATCATACATCAATATATCTTTTATTGTCCCGGTTGAGTATTTCCAGAGCAATGCGGACGAGAGCGACTCCTCCCAAAGTAACAGCCGCAAGCCATAAAGCGCGCCATAAAGTTTTCACTTAAATCACCGCCAAATTCCAAGATTTGCCACATCAGGCATATAGTACATAAAATTATTATACCACATATTTTTCCGAAATGGAATAGTGTTTTGAAAAAATATTGCGTATTTTATAGGCAACACCGTATAATATCAAAAAGCAAAAAGCAGATATACGCCGCAAACGTATAACTGCATAAATAAACCCTAAATTCGCAGAAAGTGTGATTTGACAAGCAAAACAATAAAAAGTGACAAACAGGCCTTTATGAGCCTATTCCGCCACAAAAAATCTCTGGTGTTAATTAATTATGAATTCTTCTTTCTGGGGCTTGACTTTTTATAGCTGGGCTTTAAAGCAAATGCTGTTGCCCTGGTTTTTTGCTGCTTCGCCATTGACAGAAAAATGTTTTTGGGTTATAATTGTTTTAATGGATAATCAAAACAATCAGGTAAAATTAACATTATTACTGTATTTTAAATTTTTGGAGGTACTGCCATGAGATCGTTTTTACGCAGGCTTATTTGCACTGTCACCGCTGCTTTGATGACGGCTGCGCTCTGCACCGTTACCGCTTCGGCGGCGTCCCCAAAGCTGAACAAGTCAAAGGTAAATCTTCCTATTGACTATGCTGTAACGCTCAAAGCTTCGGGCACGAGCAAGGATCTGACATGGTCGGTGGTAAATCCTTCTGTGGCGGAAATAAAGTCCTCGGACGGAAAGTCAGCGAAAATAGTCGGCAAAAGCACAGGCTCTACTTATGTTCACGCCAAGGCTAAGGGCATAGACCTGAAATGCAGGATCATTGTAAAAAAATCCTTTATATCCGCGGGAAAAGATACTGTCAGCCTTGAAAAGGGACAGTCCAAAAAGGTTACGGTCACTGTAACGGGTTCAAAGGATATCGCCGTAAAAAATTCCGACAAAAACGTCTGCTCCCTGTCATGGGGAAAATGGGACGGAAACAAGATAACTCTTACTATAAAGGCAAAGAAAAACGGTACTGCAAAGGTCAAGATATACGCTAAAAAATTCACGAATCTTACCGCCGAAACAATAGAGGTAAAGGTGGGCGGTTCAGATGAGAAAAAGAAGTCCGCTGCCGAAGAGGTCGTTGACATCGTAAACGCCGAACGCTCGGCGCAGAGGAAATCCGCGCTCAAAAGCGACGATACTCTAAATGATATCGCTGCGCAAAGAGCCAGAGAAATATCCGAAAAATTTTCTCACACAAGACCGGACGGAACTAAATGCTCTTCGCTGCTGCAGGAAAACGGTATAGTCAACGTTTACGCGGGTGAAAATATCGCGGCGGGTCATACGTCGGCAGAGGCCGTTATGGACACCTGGATGAACTCAGAGGGACACCGCAGGAATATCCTTAGCGATAATTACACAAAAATAGGCGTTGGGGTATATAAGGCAAGCGACGGGCATGTGTATTGGGTACAGATATTTACGAGCGATTATTGACCGGCAGGCTTTTTAAGCCGCAAAACATAAAAGGGAGGGACGCTTATGGCAATACGCGAATCGGGAGAGGACTACCTTGAAACAATACTGATACTTCAAAAAAGGACAGGTTTTGTGCGCTCCATAGACGTTGCCACCGAGCTTGGGTACTCAAAGCCCAGCATAAGCCGCGCCATGGGGATACTGAAATCCTACGGCTATATTGAGGTGGAGAAGGGCGGGCGGATAATCCTTACGGAATCGGGAAAGGAAAAAGCGGAATCGGTATACGGCAGACATTTGGTTCTGCGGAAGTTTCTGACGGAAACGTTGGGAGTCTCGGAGAAAAACGCCGAAGAGGACGCCTGCCGCATTGAACATATTCTAAGCGACGAGACCTACTCAAAGCTAAAAAGCTTTATCGAAAAAATTGAGAACTAATACTAATCCCTCATTGAATCACAGACAATCTCACGCCGTAAAACCGCATATATCAAAGCTTTTGCGGCGATTTCTTGTCAGTAATTCTAATGTGGATTAGTATAATAAAAAATACCCATGCTTCGGCGGTTGTTCGCTTGGCATGGGTATTTTTTATTTTTCTGTCAATTTAGATCTCCGGTCTCAAAGCAATAGTCTGCGCTTCCGTAAAAGCCGCGCTCGGCGCTTTTTGTGCTGTCATATGTCACAGTGACCATATAAACGGTATTGCTTTCAAGCTCAAAAAAACCTGTGTAGTCCCCTGTTCCTGGAAAATTGTTTTCATACTCTGTTTTCGGGCGACTAAGTGTTTCCTCGGAAGTGTCGCCCTTTTTGGAAATATCCCAGCCGACGATCTTGATTTTGTCCGGCTCAAAGCCCGCGGGAAAATCCAGCATAATGCTACTTGAATACAGCTTGACTTTAACGTTTGAAGCCTGTGCGTCAAGAGGGTGCAGAGAGTCGGATATGATCGCATGGTGCTGATACGGATCATTGGGATCAACATAGTCCCAAGACATACCCGACGGAGCTGCCATTGCCCCCGAAGCCGAAAAGGACGAAAGCGGGTCTGTGATCCTCATTGGCGGCGGACAGCTTGTTCGTTGATCCACAATCCGTTCGGCAGTGCGTATTATTTTCTCCATATCGTCTACGGACGGCGTATAGCTTTTGCCCTCGCCGCAAAACTGCTCCGTACCGAAAACGCTTAAAGTACCGTCCTTGAAAAAATCCATATGGCAGAAGTCCATGCCCTGCTGCGATTCCGAACCGTTCCGCATTATCTCTATTTGCAGCAGGATTCTGTCACTGTCGGAAAGATCGTACGGGTCGGGATTCTCCGAAAGCTTAGCCGACGTAAGCGCGGAAACAAGCTCGTCAGCGTATGAGGTGAACTCGCTGCCGAGCATGACCGACGTTTCGGCGTTCTCCTTTTTCGCAAGCGCAATGTTAAAAAATACGGGGTTGTCTCCGTCTGCGGAAAGCATTTGCGGGAAATTGTTTTCAGCGGGAACACGCCAGTTTCCGCAGGACGAGAACAGACACGCCGCAGACAGTGCCGCCGCTGTTAAAAGCGCTTTTGCTTTCATTAGTACCTCCTTTAAACGGAACGGGAGCAGTTACATTTCAAAATAGTAATCCGCCGTTCCGTAAAAACCGCGTTCATCAAACTTGGACTCATCGTAAAAAACGGTAAGACGGTAGATCATTTTTCTTTCCAGATAAAATGAGGCTATATATCCTTCATCGGGAGAATAAAAATGCTCAGCTGTGGTCTTTGCTTCTGCCGATGTATTGCCCCTGTCGGCGGTATCCCAGCCGACGACTGTTATTTTGTCCGGATCCAAATCCTCTGCAAAATGAACTCCGACTGCCGATGAATAGTGCTGTACCATGACGGTCAGTGCGTTTTCGTCAAGAGGGTGAGGAGCGTCGGCAGCAAGCCCCCGAGCCTCTCCGTTCTCATCAATATAGTTCCAGGAAAATCCCGCCGGAGAAATATTCGTGCCTGCGGCAAACTGTGAGGAAAGATAATCGGGAATACGTATCGTCCGGGGAAAGTTATTTCTTTCCGAAAGGACCTTTTCCGCAGCTGCAAGTATTTCTTTATAATCATTTTCGGAAATTTTATAAGCATGATTTTCTTTGCTGTAATCTCCGTATCCGTATCTGAACGTGGTGATCTCATAATCGCCGCCGTTTGTTTTAATGCCTATTGAGTACCAGCGCTCGGACCGGTTTTTCTCAACATTTATCTGTATATACGAATTGTACAGGTTTTCATCAGATTCGGAGACTGTCTTTTCAAATTCCCTCAGAGAAGCGTTCTCAAGCGCGGAAACAAGCTCGTCCAAACTGCCTGAAAATTCGCTGCCGAGCAGCAGATCGGATTCCTCCTCCCAAACTCCCGAATTGATTTTGTTTACCTTTACAAAGGTCTGTGTGCCGTCCTGCGCAAAAATCTCGCCGAAAAAATTTTCTGCGGGTTCACCGTCCTGCGTATTTCCGCAGGACGAAAGCAGACACGCCGCGGATACCATTGCCGCTGTTAAAAACGCTTTTACTTTCATTTGTTACCTCCCTGCACTATTCAGTCATCAAGCTTCAGCACAGCCATAAACGCCTCCTGAGGCACCTCCACGGTACCTAACTGACGCATACGCTTCTTGCCCTCCTTCTGTTTTTCCAGAAGCTTTTTCTTTCGTGTGATGTCGCCGCCGTAACACTTGGCAAGAACGTCCTTGCGCATTGCCTTAACGGTCTCGCGGGCGATTATTTTTCCTCCGATAGCCGCTTGGATAGGTACTTCAAAAAGCTGTCTGGGAATGTTGTCCTTTAGCTTTTCGGCAATTTTTCTCGCCCTGCCATAGGCGTTGTCTGCGTGTACTATAAAGGACAGTGCGTCCACCACTTCGCCGTTTAGCATGATATCAAGCTTCACAAGCTTCGAGGGAGCGTACCCCAGCATTTCGTAGTCAAATGAAGCGTACCCCTTTGTACGTGATTTCAGCGCGTCGAAAAAGTCGTAGACTATCTCGTTCAGGGGCAGCTCGTAGTGCAGCTCCACGCGGGTCTCGTCAAGGTACTTCATGTCCTTGAAAACGCCGCGCCTGCCCTGACAAAGCTCCATGATGTTGCCAACGTATTCGCTTGGAGCAAATACTGAAGCCTTAACCATAGGCTCCTCCGCGGAGGCTATCACGGACGGTTCGGGATAGTTTGTAGGGTTGTCAATGTAGACGGTTTCCCCGCTTGTAAGATTTACCTTGTAAATTACCGAGGGGGCGGTGGTTATAAGGTCAAGGTTGTATTCGCGCTCCAGACGTTCCTGAATTATTTCCATGTGGAGCAATCCCAAAAAACCGCAGCGGAAACCAAAGCCGAGAGCAACGGATGTCTCAGGCTCAAAGGACAGGGACGCGTCGTTGAGACGAAGCTTGTCCAGAGCGTCACGCAGGTCGCCGTAGCGCGCTCCGTCCGCAGGGTAAACGCCGCTGAACACCATAGGGTTCACCTCACGGTATCCGGGCAAAGCCTCGGCGCAGGGGTTGTCCGCGTCGGTAACGGTGTCGCCTACCTTAGTATCGCTTATGGATTTTATGGAAGCTGTGATGTAGCCTACCTCGCCCGCACGGAGTCCTCCCGCGTTTACAAGCTCGGTAGCGCCCATGTAGCCCGCTTCAACAACGGTAAACTCCGCACCGGTCGCCATAAGGCGTATAGTCTGACCGATTTTTACTTCACCGTCTATAACGCGTACGTAAATAATTACGCCCTTGTAGCTGTCATAAAAGCAGTCGAATATCAAAGCTTTCAGTGGACTTTCGCTGTCTCCCTTGGGACAGGGTATATCGGTGACTACCCTTTCAAGTACTTCTTCAACATTGGTACCCATTTTTGCGGAAATTCTGGGAGCGTCCATAGCGGGTATGCCTATTATGTTTTCCACCTCATTGCAGACCCGTTCAGGGTCAGCGGAGGGCAGGTCTATCTTGTTTACCACGGGCATTACTTCAAGATCGTTCTCAATGGCGAGATAGGTATTGGCAAGTGTCTGAGCCTCAATACCCTGAGAAGCGTCCACAACAAGCACAGCCCCCTCGCAGGCCACAAGGGAACGGGATACCTCGTAGTTGAAGTCCACATGACCGGGGGTGTCGATAAGATTGAAAACGTAAGTCTGACCGTCCTTAGCCGTGTAGTTGAGCCGTACCGCGCGGGCTTTTATGGTTATGCCGCGCTCACGTTCGATATCCATGTTATCAAGAAGCTGTTCCTCCATGTCACGCTTTGCAACGGTGGAGGTAAGCTCCAAAATACGGTCGGCAAGGGTGGATTTTCCGTGGTCGATATGTGCGATAATGCAGAAATTACGTATATTTTCTTTATTGTAAGACAAATTAACACTTCCTTAAAAATAGGGTAAATCAGCTTTTATTATTTATATGCTTTATTTTTGTAAGCAGGACGGCCGTCTCGCCGCGGCATGATTGCTCCGGATCGATGTCAAAAATCCGGGAAAACGCTCCGTTCATTCGCGGGAATTTGTCAACGGCTTTTTTGACTTTGAAAATGCCATTCTTTTGACCGCGCTCGTATGCGGAAACCGGTCAACAGCCACAACTCTGATTCCTGCTTGTATTTTTCATTTCCCCACTCGTTCGATACAAAGTTCAGCTTGTAATCAACGAGCACATCTTTCAGACGGAGTTTATCGAACATTGCCGCTGCCTCCTTTATGCTTTACTCAGGCTGTTATATATTTCCTCTGCGAAGATGCCGGATGCCTCACGCTTTATTTCATCATTTTCAAGCAGGAGCGAGAAAAGATCATGATCCTGATAGAGAGCTTCGATCAGCGCGTTATCGATGTTGTAGAAATAGGAAAACTCGAAATCTTTATGGTCATCAAGCACCAGTTTTCTCAAGTCATCACTCTCATATCAGTACATCTGCACAGCGTGTTTGAATTGATATACATTATATCACAAAGGTGAATATATTGCAAGCTTTTATTGAAAGACCAGCTATAAAAAGTCAAGCCATTGAAAGAAAAATTCACAATTAATTAACATCAGATATTTTTTGTGGCGGAATAGGCTCATAAGACCTGTTTTCTTTAAGAATAATAAAGATTATGCTGCAAAGTTTATGGGCAACAGCGCCTGCGGCAGTAGGTCTTTATGATCTTGCCGCCTACGGGAGAAACAGCATGGAATCCGTCAAGTCCGAACTTGCCGCCGTCTATATAATGCAGTTCATAGAATCCTTTGCCGTGACTGTGCTTCGGGCATACCGCTCCGCTGTGATTGAGACTTATCAAGCTGATTTTAAAATTAAATTGCCGAAAAGACGTGCGTAAAAAGATACTGAACAGGCTCTCAGAATAGCTAATTTTATTAAAACGCAATTTTAACGCGAAAACAACAAAAAGGCATTTCCGGTTGATTTACTAAAAGTCATACGAAAATGCCTTTATTTTTTAACACCATATTTTCCCACTGTTTCAACTTTTACAGAATTTTGCACTTTTTTCATTTTGCGCGTCAAGCTACAAAAATCCTAAAATGTAATTAGAGTTGCATTTTTCTTCTTTTTCTGATATAATATAATTGTTATAATAACTGTATTGTGCAAAAGTGAAAAGGATGAATAAATTTTTATGAGAACAGATACCAGAAATATCGTAGCAACGATCGCATATCTTATCGGCATAAGGAAAAGCGCATGGATATCGACCTATGGGAACGAATATCCCGAATTGCTTACAGACCTTGAAAACAATAAGGACGCCACGGCAATAAGATATCTCTGCAAGCTCAGGACTACCCTTATGCAGAGATTCAAAAAAACAGACGCGGCTATAGTGTACGATTTTAAGAATATTGACCGCATCGAATGGTACGACGCGGAAAATATCCGGCAGCTTGAAAAATGGGGGTACACCATACTCCTTGCAAACAAGCGCGCCTCGGATTATTCCCTGCATTTCAACACGCTTATCCGCGATAACATCGATAAATGCCGCGAGCTTTTCCCCGACTGGATCGTTTGGGACTACATAAAGGATCTTTTTGTTATCCCGAAGTTCACAAACGAAAGCGTACAGAAATTTGAATTCGCTAAATATATGGAGCACATAGACAATTATCCTTTCCAGGTCTATATACACTGGAAGCCTAAGGATTACGGAAATCTGCTCTATACCGACGGAAAGTTCCTTGAGATACTGTATGAAATGAACAACGACTATTTCGGGGACAAAAGCAAGTACAAAAACGCTGTGGACGACGTAAAAAATAATATTTACAGCTTTATCGACAACAGCTACAAAACAGTGCTGGCTGTGGACTGCGAAAATTCCGACGTCTATAAGCTGTACGGAATGCTTAAAAATCTCAACAGGGACGAGATAGAAAAAATTGAAAAGATAATCCTCTACGACGACAGGAACACAAACAACGGCTGGGATTACCTTGAAAAATTTATCGGTATCCCCGTGGAGCATATAGAGGTACAGAGAGTAGTAGATCATAAATCAATAGTGGATATGAGAATGGCTACGGGAATTTGCAGGGAATTTTACAAGAACGACGTTTCCTCGTTCATACTGCTGTCCAGCGATTCGGACTACTGGGCGCTGATATCGTCCCTCCCCGAAGCGGAGTTTTTAGTTGTTATAGAGTACTCAAAATGCGGACACGCTATCAGAGATACCCTTGACGCAAACGGTACCTATTACTGCTCTTTGGACGATTTCTGCACCGGAAATATAGAGGAACTGAAACGGGCGGTGCTGTTAAGCGAGCTGAACGCGCTGCTGCCCGATCTGTTAAGCTACAACGGAAAGGAGCTTGCAAAAATGCTGTTTGAACGTGCCCGCATTGAAGCGGACGAAAACGAGATAACCAACTTTTATAATAAATATATCAAAACCATAAAGCTTACTGTTGACGACGCGGGAAATTTCAGCTTTTCGGTAAATCACTGAGTTTTATTAATTTTTTTCGTTTTTCTATTGACAAATGCAGTAACATGGTGTATACTTACAAAAAACATTGAAAGGATTTTCCGAAATGAGAACCGCAGCTTTTACAGCATACAGAGCGAATACGGCAATGGGGAAAGAGGTCATGTACGTGATGTGCAATGGCTTTAGGCTGCTGTACCCGAAACGCTCCGAACGCTGAGATCGGTTTCTTGCATACGGATTTTGCGGATTGCGTATAGTGCGGCTTAAAGCGTCGTCTTTAAGCCGCTTTTTATTTTATACGAATATCTTTACGAGAAAGGGACGATACAAGTGGCGGTCATAGCAAATAAAGTACATACCACAAATGATATCACTATAAAAAGAATTATTGCCGCGGAAGAGCTTCAAGCAGCTCTGACTCTTGCGGAAAATGTGTTCATGCAGTTTGAGGCTCCCGTCTTTACCAAACGGGGCACGGAGAGCTTCCTGTCGTTCCTGTGGGGAAAAAGAGTCAGGGAAATGTTTGAAAGCGGCAGCTTCGCAGTATGGAGCTGTTACCGCGGAAACGAGCTTGCAGGCATGATCGCTCTGCGGGACTGCGAACATATCAGCCTTGCGTTTGTACGCTCCGACTTTCACCGTCAGGGGATAGGACGAATGCTCTACGCCGCGGCAAAAGACGAAGCTCTGTCCCGCGGTACAAAAAGAATAACGGTAAACGCCAGTGATTACGGCATACCGTTTTACCATGCTATGGGCTTCCGCAAAACGGATATGCAGCTTTTTGTCGACGGCATTCAGTACACGCCTATGGCGGCAAAAATACGAAGGGAATGATACAAATGTTAAATCATAAAGGCACGAAAATTATCGAGACGGAAAGGCTTATCCTCCGCCCGTTCAGAAGCGGGGACGCTCCGCTGATGTTCAAAAACTGGGCGGGAGACAGGGAGGTCGCAAAATTTCTTACATGGAACGCTCACCGAAGCGTTTCGGACAGCGAAAACATCATAAATATGTGGGTCGCGGGCTATAACGAAAATTCCTGCTACAACTGGGCGATAGTCCCGAAAGACTTCGGCGAACCGATAGGCGGAATTTCCGTGGTTCGTATTCACGACAATAACAACACGGCGGAAATAGGCTACTGCATAGGTAAGGATTGGTGGGGCAAAGGCATCATGACGGAAGCTTTTTCCGCAATTATCCCATATCTTTTCGACGCAGGTTTCAATCGGATACAAGCGGAGCACGCGGTGAAAAATCCCGCTTCAGGACGGGTAATGCAGAAATGCGGTCTGACCTACGAGGGAACGTTCAGACAGTTTTTCCGAGCAACGTCGGGTGAACTTCTCGACATCAGCTTTTACGCAATACTTAAAGACGATTTTATTTCCCGTCCGAATACTCAAACGGGTTAATATTGAAAGGATCTGTTTAATGTGAAAAGGAAGATCATTCCCCTGCCGGACGGTTTTACGGCGGAAGATATAAAGCTTGAAGCAAGTATATGCACCGGCGAGAAAACCATCGGATTTTACAGCGCGGCGGACAAAAAGCTGCACTTTGCCGAGCTTGTCCGAACCAATGCCGATATCGAGGAATTTTACCGTAAATACGGATTGGAAAGAGACCGCTGACGTCCCCCAAAAATATGCAGGAGTAAACCTTGCAATTTGCAAAAAAATATGCTATAATTTTTTTAATAACTTTTTTCAGCGGAGGAGTGTCATATTATGGAAAAAGCTAAAAAACGCGCAACAAAAATTACAGCGTCGGTATTCGGTATTTTATCGTTTGTCACGGCGGCGGCGCTGATTTGCCTGAAGCTTTTTTACTGGGGCTTTGCGGTCTCGGCAGATGATATTTCAATATCCTGTGATATTTCCGAACTCAGCAATAATGCGGGAGATTTCATAGATGTTGAATTTAATGTTACGCTTAAAAACGGCATGAGTTTGATGTACGATGCAAACGTATGTATGGATTTTACCGATGACCGCAGTTTCCGATATGAATACGTCACGCCGAGGGCAGTGTTCAGAATTCCGTTTGATGATACGGGTTCCTCGGCAAGTTTCGGGTGCAGCGTAGACAAAAGCAACAGCGGCCTCAAAAATGAATTTAACTTTATTTTAAAGGATACAAGCTATAAATATGACGTCAATGATATCGTGACGGATTATTTGCAGGACGCATAAACAAGTATGTTAAAAAGGAGAATATAAAATGAAAGAACTTAACCCAAACGCCAAAATCGAAACTAAATGTCTCCATGCGGGCTATACCCCCAAAAACGGAGAGCCTCGCGTAGTACCCATAGTGCAGAGCACTACCTATGTTTACGACTCCACGGACGACGTTGCCGCAGTTTTTGACGACCCTACAAAAAGCCTTATATATTCGCGGTTTGAGAATCCCACCACCGACGCGGTTGAAAAGAAGATCGCCGCTTTGGAGGGCGGAGTCGCAGCAATGTGCACCTCCAGCGGACAGGCGGCTTCCCTGCTGTCCATACTTAACATCTGCGAAGCGGGAGACAGCTTTATAGCTTCATCGTCCATTTACGGCGGAACCATAAACCTTTTCGGAGTTACCCTGAAAAAAATGGGTATAGAGTGCATCTGGGTGGACGTTGACGCCACGGAAGAAGAACTCAACGCCGCATTCAAGCCCAACACAAAGGCTGTTTTCGGCGAGACTATCGCAAATCCCGCACTGACTGTCCTTGACATTGAAAAGTGGGCGAAAGCGGCTCATGCCCACGGCGTACCCCTTATTGTTGACAACACCTTTGCAACGCCGATTTTGTGCCGTCCTATCGAGTGGGGCGCGGACATTGTTATGCACTCTACTTCCAAGTACATGGACGGACACGCCGTTCAGGTGGGCGGAGTTATAGTTGATTCGGGCAAATTCGACTGGACGAGCGGAAAATTCCCCTGCATGACCGAACCCGACGACAGCTATCACGGTATTGTCTATACGGAACAGTACTCATTTGCGCCGTACATTGTAAAAGCGAGAATGCAGCTTATGAGGGACTTCGGCTGCTATCCCGCCGCAAACAGCTCGTTCCTGCTCAATCTGGGTCTGGAAACTCTCCATGTAAGAATGAAACGGTACTGCGAAAACGCGATAACCGCCGCAAAATTCATTGAAAGCACCGGCAAGGTGAACTTTGTTTCCTACCCCGCGCTGGAGGGCAATAAGTACAAGACCTTGGCCGACAAATATCTTCCCCTCGGCGCAAGCGGCGTAATTTCGTTCTCAATAAAAGGCGGCAGAGACACGGCTGTCAAGTTTATGGACAGTCTTACCCTTGCTTCCAACGAGGTGCACGTTGCGGATATACGCACCTGCGTGCTGCACCCCGCTTCCGCAACGCACCGTCAGCTTACAGACGAGCAGCTTGCCGCGGCGGGAATTGACGGCGGTCTGATAAGGTTCTCCGTGGGTCTTGAAAATATTGAGGACATTCTCGCAGACCTGAAGCAGGCGTTTGATAAAATATAACTTGGACAATCAAAATACTGTGCAGACCGATGTCCGCACAGTATTTTTCTATCCGATAAAATGTGAATAACTGTTTGAAGCCTGCCTCTGCACTTTTACCGTAAATTCAGTCCTCTTCTATTCTCAGAAGAATACCCGAAAACCGCGGTAAAACAATATTTTTCAAATCAACGGAATTTTTTTCTTCGGAATTTCCTCCGAACCTGTACCAGTCGGTATGTATCAGCACTTCTGCGGAGGCGTTTTCATTTTCCGTATACATAGAATAGCTTTTTTCGGAATCACTAAAATTAAATACCGACGCAAGTGTTTCATTTCCGCTTTTTCGCTCAATGGCATACAGGCAATTTTCGGTATTGTCGCAGTCTATCCACCTGAACCCGTTTTGGTCATAGTCGCCGCCATACATGGCAGGGTGTAAAAGGTACAGTCTGTTCAGACCTTTCATGAACTCGCGGAAGCTGTCATGGCTTGGATATTTCAGTATGTCCCAATCCTGTTCGCGGCTTTCGTCCCATTCGCGGAGCTGACCTATTTCACCGCCCATAAAGTTCAGCTTCTTGCCGGGGTGCATATACATATACAGGTACAAAGCCCTTGCCTGCGGGAATTTATCCTCATACTGCCCGTTCATTTTTTGCAGCACGGTAGCCTTTCCGTGGACGTTCTCGTCGTGTGAAAAGGGCAGCAGATAATTTTCACCGTAATAATACATCATTGAAAAAGTAAGCCTGTGGTAGTCCCGCGTTCTGTATTCGGGAGCCGTTCTGAAATAATTCAGCGTATCGTTCATAAAGCCCATGTCCCACTTGTAGTCGAAGCCCAGACCGCCGCTGTTTGCAGACTTTGTCACGCCGGGATAATTGGTGGAGTCCTCCGCAATAAGAATGCAATTTGGTATGCGCTCCTTGAGACCCTTGTTCATGACCTTAATAAATTCAACTCCGCGTCCGTTAACGCCGCGTTTTTCTTCGCCCTGCCAGTAAAGTATCCTGCTTATGGCGTCCATTCTTATGCCGTCGAAGTGAAATTCCTTAAGCCAGTAATACGCGCAGGACTGCAAAAAACTGCGCACCTCTCCGCGGGAATGCATAAAATTGCTGCTGCCCCATTCGCTTACCCCAACGTCGCTGTGGGGATATTCATATAATGCAGTGCCGTCGTAATTTCCTATACCGTAACTGTCAACGGCGAAGTGTACGGGAACAAAATCCATAATAACACCGATATTGTTTTGGTGGCACTTATCCACAAGCTCCATAAGCTGTTCAGCGCTGCCGTAACGCGAGGTGGGACTGAAAAAGCCGGTATTCTGATAACCCCATGATTCGTCGCAGGGGTGCTCGCTCAGCGGCATAAACTCGATATAGTTGTAACCCATTCCCTTGACGTATGGAATGAGTATATCCGCAAGCTCGCTGTAGCTGTACCATGAACCGTCTTCTTTTCTTCGCCACGATCCTATATGCATTTCATAAATATTGAGGGGTTTGTTTTTACAGTCCGTCCTGCCGTTCAGCCATTTTTCGTCTCCGAAGCTGTAGGAGTTCAGGTCGGTAAGCACCGACTTGAATTCGGGACGAAGCTCCATTCCGAAGCCGTAAATATCGCAGTGATCGGTATAACCTCCCCGTTTGTCATATATCCTGTGGAGATATTTCATTCCCTTTTCCGCATTTTCGGCGTACAGTTCAAAAAAGTTTCCGTCGTTTACACGGTTCATTTCCCATTCCTGCCAGTCTGTGAAGTCTCCAAGCAAAGCCACCCTTTGCGCGCCGGGAGCAAACACTCTGAAAACATATCCTTTATCCTGCCTGTGTGCGCCTAAGTATTCGTAAGCATCAAATACAGTTCCCGTGTAAAATCCGTACAGATCCATTTTTACCCTCCGTTTTGTTTGACTATAGTTGTTTATTATGCTATAATCAATTATATAAAAACATTCAGGCAAATTCAATCGGCAATTGTCGTTTTATGTCTATTATGCGACTATAGTAAAAAACAGTCTATTTTTATTGGGAGGATACAATGGATCTGCGTATACAGAAAACCCAAAAAAGTATTATAAACTCATTTTTGACACTGCGCTCAAAAAAGCCCCTCGAACGGATAACCGTTAAGGAGCTGTCAAATGCCGCTCAGATAAATAAGGCGACATTTTATCTGCACTATAAGGATATTTACGACCTGTCCGAAGCTCTTGAAAACGAGCTGTTTGAAAATGTTTTCAACAGCATAGAACACCCCGACGCGGTCGTGTCCGACCCGAAGACGTTCGTTAAAGAATTGATCGAGGGATTTACCGCAAATCAAACGCTTATTGATATCATATTTTCAAACGAACGTCGCAGTATTCTTGTGGACAGAATAGAAAAAGAACTTAAAAAATTCCTGTTTGAAAAGCACCCGGAATACGAGAACGTTGCCGAAATAAACGTACTGCTGACGTATTCCATAAAGGGCGGCTATTACGCCTTTGCAGAAAATGCGAAGTACGATACAGACAAGCTTGTATCTGCAATAAGCGACACCACGGAATATATAACCAAACGTATTGCACTGATAAGCGAGGAATACGCCAAATAAAAGCGTACCGCTTTTGAACGGTACGCTTTTAAAATTCATATTAATTCGGATATTATTCGTGTCCCGCAAGCTCCCTGTAGAGACCCATGTACAGCTCCGCGGATACCGCCCAGCTGTAGTCGTTCTTCATTGCGGCAACTACAAGGTTTTTCCACTCGGACTTGTTGTAGTAGTAATCCTTTGCGCGGCGTACAGCGTCAAACATATCATGAGCGTTGTAGGTCTTGAAAGTGAAACCGTTTCCGTTCTCTCCGCCTGCGTCGCGGATACTATCGCGAAGACCGCCTGTCTCACGGACGATAGGAATAGTACCGTACCGCAGCGATATCATCTGAGCAAGTCCGCAGGGCTCGCTCTGGGACGGCATGAGGAACATATCCGCCGACGAGTAAATTCTTCTCGCAAGATCGGGAATGAATCCGATAGTCGCGCTTACTTTGTCGGGGTGTCTCCAAGCCATTTCCTTGAAGAAGTCCTCATAGATCTTTTCGCCCGAACCCAGTATCGCAAACTTGCAGCCCATGTTCACCATGTCCTCAAAGACATACTTGATGAGGTCGATACCCTTGTGGGAAACAAATCTTGTGATTATACCGATAACAGGCTCGTCGCCCTCCTGGAGATGCAGTTCGTTAAGCAGAGCCTTTTTGCACTCTGCCTTGCCCTTAAGGTTCTTCACGGAGAAGTTCTTTGTCAGCAGCGGATCCTTTTCGGGATCAAATGTATCAACGTCGATACCGTTCAGGAAACCGCAAAGCTTATACTGCTTGTTGACAAGAGCTCTATCCAAACCGTGGGAATACCAAGGGTCGAGGATCTCCCATGCGTAGCTGGGGGAAACCGTTGTTATCTTGTCTGCGCACTCGAACGCGCCTTTCATCAGGTTCACGCAGCCGTCGTATTCAAGCAGCTTGGTGTGGTACATGGGAATGCCCAAAACCTCGTTGAGAACTTCCATGCCGTATTTGCCCTGATACTGGATATTATGGATAGTGAACACGGTCTTGATGTTGTCGTAGCCGTACTGATATTTGTAGAACACGTTGTAGTAAACGGGAACAAGCGCGGTCTGCCAGTCGTTGCAGTTGATGACTTCGGGCTTCCAGCCGATGTGCTTGAGCATTTCCATAATCGCTCTTGACAGGAACACGAAACGCTCGCAGTCGTCGTAAAAGCCGTAGAGACCGTCTCTGCCGAAGTAGTATTCGTTGTCCAACAGATAGTAGATAACACCGTTTACTTCGCCCTTGAACACGCCGCAGTACTGTCTGCGCCAGCCAACGTCAACGGTAAAGTTCGTGATAAATTCAAGGGACGAACGAAGCTCAGGCTTAACGTTTTTGTAGAGCGGAAGAACCACGCGGCAATCCTGTCCCGCTTTGTTGAGCGCGCGGGGAAGAGAGCCGGCAACGTCTGCAAGTCCGCCCGAAGCGGCATAAGGAACAGCTTCCGACGCAGCATATAAAATGTTTATCATAGCTTAACAAGTCCTTTCCTATTAAATGCAAGAGATTTCAGAGGCAGGAAACAAGGATCAGATAACCGCACCCTTGCCAAGGAACAGCGGGTAATTCTGAGAACCGGTGAGCATTCTCATATCGCTGATCTTAACGATCTTATCCGTAATAACGTTATTGATATCGCACTTTGCGCCGATCGAAGTATCCTGCATAAGTATAGAATTCTTGACTACCGCACCCTTGCCTATCTTTACTCCGCGGAAGAGTACGCAGTTCTCAACAGTACCCTCGATAATACATCCGTCACCGATAAGGGAATTTTTAACGCTTGCTCCGATACCGAACTTTGTGGGCGGGTTATCGCGTACCTTTGTGTAAACGGGTCTGTTTTCGGGGAACAGCTTGGAGCGGTTGTCGCTGTTGAGCAGAGACATATTCGCCTTGTAGAAGGTCTCCATGGACGTGATCTTGCAGAAGAATCCGTCGTGACGGTACGCCATGATCTTATACTCGTGAGTTCTGCCCTGAAGTATAGCCTGCTCAAAGCTGTACAGGCTCTTTGAAGCCGCTTCGAGAACGATATTTTTAAGAAACTCTTTTGACAGTACAAACATATTCAGGGAGATATTGCAGGCTCCGCTGATATGGGGATTGAGCAGTACGTCCACCACTCTGCCGTCGTCGTTTATGCTGAACACAGTGGCGTTCTGAGCCTGCTCTGATGTGATAACGTCCTTTGCGTATACGGCGGTGATGTCCGCACCGTTTTCGATGTGGTAATCAACTACCTTTGAGAAGTCGATGCTTGTAACAGCGTCGCAGTCGGACAGTACCACATAGTCGGCATTGGAGGTCTTGATGAAGTTCCACACGCCGTAGAGAGCCTCCAGTCTGCCGCGGTACATACCGCTCTGAACGTGGCTGAAAGGCGGAAGCAGGTGAAGACCGCCTATCTTTCTTGCCAGATCCCATTCTCTGCCGCTTCCAAGGTGGTCAAGCAGGGATTGGTAGTTGGACTTTGTGATAACGCCTACCTCGTCGATACCGCTGTTAACCATATTGGAGAGCGGGAAGTCGATAAGGCGGTAGCGTCCGCCGAAAAGCACCGAACCCATAGTTCTTTCCTTGGTCAGATCGGGAATCGTGCTGTCGTGCATATTTGAGAAAATCAAACCTAAAACACTTCTGTTGCTGCTCATAATTATTTTCCATGCTCCCGAACGGGAGCATAACTCCTTTCACCTAATGTTTAAAATGGTTCTGCAAACCGTTTGCGGCTTTGAGCCGCTGTGGTTTTGTTCGGAGAAAATACGCGCCCGAATTGCGCACCCTGTGTCAGATGTTTTCCGAAATTATCTGCTTGGGAAGAACCTTTGCGTCCGCGGAAATGGTGATGTTGTGTCCGACTACGGCAATGCCCCAGTCGTCGCGGTTCTCAATGGTTTCGGGTCTTGCGCCTATCTGCGCTCCGGCTTCGACAACGCAGTTCTCGCCCACGATAGCGTATTCAACGATAGCGCCCGACTTGATAACGGAGCCCGGCATGATGATTGAGTCTGTAACCGTAGCTCCCGACTCAACGGTAACGCCCTCGAACAGAATGGAGAAGTCCACCGTACCGTTAACGGAGCAGCCGTCCGTCACCATAGAATTCTCTATAGCAGCATCAGCGCCGATATACTGGGGAGGCATAATAGGATTTCTGGAGTACATCTTCCAGTCGGGATCGTACAGATCTATGGGAATATTGGGGTTGAGCAGATCCATGTTTGCTTCCCAAAGGGAATCGAGAGTGCCAACGTCCTTCCAGTAACCGTCAAATGTGTAGGCGACCATTTTCTCGTTAGCCTTGAGCATATTGGGAATGATGGCCTTGCCGAAGTCCTTGTCCTCTTCGGGATTGTTCTCGTTGTCGATAAGATACTGCTTCAGCTTGCTCCATGTGAAGATGTAGATACCCATTGAAGCCAGCGTGGAGCGGGGATTCTTGGGCTTTTCCTCAAAGTCAACGATATTGTCGTCATCGTCGGTTATCATGATGCCGAAACGGGAAGCCTCCTCTTTAGGAACATCAAGAACGGCAATAGTTGCGTCGGCATTCTTAGCCTTATGGAAATCCAGCATTTTGTTGTAGTCCATTTTGTAGATATGGTCGCCCGAAAGAATTATAACATATTCGGGAGCGTAACGGTCAACAAAAGCGATGTTCTGGTAGATAGCGTTTGCGGTTCCCTTGTACCATTCAGCGCCCAGAGCGGTCTGGTAAGGAGGCAGACAGTGCGCTCCGCCGTACTGCTTGTCAAGGTCCCATGGCTGACCGTTGCCGATATAATCGTTAAGTACCAAAGGCTGGTACTGGGTAAGTACGCCTACGGTGTCAATACCCGAATTTACACAGTTTGAAAGGGGAAAGTCAATAATGCGGTATTTTCCTCCGTAGGGAACGGCAGGCTTTGCCATGTCGTGGGTAAGAGCGTACAGACGGCTTCCCTGACCGCCCGCAAGCAGCATCGCAACGCATTCTTTCTTAGTTGTATACATTAGTTATATCCTCCTCATGTTTCATGTTGGGATTATTTTTTGCTTTTGGGATTTGCTTTTCCTGATTTTCCTGTTTTGCCCGCCGGCTTTTTCGCCGCAGGCTTGGAAGCTCCGGCTGCTGTTTGGGGTTTCGCCTCCTTTGCGGTTGATTTTGTTTTATCGGCAGACGCTTCTGCGTCCGTTTTGACTTTTTCGGTACGCTTTTTCTTGGGCGTAACGGTGAAATACATTACGCTCATTGCAGGTATATCCATAACTATGGACTGCTCGTAGCCGTGCATAGCGTAGTCCTCGGATTTAAGCTTTCCGTTCTGGACAAGTCCGGTTCCGCCGTATTTAACGTCGTCGCTGGAAAGTACCTGCTCGTACACGCCCTCATAAGGAACTCCTATGCGGTAACCGTCCCGCGCGACCGGAACGAAGTTGCACACCGCCACTATCTCCTTGCCGTTTCTGTCTATACGCCTGAACGAGATAACGCTCTGCATATAGTCGTCGTGGCATATCCAAGAGAAGCCTTCCCATGATTCGTCGTTCTCCCAAAGCGGAGAAGCGCTGAGGTAAAATTTGTTAAGGTCTCTGCTGAAATCCTGTATTTTTCTGTGATTGTCGTAGTCAAGCAGCAGCCAGTCAAGACCCTGCTTGAAATTCCACTCGATGACCTGAGCGAATTCGCTGCCCATAAAGTTCAGCTTTTTGCCGGGGTGAGCGAACATATATCCGAGGAAAGCGCGCAGAGAAGCGAATTTTTCCTCCATGCTCCTGCCGCTCATCTTATTGAACAGCGATGCCTTTCCGTGTACTACCTCGTCGTGGGATATGGGAAGTATATAGTTTTCGCTGAAGCTGTAGAAGAACGAGAACGTAAGCTTTCCGTGATTGTTTGCGCGGAAAATGGGATCCATTTTCATGTAGTCCATCATATCGTTCATCCAGCCCATGTTCCACTTGAAGTTGAAGCCCAGACCGCCTACGTCCGCAGGCTTTGTTACCAACGGCCATGCGGTTGATTCCTCCGCTATCATAAGTATGTTTCCGCATCTTCCGAAAACTGCCGTGTTAAGCTTTCTCAGGAACTCTATCGCCTCATAGTTCTCGTTGCCGCCGTCCTTGTTGGGACGCCATTCTCTGCGGTCGTAGTCAAGGTACAGCATTGAAGCCACCGCGTCCACACGCAGACCGTCTATATGGAATTTCTCCAGCCAGTAAACGGCGTTGGAGATAAGGAACGACTGCACTTCCGGCTTACCGAAATCGAACACTCTCGTTCCCCATGAAGTGTGTTCTTTCTTAAGCGGATCGGCGTACTCATAACAGCAGTCGCCGTCGAACTCGAAAAGTCCCGCAGCGTCCTTGGGGAAGTGGGCGGGCACCCAGTCAAGGATAACGCCTATTCCCGCCTGATGGAACATATCCACCATTTTCATCATGTCCTCGGGAGTGCCGTAGCGCGACGTAGGCGCGTAGTAGCCGATTATCTGATAGCCCCAAGAGCCGTCAAAGGGGTACTCCGCCAGAGGCATAAGCTCAAGGTGAGTGTACCCCATATCCTGAAGATAGGGTATCATCTCCTCGGCAAATTTAACATAGCTGAACGGCTCTCCGTTTTCATAGGTTCTCCACGAACCAAGATGAGCCTCGTAAATATTCATGGGACTGCGGTAGATGTTCTTGGAATCTCTTTCCTTGAACCACTTTTCGTCTCCCCATTTATAGCTGTCGATATCAAAATATTTAGTCGCCGTATTGGGACGGGTCTCCATGTGCGTACCGAACGGATCGGCTTTCATTACAACGCTTCTGTGAGCGGTCTCAACGCTGTATTTATATGCAAAATACTGCTCCACATCAGGCAGGAATATTTCCCACACCGTAGGGTCTGCAAGCTGTTCCATAGGATTTTTGCTGCGATCCCAGCTGTTGAAATCGCCGACAATTGAAACGGATTTTGCATGGGGAGCCCATACTCTGAAGAACACGCCGTCCTTTCCGTCCTTTTTGCCCTTGTGCGCGCCGAAGAAATCGAACGCTGTATAATTGGTGCCTTCATGAAAGACGTGGAGTGGAAACTCATATCCCTCCGCAAATGTTTTGCCGTTTTTTGCCATATTAAAAGCTCCTTCAACGAGGGGCAAAGTTCCGCTGCCCCGTAATTTAACAAACTCCGCGGGGCGGAGCCCCTTTTGACCCATGCGGAAAACGATATTCCGCGCCGAAAAACCGTGATATGTCCTGTTGTTTCCGATACGGCGGACATTATGCCACGGTCATGCTTCTTTATGTTTATATTTTAACAGATTATGTATCAAAAAGCAAGCCTTTTAGTAAGTTTTTATAACATTGATGTAAAAATTTTACTCAATTAGTGCATAATGCACAAAATTTTTACAATTAAAAAGGTTATAAAATACATTTTTAGTATTTAATTTCAATTTATAGTATAATTTTACATTAAAAATGTGAAAAATCAACAACATAAACGGAAATTTTGCAGGTCAGATTTTGTGGATTTTAACAACATATACGGTTTTATCGTCCTGTCCGGAGGGATCGTCCTCATTTCTCTTTTCCGCCTCGGCGACTATCCTTTCGGCGCAGTCCTGAGCGGTGACTCCGAGACTCAGCATAAGCTCCCGCACCCTCGGAAAACACTCCTCGCATATGCCGTCGGTAATCATTACCACCTCGTCCCCGTCCGAAAGAAGAGCCGTCCGCTTGTCTATCTCGCAGCTTCCAACAATGCCCAATGGGGTAGTGCGGCTTTCGACGGTCTTGACCGTACCGTGTGTCTTGATAAAGGTCTGCGCCGCTCCGAGCTTGACAAGTTCGGCTTTTCCGGTAAAAAGATTTACTTTCAGAAAGTCCACCGTTGCAAAAATCTCTTCTGGAGACTTTGTTATCAGCAGACCGTTCAGCATTCTTACCGCCGCGTCGGCTCCCAATCCCGCGCGAATCATTCTTGTCATTACGGACACCGTCATACGGCTTTCCACAGCCGCTCTCACGCCGCTGCCCATTCCGTCGGAAAGCAGCACGCACAGGTTTCCCGAACCGTCGCGGAAAACCGCGTCCGAATCGCCGCTGATCTTTTCTCTGCCGCTTGCCCCGGCTTTGCCTATCTCCGCTTCGTAAACCGTAGTCTCGTGAAAGCTCAGGTGAGTTATCCCGTCCAGCATAACGAATAAGGGCTTGTCAAGCTCCCTGTCGGATATCTCGCAGAAGCGCTCCGCTACGGTCTCAAGCTTTTCCGAAAGACGTCCGCTGTAAAAGCATTCGGCGTACAGTCTGCCGCCGCTGTCGAAAAGCGCCGCCGCCGATGGCTTTTTCGCGCCGTATTCCTTAAGTACCGCACAGAATCTTTCCGAAAGATTTTCGTCGCAGGAAAGGAAAGTCTCCGAGCCGCCGCCCAGATACCTCAGCATATCCTCGGTCTCGGACAGCTGCTCAAGGGTAAGCTCTCGCATACTGCCGTTCAGGTCTCCCGAACGCTTTTCCATTCGGGTCAGCCTGTACATTTCGTTGAAAGCCTCGGCAAGCGCAGGCCGCTTCGGACAGTGATCCAAAGTATCCGGAAGCTCTCTTTCCGTGATAAAGCCTTTTCTTTTAAGTATGGCCTCGGCAGGACGGAAAAACGCTTCAGTGCGGTGCTCGGGGCTGTCTCCGCAGAACGCTCCGTTCCTGCACGCGGCGCAGACCTTTCCGCATACCGACGCGGAAATATCGTTTTCAAAATCCCCTTTTTCAAGCACCTCGGCAGCCTTTGAAAAGCTTTCCCGAACGTCCGCAACAGCCGCAGCGGCAAATTTAAGTTTGTCCGAGATCTGAACGGCGGCGGCGGAAACAGGGGCGGAGGTCCTGCCTAAAGACCTGCTGTACAGCTTTTCGGGTACGACGTAAAACGCAGCCGCAGCGACGGTCGCGTCCGCAATAAGCTTTGCGGAATCGGAGGGCATACCGTATATAAGCGAACCTGCAAAAACGGCTGCTAAAAACGCCGCCGCGGAGAAAAGCTTGCTTTTTCCTGAAACATACCCCGCCGCAGTTCCCGCGCAAACAGCTATTGCCGCCGTGGAGGTCATGGAGGAAGCTATCGTCCCGAACGCGAACGCTGACAGCGCGCCGACTGCCGTGCCGCCGACAAAGCCGTACCTGAACGCGGCTGCCAGAATGACAAACATAGCCGCGATCCTGCCCGCGTTAAAAGCTCCGAAGCTTATCCCTCCAAGCATACATACCGCAAGAACGTACACCGCTGCAAGAGCCGTCTTTGTTTCCGAAGCAAATACCGAACCGTCCTCAGCCGCTGCAAGAAGCTTTGCAAAAAAGTATGCCGCCGCGCCGCATACCGCACCGCGGAAAATTATTGCCAGTATCAGAGCAACCGTGATCTTGTACGCCATGGAAGCGGCAAGCCCGCATATTATGTACCCCGCCGCGGCAAGTCCCGCTGAAGCCGCAGGGCCGATCTTTCTTCCGAAAACCGACGACAGCATTGCTCTGGCGAATATCACCGCCGGCATGGCTATAATTTCGGTAACGTGCGCCGAAAACGTACCGCTTACGAAAAACGAAGCCATAGCTCCGACAAAAGCCGCAAAACCGCTGAACGCAGGAACAGCCGCCGTTATAGCGGTGCAGAGAGGCGCGCCGTTTCCGCCGAGCTTTGTGCCCGCGGCAAGAAATCCGAAAAACGCCGATAAAAAAAGCGCGGCGACAGGATTTACTGCCGCTTTTGAAATGCGCTCCGTCTCTGCGGAAGCGGGTATTTTTTTCTCTTTTAACTTCATTTGCCGTCACATTCCTTCCGATTTTTGGAATAATTGTACCACGGACAAACAAATATATTCTGTCATATTTAGGGACAAAATTACGGTTGAATCCATAAGAAAAATATGTTATAATTTTATCGTGAAAAAGGGGGGACGGCTTTGGAGCTCGGCTATTTAAGAATCAAAACGGACAGCGGATATCTTTACGGCGGCGACTAGAAGCTTTTCGGAAACTCTGTTTTATCAGCTTTGCTTGTAATAGCATTATCAAGAACCTCAACAACATCTTGATTTTCTTGAATAGCAGCAGCAAGTTCTTCAAGCGTGTCAAGAGTGTCGGGAGCTATTCCTACCAATTCGGCAATTTTTTGTACCGTATATGATATGCCTGAGCGGAATCCAATACCTGTTTATTTTGTTGGGCGGTAAAATCATATGAAATGCCTGCCGCAAGCGCGGAGGAGGAGCGTTACCGCGAGCTTTGGAAAGGTTTTTATGACACTATTGCCATTAAGGAGCGGCACAATCCGCGCTGCCGTATGACAATGATGCCAAAGCGGTACCGGGGACATATGACGGAGTTTTCGGAAAACGAGTTTGCGAAAAAGGAAAGCAGGACGGAGACTATCGGTGTAAAGCCGTCCCTGCCGCGGAACTGAAAAGCGGAGCGTCCCCACAGGAATGCTCCGCTTTTTTGTTATCTTTCCGCCGCACGACCGGCGATTATACTATTTCTCTTTCAAACTATAGACTTTTGTCTATAGTTTGATGGGAGATTAGCATTATAATGCTGTCGAAAATCTCTCCGAAATCGGTGTTGTTTTCCGCATATGTATCAAGTATTCTGTCGGCATACAGAACCTTTGCAATATTCACTGCACGGGGACAATCAGCTGCAAAGCAATCAATTATCGAATTAGCTGCGCCGTAGTTCTTTTTTAACTCAAAATAGGTCTGCATTGTAAGCTGTACAAGCTGTAGGTCTCCGAGCTCAAAAACCGTTTCGATATTTTTAGACCTGATATAGCTGTCGTCCTCACAATAATGAACTGCGCCGCAGTAACCGTCCTTTGCAGCTATGCGCAATTTTCTGAAATTGCTCATTACAATGGTTCCCATGCACATTGGACAAGGCTCCATGCAGGCATATAGGGTATAGCTCTTCAAATCAGGATATTTGCGTGTATCAAGCTGCAATAAGCAATCGGTTTCTGCATGCGCGATCTTGCTGTTGCCGTTTGTAATTTCATTTACTCTATTTCTGCCTGTGCAGATTATTTTCCCGTTTTCATCGCATATAACAGCGCCGATGGGAACGGAACCGTTTTTAAATGATTCCCAACCTGCCGCAAAAGCGGTCTGCCAAGCTTTTGATAAGTCGTTCCACATAATTGCTTCCTCCTAAACCTGTACTGACCTGCCTGAACACTTCGCTTTTTAAGTTTCCGCCGCGCGACCCGCAATTATAAAACTGTCAAAAAGCTCGTTGTAGCGGATATTTCCCTTTTCGGGAATAAGCGCGTACCCCACGCGCATTGATACGGGAAAAACGCTGTCCCCCGATGTAACGGTGTTTCCGTTCAGGGCGAGGATTTTTTCCGCAGCAGCTTTTGCCTGCTCAATATCGGCAAAATTTGTTATCAGCGCAAACTCGTCGCCGCCTATGCGTATTAGCAGCATATCCTCTCCCGCGGCTTCGTCGATACGGCGCAGGCACTCAGCAATAGCAATATCCCCGGCAGGGTGTCCGTAGGTGTTGTTGATGTACATCAATTCCACCATGTCAAAACATATGGTGTACTTGCCGCAGCGTTCCTTGATGAAATCGTACAGATGAGAAACGTCAAATCTTTTACCGGAAGTCATAATAATATTTCCCCTTTCATCGGTAACCGTCCTGGGCTTTGTCAGCTTGGGGAATATCCCTGAAAATTTCCGTTCCCGCCTGAATTTTGCGGGACTTACGTTCCACAGGCGGATAAACGCGCGCGTAAATACTTCGTGAGAATTGTAGCCGTACTTCAGCGCAATGTCGAGGACGGTGCAGTCCGTTTCAATAAGCTCCCGCGCCGCATTGGTCAGCCTGCGGCGGGAGATGTAGTCGCCGATACCGATATGAAAGGTACAGCGGAACATTTTTTGCAGATTTGAAAGGGAGTAGCGGCACCTGTCGGCGCACATTTCGGGCGTGATTTCCGAGGTGAGATTTTCCTCAATAAAGTCAAGAGCTTCGGACAGTATTTCAAATTTATTCATTCGATCACCTTAAAATAGTAACGTTACTGTATCTTTATTATACCATATCGAAAAATTTTTTCTTGATGATTTGGGGAAATATCAGGCATGGTTACGGTTCGCATCTTTTGCATGGTTCATAACCGTCTGAAACAAGGTCGTCACTGCTGCCGACAAATTTTCGTTTGTTATGCTCACTCATTTGTTCAACGCTTGGGCAGCCGGGACGGTGAAACTTTCCGGTGTTGGTATTGACTATATATACATTTTCGATTTTTTCGGAATATGTCAGCGATGTTGTGACTGTTGTATAGCTTATGTTATCGGTACTGCTGGTATTTTGGCGTTCGTTTTTGCAGTCTGTAAGACACGCTGATACAATTATGCACAATAAAAATACAGCAAGCGTTTTACTCCGAAAAGTCAATATTTCACGTCCTTACTCATTGATGTAGCTGTTATTTTTATTATAACTTATTATATCGGTATAATTCAATTAATATTCATGAAATAATCTGTAATATACCTTTTAAATTTGTAATACAATAATATTATTAATTATTGTGGTGGTATATTATGGATTACGCTGAATTTATCAGAAACAGAATTACACAGTTAAGAATTGCGAAAGATGTTTCAGAATATCAAATGAGTTTAGAACTCGGTCACAGCAAAAGCTATATTCAGGGCATTACTTCGGGCAGAGCGCTGCCGTCCATGAATGAATTTATTTCTATCTGTGATTATTTTGGAATTACTCCGAAGGATTTTTTTGACAATAATATTGATAATCCCGCTCTAGTTCAAGAATTGCTTAGCGCAGTCGGAAACCTAAACGACGGAGATATTGAATTGCTGATAAATATTGCGGATAAATTCAAGAGTCGGTGATAAAATGAAACGGATAAAAGAATTGCGCGATACACGAAATATGAGCCAACAACGGCTTGCCGTCGAGCTGAACGTTACGCAAGCAATGATAAGCAAATATGAACTTGGTACGTCTGAACCCGACATTGACATGATAAGACGTATTGCCGAATATTTCTGCGTATCTTCGGATTATCTTCTTGAACTGAGCGACGATAAAATATCCGTACCTGTATCGGAACTTTCCAAAGAGGAAAAGGACGTACTGTTTGGCTTCAAACGGCTTGATACGATACAGAAAGCTAAATTGCAGGCGTATTTGCAGGGCTTGCTGCAAGAATAAAAGTCGGTATCATTCAACGATACCGACTTTTTTAAAATTACAGAGCCGCAAGCTTAGCGCATTTTTCCTTAACAGCAGGATAAATTTCGTCATAAAGCCTGAAATATTTTTCGTACACGGGAACGTTCTCCACCACAGGCTGCTGGACTTTGTCCACGCCCACGATTTTTTCGCAGGCCTCGGGGACGGTCTTGTAAACTCCCGCTCCCACAAGCGCAAGAATAGCCACACCCAGCGCGGGTCCCTCCTTTGAGGAAGCCGTCTTTACGGGACAGTTGTACAAATCCGCAAGCATCTGCCGCCACAGGGGAGAAGTTCCGCCGCCGCCGCAAGCCATCATGTCCGAAACGTTAATGTTCATTTCGCGGCATATCTCAACGCAGTCCCGGAGCGAATAAGCAACGCCCTCCATTACCGCTCGGAGCATTTCCTTTTTCGTGTGGATAGCAGAAAGTCCGAAGAACATACCTCTCGCGTTGGGGTCAAGATGAGGAGTGCGCTCGCCCATGAGGTAGGGGAGGTACAGCAGCCTGTTAGCACCTATGGGGACGGTCTCCGCCTCCTTGTCCATAAGGTAGTATTCGTCCACGCCCATAAGCTTTGCGGTGTCCTTTTCAGCCTGACAGAAGTTGTCCCTGAACCACTTTAGGGACAGCCCCGCGCCCTGTGTAACGCCCATAATGTGCCAGCAGCCGGGTACGGCGGCGCAGCAGGTATGTACCCTGCCTTTAGGGTCTATAGAGACCTTTGAGGTGTGAGCAAAAACAACTCCGGAGGTACCTATGGTGGTGAAAGCCTTTCCGTCGGCAACTACGCCTGTGCCTACAGCCGCAGCCGCGTTGTCTCCCGCGCCGCCTACAACGACGGTACCCTCTGCAAGTCCCGTAAGACCGGCAGCAGCTCTTGTCACCTTGCCGGTTACCTCGCAGGACTCGTAAACCTTTGCAAGCAGGGACATATCAATACCCAGTGCATCGCAGACCTCCTTGCTCCAGCAGCGGTTGGGAACGTCCAGAAGCTGCATACCAGAAGCGTCGGAAACCTCCGTGGCGAACTCGCCCGTAAGCATATATCTGATGTAATCCTTAGGCAGGAGGATATGTCTGCACCGCGCGTAATTTTCGGGCTCGTTATTTTTCACCCACAGAATTTTAGCGGCAGTCCAGCCCGTGAGAGCGGGGTTTGCTGTAATTTCAATAAGCTTTTCCCTGCCGAGCTTTTCGTTCATTTCGTCAACTTCTTTGGCGGTACGCTGGTCGCACCAGATTATGGAGCGGCGAATTACCTCGCCGTTTTCGTCCAGCATAACAAGACCGTGCATCTGGCCCGAAAGACCGATACCGACGATGTCCGTGTTTTTAACGCCGCTTTTTTCGATTACCGTTTTAATGGTGGAAACCGCCGCATTGTACCAGTCCGCAGGGTCTTGCTCCGCATAGCCGTTTTGGGGCTGATACATGGGGTACTCCACTGTCGCTGAGGCAATTACTTTTCCCGCCTCGTCGAAAAGCACGGTTTTTGTACCGCTTGTGCCGATGTCGATTCCGATTACATAACGCATAAAAATCTCTCCTTTTTATATTAAAAAATTATATGTAAATTTTAATTGCTGTTCGTGTCATCACGCCGTTATTTTACTGAAATAAATCAGAATTTATCAATTTCATAAATCTTTTTAATAACTTTCTCAGGAATATCTATTGGAGGATCAAATCTTTTATAAACATAAGCTAGGTCGTACATAGCGCCTTTCAAATCATGCAGCTTTGCTTTTAGAAATCCCCGAACCCAGTATGAAGAATACGGAAAGCAATGTTCATTTTCACTTTCATTGATGTTTTTTGTCAGCTCTGTTATTATATCTTCAGGCGTTTTGATTCGGTCAAACCAGTCAAGCATAAAAGGAATATTTCTTCTGACAACAGCTCTGATCTGTTCTATATTCTCAGGTGAATCAATGCCGTATGCCTTAACAAAATATTTTTTTCTGAAAGCAAGATGTTCTTCATAACTGTGTACACTTGGACTCCAAAAGTTGTATCCGATATATGGAAAAGGGGATCCACCATGATCTATTTGGACTGATTTTTCAGTGCGGTGATATACAAGCCTGCCTGATATATTCCAAGGTTTAAAATTAACTCCTAAAAAGCATTTCTCCCACGGAATAAAATCAAAATTGTATCCCCAATATAAGGGATATAAAGAACCTTTCAGTGGATATAGATTAAAAACCTTACGGCAATGATTTTCCCAAGGAGTAAACCAATAATGTCCTTTATCAAAGCTCTTTACATCAAAATGCTCTTTAAGAACATTGCATATTATGTTATCCAAATCCGGTATCATTCTCATTTCTGTATCCATAATAATTCTCCTGTAAATTCCGATTTATCTTTCCAACATTTCAAATAATACAGACAGAGGATAGAAATTTAGTTTTTATCTGCCGTCAGAGCATTTTACTTGCCATCCAAATCATAACGTCTTCATAAATTGTAAAAATATGCTTTAAATATTATTTTTCATACTGCCATGGAACATAAGGAAGTATTCCCCAAGTAATTTCATCTGCATAGTGAACCTCTGTATGTATCATTGAACGGCAGTCCGCCGATGTAGCTTTTATACACGGAAATTCGCCGCACTCCTTACATTCCGATATGCTTTTTTCAACAGCGCATTTTTTAGCGTTGCAAGGGTCGTCTTTGCAGTAACAATTTTCACTGTAACACCCATTGCACCGCATACTCCAATCGTCGGTACCCCACATTTTGATAAGACAGGGGATCATTACAGACCGCTGTTCGTCTGTCGTGCCGACATAATGAACGCACAGGTCGCAGCGCTGACCGCATTTTGAATAAAGGGCATTTTCTTTCGGAAACGGCTTGCGGTTAGGTTTTTTCTTAATTTCTATCAGCCTTTTAACCTCGTCAAGCTGTTCCGCGGTTGTTACGTCAATAAACATCCATTTCCCGTCATGATAAGTTTTGGAATTGTTATAATAATCACGTATATAGTCCGAAAAGCTGTCCATTTGCGCTTCAAATACCTCGCGTTCTTTTCGCCCAAAGATAATTAAAAAAGTAAATTTGTCCTCATGTGTATACACCGTGAGAATGGTCTTCTGACCTTGCTTGAATTTCAGTTCGTCTTTTCCGTCGCCGATTTCATCAAGTCTGTATTTTCCCCGCATAAACACCATTGTTTCATGACTTATTTTTTCAAGATCATTCATAAAATTGCTCCTTTTTATTTGATTGCCCCCAAAAATAATTTTCCTGTTGCGGTACTTGTCTGCCGCAGCTAATCAAAATTTACATTATTATTTCCGAATGATAATATTGCTCTTGAAATTTCACCCGTTCCGTTATTTCCTCTTTGCTGAAATACAAATTTTCGGGACAGACCACCCATTTTTCCTCTACATCGTCAAACCTGTGAATTACGGCAATAATTTTCCCCGTAAAGCTTTCAACAGCTTCATTTACACCCAATATGTAAGCGTCCTGTTCCTCGCCGTCGGGGGCGATAATTCCCTCAATATAGCCGTAGTTGATAGGGTAGTACATATCCTTATGCTCAGGGTGATAGCTGCCGAGGGGTCTGTCAACAGTTACCGTAACAATATCTCCTATCATCAATATTACCTCCGTAAATGTCAGTTTATCGCCTTAAAAAATAACCTCGGAAATCTGAAAATAATCTCCCCGTTTGTCTGTTTGGGGTACGCCTTTTCAACCTCTGCAAAAATATCCTTTTCAAATTCTTTTGAATCTGTATCGGACAGTGACTCCAGATACGGTCGCAGTCCCGTGCTTTTGTACCACTCCATAATGTCCCCATAGGACTTCATTCTGTGAAAATATGTGGTCTGCCACATCTCAAAGTCCGAGGAAATTTCGGCAAGAATATCATAATATTCCTCGGAGGAAAGCGTGTAGAAAATACGCGGAGAATTGAACTTGTCCCGCCACTTTTCCGAGGACGAAACTTCCCCGATAATTTTGTGTATCGGCTCGTCCTGATTTTTCGGTATCTGCACCGCAAGCTCGCCGCCCTCGTTCAGCAGAGACATCATTTCCCGCAAAAGCTTAGGGTGGTCGGGTACCCATTGTATGCAGGCATTGGAAAATACAATGTCAAATTTTCCGTTCAGCTTACTTAAGTCCTTGGACGCGTCGCAGAGGATAAACTCAATGTCGGGATATTTTTCCTTTGCCGCCGTCACCATATTTTCGGAATTGTCCGCGCCGATCACAGCGGCGTTGGGATAACGCTTTTTCAGAACAGCGGTGCTGTTCCCCGGACCGCAGCCGACGTCGATAATAGCGGCAGGGGACTGCGTCGTAAGTCTGTCCGCCAGATCAATGGAGGGCTGAGTGCGTTCCCTTTGAAATTTCAGATACTGCTTTGAATCCCAGCTCATGAAATCGCCTCTTTCACATATTTCATAATATCGTCATAAATCGCGCGGTATCCGCTTTCGTTTATGTGCAAGCCCTCAATGGTATATTCCGCTTTGAGCCGTCCGACCTCGTCTTTAAGCTTGGAACTAATGTCAATGTACCGCTGTCCATGCTTTTCGGCAAGCTTCTTAACTTCCGAGTTTGCGGCTGTTATTTTCTCATTGTTCCGAACTCTAAGACACTCTTTCATATCCTCGGCGGCAGCTTCGTAATTCACAGGATAGTACGCCATAAGATATATTTTTATATTAGGTACAGCAGCTTCTATCCGCGAAATGATTTCGTCATAATTTTTCATAAGTTCGGATATCGGAATAGAAGGATCGCTAAGGTCGTTTGTGCCGATATTGATAAAAAGCGCCGAGGGATTCAAGTCAATAACGCAAATGTCCAGAACCTTCAGAAGTTCGCGGGAAACAAAGCCGCCTATGCCCCTGTTGTAAATTATCGTTTCGTCTCCGCGCTCCTCCAAAAGCTTGTTAATGGGAAACATCTCCATAAGGGACGAACCCGCAAAAACCACCTGCCCGGCTTTTGCCGATCTGTTCGCTTCACGGAATTTTTCAACTTTCATTTCCTTGTCGTTCACGTTTGATCCTCCTCGTCTATTCTTTCGATTTTGAATATGACGGGTCTTGTTCCGTCGGAGCAGCAGGCTATCATTGTATTTTCCTCTTTCATCCAGCCGTTCATGATAGAGCCGCCTTGAAGTCCCGCGTATATGTAACGGGAGATCGCGTCCCACAGTTCCGAACAGTGAGGCAGCTTCGGACCTCCCGCAATAGTGTCGGGGTCTGCGTTTGTCTTGACCAAGGTGTTCAGACCCATGTGCCAAAAATCGTCTCTTTCGTCATTGCGGTAAAAAATAAATTCGTCTCCCACATTGTAACAGGGACAGCTTCCCGCGTTCGGGTCGGTGCAGTACCGCTCCTGCAATTCGGGGTAAAGCTTTTTGTCGATCACGGTCAGTTTTACTTTGTGCTGAATACTAAAACCTCCTAAAAATACAAATGAATATGTCTGTTGGTCAAATCAATTGATGTATTATGTATTGATTGTGTTCCTTTTTGAATTTCAGATACTGCTTTGAATCCCAGCTCATGAAACCGCCTCTTTCACATATTTCATAATATCGTCATAAATCGCGCGGTATCCGCTTTCGTTTATGTGCAAGCCCTCAATGGTATATTACGCTTTGAGCCGCCCGATCTTGTCTTTAAGCTTAGAACTAATGTCAATTCCAATTACATAATGCATAAAAATCTTCCTTTCTATCGGACAGAGGAAAGAATATTTTTGCTTCTGTCTTGTTTTATGTTAATAAATGCTGTCTTGACAAGGCTGTCGGGTCGGGGCATATTGTACCATGTTTTTCACGTACCGTCAATAAAAATAAATTCATTATTCGTATGATTACACACCGTGAGCAATACTGCCAATAATAATCGCAAACAAAATAAATAACAGCCGCGAAGCGACAGCGCACAGCAGATAATTTTTACCCGAAGCCTTTTTGCCGCCGCAAAGATAAACTATGCCCAACACTACCCCCGCGACAGGTATTACCACAGACAGCAGACACAGCCATATGCTGGTCTTGTCTTCGACGGCATTTTTGTAATTCTGTGTGGGACACCCGCAGTTCGGACATATTACTGCCTCGTCAAGAAGCTCTTTTCCGCATTTGCTACAGTACATATGTAGCCTCCTTTTTATATAAGGGCGCACAATGTGCGCCCTTATAGTACTCAATCAAAGATTAAACATAATATTGTTGAGAATTGACTCTAGCATTTCCTGTCTGCCGCTTGTGAGGGAATCCGTAACCTCGCCCTTTTCAAGAGCGTACTTCTCAAGGTCTGCAAGAGTAGCCTTGCCGCTGATGATGTCCGCGCCAATACCCTTAGTCCAGGAAGCGTAGCGGTCGTCAACGAACTTGTCAATTCTGCCGTCGGTGATGATCTTGTCGGCAATTTTAAGTCCCAGAGCAAATGTATCCATACCCGCAATGTAGCTGTGGAAAATATCCTCTGGAGTGTAAGAGCCTCTTCTTGCCTTTGAGTCGAAGTTCAGACCGCCGTTTGTGAAACCTCCCGCCTTAAGTACCTCGTACATACAAAGAGCCGCGTCGTAAACATTGGTGGGGAACTGATCGGTATCCCAGCCGAGAAGCATATCGCCCTGATTTGCGTCGATAGAACCGAACACGCCGTTATCCCTTGCAACTCTCAGCTCGTGCTGGAATGTGTGCTGAGCAAGTGTAGCGTGGTTAGCCTCGATGTTCATTTTGAAATCCTTTTCAAGACCGTACTTGCGGAGGAATCCGAGAACCGTCGCCGTATCGAAATCGTACTGGTGCTTTGTAGGCTCCTTGGGCTTGGGTTCGATGTAGAAATCGCCCTTGTAGCCGATAGAACGAGCATAATCAACGGTCATTCTCATAAGACGAGCCATATTGTCAAGCTCCAGACCCATATTGGTATTGAGCAGAGTTTCGTATCCCTCGCGTCCGCCCCAGAATACGTAGCCGTTTCCGCCAAGCTTTACGGTAGCCTCAACAGCCTTTTTGATCTGTGCGGCAGCGTACGCGAAAACGTCCGCGGAGGGAGAAGTTCCCGCGCCGTGCATATAACGTGGGTGGTCGAAGCACTTAGCAGTACCCCAAAGGAGCTTAATTGAGGGATTGGCTTTCATTTTTTCCGCTATGTAATCTGTGATCTCGTCAAGCTTTGCGTTTGTCTCCGCAAGAGTGCCGTATTCGGGAGAAAGGTCGCGGTCGTGGAAGCAGAAATAATCAATGGAAAGCTTATCCATTATCTCGAAAGCAGCGTCCACCTTAGCCTTTGATCTTGCAGCGGAGTCGGACTCGCCCCATGTTTTGTCGGCAGTACCGCAGCCGAACATATCAGTTCCGTCGCCGCCCATTGTATGCCACCATGAAAGGGCAAATTTGAGCTGCTCGCGCATGGTTTTGCCGGCCACTACCTCGTCGGGGTTGTAGTACTTGAATGCCAGCGGGTTTGTGCTGTTCTTGCCCTCAAAGGGGATCTTGCCGATGTTCTTGAAAAATTCGCTCATTTTAGTTTCCTCCTTGACAATTATTTTAAGCCTTGCGGCTGAAAATATATACATTTATTATATCTATATTATACATTGTAAACGATTTACCGTCAAGAGGTTTTTGTAAAAAAGCACAACAATTTTCCCTGCGTTTTTTCCGTTTCCGACGGCTCTTTCGGGTTCTGTGCTTTTATCGGAAGTTCGTGATCATGCCGGTGTTTACGGTTAATGTTACTGTTCCGGCTGCGCCTGTTTCGGTACATATAAACAGCTCCCGGACAACATCAAATAACATGCCAGCAGATGAAATGTTTGCGAAAAACGCGCAAAAAAGATTTGAAATCCGCGGAAAAGTATGGTATAATCTGTACAATAACTTCAACGAGAAAACAGAGAGATAATGTCCGGATCATAACATACCGAAAGGAGACAAAACATGACTGTACGTAAAAAGATTACGGCGTTTGCGGCAGTATTCATGTTTATTGCTTTTTTTGCGCTCATTAGAGTGTACGCTAATTCCGCGGAACCGCCGTCTCTTGTGATATGGTCGGTAAACGCGCCCGCCGATACTGAACTGGTTTTTACATACAGCGACGGCAGTACATATACCGTTGATAAAAGTCTTCGGCTGTGGGAAAAATGCTGGTTTTTGTATGGCAATGACTACATCGGATTTCATGATTATAGCACGAATGAGTTCAAGCCTCATACAGGAATAAAGCTTACAGCGCGGTCGTCGAAAAAAAGTTTCGATATTACTCTGCCCGAAGAATCCTCCGGCGGCAGTTTCAAAAGCATATATACGCTGGACTTCAACGACGAGACACTCACCGAAAACGTTTCGTCCCTGCGCGCTCCGTTTTATATGCTGCTGCGGGTGATGTTCACGCTTGTGATCGAATGCGGATTTTATTATCTGGTCGGCTACCGCAAAAAACGGAGCTATATCGCTTTTATAACAGTAAATCTCATTACTCAGACATTTGTTAATTTTGTGATAAACGGCGGCAGTCTTGACATCTTCGGCAGCTACACTATGCTGACATATATCGGTATGGAATTCATTGTATTTCTTTTTGAAATGGGCACGCTGCCAATAGCAGTCAAAGAAAAAAAGGCGGGCTGGACGCTTTTGTGGACTTTTACCGCGAACGATATAAGTATGTTTATAGGCGGCATTGCACTAATGTTTGTGCCGTTCTGATAAACCGTTTAAAATAAAATTTACTATACATTAAGAAAGGAATGTTCCAAGATGAAAAAGCAAGTTTTTAACCCGTTTCTTCCGTTAAACGAATGTATCCCCGACGGAGAGCCCCACGTTTTCGGGGACAGAGTTTATCTTTACGGCTCTCACGACAAGGAGGGCGGCGAGACGTTCTGTATGCTGGACTACACGGTGTACTCCGCGCCTGTTGACGACCTGTCGGACTGGAGGCTGGAGGGCGTTACCTACCGTGCGGAGCAAGACCCCGACTACAGCCGCAGTGACAGAAAGTTCATGTACGCTCCCGACGTTGTACGCGGCAATGACGGAAAATACTACCTCTACTATTGTATGTCAGGCAGGGACGGAAACGGAGGCTACTTCGGACCCATAAGCGTCGCGGTGTGCGATACCCCTGCGGGTCAGTACGAATATCTTGGCTGTGTCCGCTACAAGGACGGTACTCCCATGAAAAAATACGTCTGCTTTGACCCTGGAGTTATCAACGACAACGGCGTTATCCGCGTTTATTACGGTACCCAGTACGATTTCGAGGAGCGTGAGGATTTCCCCAACGAGGAGCTTATCAGTTCCGAAATGAATATGTTCGGCAAGAGCCGCGAGGAGATACTTGAGTACGCGGAAAAAGACAGCGTTATGGGCGCAGCGGCGCTTACTCTTGAGGACGATATGCTCACCGTTAAGGACGAGCCGCGGCATATCATTCCCTACAAGGTAAAGGGTACTGATTTTGAGGAGCACCCGTTCTTTGAGGCAAGCTCCATACGCAAGGCAGGGGAGAAGTACTACTTTATTTACTCCTCTCAGAAGAACCACGAGCTTTGCTATGCGGTAAGCGATTTTCCCGACAGGGACTTCCGTTTCGGCGGCACGATCGTGTCAAACGGCGACGTGGGCATAAACGGCAGAAAGGACGAGGACAGACTAAACATGACCGGCACTACCCACGGCAGCATTGAGAATATAAACGGTCAGTGGTACGTTTTCTACCACAGGCTGACCCATAAGTCCGACTACAGCAGACAGGCCTGCGCCGAAAGGATAACAATCGAATCTGACGGCAGTATCAAACAGGTGGAAATTACCTCCTGCGGACTTAACGGCGGCGCGCTGAAAGCCGAGGGAACATACCCTGCGGTGATCGCCTGCAACATTACAAACGGACATATGCCCCACGGCTCGAACAAAATCTACACCGACAGCTTTCCCAACTGTACTCACAAGGACGAGGACAGATTTATCGGCGAGATTTGTGATAATACCGTTATCGGCTACAAATATTTTGACTTTAAGGGCGGGGTAAGCTTTTCGGTAACAGTTCGTTCCGAAAGCGGCGGAAAGTTTGAGATATCCGACGAACTGAACGGCGCACCCAAGGCAGTTCTTGAAATATCGCCTGCAAAGGACTGGACAAGGTTTTCGGTATCCCTTGATATGGGTACGGGCGCAAAGCCTTTGTTCCTGAAATTTACCGGCAGGAACGCGGAGCTTAAAGAAATAGCGTTCGGAGAATAGTGTGAAAGAAAATGTACCGATATTGCCGGATATACGGAAAACAAAAGAGCCGGCGCGGCGCGCGAGCCTACTGCAAATGATAGGATTTGTTAGTATAAAAATATGATATATCATTGAACAATAAAGGTAAAGTGATAAAATAGATTACAGTAATATCCGAAAATCCAAATCGTCTGAAAGGAGAATTATTATGCGGTACAAAAACCCTGTGCTCAAAGGCTTTTACCCCGACCCAAGCGTATGCTTCGCTTGTGATTCGAGCGGCGCAAACGGCAGGTACTATATGGTGTGCAGTTCGTTTCAGTACTTTCCCGGAGTGCCCGTTTTCGAGAGCGTCGATCTTGTTAACTGGAAGCAGATAGGTCATGCGCTTACGAGAAAGTCCCAGGTTGCTCTTGAAAAAATAAACAGTTCGGGAGGCGTTTTCGCTCCAACGATCAGGTACAATAACGGCAGGTTCTATATGGTGACCACCAACGACACCACCCATAAAAATTTCTATGTCTGGACGGACGACATTTACGGCGAATGGTCCGAGCCCGTGGAGGTGGACAGGGACGGCATAGACCCCTCCCTGCTGTTCGACGGGGACAAGGTGTACTTTCTCAGCAACGGTACCGACGATTACGGCGAGGGCGGCGTTGTTCAGTGCGAAATAAATATTGAAACGGGAGAAAAGCTGTCCCATGCAAAGTGTATCTGGAAGGGCAGCGGAGGACGTTTTCTTGAAAGTCCTCATATGTATAAGATCGGAAATTACTACTACCTTATGGCTGCCGAGGGCGGCACGGAGTACGGTCACATGATAACCTACGCCCGCTCCGATTCGCCATGGGGGACGTTTGAGAATTACCCTGCGAATCCGGTGCTCACCAACAGAAACAAAGCTCCCTGCATTATTCAGGGGATAGGTCACGGCGATCTTGTTCAGGACTCGAACGGAGAGTGGCACATAGTCTCGCTCGGTTTTCGCCAGTCCCATATGTGGATGCCTTATCACCATTTGGGCAGAGAGGTTTTTCTCACTCCTGTCAAGTTCGGCGGGGACGGCTGGTTTACCGCCGGTTCGGACGGTACCACCGACGATACCTATGAGATAGCGGGAGATTTTGAGCAGACCGAGAAAAATCAGTACACATTTGAAAATACCGACTGGACGTTAGACTGGTGTTTCCTGCGCCACCCTCATGAGGAAAACTATACGCTCACCGACGGCAAGGCTGTGCTGCGGGGTACGGATATTACTCTGGACGAGGTTGATTCTCCCACGTTTGTGGGTATCCGTCAGAGGGATTTCCGCTTTGATCTGGGGACGGATATTTCCCTGAGCGGCGAAAACGGCTGCGGCGGCGTGACGGTCTATATGACGGAGCTTGAGCATTACGACATTGCAGTCCGTAAAATCGGTTCGGGATATGAAGCTGTACTTAAACTGAATATCGGCGGAATAAAGCATGAGCAGACAGCCGTCCCGCTGACTTCCGGAAAGGCAAAAATAATTATCCGCGCCGATAATTTTCAGTACAATTTTTACGTTTCCCAAAGCGGCAAGGAGGAATATCTCGGCTGCGGCAGTACGAAATATCTGTCAAGCGAGGTCGCGGGAGGCTTTACAGGCGTCGTTATCGGACTTTACGCCGTTGGCGATATTTCTGCCGAGTTTACAAACTTTGAAATAAACTACACACAGGAATAATTATTGGAAATTATACTGAAAGGAATGATATTATGAATCTATCAAAAGCCCCCATGGGGTGGAACAGCTGGGACTGCTACGGCGCGGCTGTTGACGAGGAGACTGTGCGCAAAAACGCGGACTTCATGGCAAAGCATTTGAAGCAGTACGGCTGGGAGTACATTGTGGTGGATATTCAGTGGAGCGCGCCGAATGCCTCCAGTCACGAGTATGAACCCTTTGCAGACCTGTGCATGGACGAATTTTCACGGCTTATCCCTGCGGAAAAACGCTTTCCCTCGGCTGTGGGAGGAAAGGGTTTTGCGCCGCTTGCGGAGTACGTTCACTCTCTCGGACTAAAGTTCGGCATACACATTATGAGGGGTATACCAAGACAGGCGGTACACAAAAATACCTCCATAAAGGGTACCGATAAGACCGCCCGTCAGATCGCAAAAACAAGCAGCATATGCCAGTGGAATACCGATATGTACGGCGTTGACCCTGCAAAAGAGGGTGCAAAGGAGTACTATGACAGCCTGTTCGAGCTTTACGCTTCATGGGGTGTGGACTTTATCAAGGTGGACGACATCTGCCGCGAAATGCCTCACGAGGAGACCGAGCTTGTAATGCTGAGCGAGTCCCTGAAAGGCTGCGGGCGGGAAATGATACTCAGCCTTTCGCCCGGACCCGCGCTTCTGGAAAAGGCGGAGCTTTACAAACAGACCTCCAATATGTGGCGTATTACCGACGATTTCTGGGACAAGTGGGAGCTTCTCTATAATATGTTCGAGCGTGCGGAGAAGTGGTGCACCCACACTGGCGCGGGACATTTTCCCGACGCGGATATGCTTCCTGTCGGACCTATTTTGCAGGATTACGGCAAGGAAAACAGTACCAAATTTACCGAAAACGAACAGGTGACAATGCTGACACTCTGGAGCATTTTCCGTTCGCCTCTTATGATAGGCGGCGAAATGACAGGTTTTGACGATTTCACTATGAAGCTGCTCACCAACGAAGACGTGCTGAAAATGCACAGCAATGCGCGCCACTCTCATCAGGTGTGGAGGAAAACCGTAAACGGAAACGAGTTTATCCTCTGGACAGCAGCCGACTGTGAGGGAGGACTCTATACCGCGGTCTTTAACGCGGGAGATACCGACGGAACTGTCGATATCCCGCTGACCGATCTGGAGCTTTACGGCAAGGTCAAGGCGTGCGAATTATGGAGCGGCGAAAGCTTTGAAGCGGACGGGACGCTCTCCGTAAATATCGAAAGCCACGGAGCAAAGGCGTTCAGAATTATTCCGTGCTAATGCGGTAACGCGGTTAATTCTCCGCAGGCAGCATAGAAAACGAGAACGGATACCGTACAGAAGCGGTATCCGTTTTTTACGCGTAATTGTCAACCAACGCAAAAATAATTGTTGACAATCCTAAAAATATATGGTATAATATTTTCCGGAGGCAAGGGTCTTGACTTTTGCTGTCTATGCTGCTTCTGCTGCCTCTGAAAATTTTACTCCCGAAAGGAATAAAACTATGAAAAACTTTACTGTGCGCGACATGACTTTATGCGCGCTATTCACGGCAATAATCGCCGTATGTTCACAGATAAGCGTGCCAATGACGGTGCCGTTCACAATGCAGACCTTTGCGGTCTTCTGCACTCTCGGTATTCTCGGCGGAAAGCGGGGGACAATTTCCATAGCTTTGTACGTTATACTCGGAACGCTTGGCATTCCGGTGTTTGCCGAATTTACCGGAGGATTTGGCATAGTCCTCGGCGCGACAGGGGGGTACATAATCGGCTTTGTTCCCATGGCGCTTATCTACTGGGCTGCCGAAAAGATTTTCGGAAAAAGTCTGCCTGTAGTTATAGCTTCAATGGCTGCGGGGCTGCTTGTGCTCTACGCTTTCGGTACGCTCTGGTTTATGTTGGTCTACACAAAAAACACCGAAGCGGTGGACTTTTTTACGGCATTGAAATGGTGCGTACTGCCGTTTATTGTTCCCGACGCGGTCAAAGCCGCTCTTGCGGTATTTATTTCAGGGAGGGTCTCAAAATATGCGGGAATCAAAAAACAGCCTGCCTGAACGGGCAGTTCAGCTCCGTGCACATCATCTGCTGTGCACGGAATTTTTTAAGGGGTACGGTTACAGCGATGACTTTTCGGTGAATATGTCCGAAGTGATTTCAATGCTGAATTCCGGCGACCCGGAGGTAACGCTCACTGCCGGCGCCGACGTTATCTGCCGCGGTTGTCCCCATAATAAGGACGGTATATGCGATTCGCAGGAAAAGGTACGCCGATACGACCTTGCAGTACTGGAGCTGCTGGGTGTTTACGAGGGAAATACGGCGGTATGGTCGGAGCTGAAAAAGTCAGCACGGGAACGGATAATCGCGGCGGGAAAGCTGTCTCAAATTTGCGGAGACTGTCAATGGTTTCACATCTGCGGAAAATAAGATACAGAACAAACTGTTTCAAAGCTCCGCAGAAAATATTTTCGTCAGAATGTTAAACCTTTAAAACCACGTCCGTATAAAATTCTTTATCGCTGTTGTAAAAACGGGACGAACCGCCGTATTTCTCGGCTGCGGCGGCGATCGAGG
Source organism: uncultured Clostridia bacterium (assembly GCA_947089135.1). Classification (GTDB taxonomy): domain Bacteria; phylum Bacillota; class Clostridia; order Oscillospirales; family Ruminococcaceae; genus RGIG8773. The sequence continues at coordinate 90,767 of CAMUJF010000004.1, forward strand.
AAAGTCCCGTGCCCTGTCCGCCGTGCTTTGAGGAACGGTAACTTCCGTCCCTGTTTTTCAGCACTTTTCCGTCAAAGCTGTTTGTGGAAACAATATAAAGACTGTTACCATGCCGTATCTCCGAGACAAGACTAAAGTAACGCTGTCCCTCCGGCAGGGAGGTGCAAGCATAAATGGCGTTTTCCATAATATTCCCGAACAGAGCCGCCATGTCAAGCTCAGATACCGTAAGCGGTTCGGGAAGCTCTATCCGCCAATCGGTTTTTATTCCCGACGATTCCGCAATGTTACGGTAATATCCGAACAGTGCGTTTAACGCAGAATTTGCGCAGTAACTTACGTAAGCGTGTTCGTTAAGACTCTGTTCGTACTCGTCAAGGTGCGTACGAACGCCGTCAAGGTCTCCGTTTTCCGCAAGGCGGGCAAGAATGTGTACGGAATGCTTGAAATCATGTCTCAGCCGCTCGGTCTGCTTCATGTATTCCTGAAGCTCGCGGAAGCGGCTCGCCTGCATTTCAAGCTGACGTGAACGGTTTTCCAGCTTTACTCGCTCCGCGATACTCATTACTATGCCGTAAAACAATACATAAATCGTTATAAGCACGGCTAAGGCGCCTATCTCGAACATAGGGAATAAAAATCTCAGTCTGCTGCCGCGTACAACATCATAAGACGCGGGAACTGCCAGTATATTGAAAACCAGAAACGTTACCGAGATAACAGTGGTCGAATACCAGAGCTTCGGCATATCAAGCTCGTCCACCGCCTTGGAGAATCTCTCCCGCGCGGGAAGAACAAACGCCGCAAGCATAAGGCAGGAGCTGCCCAGCAGAACTGCGCAGCCCTGCAAGGTCATGATCTCTGTATCGGAATTGAAATACATATCGGCGATATTCCCGAACTGTACCGGGAACGTCTCTATAGCGCAGACTCCCACGTATATCGCAAGCGCGCGGGGGAAATCAAGCCTTACCGTTTGGCGGTAAAGAAAAAATGATATTGCCAGGATCGGCATACCCACAGTATTGGGAGAAACGTCCCAAACCGTAACTGCGCTTGCCGCCGCAAAGGAAAACAATACCGCCGCCGAACAGCACAGAGCAATAGTTTTTTTCGCGGAAAACCGCATTCGGTTTTTTACCGGAAGATAGCAGGATAACGCTCCCGGAACGAGAATAAGAAATTGCAGCAGACAGCTGAACCATTCGCCGGAAAACATAATTCCCTCCTATCCGCCGTGCTTTGCGCGGCTTCTTATTTTTTCAAAATTGTAGTCTCTTACCGCCTGCTCCACAGCAAGACGGTCGCGGACGCGTATCGGGAAACGCGCGCCGTTTTCCAGCAGACAGCAGTTATTGTCAAAGCCGGTTACCATTTCGGCGTTTACGGTTATACCTTTGTTTACGGAAATGAACCGTCCGTCACCTGCTGTTTGCTCCGCAAATTCTCCCGCGGTCATTCTGCACCGCAGCTCCGTTCCGTCCGCAAGACCGATACAAAGATAATGAGCGTCGCTTACCGCGCAGACGATATCGGAAAACAGCAAGCGCACGGTTTTTCTGCCGCTGTAAACGTCTATATATTTCGAGGAGGGAAGCAGCTTAAAAGCGTCGGTGAGAACGTTCTTTACACGGTTATCGTCAAACGGTTTCAGAATATATTCAAAGGCGTGACAGGAAAACGCTTCGGGCATACGCTCCCCGCAGGAGGTCAGGAATATCACTATACAGCCGCTGTCGCGCTCGCGGAGCTTTCTGACAGCGGCAATGCCGTCTGTTCCGTCCATAAAAATATCCATAAAAACCATGCTGTAGGTGTTTTTGTCAAGCGAGGAGAGAAAGCTTTCTCCGTCGGTAAAGGCTGATATTTCAAACCCGATATTGTTTTCCGCGCCGAACTCACGGCATATGCGCGATATTTCGTCAAGATATATGCGTTCGTCGTCTACCAAAGCTATTTTCAATTCCACACCTCCTGTTTTCAGTATAGCACAAATTTTACCGTTCTTCAAGTCTGAAAGCCGCCGCCGTACTGACTTTCCTGCCTGAAAACTGACGTTTATGCCAAAAACTTGATTTGAGAGCCGAATATAATGTATTATAAAATGTAACGATTTTTAATTGTTACTATGAAAAATTTTGGAGGTTTTTATGTTAAAAAGGTTTATTTCATTTGTAACGGCAGCAACGCTGCTGTTTTCGGCGTTTGACGTATCTGTCACGGCTTTTGCGGATACGGAGAATGAAACGTTTACTGACCCCGTTGACGAGCCGATAAATATAAGCTATGATCAAAGCCTCACTGCCGCAAGGTCGGTTGAAAGCGGGGATATCGGCGTTAACGGCGCAAATGTCAGCTATACGTTTGATACGGATACCGGCGAAGTTGTTATCAGCGGAACCGGTAATATGGTGGATTATGTTTCAACCGGTTTTCAGAACCCTAACCCCTCTCCTTTTTGCAACAATGAAAACGTTAAAAGCGTAATTATTGAATCCGGGGTCGCAAATATAGGCAACCACCTTTTCTACGGCTGCAAAAATCTGGAGACCGTACAGCTTACAGACAGCATAACAAATATCGGAGGCTGGGCGTTTCAAAAATGCGAAAAGATAACATCGTTTACAATCCCGAACAGAGTAACAAGAATAGGCGGCTGGGCGTTTGCTGAATGCGCCGGTCTCAGAGATATCGCTATCCCCGACAGCGTTGTTACAATAGACCGATATGCTTTTACAAAGTGCAACAGTCTAACCCAAATAACGATACCCGAAACCGTAAAGCTGAAATATGACTCCTCAATCGGGGAGACTAACGGCGCTATATTCTATGAGTGCAAAGGGTTAAAAGAGGTAACATTATATAACGACAGAATAACTCCGAGTATGTTCTATATGTGCAGCGCTTTGGAAACAGTTAATATTTTAGGTGAAGTAACTATCATAGACAGCGGTGCATTTACCGGCTGTGTTCAGCTTAAAAACATTGATATACCCAAAAGCGTTGTCAAGATAGGCAATGACGCGTTCCGCGGCTGTGCATCTATAGACGAAATAATTATTCCAAACGGTGTAACTGAAATAGACTGGCGTACTTTCAGCGGCTGCAGAAGTCTTAAGACGATAACAATACCGGAAAGCGTTACTTCTTTCAGTAATGATAATTTTCATGCATTGAGCGGATGCGATAATCTTGAAACTGTTTTTTATCCGGATGGTCTGTACATATCCCATGATGAGATCCCAAATGCGACAATGCTGCAATATGAGACTGAAAACGGCGGTATGAATATAACAAGCATTGTTCTCGGAGACGGTAAAACCAAAGTTGAATTGCACGATACGGAAGGCGGCATTCCTGTGCTTTCTGTTGCGGAAATTTTCAGAGATAGAGATGTAGTGTTGGAAAGCGGTCATACCCACGTAAATGAAACCGAAGCCACCTGCACTTCAAAAGCGGTATGCAAAATCTGCGGCGAATACGGCGAGTTTACCGAGCATAATTTTGAAAACGACGTTTGCACATTATGCGGAATGATCGCATTTACTTTTAGCTATGATTATGGCGACATGAAAATCAGTATTGGTAACTACATTGGCAATAATACCGATGTTATAATTCCCGAAGAGGTTGTGCTTCCCAACGGGCAAGGGATCGGCACAACTGTCAAAATAACATCAGATTTTGGCAGCGGCGATAATGAAAAGAGAATTACGAAGCTTACTCTGCCGCGTACTATCGAATCTATAGAATGTGATTTTACAGATATGACGTCGCTTAAGGAGATCGTTTTCAGCGGACTGGATCACCCTATATCAATAAACAATACAGGTGATAAGATTTTCCCCGACTGTCTGGAAAAGATAACATTCCCTGCGGGCAAAACGTGTTCTGATGTAAACGATGCAATCGGTCTGAACATTATTCCCGATGGCGTGGCGTTGTATTCGGGCACAGAACCTCTGCAGCACAGTATGCTTATCTCTCACGCTGCTGTTCCCGCCGGCTGCACAACGAACGGAAACGAAGCCTACTGGACTTGCTCGATCTGCAATAAAATGTTCTCGGACGAAAACGGTAAGACGGAAATTGATGAAATACCCGTTATTCCCGCGGGGCACAATTGGGACGACGGTGAAGTTATAACAGAGCCTACCGAAACCGATGAGGGAGTTAAGATGTTCACCTGCACGAAGTGCGGCGAAACACGGACGGAAACTATTCCCAAGAAAGACCCGATAGTAACAGAGCCTCCTGTTACCGAACCTCCTGTTACAAACCCCAGCGATACGGAGCCTCCCGTTACGGTTCCGCCTGTTACAGCCCCCACGGAAACATATCCCTCGATAACTGCGCCGTATTCGGGCTATCCGCTTGTAATACCTTACGGCTACACCACAATTTCCAATGAAAAAATGTTTGAGGCTCTTGCGGGAGCTTCCGACGGAGACACGGTAGTAATAGACCTTAACGGAAACACAAAAGTCGACAGGTCTGTTTTCGACGAGATCAAGGGCAGGGACGTAACAGTTCAATTCAGGCTTAAAAACGGAGCGTACTGGACGATAAACGGCAAGGATATAGAAAAGTCCCGAAAGGTCGATTTAGGCGTGCGCATGAACAGAGCGTCCGCTTCAAGAGACGAGATAAAGGAGCTTGCGGGAGATAAAAAGACAGTAAAGTTTACCCTGCGGCACGATGGAGCGCTCGGCTTTAACGGCATTCTGAACGTTCCTATAAATGAGAAATATAACGGCAAATACGCTAATCTTTATTACTACAACAACGGCTTTGAATTTGTGTGCAGTTCCCTTATTTCAGACGGATACGCACGGTTCAGCTTGTATCACGCTTCGGAATACATAATCGTGATAGACGATTATCCCCACGGCGAGGACGTTTCCGCTGCCGCAGGAGCGTACAGCTCCGACGAGACGGCAGACGGATCAAGCCGTACGGCTACGGCGAGTGAAAATAATCCGATGTATTTTATTAATGAAAAGAAATTTAAACTCCCGAACAGGAAGCGTAGGTATCGCATTGTAAAAATTGAGCGATGAATCAGTATAAAAAACCTGTCGGACAAAGGCTCGGTCTTTGTCCGACAGGTTTTTGCGTTAGTATTACCGTATTTTTACCGCTGAGGGCTGCACATCTCCCAAAATTTTTTATAATTCAAAAAACGGATATTTCCGAAATGCTTTGGAAATATCCGCCGTTTTGGTATTTACTTGATAATATCCCTGCCGAAAAAATCTTCGTTTTCGTCGGTAACGTTATATCCTGATACCGAGGAGGTATCGGCTGTAAGCTCAAGCTCCGCGTCGAAAATATTAGTCTCTCCCGTTATTTCTTTTCGGAACACTGATATCGTTATCATATCACCCGGAACTTTGTCCGCCAGTACTTCCGATATCTCGGCTGCGCCCAAAACGCGCTGACCGTCTATGTGGGTGATAACGTCGTAGGGCTTCAGACCTGCAAATACTGCGCCGCTGCGGGGATCAACGTCCATAACGCAAAGTCCCGCAGGTATCCCGTAGCCGTTCGCAGCCGCATCCCCGATAGAAAGATAGGTTATGCCCACCCTTGTACGCGAGGAAACGTACCCCTGCGCTATAAGATCCTCCGCAATGGGGATAGCATCGTCTATGGCAATGCAGAAACCGATGTTCTCGTATGTCTCATGGTTCATTAAAGCTACCGCAACGCCAACCACCTGACCGTACATATTGACCAGCGCGCCGCCCGAATTTCCGGGGTTGAGAGCCGCATCCGACTGAATGCACGTTATGGTTGAGCTGCTGATGTAGTCAGTGTCTATTTCCCTGCCGAGACCTGTAACATGACCGTACGTCACGGTATTCTCAAAGCCTCCGCCTGCTCCGGCAAGAGCTACCTCCTCGCCTATTTCAAGGGTGGAGGACGTTCCTATCTGCGCGGGAGAAAGACCTTTCTTGTTCACCTTTACCACCGCAAGATCGCTTTTTTTATCAATGCCCACAATGACCGCTTCGCTCTCTCCGTCGCCGTAAAATCCAACGGAAAGCCTTTTCGCTCCGTCCACCACATGAGCGTTCGTGAGGATATAGCCGTCCTCGGTAAGGATTATCCCCGAACCCGAAGAAACAGGCATATAAGGTATTTCGTCAAAAACCTTTATCTGCACCTGCGACGGAAGTATCACCTTTGCCACTCCCACAGATGTAAGAAGTCCCGATTCCTTATCGGCATAAAGGTCGTCGTCAAGCTTAGGTTTATCGGCAACAGGGATATCAACGACAATGTGTTCGGCTTTCTGTGTTACGTCAAAATTATCAAATTTGCCTCCGCCATCATTTTCCGGAGCCTTATCGGAAGCTCCCGCGGCAATTTTTACCGCAAGGATAACGACTGCCAAAAACATCACAACTATTGCGGATATTAAACTCCAAAGGCAGCCTCCCGAAAAACGCTTTTTCTTCTGAGCCGACTGCTGCGGAGGGGGTGACGGAGGCGGAAAACCGTTATTCGCCATATCCTGCGGTATTTCTTGAGACGGAACGTACTGCTGTGCGTTTCCAAAATTCGGCTGAACAGGCCGGTACGATTGATACGGCTGATTTTGTCCGAATTGTCCATACTGAGGAAATTGCTGCTGACCCGGCTGCAAACCAGATTGCTGACTAAATTGCTGACCGGGAGCCGCTTGTACATTAGGTATATTTGAAGATGTTTGTACGCTCTGTATATTTTGCGCGTTTTGAAAAACAGAAGCTGGCTCAGGCGCAACGGGAGCAGACTGACCCGGCTGAATGTTTTGTTCAGGACCTGCAATGCTGCCTGTGTTTTCCGCATACGCGTCCGGTACGGGAGATGCCGTTACCGTATCCTGCAAATCACGGAGATCACGCTGACGTTCAGCATCTGCGGGAACTTCGCTTGCCGTCGCACTGTCGTCGTTTTCCTGACCGGCAGTCATATTTTCATCAAAGTTATTATCCATAAAACCTCCGTAAAATGGTCATCTGCGGTCAGCTTCGGCTTTGCTCAGGCTGAACGTAAATTCGGTGTAGCGGTTCGGTTCGCTCGAAACGGTGATCTTTCCGCCGTGAAGCTTGATAATAGAGCTTACTATAGAAAGCCCCAAACCAACGCCCCCGGGGTCTATCCCGCGGGATTCGTCCGTCTTGTAAAAGCGTTCAAAGACCTTTGAGATTTCCTGCTTTTTAAGTCCATCGCCGCTGTTTCTTATGGAAACGCTGCGGTTATCTCCGTCCGCGCTGAAAGAAAAGATGATGGAACCTCCCTTGTTCACGAACTTTACAGCGTTTTCAACAAGATTATAGACCACCTGTCCTATGAGATCGGGATCGGCGTTTATGCGGAAACTGTCCGCACTTTCTATTTGTATGTCTATGTTTTTTTCGCCGATTCTTTTTTCAAAATTGGTAAGGGTCTGCAAAATTATCGGCAAGATATCGAAATCCTCGGTAGAAAGCTCAAGCTCTCCCGCCTCGTATTTTGAGATATTAAGCATCGACCTGACAAGCCGTGACAGTCTGTTTACCTCCGTTGAAACTATCCTCATATAGTGGGTATGCTGTTCCTTGGGAATAGTGCCGTCAAGTATGCCGTCCACAAAGCCTCCTATTGTTGTCATGGGCGTTTTAAGCTCATGGGAAACATTGGAAATAAAGCTTTTTCTCGTTTCCTCAAGCTGCTCCAAAGATCCCGCCATATCGTTAAGGGTATTGGCAAGATATCCGAGTTCGTTTTCGTCTGTGACATGGAGCTTTTCCGAAAAGTCGCCTTCGCCGAAACGCTTTGCAGCCAGTGTCATTTCCCGTATCGGCGAAAGCAGGCGCTTTGCGGCGGTGTACATTACCGCAAACGCCGCAGACAGTATTACTGCCGCCGAAATTACCAGCGCAGCCGCCAGTGAAATCATATGTCCGTTAAGAGAGTTTGATACAAGACGCTGCAAAATTATGTAAGTATTTCCCCCTGCGTCTATTCTGCGGGCATGTATAAAACTGTTTTGGTCATAATAGCCGTTAAAGCTGCTGAGTTCCGACAGACCGTCCTCCGTAATACGGCTAAGAGCCTGAGGCGCAATTTTTTTGTCTGTATGAGAACACGGCGATGCCTCGGAGCATACCAAAGCAACGCCGTCTGGATCAGTCAGTGTAATATCCGTGCCGAGACTTTCGGACAGCGGCTTGAAAATATCCGTCAGTTCTTCAGTGTCGAGCCCGCCGTTTTCATCAAAGGAATCAAGTACAGCGTCAGCGATCATCTCCGTTTTGTCGGAAAGATAATTGAATCTGTTCTCCTTGTAATGTTCCTCCGAAACCAACATCAGCACCACGCCTACGCATATGACCGCGGAAATAAGTACTGCGGCGCAAAGGCAGAAGAACTCGGTAAATATACTTTTACGCATTTGCGTCCTCTTCCGCCTCAAACTTATAGCCTACGCCCCATACCGTTTTGAGAGCCCACTTGTCGGAAACGCCCTCCAACTTTTCACGCAGACGCTTTATGTGCACGTCGATTGTTCTTGAATCTCCGTAGTACTCGAAGCCCCACACCTCGTCCAGAAGCTGATCGCGAGTATAAACCCGGTTAGGGTTGGAAGCCAGATAGAACAGAAGCTCCAACTCCTTGGGGGGAGTATCCATTACCTTTCCGTCAACGCGAAGTTCATAGCGGGTCATGTTTACCACAAGCTTGTCGTAGCGTACCTCTTTGACCTCCGACTCGGAGCTTGTCTGTCCGATACGGCGGGAGACCGCCTTGATCCTTGCGATGACCTCCTTGGTATCGAAGGGCTTTACGATATAGTCGTCCGCACCCAGCTCCAAACCGAGAACCTTGTCGAAGGTCTCGCTCTTTGCGGTTATCATTATAATGGGCACGTTTGATTTTTTTCTGATCTCGCGGCACACCTGCCAGCCGTCCAGTTCGGGCAGCATGATATCGAGGAGCACCACGTCGGGCTTGAGCGCATTGAACTTTACCACGGCTTCATCGCCGTCGTGGGCAACGATCACGCCGTAGCCTTCCTTTTCAAGATAGAGCTTAAGCAGCTCGCAGATATTATTATCGTCGTCAACGACCAAAACTTTTCCAAGCGACATATTAGACCATCCTTTCAAATGCCGTATACATTCCATACTGTTTCCGGCAGTTTGCTGCCGTCATGCACTGTATGCATACACATGGACTTGCGACGCTGTTTTTGAAATATTAGACAATTTAATTATACCAAAATGCTCCACAGAATATATAAATATTATATGATTTAAATATGTACTAATTGTAAATTTAACAAAATGTTGCTTTTATAAATAAAGAATGAAAATAAAAAATTCATTTTTCAGGGAGAAGTTTACAAGCTGTATATACATATATAATATTTTGACTTATAATCATTTTTTTATAGCTGCCGCAGTCTTTTACCGGAAATAGTAACATAATACTTAAAATATTTTTGGTATTTTTATGCAATATGCTGAAATATAGAAAAATCTCATAAAAACACTTGATTTCTGCGGAAATATTGTTAAAATATAATTAGCACTCAAAAAGAATGAGTGCTAACACATGGAAGTTCAAAGTGCTAATCTGACGGTTCAGGCGGATGGCAACAAGGGCTTTTGTACGTATCGTTTAAAAATACAGCTTATATACTGAAAGGAGTCTTTAATTATGACGATCAAACCACTTGCTGACAGAGTTGTTATTAAAATGACCGAGGCGGAGGAAACCACCAAGAGCGGTATCATTCTTGCGGGAAGCGCTAAGGAAAAGCCTCAGATCGCGGAAATCGTTGAGGTTGGTCCCGGCGGAATCGTTGACGGCAAGGAAATCAAGATGTTCGTTAAAAAGGGTCAGAAGGTACTTATTTCCAAGTACAGCGGAACCGAGGTCAAGGTGGACGGCATCGAGTATACTATCCTCCGTCAGGACGATATACTTGCAGTTGTTGAATAACATGATATATACTATTTGTAAAGGAGTTTTTTAATATGGCTAAGGATATTATTTACGGCGAGGAAGCAAGAAAGTCCCTCCAGGCAGGTATTGACAAGCTTGCCGACACAGTTAAGATCACCCTCGGACCTAAGGGCAGAAACGTTGTTCTGGACAAGAAGTTCGGCGCTCCCCTCATCACCAACGACGGTGTTACCATTGCCAAGGAGATAGAGCTTGAAGACGCTTTCGAGAACATGGGCGCACAGCTCGTTAAGGAAGTTGCCACAAAGACAAACGACGCAGCGGGAGACGGTACTACAACCGCTACTCTGCTTGCACAGGCTCTTATCCGCGAGGGAATGAAAAATATCGCTGCGGGAGCTAACCCCATGATCGTTAAAAAGGGTATGGCAAAGGCTGTTGATTCCGCAGTTGAGTCTATCAAGGCAAACTCCACACCCGTAAAGGGCTCTGACGATATCGCAAGCGTTGCGGCTATCTCCGCCGCCGATGAGAATGTAGGCAAGCTCATTGCCGAGGCTATGGAAAAGGTTACAGCCGACGGCGTTATCACTATCGAGGAATCCAAGACCGCGGAGACGTACTCTGAGGTTGTTGAGGGTATGCAGTTCGACCGCGGATACATCACTCCTTATATGGTTACCGATACCGATAAAATGGAAGCCGTTATCGACGACGCATACCTGCTTATCACGGACAAGAAGATATCCTCCATTCAGGAGATACTCCCGCTGCTTGAGCAGATCGTTCAGAGCGGCAAGAAGCTGGTTATCATTGCCGAGGACATCGAGGGCGAGGCTCTGTCCACACTTATCGTAAACAAGCTCCGCGGCACATTCACCTGCGTTGCTGTAAAGGCTCCCGGCTTCGGCGACAGACGCAAGGAAATGCTTCAGGACATTGCTATCCTCACAGGCGGTCAGGTAATTTCCGAAGAACTGGGTCTTGAACTCAAGGATGCGGAAGTTTCTCAGCTCGGACGCGCAAAGCAGGTTAAGGTAACAAAGGAAAACACCATTATCGTTGACGGCGCAGGCGATAAAAAGGCTATCAAGGACAGGATCGGTCAGATCAAGGCTCAGATTGAGACTACCACCTCCGATTTCGACAAGGAGAAGCTTCAGGAAAGACTTGCAAAGCTCAGCGGCGGCGTAGCGGTTATCAAGGTCGGCGCGGCTACCGAGATCGAAATGAAAGAGAAGAAGCTCCGCATTGAGGACGCTCTGGCTGCCACTAAGGCTGCCGTTGAAGAGGGTATTGTTGCAGGCGGCGGTGTTGCTTATGTAAACGCTATGCCTGCTGTATCCAAGCTCACAGCTTCCCTCACAGGTGATGAAAAGACAGGCGCGGCTATCGTTCTCAAGGCTCTTGAGGAACCTGTTCGCCAGATCGCCGCTAACGCAGGTCTTGAAGGAAGCGTTATTCTCGACAAGATCGTTCGCTCCAGAAAGGTTGGCTACGGCTTTGACGCTTACAACGAGACTTACGGCGATATGATCCCCGCAGGTATCGTTGATCCTACAAAGGTAACTCGTTCCGCGCTCCAGAATGCGGCTTCTGTTGCGGCTATGGTTCTTACCACAGAGAGCCTTGTTGCCGACATTAAGGAGGAGACTCCCGCTGCTCCCGCAATGCCCGCAGGCGGAATGTATTAATAGAAGCAAAGTAATTAAGAATTTAAGAGGCAAGAGGATTTTTTCCCTTGCCTCTTTTATTTATTCATTGCACTGGATATTATCTGTTCCCAAATTACTTGTACAGTTCTTTCGGCGCAATAGTACAAAAACAAGAGACCGAAGTCTCTTGTTTCATTTTTCAAATGTTTTATTGAAATGTACTTATTTCCAACCATCGGTCAGATGTTTACAAAGCGCCTTTCCGATGTTGGCTAAAGGCTGCTGCTCGGAGCAGGCTCCCAACTTAAAAGCTTCCATAGGCATACCGTAAACAACGCAGGAATCCTTATCCTGACCTATGGTATAAGCGCCGTTGTCGTGCATTTTCTTCAAGCCCTTTGCACCGTCCGCGCCCATGCCTGTCATAAGCGCTCCGATAGCTTTTTTGCCCGCTACCTCGGCAACGCTTGTAAACATTACGTCAACTGAGGGACAGTGTCCCGAAACCTTTTCACCCTGATAGCACTTTACAAAATATCCGCGTACGTCCTTTTTAAGCTCCATGTGGTAGCCGCCTGCCGCAATAAGACATACGCCTTCGGTAAGCCTGTCGCCGTCCTGAGCCTCTTTAACGTGCACTGCACAGCATCTGTCAAGACGTTCGCTGTACATTTTGGTAAATACAGGGGGCATATGCTGAACTACAAGCACGGGAGGCATCGTATCGGGAAATGATTTTATTATGCATTCCAGCGCGTCGGTACCGCCTGTGGAAGCTCCGAGAGCAACAATGTACCCCTCGCGGGTTTTAAGGGGAAGTCCCGCGATATCCTCCTTGGAGGGAATATTTGGCATTACCTTGCCTATCTTCGCTCCCGCTCCCTGAACAGGCACAACTCCGTCTACGCCCGCAGTTTTAGCCGCAGCTCCGGCAGCTTTCGCTTTTTGGACGGGCTTTCCTGCCGCAAGGATTATTTTGGTTCCCAAAATTGTGGAAAAGGTCTTATATTCCGAAGGGTTGCGGGGCTTCTTTATGAACCCTGCCGCTCCCGCTTCAATAGCGGACGCTTCGCTTGCCGTGCCGGACATAATTATACACGGCAGAGGGTACTGCTCCATAAGCTGCTTCAGAAATGTCAGACCGTCCATTTTGGGCATAACAACGTCCATAACAAGAACGTCCGGTTTAAGCTCGTTTATCTTGTCACGCGCTTCAAAAGCGTCCGCCGCCTCGCCGGCAATAACGACGTTAGGCGTAGACTCCAGACCCTTTATGACCGTAGCGCGGAACATATTTGAATCGTCAACGATGAGGACTCTAACTTTTCTATTTTGAATAGTATTATTCATATCACACCGCCTCCGGAAATTACGGGGCGCTCCTTTGCCAATTTATTTGGTTATTCTTCCGGCGAAAGACGCAGCTCCAGCGGGCTTGCTGGATACCTTTTTGTAAACCGCCGGTTTAACATAGGTGTAGCGGGTATTCTTGCCTACGCTTTCCGCATGGCCTATGTAAAGATATCCGTTTTCTCTCGTAACGTCGTAAAAACGTTCGATAAGAGCGTTTTTGGTTTCCTGCTCGAAATAGATCATAACGTTGCGGCAGCTTATAAAGTCGTAAGGACGCTGTGCAACGATCCTGTCCATAAGGTTGAACTGCTTATAAGTGATCTGCTTGCGTAGTCTGTCAATGACCTGATAGCGTCCGTCGGGAAGCTTGGTGAAATATTTTGTCAGCCATTGCTTGGGAACGTCCTTGAGCATATCAATAGTGTAAATACCTGCCTGTGCGATCTTCAGAACCTCGGTGTCCAGATCGGTGGCGAGCAGCTTTACGTTCCATGCGGAAGCCTTAGCGCCGAGGTAATCGTCGATAGTCATTACCAGTGTGTATGGCTCCTGTCCCGTGGAGGACGCAGCGCACCAGAAATTAAGCGTGCGTGTCGCAGCGTTTTCCTTTTCCATCTGCGGCATGATAGTGCTTTTCAGGAACTCGAAATGCTCCGGTTCGCGCATGAAAAAGGTATGGTTTGTGGTAAGCTTGTTTACAAGCTGCATTGTTTCGTTTCCCGTTTTGTCGGCAAAAGCAAAATCAATGAATTCCTTGAAAGACTTGAATCCGCGCTGAGCCACCATGTTGGAAAGTCTTCCCTCTATAAGGATACGCTTTTTATCAAGATTTATGCCGTAATTTTTTTTCATGTAGGCAACAAGGCGGTTAAAATCATCGTCTGTAAGTTTAAGCATTTTCAGACACCTCCATCAGTCAGCAATAAGCTTATCGCAGTCCAGAAGCAGCTTGATGTCGCCTTCGATCTCGATGATCGACTTGATGTAGCGGTTTGCGTTTACGTTTTTGGAATCGGGAGCCTTGCTGATATCTCCGGGTTTGGCTACAAGAACCTCCTGAACTCTGTCAACGATGATACCCACCTGCTCACCGTCCTCAAATTCAAGAACGATGATACAGGTTCTGTCGTCGTAAGGTATCTCCTCAATACCGAAGCGGTTTCTCACGCTGATGATAGGGACTACCTTTCCGCGTATATTGATAACGCCCTTGATGTAGTCGGGAATTTTTGGTACAACAGTTATCTGTTCAATATTTATGATTTCCTGAACGTATTTTATTTCAATACCGTAAATACTTTCACCGATATTGAAAAAGAGGATTTCAACTCCGTCCGCTGTATAGGCGGATCTTGAATCAGTGGTGTTTTCTGCCATTTGAGATCTTCCTTTCTATATAGACCGTTCTGTGCGGAAAGACATTGCGTCCCCCGCCTTGAACAGTCCTTTAGTGCGTCCGCTGCTGAACGGAGCAAATCAGAAATCGCTGATAACGTTGCTCACATCTATAATAATAGTTATCGAGCCGTCGCCGAGGATAGAGCAGCCGCTCATACCGTACTGCTTAATGTTGTAATTTCCGAGAAGCGCAGGGAAAGGCTTGAGCACTACCTGCTGCTCGCCGATAAGCTCATCGGCAAAAATGCACGCGCTCTTTCCGTCCGTCTCCACCAAAATGACAATGCCGTCAAATATGTTCTCGGTATTGGGTTTAAGGTCGTAGAGCTGATACAGTCTGATAAGAGGGTAGCACTCGCCGTAGACCATTACCATTTCCTTACCTGTTGTATCCTTTACGAGTTGGTTAGGCTGAACCTTGAAGGAGTTCCGGATAGAGTTTATGGGAATTGTGAAGATCGAATTGCCGACGGATATTTCCATGCCGTCCACGATAGACAGGGACAGAGGGATCTTGATAACGAAGTTGGAGCCCTGACCGAATTTGGAGTCAACAGAAACGCTTCCGCCGATCTTTTCGATGTTCTTTTTAACAACGTCCATGCCCACGCCTCTGCCCGAGTATTCAGTTACCTGCTCGTTTGTGGAGAAGCCGGGGAGCATTATCATATTGAGTATTTCCTTTTCGGAATACTCATTTGCGGGTTTGGTAAGGATACCGTTTCTTTCAGCCTTGGCAAGAACCTTTTCGGGGTCGATGCCCTGACCGTCGTCGGCGATAACGATGATTACCTCTCCCGACGCGTTGTAGGCGGAAAGCGTGATCTTGCCCTTGGGAGACTTGCCCGCCGCTATTCTGTCTTCAACATTTTCCTCTATACCATGGTCCATGGAGTTTCTTACCATGTGCATAAGGGGGTCGTTGAGCTGGTCGATAATGGACTTGTCTACCTCTGTGTCTTCGCCCTCGAAAATGAGTTCAACGTCCTTGCCCAGCTTTACCTTCATATCGCGGACGATACGGGTCATTTTATTGAACGCGCCCGAAATGGGAACCATTCGCATGGACATTACAGCGTCCTGAAGTTCGCCGTTGAGTTTTCTGAGCTGTCTTGCGGATTTCTGGAAGTTATCAAGCTTCAGACCCTTGAGGTCGGGATTGGAGGTTACCATAGCCTCAGTAATAACTATCTCTCCTACAAGATCAAGGAGCACGTCAAGCTTGTTGAGGTTTACGGAAATAAGGGACTGCTTCACGCCGCCCTTTGCCGCGCCTGCTGCGCCGTTGTCGGCAGCGGGCTTGGGAGCCTCTTTCTTTGCCGCGGGCTTCGGAGCTTCGGCTTTCTTTGCGGGCGCAGGCTGCGAAGTCTGTGCTGTCTGAGCGGGCTGAGGAGCCTGAGCAGCCTGAGCGGGCTGTGCCGGTGCGGCTTCCTTTGGAGCTGCCTCTACCACATATGATTTAACGCTTGGAGTACCCTCTATAACCTGCAAAACCATTTGAGGCTTATCGGATTTAAAGTGTACGACAAAGCCCTCTTCGACAATGAGCCTTGAAGTCTCGGCATTGTCCTCGATATCTTCAGGTTCAAAAGTAACGTTCTCGCACACGTCCCTGACGTTGTTTACCACCAGCAGAGCGCGGAGATTCTCCATTTTGCAGTCGTCGTCAAAGTGTACCCTGACTGTGGTTACAGCGTCGGCAGGTGAAGCAGCAGCCTCTGACCCGCGCTCAATGACCTCGCAGCTCTTAACGTTTGCCGTAGTACGGATAGTTTCCATGATACTGTCGGTGGACGAACCGGAAGCCGGGCGGAACTTAACGAGAAAACCATCATTGATAATAGTCTTGGCGGTGTCGCCGTTGTTTTCGATGTCGTCAGGTATGTATTCAAGCTCTGCGCAGCTTTCGGATATTCTGTTGATGACCAGAAGAGCGCGCAGGTTTTCCATTTTGCAGTCGTCCTCGAAGAAAACCTTTACTGTTGTAAGACCCGAGCCCGACACGGGAGCGGCTGCGGCTGCGGGAGCAGACGGAGCGGCGGCAGGCGCAGGTGCAGCTGCTTCAAGAGAAGCGGCGGGAGCCTCGGCAGCAGCCGCTCCGTCCGCAGGCGCCGCGCCTTTAAGAACTGCGGCGAAGTCTTCGATCTTTGTCATTTGTTCGGTAAAATCTGTAGGAGTATATTCGTCCTCCTGAAGATTTTCGATTTCCGCCTTTAAGAGGTCTGAGGCGCTGAAAATGATATCATACAGCGTTTCCATTGAAGAAATAACAGGGTGATCCTCACGGATAATGTAGAACATATCCTCGATAGCGTGAGCGAGCTTAGACATATTTTCGAGTCCCATCA
This sequence comes from uncultured Clostridia bacterium, assembly GCA_947089135.1. Taxonomy (GTDB): domain Bacteria; phylum Bacillota; class Clostridia; order Oscillospirales; family Ruminococcaceae; genus RGIG8773. The sequence continues at coordinate 107,463 of CAMUJF010000004.1, forward strand.
TGGCGGAGGAGCCCTTAATAGTATGCATGGTACGGAATATCTCGTTGATATCCTCCTCGGCAAAGCTGCTCTCGTTTTCAGTTTTCATCAGAATTTGGTCCAGCTGTTCAAGAAGCGACGTAGTCTCGAAGACGTACATATCCGCCATTGCTTCCATTCCCGCTTCAAATTTTGCCATAAAAACACCTACCTATCAGTTTATCCCCTTACAGGGTTTGATGCAGCATCCGCTGTGTGCTGTTTTATGCTGTGCGGAATCTGTGCTCATGACTTTGCCGCGGCACAAGTACTTTAGCTGTAAAATGCTGCAACACGCCATAATATTCTATACTATATTTTTAATTATACTATAAAAAACTCTTTACTTCAAGACAAAAATGTAATATAATAAGAATAAAGCGGAAAAATTTTTAGGTGAATTTTCGTTCATTTTTAACAAAATAGCACAAAAAAATGTAAAAAGCCAACAGATTGATCGGTTTTTAATATTTTTGGAATATAATTCCAACAGATTTTATGGTAAATTCCGGAAAGGAATGGCTTGTATGTCAGACTTGTTAAGAGTAACCACTCCCGTCGCGCCGAAAGACTATAACCTGAACACCAGTATAAAACCCCAGGCTCCCGAACAGGTTTTCGATCTGGGCAACGTTGACTATATCAACAAGACAAACACCCGCGACGAACAGCTCGGCGAACAGAATCTGAAGGATCAGGCAGGTACGGGACTGCCCAAGCTTCAGACTGCCATATCAAAGGATCCCGCCCTTGCAGCTGTATTGCTGAAAGGCGTTCTCGGTTCGGGTACGCTTTCCGCTCTCGGCGCGGCGGGAAACGCGGAACTTCTTAACAAGGTAACAGAGTTCGCCAACGAGATACTCCTCGCCCCCGACGAGCTGACCGACGATATTATCCGCCAGCAGGACGAGGCGACTATGTTCAGCGGAGAGCTTTGGGGAGCTTTAAAGGAAATGATCGCAGGACTTGCGGGTTCTCCCGCCTCGGAGGAAGTGAGCCTTGCGGTTATGGACTTTCTCAAAGCGGCAGCGTCGTCCGTTGCGCGGGACGATATCATAGCTTCAATATCCTCCTCCCTCAGATACCTTGCGGGAGAAACCGCCCAGAGCCGCGAGATCGTAGATATGCTTTTGCAGACAGCCGACAAGCTTTCCGCTGAAAACTTCGGCACGGTAAAAAACGACATTCTCGCACTTGTGAGCTATCTTGAAAAAAGCCTGCTGCTGAACGACCGCACCCAAAACCTGCTGTCACTTATCACATATAATCTTTCACGGTTCAACGGCGATCCCTCCGCTCTGGGGGACAGCTTCCAGGCGGTGCTGAATATGGCTCCCGATGCGGAGACTGCCGACAAGCTGAATATGCTGTTCACAAAATTTGTGGAAAGCGCAAGACTTCCCGCTGATATAAAGCTTGCCGCGCTCAGGGATAACCCGTCCGCTTCCGCGCAGATGTCCATGACTATGCTTACCGAAAGACTTGCGGACGCGATAAACGCGAGTCTGGAAAAGATTACCCCCGAACAGCTTTCGGAAAATCTCAGCAAGCTTGCCGAGGAGCTTAACATACCGCAGGAGACTGCGGAGCATACATCAAATGCGGAAGAGTCTGCCGCGGGAACGGACAGAGCTATGGATACTCAAAACGCCGCGGAAGCCGCGCCTAAAGAAGCCTTTTCAGTAAAAGATGGAACGGCTCTTCTGAAAAAAATGCTTTCTCCCCTTGTGTCCGACAATATGAAAGGCGGACTCAATACTCTTATGCGGGACTTTGAAAAGACCCGCGACCTGAACAGTCTGATCGACAGACTCAGCGTAATAGTAAACCGCGCCGAAAATCTTGACAAAAAAATAGTTCTCGCTCAGGGAATAAATCTTGTTCTTTCCGAAATGGCTATGGCGCAGGGCATACAGTACCGTCCGCCCACAACAATGGAGAATATGCTGGATTTCCTTATAAAGAATATCAACGACCCGTCGCTTAAATCCCTTTCGGATATGAGCAGACCCGATATGATACAGGGGCTTCTCAGCGCGCCCGGCGTGTTCACGCCACTGCTGCATTTCCTCGTACCGATGAATATGGATGGAATGAAAGCCTTCGGCGAGCTTTGGGCAGACCCCGACGCAGACCGCGACCCGGAAACCGGAGAGTCGGATAATCATCTTTTTCTGTGCTTTGAGATAGAGGACGCGGGGTACTTTGAACTTGAGGTGTACGCAAGAGGGAAGTCGGTGAACGCGGCTCTTATGTGTCCCGCGGGAACGGAAAGAAGCTATCTCCCCATTAAGGAAATGCTTCCCGATCTGGCGGCTGCCTGCGGCTACAGCGCGGAAAAGGTAATGATACAGCCGCTGAAGCGAAAACGCGATCTTACGAACATATTCCCCAAGCTGAACGAAAGGAGGACCGGTCTGAATGTCAGGATATAAAGGAAAAAAACCCAGCAATTCCGCTGTTGCGCTCAGATACAATCCCGATAAGGACTACACTCCAATAGTTGTGGCTTCGGGACACGGTCATGTCGCCGAAAAGATAATCAATCTTGCCGACGAAAACGGCGTGCCTATCTATCGGGACGATTCCGCAACCGCGCTTCTTACCATGCTGAACGTTGGACAGGGGATACCCCCGGATCTTTACCAGCTTGTGGCGGGTATTTATGTGCAGGTAATGCGCATTGCAAAGGAAAATAAAGGTAAACAGTAAATAGCTGTAAATCATATCCCCGAATGAGATTGTTTCATTCGGGGATATACTATATAATAAGATGTTTTAAATTATATTATTCGAGACCTTTCATAAGTCCCTCAACAATGAGAGGGAACTTCCATGTGCAGGTCGCGCGGTCAAGGATACCGAAGTTTTCGCCCGTACCCGTAAACGCGCCGTTATCCCACCAAAGACAGGGAACTCCGATCTCCTTTGCCTTGCTTATATAGAAAGTCGCCCATTCGGCGCGGGTCTCCTCGTTTGCCTTGGCTCTTGCGCCGAACTCGCCTATGATAACGGGAGTGCCTTTGTCAATAAAATTCGTTTTCAGGGAATTCATAAGATAAATAATATCGTTTGCCGAAGGATCGTCGGGAGAGAAATCTCTTGCCAGAAGATCGTCGCTGAGAGCAAACGCGTAAGGGGTGTAGGCGTGAATGGATACTATTATTTTATCGTCGCCCTCAGGAATCTTGACCGCTTTCATAGCCTGTTCCGAAGAGCTTGCCGCATAGGAAGGTATCATCAGATGCCGCTTTTCGTTGTTTCCGCCCAGCTCTCTTACGGCGGACACAAACGCTGCGTTTAAGTTGTTTACGACCTCGTGTCCCTCGTCGTCGCCGCCGTTCCATTCAAGCGGAGTATTTCTCTTGCGGGGTTCGTTGAGCCCCTCAAAAATAAGCTTTTCGTCGTAGCCCGCAAAGCGTGTTCCTATCTGGGTCCAAAGCGCTTTAAGCTTTTCCGTTGCAGCCGCTTCGTTGTCGTAGTACGGGTCGTACCAGCCCTCATGATGAGCGTTGAGGATAACGAACATATCCTGCGAGTAAGCGTAGTCCACTACTTCCTGAACGCGGTTCATCCAAGCCTCGTCAACCACGTTGTTCTCGTCCATGTGGATTCTCCATGTGGTGGGTATTCTTATAATGTTGAAGCCCGCGTCCTTGACGGCGGTTATCATTTCCTTGGTGGTAACGATGTTTCCCCAACTTGTCTCGCTGTCCAATCCGCTGCCGCCTTCGGAATCGAGTGTGTTTCCGAGGCTCCAGCCGATCTTGATCTCCTTTACAAGCTCCGCGGAGGAAATGTCGCGGATCTCATCGTTTACGGTGTTCACAGCAGCGGGCTGCTCCTGAGCCTGAGAGCCGCCGTCCTGAGGATCTCCGTTTCCGGTATTTTCTTTATTTCCGCAGCCTGAAAGCGATAACAGCAGGCACGAAGCTATGGCTGCCGAGCATATTTTTTTTAATGTTTTGTTTTTCACTTATAATTACCTCCGTTAAAATATTTTATTAATTTTATCATATCGCCTGAACATTTTCAACGCATTTTTGTTAATAATTTATGTTTTCTGCTGTATCGGAGATATTTCGCTTATAAACATGAATTTTCCTTTTCCTCGGTTGACATACCGCTTGTTTATATTGTATAATTAATGTATAAGTTATAGTTAGTATATCGTCTGACCCCAAAGGACGTTGTTACAATAGTGCGAATTTACTTGAGAGGAGCAGCGTAATGAACCGTACCTATGACGGAGCGTCGGCTTTCGGAGGCAAAACATTACTGAAAGCCTTGGAAAACACCGCCATTCACTACTTCAGCTATGATGTGCGCAGCGGAACAGCCGAAATACCGCCGAGAACCTGTAAAAGATTTAAATGCGGTCCCCTGTACAGCAATATGCCGTATTCATTTTCGGAGGACTTTGTCCTTGAAAGCGACATTCCCGCATTCAACAAGCTGTACTTTGATATAAACGGCGGAGCGGAATCCTCCGACGCAATGTTCAGGAACAAGAGCGGAAACAACTGGTGCCATGCTACCCTTACTACTGTGGAACGGGACGAAAACGGAGTTCCCGTCCGCGCTGTCGGCATCATAGAGGATCTTTCATCTGTCAAGCGGAGGGAACTGCGCTATTCCAAATGGATAGACGCGCTTGGCGAGCTGTATCCTGTCCGCTGCTGTATTGATATGACGACCAATATCTATACTGTGATCGAGGGCGGACTCGTCTCAAGGGGACATATTTCCGACTGCGGCGACGCTGAAAACGCAATGAGGCGTTATGCTGAAAGCTGCGTCTTCGAGGAAGACCGTTCCGAATTCATGAACAAATTCAGCGCAGACTATATCCGCTCTCATCTTAACAGCGAAACCCGGAGCTTCAGTTATGAGTTCCGTCAGCTTAACAATTCCGGTCTGTATAACTGGATGCGGGGCACGGCGGTGCTTGTGGACACTCTTCCCGACGGCTCTGTGCATAACGTTCTGTACACGGCTCAGTATATCGACGAAGAAAAGCAGGAAAAGGTGCTGCTGGAATCCTCCCTCAGCCTTATGCGGGACACCTACTACCGTATCGGCTGCATCGACCTGAACAAGAACTCCATGCACACGATCACCATTTCGGAGACCGAAAAGAGCGACGTGCCTCTGTTCAAGGAGGACTTTGATTCCCAGATACGCAGTTTTGCCGAGGATTACGTTCTTCCGGAATACAGGGAAAAATTCCTGAACATAATGCTTCCCGTCAGAATGAAAACCATTTTTGACATGGGTTCGGACTACATAGATATAGCCTACCGCAGGCTTGAAAACGGCGAGCCCAAATGGGTGCGCACCGAGCTTATACCCCTACAGGGGTACTCTCCGCAGAACAGGCTCGTTATGTGGTACGTTAAAAATATTTCTCACGAAAAAGCCGCGGAGGAAAAGCTTTCCAAAACTCTGCTCCAGGTAAATACCGACATAAATTTGCAGCTTGAAACGATCCTGAGCGGTATTTCGGGAGGCTTTAAGATAAGCCGCGGCGATGAGAAGTTTACTTACACCTATATAAGCGAGTCGGCTGCGGCGCTGTTCGGCTACTCTGTGGAGGAATTTGCCGATATCTCTCACAACAGCGCCTCCGCCATTGTTTACCCTCCCGACCTTGAAGATACTCTTAAAGCTTTGGAGGACGACCTCAGCCGAGGCAGCGTTTACTCCGTAAAGTACCGCGTTAAGTGCAGGGACGGCAGTATAAAATGGATAGTGGACAGCGGAAAAAAAGTTACGGAAGAGGACGGAAATACGCTGTTTTACAGCTTCTACAACGACGTTACCGAGCTTGAGGAACGCAGTATGGAGCTTAGAAAATCCCTTACAATGATAAGCCATATGATGCGCTCCCTCGACTGCGGAATATTTGCGTACCGTCTGCCGAGGCGGGAAATACTTCTTCTTAACGACAAAGCCAAGTTACTGTTTGGCTGGAGCGGCAACGACACAGATATAAACATGAACAGTATCATGCGGGAGCATATCCTGTCCGAAGATATAGCCGCCATGTCCAACGCTGTGAAGGGTATGAAGAAACCGGGAGACGAAGCGTCATACGAGTTCCGTATAAAGCACGATGACGGAACGATTTGCAGAGTACAGACAAATTCCCGTATGCTGGAATTTGACGATGGCAGCAGATTTATTTTAAGCGCCATGCTCGACATTACCGAGACATACGAGCTTAACGAGATAATCAAGGAGGAGAGAGGCCAATACCGCGACGCGCTGCTCACCAACTGCGAATACGCTTACTCTTTCGACCTTACCGACGGTATTATCACCAACGAGTACGTTACAAAGCACGGCATAAATCCGTTCAGAAAATTCAATATAAATATCCCCGTTACATTTGACGGATTTATAAGCAAATGGCTTGAAGAAGCCAAACCGCAGTTTCTCGACGAGGAAATGGTGAACGAACTCAGCCGCGAGGCAATGCTGAAAAAATACAATTCCGGAGAGAGAAGCGGAGAGGTGGAATACTACAGCAGTCTGACCGATTCCTACACACGCGTGACTTCGCTTTTGTCGCTAAGCGAGAGAAACGGTCATATCATGGCAGTTATAGTCGGCACCGATACCACGAAGAGCCGACAGTCGGAGGAGAACGCAAAGCACGCTCTTATGGACGCATACGAAGCTGCAAGACAGGCAAACTCAGCAAAATCGGACTTCCTGTCGAGAATGAGCCATGATATCCGTACGCCCATAAACGCCATTATCGGTATGACCGCCATTGCGGGAACTCACCTTGACGACACGGAGAGGGTCTCCGACTGTCTGAACAAGATAACGGTATCCTCGGGACACCTGCTTTCGCTTATCAACGAAGTTCTGGATATGTCAAAGATAGAGTCGGGCAAGGTCGACCTCAACGAAGAGGAGTTCAATCTTTCCGACCTGGTGGACGCTCTTATCTCAATGGTGCGTCCTCAGATAAAGGCGAAAAATCAAAATTTAAAGGTATGCATACGGAACGTGGTGCACGAAAAGGTCATCGGAGACAAGCTGCGTATACAGCAGTCCTTCCTGAACCTTGCGAGCAATGCGGTCAAGTATACTCCAGAAGGCGGAAACATAAAGATCAGCATTTCCGAGACTACACGTGAAAACGAAAGAGCGGGAAGATATGAATTTATTTTCGAGGACGACGGCATAGGAATGTCCCCCGAATTTGTGGCGCACATCTTTGAGCCGTTTTCAAGAGCTTCGGACAGCCGCATAAGCAAGATACACGGAACGGGTTTGGGACTCGCCATAACCGACAATCTCGTGCGCATGATGAACGGAGACATAAGAGTGGAAAGCGAGCTTGGAAAGGGATCAAGGTTTACGGTGAATATTTCGCTGAAGCTTCAGAATACCGAGGATATTTCCTACGACGCTTTTGCAGGGCTGCCTGTGCTTGTGGCTGACGACGAGGAGACTACGCGAGAAAACGCTCTGCGTATACTGAACGAGCTTGGCATGGACGGCGAGTGCGTTTCCGACGGAAAGTCAGCGGCGAAAACGGTCATTGACTGCCATAATGCCGGAAAAAACTTTTTTGCCGTGCTCATCGACTGGAAAATGCCCGGAATGGACGGTATCCGCGTCACAAAGGAAATACGCAAGCAGGTAGGCCACGAAGTGCCGATAGTTATAATCTCCGCCACAGACTGGTCGGATATCGAGCTTGAAGCGCGGGCGGCGGGCGCGGACGCATTTGTCAGTAAGCCGCTGTTTACATCAAAGCTGGCGCGGCTTTTCCGCGAGATGATATCAGGCGGGGACAAGTCCGGCGATGAAAACGATATGGATAATCTTAAAAACGCCGACTTTTCGGGAAAGCGCGTTCTTCTTGCCGAGGATAACGAGCTGAATACCGAGATAGCCGTGGAGCTGCTTGAAATGACGGGTCTGGAAGTGGAATGCGCGGAGAACGGACGGAAAGCTGTGGACAAATTCGCAGCCTCGGAGCAAGGGTACTACGATCTGGTGTTCATGGATATCCAGATGCCAATTATGAACGGAAACGAAGCGGCAAGGGCAATACGCGCCCTCAACCGCCGCGACGCAAAGGGAGTGCCGATCGTTGCAATGACGGCAAACGCTTTTAACGACGACGTTCAGGCTTCCATGAACGCGGGCATGAACGAGCATATCTCCAAGCCGCTCGACCTTAAAGTGCTGGTAAAGACCCTCAGCAAGTGGCTTGATTAGGGCGTGCTGACGCTATCCGAAACGCTTGGATTGTAAGCAGTTTTTCGTATTTCAAGGCAAAAATCCGCAAAAAGCTTTAGAGCCTGAACAGGCTCTAAAGCTTTTGTATACATCGCATATGTCAAGGATTTTTAACGCGGAAAGACGGAAAAGCGGTTTGCAGGACAGACGTTGGGCGGTAATGTCAACACGCCCTAATTCTTCCCTGTACTGTTATTTCAGCTTGTCGTAATGTTCATCTTCAACCGCTTCAAGCCATTCGTTGGAGCAATTTTCTCCCGCCGCTTCGATCGCAAGATGCGAGAACCAGCTGTCTGCCGCCGCGCCGTGCCAATGCTTAACTCCCGCGGGAATATTCACAACGTCACCCGCGCGGAGCTTTTGCGCCTCCTTGCCCCACTCCTGATAATATCCCTCGCCCGCAACGCAGATAAGTATCTGTCCGCCGCCATTGTCCGCATTGTGGATATGCCAGTTATTGCGGCATTTCGGCTCAAAGGTGACGTTGAAAATTCCTTTTTCGGGACAAACGGGAGCAAGATAGCTTTGTCCGATAAAATATTTAGCGAATCCGTCATTGGGATCGCCGATAGGGAAAACCATTTTGGCGGCGTGGGAGGCTTTTTCGGTATCGGGAGAAATATTCTCATTCCACACTTCTTTTGCAAGCCTGAACACTGCCCAAGCCTTAGGCCAGCCAACATAAAATCCCGTATGAGTAATTATCGCCGCCGCTTCTTTTTGGGTAACACCGTGCGCCTTTGCATTTTCCAAATGATATACAAGGGACGTGTCTGTAATACTCGATGACATCAATGCGACCATTGTGATAATGCAGCGTGTTTTCAAGTCAATATCCCTGTTGTTCCAGTTTTCACCGAAAAGAACGTCGTCGTTAAAGCGGGCAAATTCGGGGGCAAAATCGCCGAGCTGCTCTTTGCCTGCTGTTTGTACGATTTTTTCACTCATAATAGTTTCCTCCGTTTTCATTTTCAATATCTCCAAATTATATTTTCAGACTATCGATCCAAGCCTTCACAGACGCGGAATCTTCACCGCCGCTAAGTCTTTTTCCCTGCCGCCAGTTTGTTTTTTCGGAACAGCATTTGCGAAGTATCTCCACGGTTTTTCCCATGCCGCTGCCGCCCGACGTTGCAAAGGAAACAACGGTTTTTCCCGAAAAATCATAGCTTTCCAAAAACGTATTTATTATAGTCGGCGCAACATACCACCATATGGGAAAGCCTACAAAAACGGTATCATACTGTTCCATATTTTCAACCGTACCCGAAATTGCGGGACGTGAACCGGGGTCTTTCATTTCAATACTTGAACGGCTTTTAGAGTCGTTCCAGTTAAGGTCGGCGGACGTGTAAGGCTGCTCAGGATGTATCTCGTAAAGCTCTCCGCCCGTAACATCAGCGATCGTTTTTGCAAGCCTTGCGGTAACGCCGCTTGCGCTGAAATATGCTACTAAAATCTTGTTCATATTTTTTCCTCCGTTCAAATCATTTCTTTTCATCAAGCAATATTACTCCTTGCTCGGGATTTTTATCAATCGCACCAACTATAGGGTGCGGGACGTACATTTCCTCAAGATAAGCAATATCATCAGAAGTAAGCTTTACATCGAATGCTCCTGCCGCGTCGTCAAGATAATAAGACTTTGTCGCACCGATTATAGGTGAAGCAACGCCCTTTGCCCACTGCCACGCGATAGCGATTTGTGACATTTTGCAGCCGTATTTTTCGGATATTTCCCTGACCCTGTTTACTATAAGAATGTCCTGCTGTTCCATTCGGTCGTATTTGCCCTTTGCAACGCGGTCGGTTTTTCCGCGCAGGGTATCGGACTTCCATTCCGAACGTGCAAGATGTCCTCCCGCAAGCGGACTGTACGGAATAAGCGAAACATTCATCTGACGGCATATGGGGATAAGCTCCCGCTCGTCCTCCCTGTACAGAAGATTATAGTGATTTTCCATAGCAGAAAACTGTGTCCAGCCATGTTCTTTCGCGGAAAGCTGCATATTGTGGAACTGATAGCCGTACATCGCGGACGCGCCTATAGCACGAACCTTTCCTTTTTTCACAAGTAAGTCCAGGGTCTCCATGGTTTCCTCTATGGGAGTATCGTAATCAAAACGGTGAATAATGTAAAGGTCGAGATAATCCGTGCCAAGCCTTTTTAAAGTACCCTCAATTTCACGTTCAATGGCTTTTTTGGAAAGCCGTCCCTCGTTGAAATAAACCTTTGAAGCAATGACGACCTTGTCGCGGGACGTGGTATTTTTTATTGCCTTGCCGAGATATTCCTCGCTTGTTCCCGCCGAGTAGCCGTTCGCGGTATCGAAAAAATTAATGCCGAGAGAAAGAGCGTGTTTTATTATTTTTTCGCTCTCCGCTTCGTTAAGTGTCCAGTCGTGCATAGTACCGGCTTTTCCGAAGCTCATGCAGCCGATACATAATTTTGACACTTCAATGTCTGTGTTTCCGAGCTTTGTGTACAGCATAATTTTTGCTCCTTTATATTAAATTAATTTTTTCCCAAGCTCATATGCCTTTTGCATATGGACTGTGTCTTTAGTCATTGCCGGAGTTCCGCAGCCGGCGCCGAGAACTGTTCCCACATCTTCAAAATTCATATATCGGCAAAGCTTTTTGTAATGCTCCGCGGTATAGGGCATAACGTCCTCGTTTGCGTCCCAAGCCGCCGTAATAAGCGCGGCTTTTAAATGCTTTCCCGAAAGCCGCGTTGTGTAGCTGTAAAAACGGTCTACCACCGTTTTTAGCTGTGCGGACATTCCGAAATAATATATCGGCGTGACAAATACGACCATATCGGAATTTAAAAGGGTATCCCGGATAATATTATTGTCGTCCTTATGAACGCATTCACCGTTCATTCCGCAGCGGTCACAGCCTATGCAGGGGTGCATATTCATATGAGCGGTATCAAGAATTGTAACAGAATGTCCCGCTTCCTCCGCGCCCTTGATAAACTGTTCTGCCAAAAGATTTGACGACCCCTTTTTATGGGGACTTCCTTGAAGGACAGTTATTTTCATAAAAATTTCCTCCCGGTCATTTATTATTTTTCTTCTGATTTTCTCGTATTTCGTGCCGCAAATAGTCCATTCGCTCAAGCTGACGTTCCCTTAAATGAATTTCGTCCAAGGCCTTTTTGCGCAGCCCGTCAAGCATTTTCATGCGCGCCTTTTCGGTGGATTCGCCTTTTATGACAAGCTTCATATAGGTTTCAACCTCATTCCGCTCAAAGCCCATATCGTGCAGAGCCATTATCATACTCAGCCGCTCCATATCCTTATCGTCGTAATGCCAGTCGTCCATTGCCATACGAACTGCGTCACACAGCCCCATACTGCGGTATTCGTCGAGTATGCTTACGGGAATACCGTAACGCTTGCTGACCTCCTCCTTTTTCATTTTATCGCTCCCTTGTTAAAAAATCGGCGTACCTTTTGGGTACGCCTTTAGTATAGCATAGCTTTTTTAAAATGTCCAACGCTTATTTTGTATATCACATAATGCCTTTTGAGCATTTCTTAATATAATCAATAAACGCCGCAGCAGCGGGAGGGAAAACCTGACTGTCTTTCCATGCAAGTACGGAGCTTAATTCCAAAAGCGGCGAAAGCGGGATAAATTTTAAATTATCGTAATTGCAATTAAGCTTCAGACATATTATCACGCCAACGCCGGTTTGCGCCATGACCGCGCTGTTATACAGCAGATTATATGTGGAAACGATATTCATTTTTTTTACATTAACGCCCAGCCAGCTTGCAAGCTCCCCTTGTACAGCCTCGCTTGCCGGTATAATAAGAGGCTGTTCTGCCAAATCGGACGGAGTGACAATTTTTTTCCCCGCAAGCTCGGAGTTTTCTTTCACCAACACACCCCATTGTTCTCGTACGTTCATGCGGATAAATTCGTATTTGGATATGTCAACCGGCTCTAAAAGCAGTCCGATATCAAGCGTACCGTTTTCAAGCCTCGCCTTGATTCCCGCAATATTTCCGCTGTAGACATCAAAAGTTATAAACGGGTGACTGTCGCGAAAATCGGCAATAAAGCGGGAAAGTTCCCCCATGCTCTGGAGCTCGCCGCTGCCTATGGAGATAAGTCCCGTCAGATTTTCCTCACGCTGTTCAAGCTCGGTTCGCGTGCGTTCGGCAAGATTGATAATTTCCTGCGCTCGGCGTTTTAAGAGCATACCCTCGTTTGTAAGAATAATACTGTGGCTGCTCCTGTCAAAAAGCTTAACGCCAAGTTCCTCCTCCAACTGCATAAGCTGCCGCGAAAGCGTAGGCTGGGTAACGTGCAGAAGCTGCGCTGCCCGCGTTATATTTTCTTCCCGCGCCGCCATTAGAAAATAGTTAAGTACGCGCAATTCCATTGCTTTAACCTCCCGTTAATAATTATGCTTTTATTGTATTATATCGCACTTGAAATGTCTTTGCAATATATCTGAAAGGCTGTTAAGTTTTTGTGTTTTGCGCGTCAGGCAACAATATACCAATTCCGTCTAAAAGTCAATATGTTTAGCAAGAAATATGGTTATAATTCATAAGAAGCAGCAAATTATAACCATAATTTACATTAAATTGAAGCAAAACGCATAGTATCATTAAATCATTCAAAAATGCGCCAAAGTCCCGCAAATAGCTCGCTCTTCTGATATGAAAGCTCCGCCAAACTGAAATTTTGCAATCCCTTTGTTAAACAAGAATATCGTTCTATCCATATACTCCGGAGGGAATCTCATTCGATCTATTCCTTAGAAAGCAAGACAACCGTCTCCACATGCCCTGTTCTCGGAAACAGATCAAATGCTCGCGCCTTTTTAATTTTGTACCCGTTATCCGAAAGATATTTCGCGTCCCGAGCCGCGGTGGCGGGATTGCACGATATCATTACTATCTTTGCGGGAGACATTTTCACCAAGCTGTCCAATGTCAGCCTTCCGCATCCCTTCCGCGGCGGGTCTATGACCGCAACATCGGGGACTGTACCCTCGTCCGCAAGCTTTGCCGCAAGCTCTCCCGCGTCGCCGCAGTAAAATTCCGCGTTCCGGACGCCGTTCAGCTTCGCGTTTCTTTTTGCGTTTTCTATCGCTTCGGGAACAATTTCACAGCCTATTATCTTTTTGGCCTTATCGGAAAACGCAAGTCCTATAGTTCCCGCTCCGCAGTAAAGATCGAGAACGGTTTCGCCGCCGTTCAGTTCTGCGTATTCCATTGCCTGACAGTACAGCTTTTCCGCCTGGGCGGTATTGACCTGATAAAAGGACATAGGCGAAAGGGTAATTTTCTTTCCGCATAAAATATCTGTTATTTCGTCCGAGCCGAAAAGAGTGATGTTTTCCATACCAAGGATCACGTTTGTATTTTTCGGATTAACATTAATAACAATGCTTTTCACATCGGGGAACTTGTCCGGGAGCGTACGTGCAATATCCGTAAAATCGTTAAGCCTGCTCTTGTTTTTTACAACGAAGCATACCATTGTTTCGCCGGAATGAAAGCCACGTCTTATGTAAATGTGGCGGAGCATTCCGCTGCCGTTCTCTTCATTATAGGCGGGAATTTTTTTATTGTCCGCAAGTCTCAGGCATTCTTTTATTATTTCGCCGAAAATTTTCGGCTGCAAACGGCAGTCCGTAAACGGAACTACCCTGTGACTGCGTTTGGAATAAAATCCGCATACAAGCCTGCCGTTCTGTTCGGCAACGGGATACTGAGCCTTGTTGCGGTAAAAATCCTCGTCGCCGCCGCATATCTCCTCAAAGGGAATATCCGAAAATCCGCCGATGCGCATAAAAGCGTCCCGCACAAGCTTGTCCTTAAGGCTAAGCTCGGCGGAATAGGTCATATGGCGAAACGTACAGCCGCCGCACTTCGCGGACGCGGGACAGCCGCTTTCCGCACGGTCGGGAGAAGCGGCGATCATTCTGTCAATAATTCCGTAAGCAAAGCTTTTTGTGATCTTTACGATTTTGCAGGAAATAACGTCCCCGACGGCGGTAAGCGGTACGAATACCGCCATGCCGTCCCCGGAACGTCCCACGCCGTTTCCCTCGGCGGTCATGCCTGTGATCTCAAGCGTTATTGTTTCATTTTTCTTCATTTCAAAAATATCAAAGCTTTTCGCCGCATTTGGTGCAGTATGCGCTTATCGCGTCGTTTGCGGTACCGCAGAAACGGCATTCCTTGGATCTCTTTGCGTTTACGGAAACGTCGGCTTCTTCAAGCTTGCCGGACAGCTCCTTGATCTCGCCGATAAGCTTTTTCATTTCGCCGGTCTTGTCGTCGCCGCACTCGTGCATATTGTAGCATATTTTCCCCAGCTCGCAGTATTTTTCCTTGATCTTCATACGAAGCTGACCGCGGTCTATCTGGGTCTTGGAGTAGTCAATAGCTTCTCCCGCCTTAGCCGCCGCCTTGTCGAAAACGTCCTTTGCGCCTGTTACCAGATCGTCAAAATTAAAGCTCATAATAGTTTCCTCCTGTAAAATAATTAATTAATAACTTGCAGACCTAATATGCAAATTATAATTTTTTTGTAAAGCAAATAATTCTGTTTGCCTCTTTGAACCCCATAGCTTTATGAAACCGGAAGCTGACGTCATTGCTTATTTCGCAGTCGCTGGCAAATTCGCTGCAGCCCTTTGATGCAGCCCATTTTTCACATTCCGCCAACAGTTCTTTTGCATAGCCGCAGCCGCGGTAATTTTCTTTAACAAAAATACCCTCCAGATAACCCACAGGCGTTGTTTCAGTTCCCTCTACATAATCGTTCCTGAGCTGACACTGAGCAAAACCGACAGGAATATCATTTTCATATTTCAGAAAAATCTGCGCACTGTCCTTGGAAAGCATTTCAGTAAACTCATTTTTCAAGTCATCAGCGGAGTGACCGTCCCACAATAAAGCGGCTAATTCTGCAATTACGGATATATCGCTTTTTCCGGCCTTACGTATCATAATTATTTCTCCTGATTTTAAGCTGCAAGCTGCGCATAACCAACAGTCATTTTAAAGACTGTTGAAAAAACTAACGATTCCCTCTTTTTTAGCGATCATTTTATCGTACCTTGAAATATACTCATAGGGGAACTTGTAGTTGAACAGCCGCTCTATCTTTCCCGTTTCGGTATTCACCAGCTTTGTGGAACCGCCCGCTCCCGCGGCGAGAATAGTCTGCGCCTCCTCCATTATGTAGATGTTGTAGAGACACTCGTATCCCGCCTTGGCAAAGCCAACGTTTTCAAGGTTATCCACCGTGTTTTTCTGCCGGTAGAGGTAGTAGGGGAGATACCCCTTGCCGAGCAGATACCTTTGCCCGAAATCCACCATTTCGCTCACAGCCATTCCATGAAGAAAATGCACAAAAGCCGAACCAAAATTTTGCATATATGAATTTTGGTGAAGGATTTTGTTTGCATTTTCAAAGTGGAATTGCTGTAACCTGCTGTCAACGCGGCGTTCCTCTGCGGAAAACAGCGCCGAGGAACGTTTCACCGTCAGCGTATGGATAGTAATGCTTTCGGGATCCAGTTCGCAGAGCATTTCGATAGTCTGCGCAAAGCTTTCGGGAGTGTCGGTGGGAAGTCCCGCGATAACGTCCATATTGATATTGCCGAAGCCCAATCTGCGGGCAGTCTCGAAAGCATTCACCACGTCCTTTGCTGTATGCCGTCTGCCTATGGCTTCGAGCACGCTGTCGTTCATGGTCTGTGGATTTACAGAAATTCTTGTAGCTCCGAAATCGCGGATTATTTCAAGCTTTTTTTCGGTAATCGTATCGGAACGTCCCGCTTCTACAGTATATTCACGTATTTTTGAAATGTCAAAGTTTTTTTTCACTGCGGACATCACGGCTTCCAACTGCTCCGCCGAAAGAGCCGTGGGAGTCCCCCCTCCGATGTATACCGTGTCAAGCCGCAGATCGAGCTCCCTTGCGATATCGGCTGTCATGGAAATTTCCTCGCAGAGCTTTTTAACATAGTCGGGGAGAAGCTTTTTCGCTCCCGCAGACTCAATTGAATGGCTCACGAACGAGCAATAGCTGCACCTTGACGGACAAAACGGTATCGACACGTACAGCGAATACGACCGCTTGTCCAAAGCCTTTAACGCGTCCGACTGAGTTACGGCGGTTCTGTAGGCAAGCTCCAACTTTTCGTCGGAAACATAGTATTTTTCTTTAAGGGCGGAAAAAATCTCCGACTTATCAAGTCCCCGCTCCATAAGCTCGTTGACCTTTTTTACGGGACGTATGCCCGTCACCATACCCCACGCGGGAGTTGTTCCCGTAAGCTTTTCCATTATAAGATAAAGCATTGTACAAAGCGCGGTTTCGTCTTCCTTTTCGGAAAAATCTCCCTTGCGGTTCTCTGTGCGCGTCTCCTCGGATTCGCCCAACTTTACCGATACGGAAAGCGAATAGCCGTCCTCACAGGTTTCTCGCCTTATCAGGCAGAAGTCGCCGCTTTCGGGGTATTCCTCAAAAAGAAAATCAAAGGTAACGATTGGCAGAAACAGTTTAAGGACAGCCTCCGTCTCATATTTAAAACTGTTCCCGAAATAGCATACGGTCATTTTCAGCAGCCTTTCAATGATCAATAGTCGAACATATTGCCGTTTAAAAACGGATTGTTGTTTTTCTCACGCATGAGAGTGGTCTCGGAGCCGTGTCCCGAAAGCAGGCGGTAATCCCCGTATTCTCCGCGGAAATCCTCCAGACGTTTCAGGCTCTCAAACAGCGTTATCTGGTTTCCGTCGGGCATATCCGTTCTGCCTATGGAATTTTTAAAAAGCGTATCGCCGCTGAACATCACATCGTCAATAATATAGCAAACGCTTCCGCTTGTGTGACCGGGAGTATGCAGTACTGTGAATTTCAGCTCGTCAAGCTCCACCGTGTCGCCGTCGGAAAGGCAGACAGCGTCGCCGTAGGGCGTGGCGGGATTTTCAAGGTACTCCGAGAAAAACTCGGACAGGTTCGTATAGCTGTCTGTGAGCTTTCCCGCGTCCATTTCATGGATATATACCTCCGCGCCTGCGGCTGAGGCAAGCTCCGCAAGGGATTCTATATGGTCGCAGTGACCGTGAGTAAGCAGTATCTTTTTTATTTTCACGCCGTTTTTTTCGGCGGCGGCAAGTATTCTCTCCGCACCCTCGGGAGCGTCTATCAAAGCCGCGTTTCCCGCTTCGGAAACGACCAGATAGCAATTTACCGCAAATATTCCCTGCGGCGGAATTGTAATTATTTTCATAAAATATACTCCTTGTATAGAGGTTTCCTGCTCTTAACTTCTTACATCTTATTTCTTACTTCTATTTAACCGTTCTGTCAACGCTTATAACGTTAGATATCTTCTTTAATCTGGCAATAATATTGTTGAGCTGGGCGACTCCCGCGGTGCTTATGGTAACGAAAATACTGCTGTTGCCGTTTTTAAGTTCCTTCACGGTAAGCTCCGAAACGGGAATGTGCATTTCCGCCAGAGTTTTTGATATCTCGGCAAGGATAAGGATATTTTCGCTTGCGGCGATATCCAGCGTTACCTTATAGACGGGCGCGCTGTTGTTGATGGAATTCTCCGCCCAGTGTACTTCTATCCAGCGTTCGGGTTCATATCCCGAATCAAGGGCGTTAAGATAGTTTTCGCAGGTTTTCTTGTGTACCGAAACGCCGTGACCGCGTGTTACGAAGCCGACAATATCGTCTCCCGGAACGGGATTGCAGCACTTCGAGAATTTGACCAGCACGTTTTCCTCGCCGTCCACCACGACTCCTGTGGAGCTTTTTCTCGGAGCATAGGTTTTAATTTCGGGTTCTTCCGCGTTGCCGTAAAGCTTCTCGTATCTGTCCTTAAGACGCTGGGTCATGCGGGAAAGGATAACTCCGCCATAGCCGATAGCCGCATAGAAATTATCAAGAGTAGCGCAGTTATGCCGCTTCATGTCGTCCGCAAGGAACGAGGCAAGCTCGTCCTCGGGCACGCGTATGAAGTTGCGCTTGAACTCCTTTTCAAGTTCTTCTCTGCCCTTGACGATGTTTTCTTCGCGGCGCTCCTTTTTGAACCATGAGCGTATTTTGGACTTCGCCTCGTTGGTCTTGCATATATCCAGCCACGCTCTGTTGGGACCGTGATCCGGGTCTTTTGAAGTAATAATTTCAACTATTTCGCCTGTGGTAAGCTGATAGTCCAGCGAAACAAGCTTACCGTCCACCTTTGCGCCCTTCATTTTGTTGCCAACCTCGGTGTGAATGGCATAGGCAAAGTCGATTATATTCGCTCCGCTGGGAAGCGTTATCATGTCCCCCTTTGGAGTAAACGCAAAGGTCTCCTCGGGAGCAAGGTCACTCTTTATGGTGCGGACTATTTCTTCAACGTCGTCGGCTTCCTGCTGGGCTTCGATTATCTGGCGTATCCATGCAAGCCTGTTTTCCAGCTTGTCCCTGCCGTTTATGCCCTCCTTGTACTTCCAGTGAGCGGCGATTCCGTACTCGGCGGTATGGTGCATATCCCATGTCCTTATCTGGACTTCAAAGGGCAGACCCTCCTTGCCGATAACGGTAGTGTGCAGAGACTGATACATATTGGATTTTGGTGTGGCAATGTAGTCCTTGAAACGGTTTGGAATAGGCGTGAACATATCGTGTATAAGACCAAGCGCATTATAGCACTCGTTAACTGTGTCCACAATAATTCTAACCGCGTATTTGTCGTATATCTGGTCGATGCTCTTGCCCTGTAAAAAAGCTTTTTTGTATATTCCGTAAATGGACTTCACGCGTCCGTCTATCTGGGGAGGATTGCTGAAGCTTGACTCCTTGAAGCGTTCTGTTATCTGCTCCTTGATAGAACGGATAAAGGCCTCTCTCTCGTCGCTTCTTATACGGAGCATCTGCTCTATCTCGCCGTAGGCGTAGGGGTCAAGGTATCGGAACGCAAGGTCTTCGATCTCGTCCTTTATGGTACGCATACCAAGCCTGTGGGCAATGGGAGCGTAGATGTTCATAGTCTCTAAGGCGGTGTTCCTCTGCTTGTGAGCAGGACGGTAATGCAGCGTCCTCATATTGTGCAGACGGTCGCAGAGCTTTATTATTATTACCCGTATATCCTGTGACATCGCAAGGAGTATTTTCCGCACGTTCTCGGCCTGCTGTTCCTCTTTGGTGAACAGGGGTATCTTACCCAGCTTTGTAACGCCGTCCACAAGCATAGCCACGTCCTGACCGAAACGTTTTTTGACTTCCTCAAGGGTAACGTCGGTGTCCTCCACAACGTCGTGGAGCATTGCAGCGCAGATAGTATCCGTGTCCATGCCCAGTTCCAGCAGGATAAAGGATACCGCCAGCGGGTGGGTGATATAAGGCTCGCCGGAGGAGCGGAACTGATTTGCGTGAGCTTTAGCGGCGAATTCGTAGGCGGAAATGATCTTGCTCAGATCATACTGCTTTTCGTCGTCAAGTATTTTCTGTATCAGCGCGTCTATTGTATAAAACGGTTCTGTTTTGTTAAGCACGGCTTTCCGCTCCTTTCTGTATTTTTGTTTAAAATTTTACAATATGTATATTTAAATCTGTCGACATCATACTGCCGCAGGAACAGCGCGTCCTGCATTTTCGGGCTTAGGACAAAGTGCTTTAAGCTCCGAAAGTATTTCCGAGCTGTCAAGATCGACTTTATTTTCAACATGCAGACGGCGGACCGTTTCGCTGTACATATCGGCTGCAATAAGCCCTGTCTCCGAGAAAATATCAACGGCAAGGCGGAACTTGCAGCAGTTCATGCGGTCGGGAAGCTGCGAATACACTCGGAAAAATACGGAATCCATATCGGCGGGCGTTTCGGGTATTGCTCTGTAGACCGCAGCAAGCTCGCTTCTGTCCGGAACTATCCTCGGCAGCAGCGCTTTGTCCGCTCCCTCGCCCCTCTTGTAACGCTCGTATGCGTCCAGAGCGGCAAAGTATTTTTTCTGAGAGACTCCGTTTCTGCGGCAGTCGGCTATACGCAGGTTTACGGAGCTTTGACCGCCGTATGTATTTATTTCGGGGTACGCCAAAAGATCAAGCGTATCTCCCGTTCTATAGGGAAACTCTGCGGTTTTCACTCCGAACATCAGTCCCAAAACCGTTCTGTTTCCGTAGAAAAGCTTCAGTTTCGTGTGAGCTCCGCCCGAAAGCGGAATGACCTCGCCGAGCCTTGCTTCCAATATTGCAAACAGCGGCTTGGGATTGCCCTCTCCGCAGGGTTCGAGCAGGTCTAAGGAGGAAATTTCCTCTACGGTAAGTTCTTCGGGACGCAGAAGCTTATCCGCGTGAAGCGCAAGTCTCGGCATGGTTTGAAATTCCTCCGCCGCGTATTTTTGCAAAGCTTCGTTGAACAAGCAGATATTTTCTTTCAGAAGTGAAAATCCTCCTGCGCCGCTGTGTCCCCCGAATTTTGAAAGGAGTCCCGAACAGGCTGTCAGAGCCTTGTGTATCGAAAATCCCGCCACAGACCTCGCCGAGCCGCGCGCTTCGTCCCCGCCGTTATTTTCATCGGAAAGTATGAACACAGGCTTGCCGAAGCGTTCCACAAGCTTTGCAGCCACTATCCCTATAACGCCGTGGTGCCAGCCCTCGCCGTACAGAAACAGTATTCTTTCGTATAGTATATGCGGATTTTCGACAATACTCGCGTGTATCTCTTCCATGATGTCCGCTTCGGTCTTTTTTCGCTCCGAGTTAAGAGAATTGAGTCTCGCAGCCATTTCCGCGGCGGTATCGGGATTCTCGCAGAGCAGCAGCTCTACGGCTTCCGAGGCAGTAGCGAACCGTCCCGCGGCGTTTATTCTCGGAGCGATCGCAAACGCCGCCTGCATTGACGTTATGGGCGGCTTTACCGAGGCCGCGTCCATAAGAGCCTGCAAACCCGCGTTTTCTGTGTTTTCCAGATATTTCAAGCCAAGGCGTACTATCTCGCGGTTTTCTCCCGAAAGCGGAACAACGTCCGCTACAGTTGCTATTGCTGCAAGGTCGGAGAACTGCTCCAACGCCATGTCAAGACTTCCGCCGTCCATAGCGGCGACCAATTTCAGGGCAACACCGCAGCCGCACAGGTCTTTGAAAGGCGAAAGATCGTCGTTCCGGTGAGGATCGACTACTGCCGCAGCTTCGGGGAGAACGTCTCCGGGCTGGTGGTGATCGGTAATGACAAGCTCTATGCCAAGCTCCTTTGCAAGAGCAGCTTCATTAACTGCGGAGATTCCGTTGTCCACGGTGACAATAAGCTCCGTGCCCTCCTCCGCAAGACGTCTGAGAGCGTCCGCGCACAGACCGTAGCCCTCGATTCTGTCATTGATATAGTAACTAACGTTTCCGCCGATACATTCCAGATATGAGTACAGCAAAGCTGTGGCTGTAATTCCGTCGCAGTCGTAATCGCCGTAAACGCATATGCTTTTGCCGTTATCCACAGCCGCAAGTATCGCGTCAGCGGCTTCGCGCATATCCTTTATCAAAAACGGGTCGGACAGCCTTTCCGCATTGTCCCCGCCGTCCTCGTTAAAAAAGCTCATGGCTTTTTCCATTGAATCTATTCCGCGGGAGACAAGCACCTCCGCGCATATCCCGGAAAGTCCCCCCTGCTGCGAAATAGTTTTTGCAGCGTTAAGATCGGGATTCCCGACAGTCCATTTTTTCATTTGCAAATTACGCTCCTGCCGTCCGTAACGTACATAATGTCCGTAACGTACATAATGTCCGTAACGTACATGACGTCCGTGGCGGTTCCTTTCAAAAAATACTTAAACGTTTCATTACATTATACCATATTTACCTGTCAATAATCAAGAGAATGCGAAAACATTTTACACAAATTAAAAACCGCTTTTGACATTTTTGGTGTTACGCCTAAAAATATCCTCAAAACCGCCCGAATTTTGTATATAAATGAGAAAATAAAATTAGTCATAAAATGTGCTTTTATTCTTTTCGGGTAATGCTATAATTATACTTGTGAGAAAACGTTTAAGGAATAAGAGAAAAAACAGGAAGCCAAACAGGTCAAAACCGGAACAGGAGAAAGAATATGTCAGGAACCGATATCATACTAATCGCCGTTCAGGCGTTCGGAGGAGTCGCGCTTTTTATCTACGGAATGCTTATGCTTAGCCGCGGACTGGAAAAGGTCTCGGGGGGCAAGCTGGAAAAAATCCTTTCGGGACTTACCAACAACATCTTTAAAAGCGTCGCTCTTGGAGCGGCGGTAACAGCCGCCATACAAAGCTCGGGAGCGACTACGGTAATTATCGTCGGCATGGTAAACGCGGGCATTTTAAAGCTGTCGTCAGCAATAGGCGTTATTATGGGCGCGAATATAGGCACTACCGTCACGGGACAGATACTTCGTCTCGGAGACCTTGAAAACAGCGCAAACGCAGGCTTTATTCTGAAGCTGCTTACCCCCACTTACCTTGCGCCGATAATCGCTATAACGGGACTTCTCATTTATATGCTGTCCAAAAGCGATATGAAAAAAAATGTGGGCGAGGCTCTTGTGGGTCTGGGCATACTTTTTACGGGAATGCTCACCATGAGCGGAGCGGTTGCTCCCATGGCTGAGCTTGAGGCTTTCAGGAAGCTTTTTTCCGCGCTGTCAAATCCTTTCCTCGGAATAATCGCGGGCGCGGCTGTAACGGCTCTGCTGCAAAGCTCGTCGGCTTCTATAGGTATCCTGCAAGCCATTTCCTCAACGGGTATACTTAAGTTTTCGGCGGCTTTCCCTATTATTATGGGACAGAACATAGGCTCATGCGTTACGTCGCTTATTTCCGCAGTGGGAGCGAATAAAAATGCAAAGCGTGCAGCCGCTGTACATCTTTATTTTAACGTTATAGGTACGGCTGCGTTTCTTATCGTTGTTTATACCATAAAGGCGATTGTCGGTTTTCCCGCTTGGGACGATCCCATATACATGGGCGGGATCGCAAATTTCCACACGTTTTTCAACGTTGCTGTAACGCTTTGTTTCCTGCCGTTTACGAAGCTTCTTGAAAAGCTTGCCTGCATTACTATCCGTGATAAAAGCAGTACCGAAGAGGAACAGGGCGGCGAGGAGATCACTTTCAGCGCGCTGGACGAACGTTTCCTGAAATCTCCGTCGCTGGCTATACAGCAGGCGCAGAACACAGTTGTCACAATGGGACGCGTCGCGCTTCAGAACTTTACCGGAATGAGAAAACTGTTCAACAAAGACGAGTTCAGCGAAAAGCTTGTCTCGCGGCTGAACGACAACGAGGAAGCTCTCGACCGCATGGAGGACAGGCTTAATGCCTATCTTGTAAAAATAACGGAATGTACCCTTACGGATTATGAAAACCGCCGTGTGACCGAGCTTCTGCACCTTACCTCCGAGTTCGAGCGTATCGGCGACTATGCCATGAACCTTATTGAAAACGCCGAAAAGCTTCACGGTCTTGACGTTACCTTTTCGGACGGCGCGCTCCGTGAGCTTGGTGTGATATCCGACGCTGTTCAGGAGATAATCGGCATGGCTGTGGATACTGTAAAAAACAACGATATCGGACTTGCTTTCAAGATAGAGCCTTTGGAGGAAACTGTGGATTTCCTCAATGAAACGCTTAAAGCGCGGCATATAGAACGTCTTAAAGACGGCGAATGCGTGGTGGAAAGCGGAGTCAATTTCCTTGATCTGCTTATCAATCTGGAACGTATTTCCGACCACTGCTCCAATATTGCGGTGTACGTTATCGGAGCGCAGAAAAACAGATCTGTGCTTAACCGCCATGAATATATTCAGGCGCAGCACAAGGGCAGCGACAAGGAGTACCTTGATCTTACGGAGCAGTACATGGCAAAGTATACTGTATAATTTTAAGAATGTGAAAGAATATCAAAAATATAAAATTTACGATAAAAAAGCTCCTCTGCACAAAGCAGGGGAGCTTTTTTACTGCACGCATTTATGCGCATATAATGTCGGGTAATTTTATTCGATCATAAATTTTCCGCGTCCTTTTTGGTACTTTTCTTCCTTTTTTTGTAAAAATAATACCATACGGAGGAAGCGGCTGCAAAAATAAATTCAGTAACAACAGACAGCCAGAATTTCGGTGAAGTGGGGTGCTCGACATTTGCACCCATGAGAGTAGTGGTGATTATTCCGGGAAGGATACCGAGAAAGGAGCCGAGCATATATTTACATAATCCGAAGCCTGCGGAACCGAGAAACATACTTACCAGATCGCAGGGCAGAATGTTTATTACCCTTAAAAAATATGCGATGAAAAGCTCGTTGTCCGATTTCAGCTCGCGAAGCTTCGCCGCGTTTTTGTTTTTGTTTATAAGCCCCTCCACAAACTCTCTTTCGGCAAAACGTCCCACGGCGTAGGGAATAAGTATCATCACCGCAACGCCTGCGCAGTTCACGATAAACGCCGATAAAAAAGTAGGGAAAATACTTCCGGAGGCTGCAATAAGAATAAGCATCGGAAAAAATACCGACAATGATTTCAGCGCGAAAAGTCCTACCATAACAAGAGCCGCCAGCCATAAATTTTCTGGAGTAAATTCAAGTATGTGCTCTATGGTAACTCCCCTGAAAAATTTCAAATATATCAGCGCGCATATGCCTATCATTACTATTGGCGCTATTTGGATTATCCGCTTTATAACAGCTGTTATTGTTCCTTTTGACAATTGATTTTCCCTCCCTTTTCAAGCCTGTTCAAATTGCTCAAAATATATAAATTATTGCTTACGGGGATTTGCTTTATTATTTAAAGAGCCGTCCGTTCCTGCCGGAACGCTTTTTCTGAAAAACATTTTCTGTACCTTTGCGCTTTTTGTTCTCAGACGCTTTACCACAAACTCACGGAACAGGGCGTACAGCACCGATGAAGCGGGTATCATCACGAGCATACCGAAAACGCCCATAAGCTTTCCGCCGATAGTAACAACGAAAAGCACCCATATTGCGGGAAGCCCCACGCTTTTTCCCACGACTCTCGGATAAATAAGATTTCCTTCTATCTGCTGGATTATCAGGAACATTGCCACAAATCCGATAGCCAGCATGGGACTTTCCATAAATATAAGGAACGCTCCCACAAAGCAGCCAATAAATGCTCCCACCAAGGGAATAAGAGCCGTAAACGCTATGAGTACGCTTATCAAAGCAACGTAGGGCATTCGGAAAATAAGCATTGCAGCCGCAAACATACAGCCTAAAATTACCGCTTCAAGGCACTGTCCCGATAAAAAGCTTGAAAATGTTTTATTGGACTGAGCCGCTATCTCAAAAAACTTGTCCGCCGCCTTTTCGGGGAAAACTGCGTACATTGACATTCTGAGCTGGTTGCCGAGGACTTCCTTCTGAAGCAGTATATAGATCGCAAAGACAAATCCTATAAACGATGAAACTATTCCGCTCACAGCGTTTGCCGCTGCGTTTACGGTAGACGAAACTCCGCTTGTGACCCATACTGACACCGAGGATACCAGCTCGCTCCAATTTATTTTAAGTCCCGATATCCATTCCTGTATCTCGGGGTAATCCTTGAATATGCTTTCTATCCAGTCCTGAACCTTTGCCATGTAAGCGGGTATCTGTACACCGAGGTTTCGCGCCGTGGCAACGATCTGCGGTATCACCAGTATCATCACCGCCGCAATAACGGCGGCAATGGCAAGCAGCGTGAGCACAAGCGCGGCGGGTCTGCGAAGCTTGTCCAGCTTTTTGTTTTTTGGAAAAAGTATTTTTTCAATGCCTCTCATCGGGACGTTTATCACAAATGCAATCACCGCTCCCACAAGAAACGGCATAAAGATCGACAGAACCTTTCCAAGGAATCCGACTGCGGAGTCAAGATTCCTGAATATGCAGTATATTGCCGCGGAGACGGAGATTATTCCGATTATTTTCAACGATGTTTTTTTATCAAGCTGCATATGCTGTATCCTTTCTTGATCAATTAGCAAAAGTAATTATAATAGGCTCTATTGCAAAATTTACAATTTTGCAATACCGGCAATAAAATTGCCGGTCGGCGGCAAAGCCGCCTAAGAGCCGCCGTTCATACTGCCCGCGCAAAGCTGAAAGCTTTGCAAGCCGCCATTGGCGGCATTTCAAACAATAACATTGTTTGAAATAGCGGGCAGTATATTATATGCGCTGTACAACGCATATTTCGGCATTTTTCGCCGTTAGCCGTTACATGAGCGGAGCGATCAGTCTTAAAAGATGTCCCGCCGCTTTCTTGAAAATATTGAAGCTCTTGCAGTCCTCAAGGGATATCTGCATACACTTTTTCAAGGTGTCCTGCATATCCTGCTCCACCTGAGCCACAACAGGGTGCTTATAAAAATAGGACGCGCATTCAAAGTGCAGGAAAAGACTGCGGTAGTCAAGATTTATGGAACCTACCACCGCCCGTTTATCGTCGCTTACAAAGCCTTTGGCATGAACAAATCCCGGAGTATACTCATAGATTTTTACGCCGGAACGTATAAGCTCCGCATAGTAGGAACGGGCAAGCAGATAGGCGTAAATTTTATCCGGAATATGCGGCATGATGATGATTACTTCCACGCCGCGCTTTGCCGCATAGGTCAGCGCTCCGGTCATTTCGTTATCAAGGATAAGGTACGGAGTCATTATGTGGACGTATTTTTCCGCTCTGTTAAGTATAT
The DNA here is from genome assembly GCA_947089135.1 of uncultured Clostridia bacterium. Classification (GTDB taxonomy): domain Bacteria; phylum Bacillota; class Clostridia; order Oscillospirales; family Ruminococcaceae; genus RGIG8773. The sequence continues at coordinate 134,457 of CAMUJF010000004.1, forward strand.
CCAAATATACGTTCTGCCCCACATTTTCGTTGTCCAGCGGGCTGTCTCCGTAGGGGAGCACATATCCTCCGACGGGAAGAGCTTTCTCTTCAAGCTCCGGAAAATCCGTTTTCACATATTTTGCATAGTTGTCTTCCTTGCCGTATTCTGTTATGTTCCAGTTTTGCAGGAACATTATGGTAAACCCCGCCACAGCCTCGCCTTTCAGCATGACTGCAGTGTCTTTCCAGTGACCGAAGCGTTCTACCTTATTAATGTACTCGTCGGCAAGATTGATCCCGCCGGTGAAAGCAGTGCGACCGTCCACCACAAGTATTTTCCTGTGGTCGCGGTTGTTCTGTACGGTTGACAGTACGGGTTTTATGGGGGAGAACATTTTGCACTTTATTCCCATAGCTTCAAGCTTTTTGGGGTACCGATAAGGAACGAGCATAAGGCTGCACATTCCGTCGTACATAAAGCGGACGTCCACGCCTTCCTTTGCTTTTCTTGCAAGTATTTCTAAAATAGTATCCCACATTTCGCCCCGTTCCACAATGAAATATTCCATAAAAATGAATTCCTTGGCGTTTTCCAGTTCGGGAATTATTGCCGCAAAAAAGTCCTCGCCGATGGGATAGTATTGAGCGTAGGTGTTTTTCCATATCGGATATCCCGCGTAGGTTTTCATATAGACGGCAAGGTTTTTTTCCTTGACGCTTATTTTTTCGATCTCGTCCAGCGTATCCTGATCCTGCGGGATAAATGGCGAGGTCTTGTCTATCAGCTTAAGTATACGGTCGTTCATGATATGGGTGCCCAACTCCAACTTGGCAAAAATGTACGTCGCCATTCCGAAAAACGGGATAAGCATAACGGGGATTATCCACGCAAGTTTATAGTACGGATTAGTGTTGTCGTTTATTATCCACACCAGCACAACGATTGAAAGAAACATTGACGCCGCGGAGAAAAAAACAAAGCGGTCGTTGAAAAATTTCAAGGCGGCAGCAATGAAAGCTATCTGAAGTAAAAGTCCGAAAACCACTATCATTGTCCTGCCGAAAATGATTTTAAAAAGACTTTTTAATTTCCTTTTTATTACATATCTTCCCTTCATAAACGGTTTTCACTGTCTTTTTTCTATATTTTAACACTATAGAACGAACTTGTCAAGGCGTGAAGAATAATAGGTGTGGACACACAGCGCATATTATAAAAGTCAAGGACAGAAAAAGGGAGTTCACGGGAATTTGAATTACGATTTTGTCTGAAAGTCATTTTTGCAATGCCAAAATCATTATAGGCTTGTACAAAAAGCTCCAATACAACCCGCAAAGTTTCAAGCTTTCTGGGGAAACAGCGGCTCTTTCGGCGTAAAATAGGAATATAATGCCGCAGATCAGCATTTATACTTTCAACAGTAAAAGTATCGCTTTTATCATGGGCATTGCGAATATTCTTACCCGGATAAACAATATCAACATATCCGAGATAACCGTCTGTACAGTAATATTTTGTTTCCGGACCATTATCAACGATTTTTTGAATACGCTCCGGAGTTTTGTCAAATGCCGCGTCAAATCCTACTATCGGACGCGGCAAGCAGCTTACCATAGTTATCACATAGGTGTTTTCACGTGTTTCGGTTTTGGGCTTTTTACCTATATACCAGTTTTCCACAGATAGGATATTTCCTGTCTGCTACTTCTTTTGCTCTTCTCATACTTTTATTATATCACATTATGAGCTATTTGTCCGCACCTATTCGGACGTTGCATTACGCAAAAATATGTGCGCACATTGACATATGCCAAATTTTGCTGTATAATTAATTTAATATTTTAAAGGAAAGAAATGATCCTAAGTGCTTAAAGAATATGCCGAAAAATTACAGTCCCTTGCGGTTTTCAGAGGGATACTTAAGGAAAAAACAACCGCGAAGCTGCTGAAATTTCTTACCGATCCTGCCCCAGAAAGCTACGGAGATTTTGTGTCGGGACTTTACGAACACGGTGATTCCCTTACGGATTTTCTCACGGAAATTGTAACGGAGGACGAAAACCCGTACATAAAACGCATTTCGGAATGCAGGGAGATCCCGGTAAAAATAGATGAAGCGGTTCGCAGGGAGCTTGCTTTTTTGCAGGAGCTTTCGCAGCTCACCGCAGAGGAGGCGTGGACTGCGGTTGGAGAGGGAGCGCCGTTTGCCGGCTGGAGCGTTCATGAGACGGACTTTCTGGAAACGTACCGCGAAAGAGTCTCCGCTCTGCATACGCGGGGCTTCGGGATATTTGCAAAATACCATGCGTTTTCGTTTAAGGACGGCTGCATCGTCCCCATAAAAAATCCAGACGGTCAAAAGCTTTCACAGCTTTCAGGGTATGAGCTTGAACGGGAAAAAATTATCGCAAACACTATGGCTCTGCTCAGGGACAAGCCAGCTCAGAACGTGCTTTTGTACGGCGACGCGGGTACGGGAAAATCCTCCACCGTAAAGGCGATTGTAAACGAGTACAAGGATATGGGGCTAAGACTTATAGAGCTTACAAAAGCTCAGCTTGGGGAGCTTCCTGCGGTAACGGAAAAAATCGCGGCAAATCCGCTTAAATTTATTATTTTCATAGACGACATTTCTTTTTCCGCAGACGACGATAATTTCAGCGCGCTGAAAGCCGTTCTGGAGGGCGGCGCGGCGGCTAAAACCTCCAATACTGCTATATACTGCACAAGCAATCGCCGTCACCTTGTCAGGGAAACCTTTTCAAGCCGTCAGGGGGACGAGGTGCACGCATCCGACACCCGCGAGGAACAGATATCGCTTTCGGAGCGTTTCGGACTTAAAGTTGCATTCCTAAAACCGAATAAGGATACCTATTTGCATATCGTGGAAAAGCTTGCGGCGGAATACGGCGTAGAGGTCACACCCGATCTGCTTACCCGAGCGGAAGCCTACGCTCTGCGCCGAAGCGGACGTTCAGGCAGAGCTGCGCGGCATTTTATTGAGCTTGAAGCCGGACGAAAGGGCGAGCTGTAATGACAGGAATTTATTTCAGCGGCACAGGCAATACCAAATATTGCCTGTCTGTTTTTCTGGGCAGTCTTGGCGGCGATATGTTTTCGCTCGAAGACCCAAAGGCGATTGCCGCGATTGCTGACAGCGGCAATATTGTGTTTGCATATCCGATATATTACAGCAGTCTGCCGAAAATCGTACGGGATTTTATTACAAAAAATAAAGATCTGTGGTCAGGAAAAAATATCTATATAATAGCCACTATGGGACTTTTCAGCGGAGACGGAGCAGGGGTGTCCGCAAGGCTTTTTACAAAATACGGAGCGAATGTTATCGGCGGACTGCATCTTCGTATGCCTGATTGTATCGGCGACGTGAAGGCGCTGAAAAGGTCTGCTGAACGTAATAAAAAGATTATTAATGTAGCACGGCTCAAAGCCGAAAACGCTGCAAAGCTTTTTTCAGAGGGAAAACCCGCACAGGAGGGCTTGAACATTTTTTACCATATTGCCGGACTGTTCGGTCAGCGGCTTTGGTTCGGGCACAAGACCCGCGTTTATGCGGAAAGTCCGTCAATAGACAGCGGGAAGTGCGTCGGCTGCGGCGTTTGCGCTGAAAAATGTCCCATGAAAAATATCCGTATTGAAAACAGCCGCGCTGTCGGAGGAAACCGCTGTACAATGTGTTACCGCTGCTTTTCGCTGTGTCCGAAACAGGCTGTCACAATTATTGGAAAAAAGGTTTTCGAGCAGCACCATATAGGAAAATATTTGTGAAAATTTCTCCTAAGCTATTGACGTTTTCGTGTAAAAATGTTAAAATAAGAAAAAATGTTCGATTTTTGATTTTGGAGGTAAATTATGGCAGAAAAGAAAAAAGCCGAAAAAAAGGAAGCGGTCGTCAAGCTTACAAGCGCGGACGAAAAGAAAAAAGCTCTTGAAGCAGCTATAGCGCATATTGAAAAACAGTACGGCAAGGGCGCGGTAATGAAGCTGGGTCAGGCTGCCGACTTTAATGTGGACTCGATCCCCACGGGCTCCATGACTCTGGATATGGCTCTGGGAATAGGCGGTGTGCCACGCGGAAGAATAGTGGAGGTGTACGGGCCCGAAAGCTCCGGCAAGACCACCGTCGCTTTGCAGATAGTTGCTGAAGCCCAGAAAATCGGCGGCGAGGTAGCCTTTATCGACGTGGAGCACGCTCTTGACCCTGTTTACGCCAAGGCTTTGGGTGTTGACATTGACAATATGCTGGTATCCCAGCCGGACAGCGGCGAGCAGGCTCTTGAAATAGCCGAGGCTCTGGTTCGTTCGGGCGCGCTGGACGTTATCGTTCTGGACTCGGTTGCCGCTATGGTAACAAAAGCCGAGATAGACGGCGAAATGGGCGATACCCATGTGGGTCAGCTTGCGAGGCTTATGTCCCAGGCGATGAGAAAGCTCACGTCGGTAATTTCCAAATCCAACTGTGTGGCTATTTTCATTAACCAGGTTCGCGAAAAAATAGGCGTAGTGTACGGAAATCCCGAAACTACCCCCGGCGGAAGAGCTCTTAAATTTTACAGCTCGGTACGTATCGAGGTGCGCAAGGGCGAAGCTATCAAGAATGGCTCGGACGTGATAGGAAGCCGTACAAAGTGCAAGGTAGTCAAAAACAAGGTCTCTCCGCCGTTTAAGGAGTGCGAATTCGACCTTTACTTCGGCAAGGGAATTTCCCGCGAGGGCGAGGTCGTCGATCTTGCGGTAGACCTGGGTATCATCAAAAAGAGCGGCGCGTGGTTCTCCTACGAGGACGGCAAAATTGGTCAGGGACGTGAAAATACCAAGGAATGGCTGAAAAACAATCCCGACAAGATGAAAGAGATCGAAGCTAAGATAAAGGAAAAGGCAAGCGAAGTGGTGCTGGTATCCAAAAAGAGCAAGAAAGCCGCCGCTCTTGAGGAAGCCGCCGCGGAGGCTGCGGGAGAAGCTCAGGAGATTCAGGAGGCGGACGTTCCCGAAGCTGCGGATATTCCCGAAAAGCCTCCCGTTAACGTTATTATCGACGCTGACGACGATTTTGAAGAGTTTACGCCGGTCAAATAATCATGAGGATAACAGAAATTTCTGCCTATAAGGGCAGCACGATGTGCGTAGTTTTTGACACGGACGAGCGGATATACATACATGAAAAGATACTTGCGGAATATCACTTGAAAGAGGGACTTAACGTCCCCGCCGAGGCTGTTGAGGAAATCGTCTCGGCGAACGGTTACCGCAGAGCAAGGGAGCGGGCTTTATATCTTTTGGACGTGAGAGATTACGGCTTTGTGGAGCTGTACCAAAAGCTGGAAAGGAATTACTCCGAGGACGTTTGCTTAAAGGTATGCAAGGAGCTTGCGGGACTGTGGCTGATTGACGACAGGCGGTACGCGGCGTCGCTTGCGCGCCAGCTTTTCGAGGTGAAGCGGGTCGGTATGTTCAAGGCGAAGCAGGAGCTGAAACGCAGAGGACTGTCCGACAGTATTATAGATGAGGCGGTGGAGCCTTACGCCGATGAGGAGGACTCATTTGCCCGTCTTGAAGAGCTTGTGGAGAGGAAATACGAACGTTATCTGACCGATGAAAAGGGCGTGAAAAAGGTGAAAAACGCCCTTTTGCGGCAAGGATACGGTTACTCCGAGATAAATGCTGTACTTGATTTGTACGACCTGGATTTTGAAGAGTACTCGTAAAAATACAAAAATACAAAAAAAGACCGCCCCGATAGGAGCGGTCTTTAAAAATCGTATGAGCAGGAAATGTGCTGCAAAAGCTTTTTGAGCTTTTAAAGAACTTACTGGAGGAGCGAGAGAACGCCCTGGGGCAGCTGATTTGCCTGAGCAAGCATAGACTGGGAAGCCTGTGCAAGGATCTGCTGCTTTGTGAAGTTCATCATTTCCTGAGGCATGTTTGTATCACGGATCTGAGACTCAGCAGAAGTGAGGTTCTCAACGGATACGTTCAGGTTGTCGATCTTGTGTTCCAGACGGTTCTGGATAGCACCGAATGTACCTCTAACCAGTGAAACCTTATTGATAGCCTGGTCGATCTTGTCGATAGCGTAGTTAGCGTCCTTCTGTGTGGAGAGGGAGAGCTTATCTGTGCCAAGACCCTTAGCTGTGCAGTTGAGGTCAGCGTCAAGATCGCCGATAGCGTCGGAATTGTACTTGAATGTGAACTCAACAGCGTCCTTTGTTCTTGCGCCAGCCTGGAGGATAATGCTGCTCTTGTAAGTCATGAGGGATTCGGAATTCTTGAATGCGTCAGACTTAGAAACCGCATATTCTCCATCACCTGCAGCAACGTCGTTAACAAGCTTAGCATTGGGCTTGTCATCGCCTGCTATACGGTAACCGTCAACAGTGATGTTATATGATGCAGTACCTTTCTTGGACTTATCAACGGCTGCGTCAAGAGCAACAGTTGGACCCTTAAATGTAGCAATGGTCTTACCGTTGTACGATATTACAGAACTTCCGCCTGCGCCATCAGCCAAAGCATCTACTTCCCAACCGGTTCCGTTAGTTCCTGCTGCAAGATTAATCTTATTGCCTTCAGAATCAATTAATTCCATTACAGTCTTAGCAGTATCAATGGTACCGTCAGCCTTGGTCTCATAAGTAACATTAAGCGTTGCACCGTCAAGAGCTTTGATAGCTTCCTGGTAATCAGCCTTATTAGCACCTGTCCAGTTTGTATCACTAACATTATTATGCAATGTAATAGTTGCGGCTTTAGCGGCATCTGCAGTAAACTTACTAAGATCACCGGAAACTGCTACGCCCTCACCCTCAACATTGCTGTCTGTGAAGCCTATGTTTGTAGGAGCAACTTCTTTTCCTGCGGGATTGGTGTAGTTAACAGTTACGAAATCGCCAACCTTTGCGCCAATCGTATCAAGAACGATGTTAGCGTTTGTTTTGCCGTCTTTCCAACCGCCGTTAGCTGTTGCGGTTATTGTTCCGGCGTATGCTGTGCCGTCCTCATAGTAGCCCTTTACAGCTGTAACTTTTCCGTCAGCGTCAACAGCGTCAACTACATACTTAATGTTGAGTTCCTTAGCGTCGGCAGCGGCAGTATAACCGTCAGTAGCAGCCTGAGCCCACAAAGCGGTAGCTTCTGCCTGTGTATATTTGCTGTCGTCAAGCTCGGGAGCTTTCTTAACATAGTCGCTGTTAGCTACCATGTCAACGGGCTTCTTAGCAGCTTCTGCTTCAGCAGCAGCCTTAGCAGCTCTGTAGTCTATAAGACCGTTAGCGTCAGCCTTAACGCCGTCGGACATAACGCCGCCGTTGAGAACAACAACGCCGTTGAAGTCTGTATCAGCGATCTGGTCGAGCTCGTCGTTCAGCTGGAGGAATTCCTGCTGTGCAGCTGTACGGTCAACGGGATCATCATATGTACCGTTAGCCATCTGGTCAGCCAAAGTCTTCATTCTCTGGAGAATGGAGTCTGTCTCTGTGAGAGCGCCCTCAAAAGTCTGTACCATAGAGATACCGTCCTGAGCGTTCTTAACAGCCTGAGTCATACCAGCGATCTGAGATCTCATTTTCTCGGAAACTGCGAGACCGGCAGCGTTATCGCCTGCGCGGTTGATTGCGTAACCGGAAGAAAGTTTTTCCAAGGACTTGGAAAGCTTGGAGTTGTTGATACCTAAGTATCTGTTCGCATTCATTGCGGATAAATTGTGCTGTACTACCATAATAGTTACCTCCTGTAATAATTCGGCATTCGGAATTCCTTTCCCTGCCGTTCATTAAAGTATGCTTTTGCGAAATTAGAGTTCAGCCGACTAATGCGCATCTCATCTGCTTCGTCATATTTCACAAAAAGCGCGGACGTTTCCGTCCGATTTTTAGAAGCTATTCCCGTAAAGAGAACATTTTCGAGGAGAAGTTCTCACTGTCGAGCCTGTTCTCCTTACTTCTGTCTTATATATCGGCAATATTTGGCGGCACTTTATGGTTTTTGGTTTAATATTTTATGAACTTTATGTGAAACAAGACCATTTTCCCAGTTTTTGTATTTCGCAAAAGCATACTTTAGCGAAA
>CAMUJF010000005.1 GCA_947089135.1 uncultured Clostridia bacterium
AATTGGCAGCCTGACGGCTGACGAGGGCTCTGCCCTCGTGCTCCCGAGGTTTATCGCATTATGGGTTTTCCAAGGAGAGTGCTACCAATATACAGTTTACGCGGAATGGTGTTCAATTTTTGCGGTCGTAGTGTTCAATCTTAGCGGAATTGCTGTTCAACTTGAACGGTTTAGGTGTTTTGGAAAAGCGGAATATTCACTTTTTTCAATGTGCTTTTTCGGCTTGAAATTCCATATAGAAGAATTGCGATTGAATATTGAACTAATAACAAAAAAGGCGAGAAACCCCTAAAAATCAGGATTTCTCGCCTTTTCATTTATATTATACAACATCAGGCTCTGAGGCACTCCAAATGTGATACTATTGGATATCTCAAACAAAAACGTAATTCCAAATTTCAGAAAGTTTTTCATTTGATAAAGCAAAACTAAGCTCTTCAATATTCTTGAAGTATATGATCTTGGCTCTGAGTTCAAGTATATCGTTAGCCAAAGTTTCATCAATACCGGGAAGCTGCATCAAATCATCTTTATTACAGGTATTTATATTAACTTTATAAGTATTATTCAATGTTTCGCTTTGTGTTAATGATTGAGTATCGCTGAATTCTGATTCGTATGTTGTAGTATACGAATCAACATATACATATGGACGTATCAATTCAAGCTTATTTGGACCTATTCCACTTATATTAAGCAAATCTTCAACTGTTGTGAAGCCTATATTCCTTGCATATTCAGCAATTTTATTAGCTGTAGATTCACCTATTCCCTTTATATATGTTAAATCTTTGACACTTGCTGAATTAAGTTCTATTGGAAAGCGTGGATAATATTCCGATTCAGTTATATCAAATACATCAAAATTTTCGGGGTATGAAAGTTGAACTTCATAATTATTTGTTTCAAATTCTTTATCGATTTCAGTAATAAATTCCTCTGTTTCCATAATAAAGTCTTCTGTTGTGGCTTCAGTTTCTACAACAGTTATCATTGTTTCATTATCATATGGCGGAACGGTAGTAACAATAACAGTGTTGTCTTCGGAATCATATACATTATATTCCGAAGTATACGGCAAAGTTGCCGGAAGCAACTCATGATCAATATAAAGGTATCCTTTTAGTGCGGCAAGCTTCTTTTCCCCGATTCCATCAATATTCAGCAATTCATCCATTGAATAAAAATAACCGTTTATGCCTCTGTAATCAACTATCTTATTTGCGGTAATTTCTCCGATGCCTCTTACCATCATTAGTTCTTCAGCGCTTGCAAAATTAATGTCCAAAGGAAAAGAAACCGTAATTCGCGTGTATTCGGAAGTTAGCGAATCCGTTATCACTACCGTTTCGGTAGCTTCGATTTCTGCATTCCCCAAGTTATCTGGATCATCTGCGTTGTCATCTTCCCAAATATTAGCATCTGAATTCCTTTTTGTTGTATAGCCGTAGCCTTCAAGTTGTTCTTTAGATAATGTATATATAACGACAGGCTTGTCATCGTATTTTTCATAAATATTTGGAAAAATAAAAAATCCAAAGATTATGCTGGCGGCAATAAGAAAAAAGAAGACTATTACCTTTTTATCGTCATCATCATGATTATTCGGTTCTTTATTTTCCATTAAGATCCGTCCTTTATGATATAATAAAAAAATAAAGTATATGCAAATTGTGTATTCAAAATGCGTGTGCATTTTTTGACTATAATTTTAATAATTATATCATATTTTGCTTAATGTGTAACCGATAAACACTGAAATTGCGTTTGAGTTAATCAAAATATTTTGCTTCTCCAAACCAAGCTGTTGATGAAACAGGATAATAAGTCAGATCAATAGACTTTTCATTGTATAAAAGATATTCATTTTCATAACATATCGGAATAAAAATATAATCTTGAATTATTTCACTTTCGGAGCTGTTTATTAGCTCTACCCCATCAGAAAGACTTGCCGCTGTTTTCAAATTGTTAATATCAAGAGCAAGCTTCTCGTTTCCGGTAAAAAGAGTATTTCCGCAAAATTTTCCGAGAAAGTCCTGCGGAGAATTTTTGTCGGCTCTTATTTCCACTAATGCAATTGAAAAGCTCCCGCTGTTTACCTTGGAGTCATATTCTGTTTTGGAAACCGTTTCAATTCCGCAGTTAAACAGAAGTTCACTGCGCCATTTGTCGGTAATATCATAAATTGCTTCCGGAGCAGAAAATTCCTCCGACACTGTTATTTTTATGCCGTCGACTGATTCAATACCGGCAGACTGCATTGCGTTTTCCCATAACTGCGCCGAGTTAGCATCATAGGCTGATAGTACGCGGTCAGGTGACATATCCCTGTAGCTTTTTCCCTGAACGGTTATACATCCGGGAATTATTCCGTATGCAACAGTAGATTGCTCTGAAAGCAAATGTGAGTATAAGTCTCTGTTTATTGATTTTGCCAGCGCTTCGCGCAGACTTTTGTTTCTAAAATATTCGTTTTGTGAATTTATAAGCAAACCGACAGTTTTAACGCTTCTTCCTATGTTATTATTTTCCTTAAAAAGCTTTTCATTATACGTTTCTGTAATAAAGCAATCAATGTCACCTGAAGAAAAGCTTTCTTCATCAGCCGAACTATCCCCCGTTATAAAGAAATTGATACTGTAGGGAAAAACATAATCCATTTCAGAGTAAGATTTGTTTCTTCTCATTATTAAATAGTTGTTATCCCAGTATGGATCATAGTTCCACTCTTTAAGATAAAACGCGCCGTTGGAAGCGCAGGCATCTGCCGCCATACCGTATTTTCCGTTGGTGAATTCAAAAAAGGAACGGCAGCACGGCATTGCAGAGGCTTCGGTAAGCAGTCCGAGAAAATTATAGTATGGATATTCCAGCCTGAATTCAACAGTATTTTCATCTATAGATGTTACACCAAGCTCGTTTATAGGTTTTGTTCCGTTCAGAACCGATGAACTGTTTTTTATGCACAAAAAGTCACTGCTGTATGGAGATGCTGTTTTCGCGTCAAAAATACGCTGAAAAGCAAACACAAAATCATCTGCCGTAACAGGTGCGGAAAAATCCTCTGCAAGGCTTTCCCACATACGGTTTTGTTTCAGGTAAAACGTATATATTAGCCCGTCTTCTGACATAGTAAAGCTTTCTGCCGCAGCAGGAACGATCGCCCCCGAAGCGTCGGTTTTCATAAGTCCCTCCATCATATTGGTTATAATCATGATCGACTCGCTGTCAACAGCCATTTGCGGATCAAGATTCTGAGGGTTGTTTTCTATGTTCATTTTAAATATATGACCCGAGCCATCGTCTTCCTTGCAGGAAGTAAGAAAAGACGTCACAAACAAAAATAAAAAAAGAAACGCTATATTACGAATACGAATACTTTTCAAAGCAATGCTCCTTTAAATTTTTTCATATTCTAAATATAGCATTTTTTAACGTTAATTTCAAGAGCTAAAGCTCCGCTTCTATAACTTTTTTTTCTGCAAGACTTTTTTTTACGTTAATTATCCGCTGATTTGAGCTTCCTTTGAATTTCAGCAAAATATCCCGTTTGCTTAATATGAACGGACCGTCCACAAGATAGTCTGTTACGGAAAGCAGTTCACCATAATAATTCTCTTTATCGGCATGTTCTATAAGATACTCATATGTGTATCCCGTATAGGTGACAATGTTCATACCTGCTTTTTTTATCTCAAGTCCCAGTTCGTAAAGCTGTTTCGCCTGACAAAAGGGTTCTCCGCCGCTGAATGTTACTCCGTCAAGCAGCGGATTGCTCTTTACCTTTTCAAACAGGTTTTCAATGGTAACGTCCTCTCCCCCGTTAAAATCATGAGTCTGGGGATTATGACATCCCTCGCAATGATGGGGACAGCCTTGCGTAAAAATTGTCAGCCTTAGTCCGGGACCGTCTACAATAGAATCATCGATTAATCCCGAAATTCTTACCGTATCCGACAGCATAGCGCACCTCTCAGACATTGTGTTTAACACGGTCGCGAACTTCGGCAAGCTTTGCGTCATTGAACCTGTCAAGAGTACCTACAAGATAGCCTGTTATTCTTCTTATGCGTTCAAAACCAAGGCCGTCGTCTCCCTCATGGCGGTGACACTTTGGACACTCGTCGCCGATAATTCCTGTGTATCCGCATACGGGGTCTCTGTCTACAGGGTGGTTTATAGAACCGTAACCTATGCCGGATTCTTTCATGCAGCGCACAATTTTTTCAAACGCTGAAAGATTGTTCATTGGGTCGCCGTCAAGTTCAACATAGCTTATATGTCCCGCATTAGTAAGCTCGTGATACGGAGCTTCTATTTTGATTTTATCAAACGCGCCTATAGGATAATATACTGGTACATGGAAAGAATTAGTATAGTAATCTCTGTCCGTAATACCCTCGATCTCGCCGAAAAGCTTTTTATCCATACGGACGAATCTTCCCGAAAGACCCTCAGCGGGAGTTGCAAGAAGCGTATAATTCATTCCGGAACGTTTTGTTTCCTCATCCATGCGTGCGCGCATACGTGAAACTATTTCGTAGCCAAGCTTGCGTGCTTCCTCGTCTTCGCCGTGGTGTTTGCCGATAAGAGCTTTTAGACACTCTGCAAGACCAATGAATCCCATAGAGAGAGTACCGTGCTTAAGCACTTCTCCCACTGTATCGTTTGGTTTGAGTTTGTCAGAATCTATCCATATCTTTTGTCCCATAAGGAAAGGATAGTTCCTTACGCACTTCTGAGCTTGGATCTTGTAACGAGCCATAAGCTGTTCGCAAACTAAGTCCATGATCTCTTCGAGACTGTCAAAGAATGCCCCCACATTGTGATTGGCATTTATAGCCAGGCGTGGAAGATTTACCGAAGTAAAACTGAGGTTTCCTCTTCCTGTAACGATCTCCCGTGTGGGATCGTAAGCATTTCCGATAACTCTTGTGCGGCAGCCCATGTAAGCAACTTCGGTGTTATAGTCGCCGGGCTTGTAATACTTAAGATTATACGGCGCATCAATAAACGAGAAGTTCGGGAACAGTCTTTTTGCTGAAACGCGGCAGGCAAGCTTGAACATATCATAGTTAGGGTCTTCGGGATTGTAGTTGATACCCTCTTTTATCTTGAAAATATGTATCGGGAAAATAGGCGTTTCGCCGTTTCCGAGACCCGCTTCGTGAGCGAGGAGCACGTTTTTAATGACCATTCTTCCCTCTGTAGAGGTATCCAGACCATAGTTTATAGAACTGAACGGAACCTGAGCGCCCGCACGACTGTTCATGGTATTAAGGTTGTGGATAAGAGCCTCCATAGCCTGATAGGTAGCTCGGTCTGTTTCTTTTAAAGTGTTTTTAGCGGTAAAGTCCTGAATCCTTTTTGCCGTATCAGCGTCAACATATCCGCAGAGCTTTTCAAATTCAAGCTCCTTATAGCCGTTATTATTGTCGATTATCGGATAAATTCCCTTTTCATCAAGTATTTCATTGTATATTTTGTCGCTTATTTCTTGACCGCCGTCTATCTTAGCGATCATTTCAAGACAGCGCGCTATATTGTATACATACTTTCTGCGGTATGTCTTTTTAACGCCGTCAGCCATAGCGTACTCAAAGTTCGGAACGCTTTGTCCGCCGTGCTGATCGTTCTGGTCTGACTGAATAGCAATGCACGCCAAAGCAGCGTAGCTGGAAATATCGTTTGGTTCACGGAGAAAACCGTGTCCCGTAGAAAAGCCGTTGGTAAACAGCTTAATAAGGTCGATCTGGCAGCAAGTAGTGGTAAGGGTCAGATAGTCCAAATCGTGGATATGGATATCGCCCTGATTGTGAGCCTTCGCATGACGAGGGTCAAGAACGTACATTTCATAGAACTGTTTTGCACCCTCCGAGCCGTACTTGAGCATGGTACCCATAGCCGTATCTGCATTGATATTTGCATTTTCGCGCTTTATATCGCTGTCCTTGGCGGATTTAAAGGTCAGATCCTCATATATCTTCATCAGCTTGGTATTCATTTCGCGTGCGCGCGTTCTATCGGAGCGGTACAGAATATAGGATTTTGCTGTTTTAGCGTGTCCTTCTTCCATAAGTACCTTTTCTACAAGGTCCTGTATTTGTTCGACAGTAGGGATATATTTTGATCCGTACTTAGCGTCGATCATGTCGCAGACCTTATCCGCAAGCTCCAAAGATGTGTTGTAATCGCTTCCGCCAACAGACTGAGCAGCTTTATAAATCGCCTGAGCAATTTTTTCAATGTTAAAAGTAGTTGTTCGTCCGTCTCTTTTTCTTATTTGTGTAATCATTGTAATTGTACCTCCATTTACGCACACGTTAAACTTATGACACAATATATTGTGTTTTAAACGTCATTGAATACAAGTATATAGTATTTAACTGTTTTTGTCAATATCTATTTATAAACAATGCCGTAAAAAAAGAGGTACTTATTTTGTGCATATTTAACCGTAAGCTCCAAAGCTTTACATTAGTATTACCGACGAGCATATTCCGGCGCCGTCTTTGTGTACGCTTTGAACAAGTACCGTTATTTCCGATATTCCCGCTTTAACCGAAATGTCTTTTGACACAGCCCACTCATTGAAAAATTTTTCAGCAAGCTCATGGTTTACATATATCTCGCACTTTCCCCATATGCTGTGAAAATGCAATGTTGGAGCTTTTCCGTTTATATCTTCAGGAATATCTGCCGTGGTACGATACATGACAAACTTTCTCTCTTTATCGTATAGCTCGGCTGCCGCGCCGTTTTCCGGAGTAAATGGCTGCCAGCTGTTCATGTCGCTGTCTGCCGTAACAGCATTTGGATCAGGGCGAAAATCCGTCACCGGACTTATTCTCCAGCCTGACAAGTATATTTCTTTTACAGACGGCAGAAATGCGGTTTCAGGTCTCGCCTTAACCGGAATAGTAACTCTTGCCTGCTTTAATTCGTCAGCCTTAGCTTTTACAAGGACGTTTTCCGCTTGCTCGTCCGCTGAAATTATAGCCATAGCTTTTCCTGCAAACAGACTTCTTGTCTTTCCGTTAAAGGCTTCATGACAATTTGGATCGCCGTTTCCTGTGCCGAGAATTTTTCCGCCGCTTACCGAAAATTTTATCTTATTGTCAGCATTCGGTACTGTAGTACCGTTCTCGTCTACAAGATATGCCATAACTGGAATTTCTTCGGTTTCTGTGTCAAATTCTTCAAAGCACGGCGCAAGAACTATCCTTGCTGGTTGTAAAGCTGTTTTCTTTACACAAGCAACAGCCTCTGAACCGCCGTTATATCCTACAAGCTTCAGTTCCCCTGCTTCAAACGGTACTTCCCATATGTGCTGTTCATACTTATTGATAGCATATCTGCCGCAGGATTTTCCATTAATAAATAGTTCTGCTTCCTCACAGTTTGTACAGCTCATTACCTTTACAGATTCGCTGTCTGAAAAATTCCAATTATCCGGAACGATTGCCGCATACGGTTCGGAACTGAATATTGCTTTGGACAAATAGTACCCGCCCTTTTCAAATCCGCAGATATCCATAAGTCCGAAAAAGCTTGAAATGCTGGGATATACATGGGGAGACGGCTCTCCCAGATAGTCAAAGCCCGTCCACATAAAACCGCCTATAATAAAGCTTCGTGAATTGATCTCACGCCATGTTTCGCGAACGGTATTCCCCCAGTCGGCAGCGTCTTCGTCGTAGCATGAAAACGTATGCTTATCATGATCCGTAACGGTGCATCCCCTTGTCTGGAACGCAGATGTAGTTTCCGAGCCTACAACAGGCATTGACGGATATTTCTTATGAATATCATCGTAACTGTAGAGTTGATAGTTTACTCCCACTGCGTCAAGAGCGTTTCCAACGCCGCAGTCCTCAAGGATACCGCCGTTCATAGCGCCCGTAACAAGACGCGACGGATCAAGCCGTTTTATTTCGTCAAGCATATGCAGAGCCATATTTCTTCCTTGCTCTGTGCCTTGAAGCGGTTCTTCATTAAATATGGAATAAAACACCACTGAGGGGTGATTCCTGTCGCGCCTTACCATTGTCCTGAGCTGTTCAAGACAGTCCTCAGAGGTCTCAAAATTTCGGTTTTCGTCCATAAGAAGCATACCCATTTCATCGCAGGCTTTTACAAGTCCGTTAGGAGCCATTCCATGTGCGCTTCGGTAAGCATTACAGCCCATTGACTTAAGCCGTGCAATTTTGTACCTCCATATGCTGTCGGATACCGCTGTACCCACTCCCGCAAAGTCCTGATGATTACAAGTTCCGTAAAGCTTTATAGCTTTACCATTAAGGAAAAAGCCTTTCTCTGAATCAATAGCTATTGTTCTGAATCCAACAGATGATGTAAAGTTATCTGACATTACATTATCAATATACAGTTCAGAGGTGAGAGTATAGAGATATGGGTTATCCAAATCCCATAAAATGGGGTTTTTTATGACAGCTGAAGCTCCATCAAATTCCATAACGACATTATTATCCCTGTCACGGATAATTTTCTTTACAACGACTGCCTTTCCGTTAGTCCCTTTTCCTGTAATAGAACCGCTTACAGTTACCTGCCATTTTGAATCGTCAAGCTTTTCGCAGGAAATATACGGTTCTTCCGTAAAATGAATTTCGGGAACAATATTCAGCCATACAGGACGGTACAGTCCGGCGCCCTCGTACCACCAGCCCTCAAACTCCGTGCCGTTTATGTAAACAGCCAGAACGTTAGGTTTTCCTCCAAATATCACACGGTCGGTAACATCTATGGAAAAACCTGTGTATCCCGAATAATTACGCTTTGCAACTGAACCGTTAAAGTAAACCGTCGCTTCGGTAGCAGCGCCTTCAAATTCAACTATAATACGATTTCCACGGTATTGCTCGTCAACTGCAAAGCATTTTCTGTACCAAGCGTTGGATTTCGGCTTATATCCCCAGTCGGCAGCTCCATCGGGATCGGTGTTTCCCTGTATCATGTAGTCGTGAGGAAGATCGACAAGCTCCCATTTGCGTGCGTCAAACATACTGTTGGGAGGTCCCTGCTTTGCTCCCGCCTTTGCCGAATTATAAATGTCGCTGTGTGAAACATATTTTTTAGCAGGAAGGTCTCCGCGATAAAACGACCAGTCCTTATTAAGCGAAAATCTTACTCTTTTTTCCATAGATAATACCCTTTCTTGTTTTTGAAAAATTTATATGTTATGTACTAAACAGTTCGCCTTAACAATTGAACGGACACTTCCATTTAACAGCCATTCATGAATTCCCGTATCTCCCGTGTAAAAGAAAATTTCAGCGTCAACGGGCAATTTAAAAAAAGCTCTGTAAAGCTGATTTATCATTCCGCCGTGAGTAACCACCGCAATTGTGCTGTCGGGAGCGTTTTCCGATAAAATTTTTGAAAGCATAAAATCCGCTCTGTACCGAAACATAAGTACGCTTTCCTGTTCATATACCGACGAGTGGATCGGCACAGAAACCTGCGGATACTTTTCATTGACAACTTGACGTTCCAGACCTGCCAACAAGCCGTTATTAAATTCCATAAGATTTTCTTCCGGAAACAGCGGAGCGTTTGTTTCATCGGCGAGATGCTTTGAGGTTTGAGCCGCTCTTTTTAAGGTGCTGCAATAAATTTTATCCACATGATAATGTTCCTTAACATATTTACTCATGGCATCCGCTTGACGGTGACCGCGTTCAGTCAGTTCAAAATCCGCTCTCCCCTCATGAACATTAAGAATATCCGCCTCACTCTCACCATGTCTTATAACCAATAATCTCATTTCAAAACCTCCGCAGGTTAAATTTTATATAATTGTACCATATGTTACCATTCAAGTAAATTAGTTTTATATCGCTTTTTTCATGATTATACGCACAAGGCGTACAATTGCAGATACTGCAAATACTCCCATAGCTATTGAACCGGCAATTCCGAAAGACGTTGCAAACTGACGCGCAAACATATCCATGTCGCCGCTTATGAGTGTGATCATAGTATTGTAGAAATATCCTCCCGGAACAAGCGGAATAATTCCCACTACCAGATACATATTTACAGGAACGCGCAGCCGCCTTGCCATTACCTCCGAGTAAGCCGACACCGCTGCCGCAGAGAAAAAATAGCAAAGCATCTCGCTTGTCCCGCTAAGTTCATATGAAAGAAAAATAAGCTGTGTAACAGTACCTCCTATACCTGCGGTTATCATGTGCCGAAGTTTAATGTTAAACTGTACACCGAACGCTATAGAAGCCGCAAGACTGTACAGACACGGAAGAATGACCTGTTCAAAAACCGATATTTCCATAGCCGTACCTCCTCAGATCATTGTAAACAGCGCGATTGCCGAAGCCGCACCGACTGCCATTCCCACAGCCACAAGTATGGCTTCGATCATTGTGTAAAGCCCCGCAAGGAAATCTCCTGCAATAAAATCACGCATACAGTTGGTAAGAGTAATTCCGGGAACAAGATTCATTGACGAACCGATAATGACCTTGTCAAATCCGTTAGTAAATCCTATTCTGGATATAATTACCGCACAGGAGGCTATTACCATAGAACAGATGACGCTCTGAAAAAAAACGCTTGGTTTGATTTTATTAACAAACTTTGAAATAAAAAATATCAGTACAGAAAGAATTCCCGCAACAATCGCATCGGGAAACTCACCTCCGAAGAAAAGCGCGAAAACTGCTCCAACCACACCGAAGCTCATGAACTGTACAGGAATCCCGTAAACGCTTCGTTTAGATATCTCGTCAAGATGACGTTCAATAATTTCATATTCGGGCTTTACCGTACAGATATAGCGTGAAAGATTGTTCAGCTTGTCAACACGGTCAAGGTTTGTACTGCGGTTCACGATTCTTTTTGTTTGACTCATCGGAAGTCTGTCTCCGTCGTTCAGCGTTACGATGAGCAGCGTTGGAATTGCAAATATCTCCATGTGCTTTTCTTCAGTTCCGAAGCCGTAAGCAAAAGCGATTCTGTTAAGGCTGTCCTCTACCCTGTATATCTCTGCGCCGTATTCTATGAGCATACTTCCTATACGGGAGGTTATTTTTAAAAACTCTTTGTTTGTCATCTAAAAATCCTCCTACAGAATAAATCCGCCGTCAACGGAAAGAACTTGACCCGTTATAAAGTTTGCTTTATCAGAAGAAAGAAAAAGAATAGCCTCAGCTACGTCTTCAGGAGTACCTATTCGGTTCAGCGGTGTATTTTCTTTAAGTTCATTCAGTATTTCCCCGGAAATCACTGAATTCATGTCCGTTCCGATAACTCCCGGAGCAATACAGTTTACAGTTATCCCGGACAAGCCTACTTCCTTTGCCAAAGCCTTTGTAAATCCAATAAGCGCGGCTTTTGACGCAGAATAATGTACCTCGCATGAAGCCCCGGATATTCCCCACATTGAGGAAATATTGATTATCCTGCCGTATTTTTCATGTATCATCGACGGAATCACAGCCTGAGTGCAATTGTATGCGCCTTTTACGTTGACTGCAAACATCTTGTCCCACTTTTCTTCTGTAATATCCGAAAAAAGAATTTGCTCTGCTATTCCTGCATTATTAACCAAAACGGAAATTCTTCCAAGTTCTTGCTCGGCTTTTCTGAACATTTCTCCAACTGCTGTTTTATCTGAAACATCTGCCTGATACGCTGCAGCCGTTACACCATAACTGTTTAATTCATTAGCAAGAGAGTTTGCTTTTTCTTTTGATTTACAGTAATTTACAGCTACATTATAGCCGTTTCGGGCAAAAGCAACAGCAGCCGCCCTGCCTATACCTCTTGAAGCGCCTGTTATAAGTACGGTTTGGTTCATGACTGCCACTCCCATTGTTTTAGTATATAAATATTATACCAATATCCGCTATTAATTTCAACAATTTACAGATAATTATTTTTATGGTATAATACTTATTGAGGAAGTGATCTTTATGGATATGCACAACTGTCGTTTATGTCCGAGAGAATGCGGCACTGACAGATATACGGATACTGGCTTCTGTGGCTGCAGAGCGGATATTCGAGCGGCAAAAGCGTATCTTCATATGTGGGAAGAGCCCTGCATATCCGGAACGCGCGGTTCGGGAACGGTTTTCTTTTCGGGCTGCAATCTGAAATGCTGTTTTTGCCAGAACTATCAAATATCACATGAGACTCGCGGTAAAGAAATCACCGAAAGCCGTCTTGCAGAAATTTTTCTTGAACTTCAGAAGCAGGGAGCCCATAATATTAACCTTGTAAGCCCGACTCCGTATGTTCCGCAGATAACAGCAGCTCTTGATATGTGCCGTGAAAAACTGAACATCCCAATAGTTTATAATACAGGAGGCTATGAAAAGGTTGATACATTAAAGCTTTTGGAGGGATATATTGATGTTTACCTGCCTGATTTCAAGTATTTTGACGACAATTTGGGGAAAAAATATTCCGGTGCGGATAATTATTTCGAGACAGTAACAGACGCGCTGAGAGAAATGTACCGTCAAACCGGTCCATGTCGTATTGCAGACGGAATAATACGCCGCGGAACAATAATTCGCCACCTCGCCCTGCCGTCCCACAGAGACGATTCTGTCAGGATACTCGAATGGATAGCTGAAAATCTTCCGCGTGACGGTGTATTGGTAAGCCTTATGAGCCAGTATACACCGTTTTACAAAAGCTATGAGCATAAGGAGATATCCCGCCGAATATCAACATTTGAATATAATTATGTTCTGGATAAGGCAGTATCTCTCGGACTCAGAGGGTTTATGCAGGAGCGTTCCTCCGCTAAAGAGGAATACACACCCGATTTTGATTTAAGCGGTATATGAATATGTATGGGTACGGTTCAGAGCCGTACCCTTAAAGTTATGAAAGTCTGATGTTGTCAACTTCTTCTCTGGCAAGCTCTGCATTGTCCTCAAGAACGTTCACAACGCTGCCGTCGGCAAGAGTTTTATTGCAGGTGATTATGCTGGTATAGTACTTGCCGTTGATCTGTTGAGGATTTTTAGGATCTACCCTTGCATGATTTCCATGCTTTATAAGCCTTTTCTTCATGGTTGTTCCTCCTGTTTAAAGATATCCTTTAAGATTGTCGATATAAGCTTGTTCCTTTTTTAGCATATCCTTAGCCTCCTGAACAAGCTTGGGACTTGCGGTCACAGTATGATTGAGCGCTTTGTTGATCTTGATTATCCCCATGTTTGTCCCCTGAATGAGCATTTCAGCAATATGCTCGGTGGACTTGTCCTTTGCGCAGTTAAAGCATATCCCCATTTTTGACATCAGCTTCGCTGTTTTGGAAAGCGGCTGCGGTTTCAGATCATGAGCTTTCATGCTGCCGACTATCATATTTTCCTGTCCCTGATAATTTGCAAGCTGCTTGCGAAGCTCGTTTTTAAGCTTTGTATCGCTTACTTTCGGAAAAATCTGCTTGATAGAGCTTGTTCCCATCTCGGCGTTTTGATACAAAGCGTCAAAAAGCTTATTCTGATTTGACATAAATCGTTCTCCTTTCTTATTGTCTTACAGTTATTATGCTGAAACGTACTATTAAATATTTACGTCATTTGTATTGAAAATTTCAGGAATATGTTGTATAATAATATGTAAAATTTATTGAAACAACAGGAGTATAAAATGGCTGAAAAAATTATTTCAAGAGAAAAGGAAAATTTTATAAAAAGGTGTGCAAAAGGTATCGGCTACTGGCTTATAGGAAGCTTTATGTGCTTTTGTATCTGCTCCACGATGGTCGTGCTGATGAAAGGGGTGCTGCTGCTGAAAATTTTTGTTGCGCTCTGTACCTCCGCAATAATGCTTGGTCTGCTTTTCAACTGGACGTACTACTCGGCAAAGCGTGACAGAAACGCAGTAAAATTTCATAAAATGGAGTATGACAGATTTATGCCGCTGAAAATGGCAGTTATCGCTCCTATCGTATCCTACGTTATGCTGATACTGTTGTATCTTTGCAAACTGGGAACTATCCATGAGTCATTTTTCAGCTATTATCTTTTTTTGGATATGTGGATACTTCCGTATGTAACGCTTTTTACAGGAGAACGCGTTATCAGCGCCGTATCATGGAGCGGAATGCTTGGAATAACCTTTGTAACGCTTTTGCAGCCTACTGTAATTTATCTTACCTATACACTCGTCTACAATGATGTGGACGTTGCCGGTCTGGTTTTTTACAAAAACGGAAACAAAAGAAAGTAATTTAAAACAAAATTGTCATACAAGCCCTTATTTTTTCATAGGATACAGTAAATAAACAAGCTGTTTGGAGGTATTTTATGAGAAAAATAAGATGGAACGCCGTGTTTGTAGCATTGACTTTCTGTGCCTGCATTGGAGTTATCTGCTGGTCAGCGGTAAAAATAGATACGGCAATTACAGTTTCAAATTCTGTTCCCGAAGATAACTTTATGATAATCCTTGACGCCGGACATGGCGGTATGGACGGAGGCTGCTCCACTGCCGACGGGAAAACTGAAAAGGGCATCAACCTTAACATCCTGCTTTCTGTTCGCGATCTGGGAAGACTTTTCGGTTACTCTGTTGAATCTACCCGCGAAAAGGATACGTCTATACACGATAAAGGAGTCACAGGAATACGCAATCAAAAGGTGTCCGATATGGAAAACCGACTTGCACTGTTCAACAAATACGCAAACTCAGTATGCGTTTCAATTCACCAAAACACATTCAGCGATCCTCAATACAGCGGAGCCCAGATGTTCTACAGTGATAAGAACCCGTCCAGCGAGCGTCTCGCTTCTATTATGCAGCAAAAGTTTGTAGGAAATCTCCAGCCTGAAAATCAGCGTGAAACGAAGCTTTGCGGAAGTGAGCTGTACCTTTGCTACTATTGTGAAAATCCCGCGGTAATGGTGGAGTGCGGTTTCCTTTCTAATCCTGAAGAAGCTGCAAAGCTCACCAACGAGGAATATCAGCATCAGGTGGCTTTTACGATTTTTTCGGGAATAAACGAATTTGTACATACGAGCGCATAAGTGCTAATTAAAAGTACTTATCCGCAATATATTGACAAAATATGAATGCAGTGGTATAATTTTAAAGGACAATTTAAAACTATGGAGGTATACATATGGCTTATGAGCTTACAAAAGAACTTGAAACGGGGAACTCAATTATCGACAGCGAACATAAAAAACTGTTTAAAGCCGTAAACGAATTTCTTGATGCCTGCGGCAAAGGTCAGGGACGAACTTCAATGGAGTCGGTAATTAATTTTCTTACGAGCTATGTCGATCATCATTTCAATCACGAAGAACAGCTCCAAAAGGACAGCAAGTATCCCGGATATTTGCCTCACAAAGCGTTTCATGATAACTATAAACTTAAGCTAAAGGAACTTGTTTCTAAAATTCCGGAGTCCGGAATGTCAGTTTCTGATATTGCGAATATAAACAGTCACATTGGGGTACTTGTTACGCATATTAAGATAGATGACAAAAAACTGGGAGCTTTTCTGAAAAAATAATTTGAGGGACTTTGGCGGGATCAATGCCGAAGTCCCATTTTGATGTATTCTTGACATTACATGGATTTTTTGTTATACTTTATACACGTCATAAAATTTTTCGGAGGTTCAGATGGCAGGAAAATTAAAAACAGTTTACATATGCAGTCAGTGCGGATATGAAAGCTCAAAATGGAACGGAAAGTGTCCGTCCTGCGGTGAATGGAATACTTTTGAGGAAGAGGTCGTGGAGACTGCTCCGAGATCGGCGGGAAAAGCTTTATCATCTGTAAAAACTGCTGATATGTCATCAAAAATCGTATCTCTTTCAAGCATTGATACGGAGGAAGACGTTAGATACTCCACAGGGGTCGGAGAGCTTAACAGAGTGCTTGGAGGAGGTCTTGTAAAAGGCTCGCTGGTGCTTCTCGGAGGAGAACCCGGTATAGGAAAATCCACAATGCTTTTGCAGATATGCAAGTATTTGGGAGAAAGCTATACCATACTTTATATTTCCGGAGAGGAAAGCATACGACAGATAAAGCTTCGCGCTCAACGGCTCGGAGTCGATACGGAGAATCTTTCTCTGCTTTCTACCAATGACGCGCGTGCTGCTTCCGATACAATTTCAGTACATAAACCTGATATCGCTATTATTGACTCGATTCAAACAATGTCGATAAGCGAAATAAATTCCAGTGCAGGAAGTATTACACAGGTGCGTGAATGTACAAACCTTTTTATGCGTACCGCAAAATCTGAGGAGATACCGATTTTTGTTGTAAGCCATGTCAACAAAGACGGCGCTATTGCAGGTCCAAAGGTTATGGAGCATATAGTTGATACTGTACTGTATTTTGAGGGTGAACGGCATTTAAGCTACCGTATCCTTCGGGCTGTAAAAAACCGTTTTGGTTCAACCAATGAAATAGGCGTTTTTGAAATGTGTGATACAGGACTTGAAGAAGTTGAAAATCCGTCGCTCATGCTTCTGTCAGGACGTCCCACCGGTGTATCAGGAACGTGCGTTGCTTGCATAATCGAGGGAAGTCGTCCCATTCTTGCGGAGGTTCAGGCTCTTGTTACCAAAAGCACGTTTTCCGCTCCCAAAAGAACTGCCACAGGGTTTGACTATAATCGTTTGGCAATAATAATCGCAGTACTGGAAAAGCGTCTTGGAATGTTTTGCGGAACTCTGGACGTATATCTGAACATTGTCGGAGGCTTCCGTCTTGACGAACCCGCCGGAGATCTGCCCGTAGCTCTTGCCATATACAGCGGCTACTACGATGTTCCTATAAACGATAAGCTCATCGCTTTCGGAGAGATTGGTCTCGGCGGAGAGGTTCGGAATACTTCAAATATTTCCCAGCGAATAATGGAAGCCGAACGTCTCGGTTTTACCGACTGCATTATTCCCAAACAATCCATGAGAAGCATTGACCCAAGCAAATATAATATGCATATCTATGGTGTATCTTCCCTGCGGCAGGCATTTGCCGTAATACAAAAAAATAAAAATGATAATAAAAACGCTCCCGCGTCTGCCGAATAATATCGGATGCGGGAGCGTTCATATACTTGATTTTCTTTTTACAGTGTATTTTTTCTTGTGCAGCTTCTGAGTTTTGATAACTTTCATACGCGAAAATTCTTCGCGTTCTTTTTCTTCAAGGCTGTCTGTAATGTATCTGACAATGTTTTCGTACCGCGGAATAACAATATTCTGTAAAGCGTTTGCCCTTGTCTGCGTTTTTCGTATGGAATTAGTCAGCCTGTAAATACTATTTTCCACTTCGGCAAGAACAGCAGTCATATACTTTACTTTTTCAAAGCAAATGTAAGCTTGATCCACATTGGAATCGGTATTTTGCAAGCCGTAGTTGAGTACGGGCTTTTTTTGTTCAATGGTAAGAGTAGGAAGCTCGCAGCCCATTACGCTTCTGTAAGACACTTGAAGAGTATCGTCAACCGGAACGGCTTTTGCAACATTTTCAATGACTCCTCTTGCAATATTTGCCATTTGCAGAGCAGAGTACGCTTTGACATAGGTCTCGTCAATAGTTCTGCAAATAGATTTTGCCGTGTTCACTAAAGTCATAAGCTCACGTATAAGAATATTACGCTTTTTATCAAGAAGCTCATATCCAAGCTTTGCAAGAGCTAAAGATTTCTGAGTATTAAGAAGATTTCCCTTCGTAGGGAACACTTGTTCAGCCATAAATACGACCTCCTTTCATAAGCTTACGCTGCCAATTATGACTCGGACAATTCCAAAAATTCTACTTTATCGGTGTTTGAAATGCCGATATACATTTTACAGGTGTACCGCCCTTTTGTACAGAAATGCTCCATAACATATTTTGCAGTATGTGGCATCCGCAATGAAAGTATCTCATCAAGTGCAAACCATTTACATATGCCCTCTGCAGAGACAAAATCATCATTAACATATTCCCTTACGTCCGCAAAAAAATAATAATTTTGTCTGATCTCTCCGTTTGTTTTTCTAAGCGTAATATACCGCAGCTTTAAGTTTTCAATGTCATCAGAATTCAGACCAAGCTCCTCGTGCATTTCACGCAGTACGCAAGCTGTCGCGTCATTCAATTCACAGCTTTCAAAATGACCGCCTGCCGAACCTATCCAAACATTATTGACGACCCTGCCGCCTTGTCTGTAAAGAAGAAGCACGCTTTCTCCTTTCAGCAAGTAAACGCTTGTCATGTTTCTCAGCTTGCCTTCCATAATAATGTCCTCTTATGCAAATAATTCAACGGCATTTGGATTGTATTTTTCATCAAGCAGCTTTTCATTTACCCTGTCAAGAGCTGATTTAGGCAGCAGCGATAAAAGATTCCACCCCAAGTCGAGAGTCTCATCAATAGAGCGGTTTTCATCAAAACGTTGGCTCACAAAGTATTTTTCAAACTTTTTGCCGAATTCAATATAAGCCTTATCAAGATCGGAGAGTTCGTCCTCACCGATAACCGAAGCCAAGGCACGAGCGTCCATTACTTTTGCGTAGCAGGCAAAAAGCTGATTGGAAACGTCCGAATGGTCTGAACGAGTATAGCCTTCTCCGATACCGTCTTTCATCAGACGCGAAAGTGACGGAAGAACCGAAATAGGCGGATATATACCCGACTGATCCAATCCCCTGTCAAGAACGATCTGTCCCTCGGTGATGTAGCCGGTAAGATCGGGAACAGGGTGAGTAATATCGTCATTAGGCATTGTAAGAATCGGTATCTGTGTTACCGAACCCTCGGAGTCCTTTATAACTCCCGCGCGCTCATACAGCGAGGCAAGGTCTGAATACAGATATCCCGGAAAGCCCTTACGTCCCGGAATCTCTCCCTTTGAGGACGAAAACTCGCGGACAGCTTCCGCATAAGATGTCATATCGGTAAGGATTACCAAAATGTGCATATTTTTCTCAAACGCCAAATATTCAGCAGCGGTAAGCGCACACCGCGGCGTGAGGATACGTTCAATTATAGGGTCGTTTGAAAGATTCAGAAACATTGCAACCTTTTGCAGAACGCCGCTTTCCTCAAAGCTTCTTCTGAAATAGTCAGCAACGTCATTTTTAACGCCCATTGCAGCAAAAACTACTGCGAACTCCTGACCGCTTTCCTCAGCAATCTCTGCCTGACGGACTATCTGTACAGCAAGCTTATTGTGAGAAAGTCCGGAACCTGAAAAAATCGGAAGTTTTTGTCCCCTGATAAGAGTCATAAGCGCGTCAATAGAGGAAATCCCCGTATGAATATAGTTTCTCGGATAAGAACGCGAAACAGGATTCAAGGGCTTTCCGTTGATATCGGCAGTTTTTTCCGCGTAGATGTCACCAAGACCGTCCACAGGTCTGCTTGCGCCGTTAAAGACTCTTCCCAAAATTTCAGGTGAAAGAGGCATTTCCATAGGTCTGCCCATAAATCTTGTTCTTGTATTTTTAAGGGATAAACCGTTCGTACCCTCAAATACCTGCAAAACAGCCTTGTTTCCCGAAATTTCAACAACTCGCCCTATCCTTGCCGAACCGTCGTTTAAACGTATTTCGACAACTTCATCGTAAGAAGCTCCCTCAACTCCGTCAAGAACAACAAGAGGACCGTTAATTTCATTTAATCCAACATATTGCAGACTCATTACTTTACGACCTCCGTTTCAAGAGTACTTATCTGCCGCGACATTTCGTCAGCAAGAGTTTTAAAGAGCTGTGGCCTGTCGTTAGGTATATCATACTTCATTTTAACGACCTTTTCAAATATTCCGGCAAATGTGATAGCATTTACAGTAACTCCCCTGCCGACTGCTTCCGCGCACTTATCATATAAATCCAGTATTATTCCCATCATGCTGAACTGCTTTTCGAGGGGTACATAGGTGTCGTCCTTGTGGTATGCATTTTGCTGCAAAAATCCCACGCGTACAACGCGCGCGATCTCAATAACCAGTTTCTGATCCTCGGGAAGAACGTCAGAGCCGATAAGCTTTACGATCTCCATAAGCTTGTTTTCTTCGTGAAGAATATTAGCGATTCTTTGACGGTACGCCAGAAAATCAGGATTTACCTTTTCGCTGTAGTAATCTGCAAGATCGTCTATATATTCGGAATAGCTATCATTCCAGTTAATAGCAGGATAGTGTCTCGCATATGCAAGGGACTTATCAAGAGCCCAAAAGCAGCGTACAAAACGCTTGGTATTTTGGGTAACAGGCTCGGAAAAATCCGAACCCTGGGGAGAAACAGCTCCGATTATCGAAACTGACCCCTCTTTACCGCCAAGAGTTTTAACATATCCTGCGCGCTCGTAAAATTCAGAAATTCTCGACGGCAGATATGCCGGAAATCCCTCCTCTGCGGGCATTTCTTCAAGACGTCCGCTTATTTCGCGGAGAGCCTCAGCCCAACGTGAAGTAGAATCCGCCATTATAGCAATGTGATAACCCATGTCGCGGTAGTATTCCGCAAGAGTAATACCCGTATATATAGATGCTTCACGTGCGGCAACAGGCATATTTGACGTATTAGCAATAAGAACAGTCCTATCGGTCAGAGCCTTACCAGTTCTTGGGTCAACAAGCTCGGAAAATTCCTCCAAAACCTGAGTCATTTCATTTCCGCGTTCTCCACAGCCGATGTATACAATAATATCAGCGTCGCACCATTTCGCAAGCTGATGCTGAGTCATGGTCTTTCCCGTACCGAAGCCACCGGGAACAGCAGCTGTACCGCCCTTTGCAATAGGAGCGATCGTGTCGATGACACGCTGTCCGGTAACAAGGGGCATACTTATAGGAAGTCTTTCTTTAAACGGACGGCTTTTTTTAATAGGCCACTTTTGAACTAATGTCAGTTCTACTGTCTTTCCGTCATCGGTTTTAAGTTCAATTATTTTATCTGTGATCTTGTGCCAACTGTTTTTAGCGACCCAGACAACTTCTCCGCAAACGTTCGGCGGAACCATACAGCGGTGCTCAATAACCGGCGTTTCGGGACAAGTAGCGTAAATATCGCCTCCGCTGAGACGGTCTCCCTCTGCAACAGTTATGGTTACCTCAAATTTTTTGTTGGTATCCAGCGCCGGAACGTTAGCACCCTCGGCAATAAAAGCTCCGCTTATTTCCTCAAGCTTTTTGAGAGGACGTTCTATTCCGTCAAAAATGTTGGACAGAATTCCGGGTCCAAGAGTTGCGGACATGGGCATACCGCTGCCTTCGACAGACTCTCCGGGTTTAAGTCCCGTGGTGGACTCATATACCTGAATAGTTGTCTCATCGGAGTTTATACCGATAACCTCGCCGATAAGACGTTTTTCACCGACATACACCATTTCAAGCATTGAAAAATCTTTTGTATCTCTTACCTTAACAACAGGTCCGTTTATGGAAAAAATTGTATTCAAGTCTATACCTCCTTATTGAGAAACGCCGTCATATTATTCGGCAAAAACATTTTTTCCCGTAAAAACGCGCCTTTGTTCCTCTATAGCCGAATCAAAGGTCTTGTCAGAAATAATACCTTTTTCGACATTATAGACAGCCAATCCTCCGAGTTGTATTTTCTCATCCGGCAAAAATGTCGCATTGCAGGACGGGATAGCTTTTTTCAAAGTGTCGGCATATTTCATATCATCAGGTGAAAGAAATATTTCGGAGTTTTCGGAAACGTGCATAAGCAACAGATTTTTTATCAGCAAATTAACATACTTCTGATCTTCACGGAAATTCGCAAGCCTTTTTTTTACTGAATCGAAAACCATATCAGCAAGCTTGTCACGGTGCTCTATGACTGATTTTTTCATATTAAGTTCAGCTTTTGACACGTCACGTAAATATAAACTGCCATTTTTTGCGGAAACTGAACCGATTGTTTTTCCCGTTTCATCTGCCGAAAAATTTTCAGCCTCGGCAAGAACAGCTTTTTTTCTTTTTTCAGCGTCAGCAAGAATACGGCTTACTTCCCCATCGATCTCGTCGTTCACAGCGTCTATGAATACTTTCAGCTTTTCGTTTTTATTGTCCATCAGAATTCTCCTTTTAGGCAGAATAGAAAGAATACGCCTACAGCTTTAATCCGATAGCGGATTCAATATAGCTTGATATCGTTTCATTGATATTTGATGTAGCATGACGGTCCGGGATCTCCACAATAAGCGGCTGCCTGCGGTTCAGTTTATAATCGTAAACAAGCTCTCTGCACAGCTTTATCAACTTTTCTGTAATAAGTATCACAGCGATGTCCTTATCATCCGCCGCGTTAAGCAAAGCTTCGCGTACTTCATCCGGCTTGTGAACAACTATACCCTCTATCCCTGCAAGTCTCATTCCCATCTGAGTATCCACATTATCGCTTATTAAGTAAAAGCGCATAACAGCCTCCGTTTTAAACAAACAGCATACACAAAGCAACTATAAATCCGTAAAGCGCACAGGCTTCACCAAGAGCAACGAATATCAGCGCCTTTGAGAAAGACTTTGGATCCTCGCTTACCGCGCCTATAGCCGCAGGAGCAGCCGCTGCAATAGCGATACCGCCGCCTATAGCTCCCAGTCCTACTGCAAGAGCGGAAGCAATGTACATTAATCCGTCCGAGCCGCCATTGTCCTCAGTTTCATCAGTCTCAGCTGAAACTGAAGCATTGCTATTCTCATTGTCAGCATAAGCGTTCAAACCGAAAGGGAGTACTGCACAGATTGCCATTACTCCAAAGAATGCGCAAAAGTTTACTAAAAAGGCGTTTTTAATAGATTTGCCGCTTTTACGCTTTTTGAGTGCGGAAAGGATAGGCAGCATAAGAAGTCCTACAACAACTGCGGGAATCAAAAAATAAATAAGCATAACAAAATCCTCCAAAAATATTATTCTATGGTTTCGTCATAATTTATTTTAACGGGCGTAAAGGGTACGCCGTCGCCCGAATAAAAACGTGAAAACAGCTCGTAAAATTCCAGACGCATTGCCTGAATGCACACCAAAAGAGCCTCAATGCCCATTACGAAAACGTTTCCGAAAACCACCATAACAGGCGAAGCAGCAGCTGACATTCCTTTTGCCAAAGCCATTACAACTAACATCATCGAAGCGTGTGAAATAGCAAATCCTCCCACACGTACAAATGAAAGCGAATTGGACACATAGCTGAGGAGAAACTCAAATACCTCGAAGAAATTTGACGCTATAAAGTCACCCACGCCGCCTTCCATTCTGTACTTTTTACCTTTTATCAGACAGGCAAGAGGCTCTCTCATAAACATCAAAATCAGCGGAAGAACAATGAGCAGCAATACATATGGAACGCTGAATACCTTTATGCCAAGCAGTGTACCAACCAGTCCGCCGAGTATCGAACCGAAGAACACAAGACCTGCAATACCGTTATTGCTGAACAGAGCGTTTTCATAATCTCTGTTCTTGATTCCGGACACAATGTTTATCAGTATTGAAATGATTATCAGAAATACGCCAAGCGCAATAGTCGCCACAAGTATCGGTGCCACATTGTCCATGACTTTCAGCGGCAGGAAAGATATTCCAAGTTTTTCATATATCGGGTCAAGAAGCTCTTCATAGCCGAAAACACTTCCGTAAAGCAATCCGAAAATTGCTCCCGAAATTCCCACTCTTGAAATTATAGGACCCATCTGCCACTTTTTTAACTTACCCATAAGCGCACCAAAAATTGCAAGCACAAGCCCTTGTCCGAAATCACCGAACATTATTCCGAACAGCAGCATATAGGTTATAGCCACAAAATTTGTAGGGTTTATGCTATTATAGGACGGCAGACCATACATTTCCACAAACATTGAAAAAGGTCTTGAAAACCAACTGTTTTTCAGTTTTATCGGAGGCGGGATCTTGCCGTTCATATCGGCGTGCTGAAGCGATACCGAAACGCTTTCAAGATTCCCGAACATTCCTGCGAAACGTTCAGAATCACTTCTCGGAACAAACCCCACAATATGGAACTTATCCTTTACAATAACAGCCTTATTTCTTAAATCAAAGTTGTCGTGCTGTGTCTTGAGTCGTGAAAATATCTTACAAAGTTTTTCTGTCTTTAAAAGCATAAATTCGTCCAACTTTTTAACGCTGTCCTCAATAGCCTTTTTATCATCTTCGACCATTTTGTGAAGCTCGGAGGAAGCTGTCTCCGCGTCGCCGTGTACAAAATCAGGAATGTGAGTTCTCTCAAAATAGAGATTATCGAATATCTCCTCAACCTCGTCAAGATATGCTATGGGAACCAGATACATACCCCAGTAGTATTCCTGCTCCTGACTGAAATGAAAAAAGAAAAACGGTTTGTCATCATAATACGGCAGCTTTGCAAAACTGTCGGCGGGAAGACGTCCCATGCGTATTTTTATGTGTTCACAGTGGAATATTTGCTGAAAATCAGCGGTTATACCCTGCAAATGATCCACTTGGTACATAGCCTGTTCATGAACTGAAAGCTGTTCCCTCGCCTTTTTTTCAGCGGCTTTATACTCGTCAAGAGTGTTGCTGACATCAGTCAGATACTTGTCCAGAACAGGAAGACTGTCCTTTTCCACATCGGAATAGTCCATGCTTTTAAATTCAATTCCGGATCTGGCAGAAATTTCATTAAGCTTTTTTAACAGCGGCGTATAGGGGTTGTCCTCTTTAAGAGCTGTATACCCGCTTTTCTTATTGGCGACCTTTGAAGCCGACTCAATGTGAAAACATCCGCAGTCGCTGAGTTTGACAAGTACTGCGTTCAGGTCGTTTGTATGACCCGAAATATTCACAAATTCCATTTTTTCAATAGACACCTGACTGTCACCTCTTTATATTCTTATCGGAAAAATTCCCTAAGTTATAACAAGCGAAGCGATCTTATTTGACTCAACGCCGTATCGTATGCCTTCGATAATACTTATGGTATTCTGGACTTCGGTCTCCAAGAGGAAAATAAAAGCGTAAACGCTGAGCGGAGCGGAGCCCGAACGTCTGAGAATGCTCCTTGCGTACTTGTATCTAAGTCTGCGTGCGCTTTGCTCAAGATCGGTTATGTCATATCCGTTTTTAATAATTTGCTTTCCGTAATAAGTTTTTGAAAAACGCCTGATGAATTCCTCCGCATTTGGAGCGCTGTATATCTCACGATGTCTTTCCGCGGTGAGCCTGCCATAAATGGTAAGCATATCCTTTTCTATCTCATCTTCCGATTCTCCGAAATATGCGGTAAGACGGTAGGAATTTATAATATTGATAAAATCAATTTCCGTTTCAAGAAAAGAAATAAACTGCTTTGAATCGCTGCTTCTGAAATCAGCGGAACTTCTCAGCATATTTATAAAATACGTCCTGAGCAGGGTCTCGCATTTTGTAACGTCTACTTTACCGTTCTCATCGGTAGAGATATCTTTCAACACGCTGTAATACGGAGTTTTTTTAAGGAAATCGAGAAGCGCCTTAAAATCGTTTATCTTTGCAAGCTCCAGCAGATCGAACGACGTAAGATGATTGATATAGACCGGAACGTCCTGAATAAGCTTATCGGAACCCGCGTTGATGCAGCGTATGCACCTGAGTATCTCATCAATCTCTGTCTGTATTATTTTATAGTTGTAAAACTTCTGCTTTGAGATATGCTCAAATCCGGTAATTCTCATGTATGTCTCAAAAACGCTTCTTCTCAGCAGATTTTCAAGCAGTCCCCTGTGAATGGTGTTCGTATCTATTGAAGCGAGAAGCTTGCTGTAGTATGTGTTCTTTTTAAGGTAATCCGCCACTTCAGAAACGCTCTGCCTGTTCATCATTTCGGTATAATCCTGAGGTTTCAGACGTTTACCGTATATTGCCATTATCTTTGCCACAGTGGCATTGTAGTTTTTTTGCACGGCAAAGGCACTCCTTTCCCGAATAATAAATCATCCGCTTCCTTCTTCGGCTGTAAAACATCAGATCATTGTTATAACGGCATTAAAAATATCGTCTTCCCATTCGGTATGATGTTTTTCGTATATACTGTCAAGACGTTTTATTTCGCCGTCCCTTTTCCGTTCTATTTCCGCAATCTTTTCATCGGTCTTGTTTTTCTCGTCGAGATTTATTTTCCTGATTTTTTCCTCGGCTTCTTTTAGCTTGCCACTAATGATCCTTTCCTTTTCAGCTTCGGCTTCGGCAATTATCTTATCTTTTTTCTGTTTTGCTTCTTCAAGACGAGTTTGAGCATTCTGTTCGATTTCAAGAATACTCGTAATAATATTTTCCATTCAACCACCCTTTCAGTACGCGGATAATCCTGCCGAGAAAATAACGACAGAATCTTTTCCGAAACTAATTTTTAAGGCTGTGAAGCGGCGCAGGAATCTGTCCTCCCCTGCCAATAAATTTAGACGGAGAGTAAGTGTTAACACGCATAACCGGACCTTTTCCGAAAAGTCCGCCCCAGTCAAGAACGTCTCCTTCTTTCATTCCTATGGCGGGGATCACTCTTACAGCGGTAGTTTTGCCGTTCACCATTCCGATAGCGGCTTCATCGGCAATTATTGCTGAAATAACATCGTCCGTAGTATCCCCCGGAATGCAGATCATATCCAGACCAACTGAGCATACTGCCGTCATAGCTTCAAGCTTTTCGATTGAAAGAGCGCCGCACTCGGCAGCTTCTATCATACCCGCATCCTCGGAAACGGGAATAAATGCTCCGGAAAGACCTCCTATTCTGGAGCAAGCCATTACGCCGCCTTTTTTAACCGCATCGTTCAGCAGAGCAAGTGCAGCTGTAGTTCCGCAGGCTCCGCAGCGTTCCAGACCTATCTCCTCAAGGATATGTGCAACACTGTCTCCTACTGCAGGAGTAGGCGCAAGGCTAAGGTCGACAATACCGAATGGAACGCCAAGTCTTTCTGAAGCGGTAACTCCCACAAGCTGTCCCACACGGGTAATCTTATATGAAGTTTTCTTGATAACATCGGAAATTCCTGTAATGTCAGCGTCAGGATATTTTTTCAGAGCCGAACGAACTACTCCCGGACCGGAAACTCCGACATTTATAATGCAGTCGGGCTCTCCTACACCGTGAAAAGCTCCCGCCATAAATGGGTTATCCTCGACAGCGTTGCAGAATACTACGAGCTTAGCTGCTCCGAAGCATTGATTATCAACTGTAAGTTCCGCACTTTTTTTTACAATTCTTCCCATGATTTTACAAGCGTCAAGATTGATACCGGTTTTTGTGGAACCTACGTTTACCGACGAACACACGCAGGAAGTGGAAGCCAAAGCTTCGGGTATAGATTCGATGAGTCTTTCATCGCCTGCCGAAAAACCTTTTTGAACTAAAGCGGAATATCCTCCGATAAGATTTACTCCGCAGACCTTTGCGGCTTTCTCCATTGTAAGAGCAAATTTTACGGGACTTGCATTACAAGCGGCGGAAACGATAGTGATAGGCGTAACGGAAATACGCTTATTTATAATAGGTATGCCGTATTCCTTTTCTATGTCTTCTCCTACCCTGACAAGGTTCTGAGCGCAGCGTGTTATTTTATCATAGACTTTATCGCAAGCCTTGTCGATATCGCTGTCGATACAATCGAGAAGCGAAATTCCCATTGTTATGGTGCGAATGTCAAGACATTCGTCTTGTATCATACGAATGGTTTCAAGTATATCGTGAACATTGATCATAGACAGTCTCCTAACAAAGGTTAAATTCTGTGCATGGACTCAAAGATTTCCTCATGCATAGTATGGATCTGAAGCCCAAGTTCTTCTCCGAGGCGGTTCATTCTGGTAACAAGCTCAGTAAAGTCTTTGTTCAGCTTGGAAATATCAACCAGCATTATCATAGCAAATAAATCCTGGAGCACGCTTTGGGTAACTTCTATTACATTTGCATTATATTCCGTGCAGATACCGCTTACCTTTGCGAGGATACCGACCGTATCCTTACCGATCACTGTAACAACTGCTCTCATCAACAAAACCTCCGATAAAATTACAAATAAAAACAAAAGATATAACTATAATATCACACTTTAACAAAAAATAAAAGGCAAAAATCAGACAAAAAAGAAGGTAAATTTTATGTGATTTTTTACAAAAAAGAGGTTGATTTTTAGGTAAATATGTTATGAATATGAACAAATGTATTTGTATGTTGATATTTCCTTGGCATAATTAATCCCCCTCATATGGCAATTCTTACTATAACCGTAAGAGAGGGATTTTGTCATTGTCTATTTTTATATACTGGTTCTGTTCATTTTATTTTATTGATTTGCTGTTTTGCTGCGAATGTAATTGCAGATAATCTCCGCGCTTTCATCCAATCCTACGGAACTGTCCAGCATGAGCTCGTAATTATGTCTGTCGCCCCAGTTCCGAGAGGAGATCGTTTTGTAATAAGATGCTCTCGCGTCATCTGAACGTCTGATATTTTCCGCGGCCTGTCTGCGGTCGTCGCCGTAGATCTCCATTACGCGCTTTATTTTGTACTCCTCGTTTGCATGTTTGCAAGCATGAATATCGGGAAAAAAGCAAGGATAATATTAAAGTACTCCGCCGCCATGCCAATGCTGTTTTCGGAAGCTCCGAACAGGATAAGTATCTGCGTTTTCAGCGGATAGAAAACTGCCATTAAAATAACGCCGCAGATAAACGTTACAGTAATTCCCGTACCGATAGATCTGTGTGCGCTGCCCGAATCGTTTTGCCCCTGACATATGTTCAGGTATGCGGCACAGCCGTCTCCAAAGCACCATGCAAACGCCTGCGCAATAATGAATATCGGGAAAACAACGCCTGTTGCGGCGTTTCCCAAAGCGCTTAATTCGCTGTTGCCGATAAAAATTTGGTCGACGATATTGTAAAGTGCGCTGACAAGCAGCGACAGCACGCAGGGTACAGAGAATTTCACCATAAGCCTTGAAAGCTTTTCAGTACCTAAAAATTGAGAATTTTGTTCTTTATCCATATTTCCTCCAAGTTAAAATTATTTTGAGACAACAAAAAGAGCGCAGAAACCATCGTGATTTCTACGCTCTTTAGCTGTCCGACAAGTATTATTATAGCAAAAACAAAAAAATATTTCAAAGGACTTATTTCACAAAAATAATGTGTTTTTGTAATTTTAATGCTGACATTTTCACTAATTTTTCATTTTTCGGTAGCGAAATATGAACTAATGTTACTAAATTATTTTTGGACAAATTTTATATATACATAATATGCAAAATAAATGTTTTAGTGTAATTGCCGAAATTTTGGGGCAATTGCAAAAATATTTGTTGCTGTGGCAAAAAATGTGGTATAATTAAAATCAACCTCAACCGAAAGGAAGTATTTAAAATGTCACTTATCGACTGTCATACACACACGCAGTTTTCTGTGGACTCCGACGCAGATATTTCCGAAATGATCGAAAAAGCCTGCCGTCTCGGACTTGCAGCTTACGCCGTTACCGATCACTGCGAATGTAACCGTTGGTATTCCGAAGAGCATTACCCGGACGAGGATACATACCGCTATTACGATTTCGGAAATGATTTTGAAAACTCGGTTTCCGCCGTAACAAAACTTAAAGAAAAATACGCAGGCAGACTTAATCTCATATGCGGCGTTGAAATGGGACAGGCTACGCACGATTTTGACGTAGCAGAGAAGGTTGTCTCCGATAATCGTGTGGATTTTGTTATCGGTTCTATGCATCAGCTTCCCAAAACCGAGGATTTTGCTTTTATTGAATATGATAAAATGTCCGGTCAGGATATATACGACCTTGCGGAAAAGTACTTTCTTGAAATAAACAAGCTTTGCAAGTGGGGAAAATTTGATGTTTTGGGACATCTTACATATATTCTGAGATACATGAAAGGCTCGGCGGGGATAGACCTTGATATAACTCCCTTTGACGAAATTATTGCCGAAAGCTTCAAAGCGCTTATTGAAAAAGGCAGGGGTATAGAGATAAACACCAGCGGGCTGCGGCAGAAATACGGAGACGTTTTCCCCTCTTTTAAGTATGTAAAATTATTCCGCGAACTGGGCGGCGAGGTGCTTTCCCTTGGTTCGGACGCTCATACAGTCGCCGATTTAGGCAAGGGCATTGCAGAGGGTGCGGAAATTGCTCTTGAAGCCGGCTTTAAGTATCTGTGCTATTTTAAGGAAAGAAAACCTAATTTTGTAAAAATATAGACAAACGGAAAGTTTTGGTGTATAATTATAATATTATTTTCCGACAACCAGGGCATATGTTTATTATATGCTGTTCACGTTTTTGTGATATCGGAATAATCAGGGAGGATTACTATGGATACTCTTATAAAGCTTCTTAAACAAAACGCTAGGCTTTCATGCAAGGAGCTTGCCGCCATGACGAGTATGTCTGAGGCGGACGTTGAGAAAAAAATCAAGGAATATGAACACAGCGGAGTTATCAAGGGCTACTCGGCAATAGTTGCCGACGATGCCGACGAAGACAACGTTACCGCGTTTATTGAAGTCAAGGTAACACCTAAAGCCGACTGCGGCTTTGACGATATTGCCAAGACTATTATGATGTATGATGAAGTTGAAAGCCTTACACTTATGTCAGGATCTTTCGATCTTGCAATAACTATCAGCGGCACAAACTATAAGGAGATAGCTCTTTTTGTTGCTCAAAGATTGTCAACTATTGACGGAGTTATCTCTACCACAACGCATTTTACATTAAAGCGTTACAAAGAAAAAGGCATTTTCATTGAAGATGAAGCTACCGACGAAAGGGGCTTTGTTTCTCCATGATGGACTACAGTAAAATTATTTCCGAACGCTGTAAAATACTTAAGCCGTCGGGAATACGAAAATTCTTTGATATTGCCGCCACTATGGACGGAGTAATTTCTCTCGGCGTGGGAGAACCCGATTTCCAAACTCCATGGGCTATAAGACGTTCCGCAATTGCCGCTTTGGAAAAAGGCAAAACCGTTTACACCGCAAACGCGGGACTTATGGAGCTCAGAAAGTCCATATGCAATTATATCAAAAGAAAGCTGAACGTCGAATACGAACCCGAAAAAGAGCTTATCGTTACGGTAGGCGGCTCGGAGGCTATCGACCTTGGCATACGCGCACTGGTTAACCCGGGAGACGAGGTTCTTATAGTAGAACCCTGCTTCGTGTGCTACGCTCCTATCGTAACTCTTACGGGAGGCGTTCCCGTAACTATTGAAACAAAAGCTGAAGACGGCTTCAAGCTTACTGCGGAAGAACTGAAAAAGAAGATCACCGCCAAAACAAAGCTTCT
Organism: uncultured Clostridia bacterium; assembly: GCA_947089135.1. Classification (GTDB taxonomy): domain Bacteria; phylum Bacillota; class Clostridia; order Oscillospirales; family Ruminococcaceae; genus RGIG8773. The sequence goes on from CAMUJF010000005.1 coordinate 31,279, forward strand.
TATATTACCTTTCCCGAACAATCCGACGGGAGCGATAATGACAAGAGCGGAGCTTGAACCTATTGCAGAAGTTCTGCGCGGGACAAATATAATGGTACTGTCCGATGAAATATACGCCGAACTTACTTATGAGGGACGGCACGTTTCCATAACCGAACTTGACGGAATGAAAGAGCGTACGCTGCTTGTAAACGGATTTTCAAAAGCATTTGCCATGACAGGCTGGAGACTCGGCTATCTTGCGGGACCCGAACCGATTGTCAGCCAGATGCTTAAAATTCACCAGTACGCGATAATGTGTTCGCCCACTGTTTCTCAGTATGCTGCCGTTGAAGCTATGAACAGCTGCGACGGCGAGGTAGTAAAAATGGTCAACGAATACAACATACGCCGCCGTTGGCTTGTTCAGGCTCTTAACGAAATAGGTCTGACATGCTTTGAACCCAAAGGCGCGTTTTATGTATTCCCCTCAATAAAGTCAACCGGACTTTCAAGTCAAGAGTTTTGCGAGCAGCTTCTTTATAAACATAACGTTGCTGTCGTTCCCGGAGACGCTTTTGGTGAATGCGGAGAAGGACACATCAGAATTTCTTACGCTTATTCGCTAAAACATCTTATGGAGGCTGTGGAGCGTATATCCGAATTTCTTAATGATTTGAACAAGGTATAAATATGGAAAGAATTGTAATGACCGCTCCCGCAAAAATAAATCTTACGCTTGATGTAACCGGCAGACGCGCAGATGGCTACCATACGCTTGATACCGTTATGCAAAGCATATCACTTTGCGATACCGTTGAAATGTTCCGTAGCAGCAGCGGAGCCGTTACCGTGGACTGCACGGATAAAAGTGTTCCATACGGCGAATCGGCTGAAAAAAATATTGCTTTCAAAGCGGCAATGGCTTTTTACGGATTTATCGACATCTCAGGCATCGGGCTGCACATCAGTATTGAAAAGCGTATTCCGTCTCAGGCCGGTCTTGGAGGCGGAAGCGCTGACGGTGCGGCGGTTATTTCAGGAATGAACAAACTTTACGGTACGAAGCTTTCCGGCGGTCAATTGTGCAGTATTGGAGCAAAAGTCGGAGCAGACGTGCCTTTCTGCATAGCCGGAGGCACAAAGATTTGCAGGGGTATCGGCGATATAATGTCCCCTGCCCCCTCTCTTGAAGATTGCTTTATCGTTATCGCAAAAGGCGGCAGCGGCATATCTACCGGAAAAGCCTACGAAAAGATAGATCGTCTGGAGCTTCCCGAAAAGATGAACTCATTGATTTACGACGGTACGTTGAGTTCCCTTAAAAAAACAACCGGAAACATTTTTGAAGCGGTTACGGAAAACAAAGACGTGTCCAATATCAAAAATATATTTGCATACAGCGGTGCGGAATATTTTGCAATGAGCGGAAGCGGCTCGGCGGTATTCGGTTTATTCCGCAGACAAAAAGAAGCGACAGACTGTTCTTTATGCCTTAAAGAACAGAATTTTTTTTCAGAAATATGCAAACCTTTGCCATATGGAGTAAAGCCATTATAATTTGCTGAACGACCTTGTGCAAAATGACTGCTTAATTTCAAAAAAATTATGGGAAATGTAGAATAGCATTTAAAAATTCTGATAACTATTGAAATAATTTTAAAAATATATTAAAATGAAATAATGGGTATATTATACAGCCAGTATGCTCGGTATAATATTTAACGCTTATTTTATGAGGTGAACGAATCGATGGGTGCAAATATCATTTTGTACGGACCTCCCGGTACCGGTAAAACTTATAACACGGTAGTATATGCTATCTCTATTATCTATGGACGTCCGGTTCGGGAAGTAATGAAGGAAAATTATAATGACCTGCTTGAAAAGTATCATGCTTTGAGAACCCTTTACGGTCAGATCGAATTTACTACTTTCCACCAGTCTTTTGGATACGAGGAGTTTGTAGAGGGTATTAAGCCTGTATTTATTCAGGTAATGAATGAGCGAGGAGAGCGTTCACGTAAAGAGGAAATGGTTTATCGTGTAGATCAGGGCGTTTTCAGAAGATTCTGCGACGAAGCTGCTAAAAACCCTGATGAAAAATACGTTTTCATCATCGACGAGATAAACCGCGGAAACGTTTCCAAAATATTCGGTGAAATGATAACCCTCATAGAGCCCACCAAACGCATAGGACAAGCGGAGGCCGCTACAGTTAAGCTTGCGTATTCTCAGGAAGCTTTCGGCGTTCCCGAAAACGTATACATAATCGGAACTATGAATACCGCAGACCGCTCTATTGCAATGCTTGACTCGGCTCTCAGGCGGCGCTTCGATTTTATCGAAATGATGCCTAATCCTGATCTTCTTGACGGAGTTGTTGTGGACGGAGTTGATGTAAAGCAGCTTATGCTTAAAATAAACAAACGCGTGGAAATACTCTGCGACCGTGACCATACCATAGGTCATGCTTATTTTATGCAGCTCAGACAGCGCCCCACTCTTGCGGTTCTGGCGCATATTTTCAAGAACTCTATCGTTCCGCTGCTTCAGGAGTACTTCTATGACGATTATGAAAAAATACGTCTTGTTTTGGGCGATGCTAATAAAGAGGAAAACGAACAGTTTGTTCGTGCCACAGCAGTTGATTATGCACAGATTTTCGGCTCCAATGCAGAGTTGTATCTTGAAAACGATCAGGTCTATTCTATTAATAATGCTGCTTTTGCCAATATCAACGCATATTTGAAAATATAACGGTGTCTGTATGAAAAAAATAAAACGCTATGTTGTAACGGAAGCCGACAGCTTCGTTAAAACCTCACTGGAGACCGACTCTGAAAACATTATTCTGTTGTCGGAGCATAACTTTGAACGTCTGGACGACTTTGCTGCAAGCCGAAAATATTCGGTAATGCAAAAGGTCACTCTTGACGACGGTCGGGAAGCGCTTCGTCCCACAAGATATGTGGGGATAATAATGCTTAAGGACGGCACTCAAATCGAGATTCTGCCGCAGGTATGCATAAACCGTGAGGAAAATATCGTATCGTCAAAAATGCTGCTCCTGCGCATGCTGGACGGTATACGTGAAGTTCCGGTAAGAAAGGTCGACGAACGTTACTTTAAAAAAGAGCAGCTCAATCTTTTTGAAATCTTTGTCAGAATGTTTACAGACGAGGTTTTAAACGTAGTACGAAACGGTTTAAAGCAGACATATGTGCCTTACCGCGGAAACGAAATGTTTGTAAAAGGAAAAACGGTTTATGCTGAGCACGCCAAGAAAAATTATGCTCACAAGGAAAAATTTTTTGTTGAGTACGATATTTTTAGTGTTAACCGTGCAGAAAACCGTTTGCTGAAAAAAACGCTTGAAGTTCTTGACAAGCTGTCGTCAAACGGTCTGAACAAAAAAAAGATCAGAATGCTGCTGATGTCTTTGGACGAGGTAGAATCGTCCAAGAATCCCAAAAACGATTTCAAGCTCAGTGTTGAGGACAGAAGCATGAACCGTTATTTCAGCGCGATGAAATGGAGCCGTCTGTTTCTTCTTGACAAAGGCAATGCGTTTTTTTCAGGCGGAAAAGTCAAATACGCAATGCTGTTCCACATGGATAAGCTTTTCAGCGCGTGTATCGCTTCAAGCCTGAGAAAGCAGCTTGACCGTACAAACTATTATTTTGTAACTCCCGAAAAAATAAGCAACTCTATCAGCAACACAGGGATGGATAAGGAAATGAAGCCTATCTCCGACTTCTACATAATGAATAGGATAACGGAAATAGCAATAAATATGCGTTTCAAATTTAAAAATTTCAGTGACTATAATGGTCCGGAGGAAAAAAACACTGTTTTGATTTTTCCTGTCACACAAGTTCTGAACACAGCCTTTAACGGCATCGGGGAAACTATGTACCTGATAGATCTAAATGACATTGATTTGAGCGTTTCAGTGCTTACGGAAACATTTTTTGTATAAAATAACAGCAGAGCAAACGGAGATTCCGATAACTCTGCTGTTTTTTAATAAATTATTCGTCGTCGGGCGATTTTTTTATCCCGAATACAATTCTAAAAAGTCCTGAAAGAAGCTTGGGGCTTTTGATAACAACGATTTTCATGTGAAATACCTCCCGTATTGTTTTAATACATAGTATTCCGAAAACTAAAATCGGTGCTATTTTTTTGAAAAAATAACTAAAACTCTTCCTTTTTCAATTTTTAAAGTACATTCCGATGAAATAATCTCATTGCTTACTCCCAAAGGAAAACTGTCTGTAAGTCGATAACAGTCCAAGTCATACCTTGTACCTCTTGTGGTAACGACAGACTCCTCGCCAAAGGAAAAAATCGAAAAGTACATACTGTCATTTTGAGAAAATCTGTACTCCCCCGCTCCAAAAATCTCCGCAGTATCTCTTTCACCGATAAGTCTGCCATTTCCGCCGTTATTAACTATATATGCCAATGTCTGAATATTTGCAATAGTATGATCGAGCCGCCCGCCAAGAGAACCCGCTATCGTTATATCGCTGTATCCTCTTGACATTGCAATTTTTACAGCCAACATTGTATCGGTGTCATCTTTTTCCGCAGGAGCGGTGATAACTTCGCAGTCGGTTGGGATATCTTCAGTTATACTATCAAAATCACCTACTAAAACATTTGGCTTCAAGTCCAACCGCTTTATCAAAGAGTACCCGTTGTCCGCTGCAATAAGATATGCGTCGGACGGCGGGTCAACAGTATAACCGCTGCTTACTGGCGCACCGCCGAATATCCAGCAAATTTTCTTTTCACTTGTCACTGCTTTAACTCCCATTCCTTGATTTGTCTGGCTTCTTCGTACATTTCCGTATAGCTGTTATGTCTTGAAGCGGCAATCTGTCCGCTTTTAACAGCTTCAAGTACGGCGCAGCCCTTTTCTTTGATGTGTGCACAGTCAAGAAAACGACACTTACCCTCGTAGTTTCTGAATTCCGGAAAACAGCTGGCAAGCTCTTCTTTGCGAATAATATCGTATTTCTGAGTTTCAAATGTGGAAAAACCGGGGGTATCGGCAATATATCCTCCGTTATCAAGCTTGTATAACTCAACGCTGCGGGTAGTGTGACGTCCTCTGCCGAGTTTTTTGCTTATCTCTCCGGTTTTTATTTCCAAATTTGAGGATATATGATTAAGCAAGGTAGACTTTCCCACTCCCGTATTTCCTGTAAAGGCAGATACCTTTCCTGACAGCAAATCATACAGCTTCATATATGATTTTGCATTTTCATAATCTATTTCGATAAGTTCCGCTCCGGAATTTTTATAAATGTCAGCAAAAAAACTGTTTTTCTGTAAGTCAATTTTGGTTACTGCAATAATGCCGTTTATCCCCTTGTATTCCGCAATTGCAAGGAATTTATCAAGCAGCGTCAAATTTGGCGCCGGCTCACACGTGGAAATCACAAAAACCATGCGGTCAAGATTAGCAAGCGGAGGTCTGATAATACTGTTTTTTCTTGGAAGAATTTTATCGACTACAGCTGTACAGCTGTCTATATCGGTATCGGTCAAAATAACTCTGTCTCCAACACACGGCGAAATATTCCGCTTTCTGAAAATTCCTCTTGCTTTGCATTCAAAGACGCCCGACTCTGTTTCTGCTGTGTACAGTCCTCCGACTGCCTTTAAAAGCAAGCCTTCAATCTGACCACCGTTCATCAATAGCCAAACACATCATTCCAGAATGCACTGTCATCATCATCGTCAAACGGATCGTCGATAACAATGTCATCGTCAGGATCAATCACAATAGGTTCCCGTTCGCTGTTGTCACCGCTGCTGTTTTTATCAGAAAACAGGTTTTTCAAAACATTTTTATCGAAATTTACCTCTGTAACAATGTTTTCCACAAAATCAACAGAATATTCTCCGATAGTGTCGCTATTGTCGTTGTCCTCGTTTACTGCTTCAAGAACGACCTTTTGCATCTCGGTACCCTTAATATCAACCGAAACCGTTGACGCATACGCCAAATTATCAATTGTAGTCGTACCGATAATAGTTCCGTTAACATAACAATTGAACGTAGCCTTGCCCTTGATTCCGTCAGGAACACGGAACGTTATAACTGCTTCAGCTTCAGGCATATTGCCCGTACTAAGCGTAAGGATGATCGTAGAATTGATTTTGACAATATTAGGCTGACCGTCCTCGCCCACGTCCGGAATACTTTGCTCAATAACAGTGCCTTCAGGCTCAAGAGAATCCTTGGTCATTGTCTGAACCGTAAACTTGTCGCCCAAGAGAGTTTTTGCTTCCTCAAGAGTGCGGCCTACGCATTTGGGCACAACAACGTCCTGAACCTCGGGACCACGGCTTACATACATATAGACTGTTGAACCGTATGCAACCTTTTCATTTCGGGCAGGCTCTGTTTTTATAACGAAATCCTTAGGAACCGTTTCGTCCGTAACGCTCTTTATCAACACGTTAAAGCCGTCGTTATCCTTTAGCATATTCATAGCAGTCGTGGAATCCAACTCATAAACATTGGTTACAGTTACCATACGCGGACCCTTGCTCACGATCAGTTTTACCGTAGAATTACCTATCATGTAATCCTTACCCTCTGAGGGAGTCTGGTCAATTATTGCACCCTCGGGGTATTCAGATGAAAATTCCTTATTTTCAACAACAACGTCAAAGGAGCTTGCATAATAGTTAGCTACCTCCTGATAACTCAAACCGCGCAGATTAGGCATTTTACCGATTGCAGGAGGGGGATCCTTATCAAAAACATTTATAAGCATAATTGCAATAAACGCAACCACAATTATAACAATACCCGCAGCTATAGCTGTAAGAACTACTACAAAATACGAAGATTTGGACGGTTTTTCGTCCTCCTCATAATCGTCATAATTGTCGTAATTGTCGAGCTCATCCTTTGTTCTGGTATGTGTACGCATTTTTTTGCTGTCACCGCCCTTTTCCTGCTTTGCGAGCGCGGACGATTCCGCAGCCGCCTTTGAAATTGCTCCCGCATTGAAGTACTGGGTTTTTTCTGATAAATACTTGTACTCAAACACGATACTCGGATTTTTCTTAAACTCTTCAATATCCTTGATCATTTCGGAAGCCGACTGATAACGCTTTGAAGCCTCTTTCTGCATTGCCCTTAAAACGATCTCCTCCAACCCCTCCGGTACGGAATCATTTACCGCCCTCAAAGGCTTTGCTTCGTTCTGCATATGCATAAGAGCCACCGAAACGGGGTTTTCTCCGTCAAACGGCTTTTCGCCCGTAAGCATTTCGTACATCATAACGCCAACAGAATAAATGTCACTTTTTTCATCGGTAACATCTCCGCTCGCCTGTTCTGGACTGATATAGTGTACGCTTCCGATAGCCTTGTCGGAAATAGTCTTGCCTTCTTCGCGGGCAAATCTGGCGATTCCGAAATCCATGACCTTGATAGTGCCGTCCGGAAAAAGCATAATATTTTGAGGCTTTATATCCCTGTGGACGATTCCGCGATCATGAGCGTGCTGCAAAGCCCGAAGTATCTGAATTATAAAATGGATACAATCCTTCCATTTTATAACCCCCTGCTGTTCCATAAACTCTTTCAGTGTAATACCGTCAATATACTCCATGACAATAAACTGGATTTTATCCGTAAAGCCAACATCGTATATCTTTACGATATTAGGGTGTGAAAGAACGGCGATAGCTTTGGACTCGTTCCTGAAACGTCTGACAAATTCATCGTTATTCGCAAATTCGTTTTTCAGAATCTTTACCGCAACCGTTCTGTCCTCCAGAATGTCAGTCGCCTTATAGACGTCTGCCATTCCTCCGACTCCGATAAGCTCGGTTATCTCGTACCTGCCGTCAAGCTTTCTTCCAATGTTTTTATCCATTAAATTCACTCCTGTAAATAAACAGTTTCCTGTAATCATTTCATATAAGCAACGGTAATGTTGTCACCGCCGCCGTTTTCAAGGGCTTTTCTGATAAGCTCGCCCGGGACTTCGTTAGGACTCAGTTCTTTTGCAGCTTTGAATATGTCAGATTCATCACAGTAATTTGAAAGACCGTCTGTACAAAGCAGCAGTGAAGAATTTTCCGTCAAATCAAATTCAAAATAGTCGGGAACAACGCTTTCTGAAACTCCTACAGCTTTTGTAATGTAATTTCTGCGCGGATGATTTTTGATCTCTTCACGTGTAATTTCCCCGCTTTCATACATATGCATGACAACCGTGTGATCTTTTGTTATCTGCCGTATCTCATGGTTAATAAGGTAAAGCCTTGAATCCCCAACGTTTACCGCGTAAAGCTTGCCGCCGCAAACCAGAGCCGCTACGCAGGTCGTACCCATTCCGCTCATTTCCAGACTTGAAATAGCCGTATCATATACAACTGAGTTAGCGGTGGTAATGGAAGAAATAAGTAAATTTCTGATTGACTTGCTTTCATAGTCAGCACGAAAAACCTTGGTTATCCTGTCAAAAACAATATTTACTGCTCTTTCGCTTGCCTCGCTTCCGGCATTCTGACCGCCCATTCCGTCGCAAACAACCGCAAAGCAAGCTCCGCCGTCTATCAAAGCAGAGCGTACTCTGTCCTGATTTTCTTTTCTTGACAATCCGATATTCGTATCGGAATAGACATTCATCAGCCGCACTCCTTTCGCAGTTTTATGAATATAAATGAATCATATCTCGTATTCGCGTCTGAGCTGTCCGCAGGCAGCGTCTATATCAGCGCCGAGCGTTCGCCTGACAGTAGCGTTCAGACCGCCCTTTTCTAAAGCGCCGAGAAATCTGTAAAGAGAATTTTTATCCGAACAGTAGTCTCGCTCTTTAATTTGATTTACCGGAATAAGATTGACATGACAGTTCATTCCTTTGAGAAGTTTTACCAATGCGTCCGCATCGTCCGGATAGTCGTTCACTTCGTGAATTACCGCATATTCAAAGGATATTCGCCGTCCTGTTTTTTCGATATAATATCGGCAGGCTTTCAACAATTCGTCAATAGGATATTTTTTGTTTACAGGCATAATCTCACTTCTTTTAGCGTTGCTTACCGCATGAAGAGACACTGAAAGCGTAAGTCCAAAACGGTATTCGGCAAGGTCGTAAATTCTGTCCACAAGTCCGCAGGTAGAAAGCGAAACATGTCTCAGACTGAGATTCTTTCCTGTTTCAAACGAAAGTATCTGCAAAAACTTGACAACATTGTCAAAATTGTCGAGTGGCTCCCCGATACCCATAAGCACCAGACTGTCAATGTGCCTGCCACTGTCTCTTTCCGCTTCATAAACCTGAAGCAGCATTTCGGACGGAAGTAAGTGCCGTTTGAAGCCCGCAATAGTCGAAGCACAGAAGCTGCAGCCCATTTTACATCCCACTTGAGTCGAAATACAAAGGCTGTTTCCGTGCTTGTAATCCATAAGAACAGACTCAATGTGATTGCCGTCAGGCAATTCATATAGATATTTTACAGTATTATCTATAGAAGATTCAAGCTTTCTGACAACTTTTATACTATTTATACAATAATTATCATCTAATTTTGTGCGTAAAGACGAAGAAATATTACTCATATTGGCAAATTCATGAACTCTTTTTGTATGTAGCCATTCATAAATTTGTTTCCCTCTGAATTTTTTCTCGCCAATGGACTCCATTGCGGAGTATAATTCACTTAAACTATAGGATAAAATATCCTTTTTCAAAATCAAAACTCGCCCTTTCTGATCTTGCTTATAAAAAATCCTTCGCAGCCAAAATCCCTTGGAAAAATAGTCATCTTATAACTTTTATTTCCATATTCCTCCATAATATTTATAGGTATAAAGTTCTTGTGCTCATTAAGAAAACGATCAATCACATTGTCATTTTCATCTCTATTCAAGGTGCAAGTCGAATAAACAAGTTCACCGCCCGGTTTCAGATACTTTGAAGCAGTACATAAAATATCGTACTGAACCTCTGGAAGCCGTGAAATTGAATTCAACTCAGTATATTTAAGCTCCGGTTTTGAACGTATTACGCCGAATCCCGAACACGGAACATCGCATAAAACTTTATCCGCCTGAGGAAAACTTTCATTAAAAACCTTAGCATCGTTTTTTATCGCCTCAATTGAAAGACCTAACCGCTCAGCGCCTTTTTTTATCAAGTTAACTCTGTTTGAGTGTATATCGCAGGCAATTACCTTGCCGGAACATCCCATTAGCTCTGTAATGGTAAATGCCTTTCCACCAGGAGCCGCACACAAATCAATTACAGTATCGTTGGGCTGCGGAGACAACGTCTTGCAACAAAGCTGTGAAGATAAATCCTGCACATGAAAAAAACCCTGTTGAAAGAGTCCGCAATGCTCCACTCCGCCAAGTTTTTCAGATTCAAGGCAATTATCTGTAATGCTACAAGCCTTTACAGATAATCCCAAAGCGTTAAATTCAAAAATAAGTTTTTCGGAAGATATTTTTAAGTTATTTACCCTTAAAAAAGTTTTATGCGGGGTAACCGAAGCTTTAAGCAAATCCTCTGCTTGTTCAAATGAGTAATCTTCGCAAAGTTTTTTTACAAGCTCATGGCTGCATGAATATTCAAGACCAAGACGTTTTACCCTATCCTCAGGAAAGGGAATCTCCTTTCCGCTTCGAATAAAGCTTCTCAGAACTGCGTTTACAAATCCGGCTGCACTTGATTTGCCACACTGCTTTGCAAGAACTACCGATTCGTTTACAGCTGCACTGTCGGTTACCGAGTCCATATAAAGAAGCTGATACAACCCAATTTTTAATATATTGACCACAACAGCGTCCAACTTGTGTAAAGGCTTACTGCTATACATTGAAACAATATATTCCAAAGTAAGCTTTCGCTCTACTGTACCGTAAAAAAGTCTGGAAACAAAGCTTTTGTCTCTATCTGAAAAACCGCTTTTCTCAAGCGCCGAATCCAATACAATGTTGGAATACGCCTGCTTATCCATTTTATTCAGTAATTCCAACACTGTAAAGCGAGTAGACTTAACGCTCATAATTAATTTCTCCTGTTTCTGTTGGAGATTAGAATAAGTCTTAAAAGGCTCATCAGTGATGAGAACATAGCTGCAACATAGGTCATTGCAGCGGCAGTCAAAACTTTTTTTGCCATTTTGACTTCACTTTTATAAAGAATAACATTTTCATCAAGGGTTTTCAAAGCCCTTCCGCTTGCATTAAATTCAACCGGAAGCGTTACCGCCTGAAACAAAACAACTCCTGTATAAAGAAAAATACCTATGGGAATGAGCCATTGCAGCGCGCCAAACAGCATTCCAATAAATACCAATGGCAAAGCAAGACTTGAGCCGATCTGCGTAATAGGAATGATTGCCTGTCTGACTTTAATCGGAGCATAGCCCTGTGCGTGCTGGATAGCGTGTCCAACTTCGTGAGCTGCAACGCCTATAGCCGCCACAGAAGTACTGTTATATACTGAATCCGAGAGTCGAATAACATTTGCCGAAGGATCATAATGGTCAGTAAGGTTTCCGCTAATATATTCGATGCTGACACTATAGAGACCGTTTTCATCAAGAATTTTTCTCGCAACTTCTTTTGCCGTATAACCGTGCTGATTGTTTTCAGTGCTGTACTTGCTGAACGTGGATTTGACCATAATTTGAGCGATAAGAGCAAAAATTATCGCCGGAAGTACAAGCAAATATGTCGGATCATAAAACATATTCTGCCTCCTTTTATACTAAAACAGTATCTTCGCTAACCGTTCTTCCCCTTAAATAATCCTCTACAGACATTTTTTTTCCGCCCTCTGCCTGAACTTCAGTAAATCTAATGCAGGTTCCGTCTCCGCAAACAACTGTAAAGTCTTTTGACTGTACAATGGTTCCTGGTAATTTATCCGACTTTAAATTTTTAACTATCTCCGACCTATAAACTTTGAGCCGTTTTCCGTCAAGAATCGCTGAAGCACATGGGTAAGATGATAATCCGCGTATTTGATTGTGTACCTCCTGAGCTGTTTTTGAAAAATCTATAGGACACATATCCTTTGTAAGCATAGGTGCGTGGCATGACTCGGACTCATTCTGCGGCATTGGTGTAATGTCTCCCGACTTTACAGCCTTAATAGTCTCCAAAAGCGTTTCCGCACCAAGTACTGATAATCTATCGTGTAACTCTGAAGCAGTTTCATTTTCTCCAATTTCCAAAGATTTACTTAACAGCATATCTCCAGTATCTATGCCCTCGGCCATAAGCATTGTAGTAACTCCCGTAACCTTTTCACCGTTCAAAACGCTCCATTGAATAGGTCCTGCTCCGCGGTACTTTGGCAGAAGCGACGCGTGAACGTTTATACAGTAATACTTTGGCGCGTCAAGAACAGCTTTAGGAAGTATCTTTCCATATGCGACCACAATTATCAAATCGGGAGAAAGATCATTTATAACTTTCAATGCAAGCTCAGCATCCTCTCCCTTTTTAAGGCTAAGCGGCTGATATATAGGGATATTGTGCATCAAGGCAACTTCCTTTACAGGCGGCGGAGCAAGCTTATATCCCCTGCCTTTTGGCTTGTCGGGCTGAGTAAACACAGCTGTAACATTTTCGCCGCTGTCAATAAGCGCTTTAAGACACGGAACTGCAAAATCGGGAGTACCCATAAAAATAATGTTCATTAATTATTCCTTTCAGCGTTTTCTTTTTTTTCGTCTTCCGTTTGACTCCTCTTTCTCAAGCTCATCGGGATCTACCATTTCATCGGCAATATCAATAAAAAGTTGTCCCTCAAGGTGGTCGATCTCGTGACAAACTGCTCTGGCAAAAAACTCCTTTAGTTTTAACTGTACGTCTTTTCCGTTTCTGTCCTGACCCTTGACAATGATTTCATTTGGACGAATAACATATCCCCAGTCATCAGGACAGGAAAGGCAACCCTCGACCGCCCGCTGAAAACCCTTTGACTTAATAATTTCAGGATTAATAAGCTCCAGAAGTCCCTCACCTACATCAACAACGACCGCACGTCTTAAAATTCCAACCTGAGGCGCGGCAAGACCAACGCCGTTTGCCTTGTACATAGTTTCAGCCATATCATCAAGAAGTATACCAAGCTTTTCGTCAAAGTTCTCCACCGGTTTGCATTTTTTTCTGAGTATATCCTCAGATTTATTGACAATTTTTCTCAGTGCCAAAATTTTCACTGCCTTTCAATAATTAACTAAATAATATCTCCATTTATATCAATAATCGTGTGTACATTTGCAAACTCTCTCATTTTAAAGGTTTGTTTGTAAAGCTGTCCTATGTAACTGCGAAACTGACTGTTGTTTCTGCATTTGATAATTATACGGTAACGGTATTTGCCGTTGATTTTCTCATGCAGACATTTTGACGGACCGAGCGCTCTTATAGGAACATTTATCTTCCCGGAGGCAATGCTGCCGCTTATAAGTCCGAGAAAAGCTTTGGATGCTTTGTCAGCACAGCTTTCTATCACCGAAGAAAACTCCAGTAAACATATATCGCAGAAAGGAGGATAAACCAACGCCTGCCTTGAGGCTATCTCCTGCTCGTAAAACGCAGGATAATTCTGTTCCGCTGCCAGATTCAGTACATAATGTTCGGGAACATACGTCTGAATAATAGCACGTCCCTGTTTATCACCTCTTCCGCAGCGTCCCACAACCTGAGTTACAAGTGAAAAAGTTCTCTCATAACTTCGGAAATCCCCTGAAAATAACGCTTTATCAACGGACAGTACTCCAACCAACGTTACATTAGGAAAATCCAGTCCCTTAGCGATCATCTGAGTACCGAGCATTATGTCATAATCTCCTTTTTCAAAAGCTCGGAAACTTTTCTCATAAGCATATCTCGAATATGTGGTATCAGCGTCCATACGCAAAATTCTTGCATTCGGAAACAATGCCGCAACCTCGTCTTCAGCCCTTTGAGTACCCAGCCCTGTCATTTTAAGATGATTTGAACCGCACTTACCGCAAGCCTCAGGCATTTCAGCGCTATAGCCGCAATAATGACACAGCACACGGCCGTTTGTCTTATGATATGTCATGGGTATGCTGCAATTCGGACATATAAGCGGTTCTTTGCAATCCGTACAGCTTATATAAGTATGATAACCCCTTCGGTTAAGAAGAAGAATTGTTTGCTCTTTTTTTTCAAGATTATAATTGATCTCTTCCACAAGCCTTTCTGAAAAAACTGTGGAATTTCCATAAAACCCGTCTACAGCCAAATCAACCGTTTCAGTGACCGGAAGTCTATCTTGTGAATATCGTTCAGACATGGTAAAAAGCTTATATCTTCCAGTTTTTGCGTAATAAAAGCTTTCTATGGACGGCGTGGCGGAAGCCATAAGGGTAACTGCATTATGAGTTATGCACCTTTTTTTGGCAATTTCCTTTGCATTGTACCTTGGAGACGACTCAGATTTGTAAGTTCTTTCGCCCTCTTCGTCAATAATAAAAAGTCCAATATTTTCCATAGGAGCAAAAACTGCGCTCCTTGTTCCCACAACGATCCTTGCCTGACCCTTTTTGACTCTTTTATATTCGTTAAGCCTTTGTGTAAGCGAAAGACTGCTATGCATTATTGCAACCATATCTCCGAAAAGATCCTGAAACCGTTTTAAAACCTGCGGTGTAAGGGATATTTCGGGAATAAGCATAATAACATTTTTCCCCAAATCAAGAGTATGTTGAATAAGCTTTGCAAAAACAGGAGTTTTACCGCTTCCCGTAACGCCGTAAAGCAGCGCGGCACACGGTTTGCCATCATCTATCAGAGCAGCGATACCGTTGTATACCTGCTGCTGCTGTTTTGAAAGAATTATATCGTCTGCATTTTCTTTTGCGGAAACATCGGGCGTTTTCAGTATCTCATACTCATATGCTTCAGTAATTCCTTTTTTTGTCATACCGGTGACAACTGACGACGTAACTCCGCAGAGATAGCATATTTCCTTTATTGAAGCAGAGCCGCTGTCCGCAAGAAGTGTAACAACGCTTTTCTGCTTCGGAGACAAGTTCGCCGCAAGTTTTCCCTTTGCAAAATCGGACGTAAGCTTTATCATTTTGACCGTTTCATCTTTGGTTCGTCTTTTTACCGAATCATGTTCAATCAAAAATCCCGCTTTTACAAGTTCGGAAACAAACTTGTTTTCAGCACCGTCCAACGAAGAAAAGTCATCCTTAACAGTTTTTAACAGGTTAAGCGCACCGTCCGAAAGAGCGTCCGCAGATAAGCTGCTGTCAGAAGAAAGCTCATACTTCTGTGTAAAATTTACGCTTAGTCCAATTGGAATCAGCGTTTTAAACGCCTCAAAGTAAGTGCATAAGGTCGTTTCTCTGAGCCACATGACCAAATCGAGCATTTCGTCGTTGAGCAAAGGCTCGTCGTCAATAATAGAATTTATAGGCTTGAAACGACTTGGATCCTCAATAGAAGCATTATCAATGCGTACAATAACGCCTATGCGTTTTCTGTTGCCGTTTCCAAAAGGAACGAGTACTCTTACCCCTACTGCCGCCTTGCCGTCCATATCCATCGGAACAGTGTATTTATATCTTCTGTCATACCCATAGTCCGCAGAGCTTACCGCAACAGCCGCCAAATGTTTTATAGTCTGCAAATTTTTTCCTCCGCAGGGATCAATCCTTTGAATTCTTGAGAGAAGGATCCTCTATAAAATAATATTTTCTTCCTGCGAATTCCTCGACAGCAGTTTTAACGGGTTTTTCCTCAAGGGTCTCGTTGTTATTGTACAGGTTGTCAGCGATCTCTCTTGCTCTCTTTGCAACAGCAATTACAACAGAGTAATAGCTTTCATTTTTCGTAGCGATTTGATTAATAGCAGGTCTAAGCATTTTCCAACACCTCATCTATAGTATTTTTTATTTTAGCAGTTTTCAGCTCTTCCGCGCGAATAATTGACTTTATGTCGTTTACCGCTTCGGAAAGTTCGCCGTTAACAACGGCGTAATCATACTTGTACGCATGAACTATTTCCCCTGCGGCTTCTCCGAGACGTTTTTCTATTACCTCGGCGGATTCAGTTCCGCGCTTTTCAAGACGTCTGCGAAGCTCTTTCAGCGACGGCGGAAGAATAAATATAAATACTGCGTCAGGACATTTTTCCTTGATCTTCATTGCACCCTGGACTTCAATTTCCAGAATAACGTGACAGCCTTTTTCAAGCATATCTTCAACGGGTTTCCTCGGAGTACCGTAATAATTTCCGCAGTAAGATGCGTATTCGAGCATACCTCCGTCAGCGATCATTTCCTCAAATTTATCTTTTGACAAAAAAAAGTAATTTATTCCGTCTGTTTCACCGGGTCTTGGACTTCTTGTCGTTGCGGAAACCGAATAAAAGATGCTGTCGCCTTTAACGATCTCTGCCAGAACCGTACCCTTTCCGCAGCCTGACGGACCGGACACTACCATTAGTATACCTTTACTCATCGTCCGATTCCTCCTCGTCGTCCAGACGTCCTGCGACAGTCTCAGGCTGTACTGCAGATAAAATAACATGATCGCTGTCCATAATTATGACTGCACGAGTTCGCCTGCCGTAAGTAGCGTCAATAAGCAAACCTTTTTCCTTAGCTTCCTGAATAATACGCTTTATAGGGGCAGACTCCGGACTTACGATGGTAATGAGCCGTCCCGCGTTTATCATATTTCCAAAACCGATGTTAATAAGCTTCATATGTTCCTCCGAAATATTCTCCAAGACTATTCAATATTCTGAATCTGCTCGCGTATTTTTTCGATCTCTGACTTAAGCTCAACAACAATTTTGGTAATCTCAATATCCTGTGCTTTAGAGCCAATTGTGTTGCTCTCACGGTTAAACTCCTGTATCAAAAAGTCCAGCTTACGTCCCACAGGTTCCTTGATCTCAAGCAACGTACTGAACTGATGTATATGACTTTTCAGGCGCACTGTTTCCTCGTCCACAGCAGTTTTCTCCGAAAAAACAGCAGCTTCCGTCAGAATCCTTTGCTCATCGATCTTTTTATCCGAAAGTATCTCGCAAAGCTTGCCATAAAGTTTTTGACGGTACGCTTCCGTAACCATAGGAGAACGCTCTTCCACCATATCCACAAGCTCGCCGATATAACCGAGACGAGATTTTATATCGTCCATCATTTTCAGACCTTCAATCTCCCGCATTGAAATGAAGTTGTTGAGGGCTTCCTCCGCAACAGTTTTTACGTCGTTCCAGATAACTGTTTCGTCATCTGCAGTTTTTATCACGTTAAAAATGTCAGGAAGCCTTATGAGATTGGACAATGTCAAATCGTCTTTCAGTTTCAAACTTTCGTTTGCCTTTCTGAGAGCATTTACATAACCTGCCGCAATTGACTGGTTGACTTCGATTTGAGCGTCTTTTCCCTCAACATTAAAAATTGTCACACTTACATCGACTTTTCCGCGGAAAACACGTCCCTGTATAAAGGATTTAAGTTTTTCTTCAAGATATCCGTATGCCCTCGGAACTCTTGCTGAAAACTCAAAATATCTGTGGTTCACAGATTTGATTTCCACCAAAATTTCTCTTCCGTCAATAGTCTGCTGAAATCTGCCGTATCCTGTCATACTTTTAATCATGCAATGCAATCCTTTCCTCTTACAATTATCCGCTTCCATTATTAACACTTATTTTTAATTATACCATTTTTTGCATTAAAAATCAAGTGTTTTACAATAAAAAAGAGCCGAAAACGGCTCTTTTTTATTGTATTTTAATGTTAAAACAATTCATCCAGCAAAATGTAATACCGCAATTTTTCCCTGTTCGGCTTAATGTCAAGCTTTTCAAAAAGTATATTAGGGTCAAAATCCTTGTATACTTTACCGCCAAAGATTCCGCCGAAATTATTTTTCAAGCTGCGGTAACAAAGAGAAATATCCTTCCATTTATCAGCAATTCCGGCATCACCCAAATCAATAAAACCGCTGACACTGCCGTTATTAAGGAAAATATTCGGCAGACAAAAGTCTCCGTGCGACAAAACCGGTTCAATCGGAGGCTTATTGCTTTCAAGCCAATCCAAAAGCTCTTTCGGACTTGCAAAGCCGCCTTTTCCAAATGTTTCGGGCTGCGCACATTCAGTATCTACAAGACCGTTTTCCACTCTGTATCTTGCTTCTTCAAGCTCAATATCAAGATTACATCGGTACGGACAGTCGGAAATGGCAACGCTCCAAAGCATTTCCAAAGCCTCTGCAAGCAAGCCAAGCAGTTCATCGGGACGTTCCATATAATACGTATCGCAGGACATCTTCCCCTCTGCCTTACTCATAAGCAGATATTGATACTCCTCATGGATTTCATGACAAAGCACCTTTGGAACAGGTATTTTTCCGTCTAACCACTTCATCATCTGCACGGTTTTGTCTGCTTTCCGATTGTACTTTTCAATTTTTAGAACCTTATCCGGAAATATCAGTACCTGCGACTGCGAATGTCCGACCTTATTCAAAGTATACGGAACATCACCGACCATGCTTTTAATCGTATCGGGAATAAAAATACGCGTCACTGTTTGTCTTCCTTATTTTTTAACTTTTATTCGCTGAATATAAGCACAAATAGAAAAATCCCGCTCCAAGACTGCATACAGCAGCAGCGATATGTCCTGTAAACAGATTTATTTCCGTGCATAAGAATAGGAATATTAAAAAAATCAAAAAAACAGCTGATAAACGTTTCTCTTTTTTATTCATTGAATTTTCCTTCCAATACTGACATTAATCCGAATCGGTACATATTATACCGGGTGAACCTTATTCTCCGCATCGGCGTGAGCGCTGTCAACACCATACTTTGCGTCACGTCTCTTTGCAAAAAACTTAGGCGCAACCTGCGGGAACATAGCGTAGCTGAGTACGTCCTCCTCCTGCTCTGCCCATTCGGAAGCTTCCTCTTTAAGCTTATTAAGTTCAGGCTGCAAAAGATCAGCGGGACGACAGGTAATGGATTCCTCGCCCTTAAGTATCTTCTTGCTGAACTCAGGGTCAATCGGAGCGGGAGTTTTTCCGTACTCACCCTTAACAAGAGCCTTAAATTCCTTTGTAACAGTTTTATAGCGTTCGCCGTTGATTACGTTAAACACAGCCTGTGTACCAACAATTTGAGATGTAGGCGTAACAAGCGGAGGATATCCGGCATCCTTACGAACATTCGGGACTTCCTTAAGCACATCGGTAAACTTATCCTCTTTTCCCGCCTGCTTAAGCTGTGAAAGCAGATTAGAAAGCATTCCGCCGGGAACCTGATAAATAAGAGCGTTTGCGTCAACAGCAAGCATTTTCGGATCAAGCTGACCGTTGTCAATGTATTTCTTGCGAAGCTTCATAAAATAATCGCGAATCTCGGTAAGCAGAACAAGATCAAGTCCCGTGTCATACTCAGTACCCTGTAAAGCTGCAACCATTGACTCGGTAGGCGCATGGGAAGTGCCCAAAGCAAGCGGAGACATAGCAGTGTCAATCATATCCGCGCCGTTTTCAATACCCTTTAAAAGGCACATTGAAGCCAGTCCCGAAGTATAGTGGGTGTGAAGCTGTACAGGAATCTTTACAGCCGCCTTGATAGCCTTAACAAGCTCGGCAGTTCTGTAAGGAGTAAGCAAAGCAGCCATGTCCTTAATACATATAGAATCAGCGCCCTCCGCCTCTATCTCCTTGCAGTAATTAACATAATAGTCGGTGGTAAACACATCTCCCAACGTATAGGAAATTGCAACCTGAGCGTGTGCTCCCTCTTTCTTTGCAGCAGAAATAGCTGTTCTGAGATTTCTTATATCGTTGAGAGCATCGAAAATACGAATAATATCAATACCGTTTGCAACGGATTTCTGAACGAAGTACTCCAGAACGTCATCAGCATAGTGACGGTAACCCAACATATTCTGACCTCTGAACAGCATCTGAAGCTTTGTGTTGGGCATTTCCTTGCGAAGTATGCGGAGTCTTTCCCAAGGATCCTCATTAAGGAAACGGAGACATGAGTCAAATGTTGCTCCGCCCCAAACCTCTGCGGAATAATAGCCGACTTTATCCATTGTAGAAAGTATGGGACGCATTTCGTCCATAGTCATTCTTGTAGCAATAAGGGACTGGTGAGCGTCACGGAGAACAGTTTCGGTAACTTTTATCTTAGCCATTTTGATCAACCTTTCGTAAGATTACTGAATGTATGCGAGAGCGTCGCCTGAATTTACACTGTCGCCTTTCTTTACGCTGATCGCAGAAACTTTTCCGGCTTTGGGAGCAACGATATCGTTCTCCATTTTCATAGCTTCAAGAACCATAAGTACCTGACCCTCTGTAACGCTATCACCTACAGAAGCCTTAACGTCAAGAATCGTACCGGGCATAGGAGCGTTTACGGCAGTTCCATCAGCAGGAGCCGCAGCAACAGGTGCTGGAACTGCCTGTACGGGAGCGGAAACCGCAGCCGGTGTTGCAGCAGGAGATGCTCCTCCGGAAACTTCCTCAACAGCAACATCGTAAGCCTTTCCGTTTACGGTAATATTAAATCTTTTCATAACAATAACCACCAATCATAAAAATTTACAAATTGCTTATCTCTAAATTTCTAACCTCTAAAAGGGCATATTGCTGTGCTTCTTTGGCAGACGTTTTGTCATTCTCTTGCCGTTCATAAGTTCAAGAACAGCAATGATTTTAGTGCGTGCTTCTTCTGCGGAAATTATCCCGTCAATGCAGCCTTTTGCTGCGGCATCAAACGCGGAAGCGTTTTCATCAGCATACTGAGAAGCCAGCTTATTTCTTTCCTCTGAAAGATTAGCCGCGCCTTTAAGCTTATCGTGCCAAAGAAATTCAACTGCAGCAACAGGTGCGATAGGAGAAATAACTGCCTCCGGATATGCATAAGTAACATCGGCATTTCCCGCTCCAAAAGCAGCCATAGCCGCACCGTAAGCTTTACCGCTTACAACAGATACTTTAAGAGTTGTAGCCTCAGCATATGCATTGGAAACCTTTGCCATATCTCTTACACAAGCGTCGGAAGCAAAGCCCTCGGTATCAATATAGGTAAGTACAGGTATCGAAAAAGCGTCACAGGTTCTTACAAATCTTGCAAGCTTTGAACAATCGTCAGAAGTAAGTTTATCCGCTGATTTATTTGTAGCCGCTATTCCCACAGCAGAACCTCCGACAGTTGCAATTGCGGTATAGGCGGACGTTCCGAAGCCGGACGAAAGCTCGATAACACTGTCCGAATCAGCAACAGCCGATGCAATCTCATCAGCAGTACCGCTTGCAGCCTTGCCTGTTTCAGAAAATTCAAACATAGGCGCAGAGGAAATATTGTTAGCAGGAAGAATTGCAATAAGCTTTTTAACAGCCTCCATTGCCGCCTTATCATCTTTAGCGGAAAGAGCCGCCGTTCCGTTAGCAACAGCATTCTCTCCATTTATATCTTTGCCGGGAGTCGTATAAAGCTCTCCGTCATCTGTAATAACAACAAAATCAGCAGAGCATGCAACCATAGCCGCACTTCCCGCGCAGGTACCGGCAATTACCGAAATCTGAGGAACAACACCTGAAAGATTACTTGTCCACAGCAACATATCGCTGTAGGCCTTAATAGCTTCAGCGCCGTCGTCAACAAAAGCTCCGTTGGAATCATAAATACCCACAACAGGTACGCCCGTACGTGAAGCAAGGTCAAATACTTTACATATCTTTGCCGCATGACGATTGTTTACAGCTCCGCCCTTTACGGATTTGTCCTGTGAGAATGCATAAACCGGACTTCCGTCAACGTATCCGTAAGCAGTAATAACTCCCGCGGGAGAGTCTCCGTTCATAACGGCAGCGTCAAGTTCGGTGAACTGTCCGTCGTCAAACAATTCCGCAAGACGTTTTGCCGCCGCGCTTTGGCAGCCCGCTGCCGAGTACGACTTATAGACGTCAAATTTAGCCTTCTGGCTTTCAGTTAACATATAAGGTTCCTCCGTTCGATATCAGTATCCGAGATCGGCATAGCCGAATACGGTTACAAAAAATTATACCAAAATAATTATACAACTTTTTTTCTTGATTGACAAGATAATAACAATATTTTTACATATTTTTTCAATTTATTCATATTTAAGCAAATCATTTTTCTCCTACCGCACTTCTGATAGCACGAAGCTCCTCAGCGGTAAGCTCTCTGTAAGCTCCCGGTTTAAGCATACCTAGCCTCAAAGGACCGATAGCAGTTCTCTTAAGTCTTGCTACTTCAAGACCCACAGCCTCGCACATTTTGCGAATCTGACGATTCCTGCCCTCTCGGATAACGATCTGAAGCACCACCCTGCCCTGTTCCTGAACAAGAACGTCTACTGCCGCCGGAAGAGTTTTCCTGCCGTCTATCTCGACACCCGCCGAAAGCCGCGCAAGCTGATCCTCGCTTACCGGCGGACGAACCGTTACACGGTAAGTTTTGGACACATGGCGGCTGGGGTGCATAATATCATTTGAAAATTTTCCATCGTTTGTAAACAGCAGCAGACCTTCGGAATTTCTGTCAAGTCTGCCCACCGGATACACTCTTGCGGGAAAATCCTTCAGAAGCTCGGTAACACAACGCCTGTCAAGCTCGTCCGACATAGTTGTAACGTATCCGCGCGGCTTGTTGAGCATTATATAGTATTTTTCACGTTTTTTTGCTATTGGCAGTTTTTCACCGTCAATAGCAATAATATCCTTAACAGTTGCTCCGTCGCCGATATGGGCGGCTCTGCCGTTGACCGTGACCTTGCCCTGCTTTATTAGTTCCTCAGCTTTTCTGCGGGAACACATTCCGCTTTCCGCAATAAGCTTCTGAAGTCTGACTTTTTCCACTTGCCTGCTCCTTTTCAGTCTATAATTTGTTTGAACCACTCCAAGACGTTTTCGTAAACGCTTGGTTTATGCCTGCTGACAACAGCTTCGCAGCCATTCTTTGCAACCATGTTGACGGCGCACATCAGCTTTCCATTTGCATAAAAATTCACTTTTCCTACAGTTTTTCCCTTTTCAATCGGAGCATATACAAAATCAGGAATCAATGTTTCCGACGTTATCTCAGGCTCCGCACCATTTACAATAGTATACGAGGGTATATTTTCCAACTCAACGGAAAGCTCTTCGACGGTTCCTCCCGCAGCTTTTATCCGCAGTTCTGAACAGTCAAAAGATACATTTCGGCTTTCTGTAACAGAAAAACCGTAATCGTACATTTTTTTGTGATCGTTCCAGTCGTCAGAAGCATTCAGTGTAACACAAATAAGTGTAACCCCGTTCTTTTCTGCAGCCGAAACAAGACACCTTCCCGCCTCGTCGGTAAAGCCCGTTTTTACTCCTATACAGCCATCGTACATAGTTAACAACTTGTTCGTATTCACAAGCCAGCGTTCGTAAGGCGGATTGCCGAATTTAAGCTTCGCGCGCTTTGTACCGCATATTTCACGGAAATCCTCGTTTCTGAGGGCTTCCCTCGTAAGCATAGCCATATCATATGCAGTTGAGTAGTGGTTTTCATTGTGCAGTCCCGACGGGGTAACAAAATTCGTGTCCTCAAGACCAATTTTTTCAGCCCTTTGGTTCATCATCTCCGCAAACTTTTCGGTACTGCCCGCCAGTGTTACAGCTGTTTGGTTAGCGGCGTCGTTTCCTGACGGAAGCAGCATACCGTAGCAAAGCGCACGTTTGGTAACTACATCATCTTCACATAACCCCATGGACGAGCCCTCCACCATGATAGCCTCATTGTCCACTCTGAACGGTGTGTCCAGATCGCCGCTTTCAAGCAAAAGCAGTGCGGACATTATCTTTGTGGTACTTGCCATAGGAAGTCTTTGCTTCTCGTTTTTTTCGGCGATGACAGTTCCTGTCTGAGCGTCTATCAGTATCGCCGCCTTTGCGGAAAGTCCCGCCAGAGAAACGGCTTCGACTTTCGGTGCGAACGGAAGAATTACCGCCGCCGAAAGCAATGTGCCTATAATACGTTTAACTTGTTTCATACAAACCTCCAAAGGAATATTTACATAATATCTTATGGAGTCTGTATGCAAAATATTTAGTTAAAAGTCAAATCCTTCAGTGTTAATTTCAACCTTTTCTATCTCAGGCTCGGAGGAATCCGATGGAGCGGAAATATCCTCAACATTTATAGGGTCGTTGGAATCTTTATCCTTTTTCTTTGAAAACATTGCCTGTATTTTTGAAATAAGCTCGGGAACAGCGCTGACTATAGCGTTTGCCGAAGAATTTCCGGAGCCCAACTCCAAAAGCTTAACGTCCTCGCCCGAAACCACAATAAACGCCAGAGGATTTATAGTTACTCCTCCTCCGCTGCCGCCGCCGAAAAATTCCTTTTCACTTTTGGACGGCAGATCGGAACCTCCGGCAGCAAATCCGTAGGAAACCTTTGAAACTGGAATAACTGTTATCCCTCCATCAATCTTTATAGGTTTTCCTATTACTGTATCCGAGTCGGACAGTTCGTGAATCTTTCCAATTGCAGATGAGACCAGATCTTTTACCTTTGTATCCATTTTCATTCTCCTTTATTATAGTTGAGCAGCTGTCTCATTGGACTGCCGCTTGTCTGACTTTCCCATTATACTTTTATAGTTTTTTATAAACCCTCCGAGAATACCCAGTACAGCCGCAAGAAGCGTTGACGGTCTTGCCGTAATATCAGCAGCAGCGTCGTACACAGACTTTTTTCCGTCAAAATCACAAGAAATATCAACCGACTTTATCCCTGTGCGGAACAGCGTGCTTACTAATGAAATACCGTTGTAAACAGCAGCGCTTACCGTTCCGTAGTTTACCGCCGTTTTGCAGGCGTCCTCCCCCGCAATTACAAAATCAATCATAAGGTTTTCAATGTAAATATGTGTAAATATCCTCCTGAGCCGTTTCTCTGAGAAACCCCATATTATCTTGATCTTTTCGATAAGCTCCGACAGATTGTCAAGCTTGTCAGACAGCTTTTCCTTTTGCTTTTTTTCAGATGAAATCTCTTCCGTATTATTTTTAAAATCTGTATGAACATTTTCGGAAATTTTCTCGTTTTTTTCTGATTTTACAATTTTCTCTTCCGCTTCATTTTCTGATGAAATATCGCCTTTATTTTTTTTTCTGCTGTTATCATGTTTTGTTTTCGCAGGATTCTTTTTCTTCATTGGATAAATAGTGAACCAAAGATATTTCAGTTTGAAATCAAGTTCACCGCCAATGTACCGTATACGCACGCGAAGCTTCACATTAAGAACCAACATCAAAAACAGTATTATAGCGGCGATTACTATCAAAGCTGTCAATGCCGTTCACCCTTTCACACATCAGAAATGCCAGCGTCGTCCGAGACTTCCTCTGAACCGTCTTTGTCATCGGAAATAAGTATCTCGTCAAAACTTACCTGTCCGTCTGAATCCGGCAATGCAGGCAGGTCGTCCAGAGAGGAAAGCTGAAAGCACCTCAAAAAAGCGGAAGTTGTTTTATAAGCAATAGGCTTTCCAGGAACATCAAGACGTCCCGCCTCCTCAAGAAGATTTTTCTCAACAAGAGAATTGACAACGCTTGAACTGTCTATACCTCTGACGTGCTCTACAAAGCCTTTTGTTACAGGCTGATTGTAAGCTATTATGGTAAGTACTTCCATTGCAGCGGGAGAAAGTGGGGTATTTTTTTTCGACTCCAGCGCAGCTCTTACATAGTCGAAAAATTCGGCTTTTACCGCAAGCTGGTAACTGTTTCCAAGTTTTAGCACTGTAAGCGCGCTTCCCGTGGATTCGTATCTGTCTATTAAAAGCTGAACAAGCTTCTCCGGCATATCAGACTCTACTCCCGCCGCAGCGCAAAGCTTTTCGGCTTCAATGGGCTCCCCATGGGCGAAAAGTATAGCTTCAACCGCGGAAATACCCTCGTTTATCTTCATGAATATGAAACCCCCGTTTCAGTTTGATCGGACTGTTTCGATTGAACCTTGCTGTGCTCTCTGTTAAATGTTATTACTGTATTGTCATCATTCAGCATTATTCTTCCTGATTTTGTAAGCTCCAGTACGGCCAAAAAAACCGCTACGCGTTCGGAACGGTCGGTCAATCCCGCAAATAAGCCGTCCATAAAACAGCTTCCCGATTTGTAAAGCTTCCTGAGAACAAAAATAATTTTAGACGTTACTGAAACAATTTTTTTCTTTACAATAGTATTGAACGCTTCTGTTTTCACCTTTTCCTCCGGAGGCTTTATCTGTATTTTCATGTAAGCGTCCAAGAGCTCCTGCGGGTCGTGAATGATCGGATAAGTGTTGTCAAACTCTATTTTGAGCTGTCCCCGCACCGCAAAAACATTGCCGATATAGCGCTCTTTCATAATTTCCGCCGTCTTTTTGCAAAGCGAATACTCGATAAGTCTTCCCTGCAGCTCTTTTTTGAGCTGTTCAGCTTCCTCTTTTTGAGGAAGCAGCGACACCGTCTTGATGTACACTAATCTTGCCGCCATTTCAAGAAATTCACCGGCGATCTCCATGTTCTGTTCTGACATACGGCTTATATATTCCAGATACTGATTAAGAAGCTCTGTTATCGGAATATCGTTAATATTCAGCTTATGCTTTGATATCAAATGAAGCAGCAGATCCAGCGGACCCTCGAAAACTTCAAGCTTGAATGAGATCTGCTCCATTTAGCTACCTCGAATCATCATAAGAATATCTACCCATATAGAAAGACGGTTCATAAGATCGAACGCCTTTTGCTGCAAAAAATAAAGAGGTTTATCAAGAAATCCCAACCATATTGACAGAAAGAGAATTCCAAAAATAACATTTTCATACTTCATGACCTTAAAATACAGCTTTTCAGGCAAAACAAGGTTAAATATCCTGGAACCGTCCAAAGGCGGAACAGGCAATAAATTAAACACAGCCAGTCCTAGATTGAGTATCGTTGCGTACCAAAAAACGTCTGCAAGAGCGTCCATATAGGAATTTCCGTAGCTGCTGTATGTCAGTATTTTACATATTATAATGGAAACATATGACATAAGAACATTTGAAAGAGGTCCCGCCAGCGATGATACCGCCATTCCGACCTTACGGTTCTTAAAGTTATTCGCATTTATCGGAACAGGCTTTGCCCAGCCGAAGCCTGCAAGCAACATGAACACTGTACCAAACAGATCAAGATGCCGAAGCGGATTAAGCGATATCCGTCCCTGATTTTTTGCAGTATCGTCGCCAAGCCAGTGTGCTGCAAGCGCATGAGCGCACTCATGCACCGGAAAAGCTGTCAACAGCACAATGCCATGCATAACAAGTTCAATGATTCTATCCTGCATAAATTATGTACGCTTTGTAAACAAAGCCTCTCCTTTTTCGGCGTAAAGTTCAAAATCAACATTTATTATAGCATATTTCAATTAAAAATACAAGGATATTTCTTAACATTTCCAAAAAAACTTTATTTTTTTTAACTTTTTTTCAAAAAACACTTGCAATTCCAAAGCAGTTGTGATAAAATAGTAACGTTGACTTTATACAATGATATTGAAAAGGAGGTGTAACCCCCATGGCAAAGTGCGATATTTGCGGAAAGGGTGTTGCTTTCGGTATTAAGGTTTCCCACTCACATCATCGCTCCAACAGAACCTGGAAACCCAACGTTAAGCGTGTAAAAGCTATTGTTGACGGTACTCCTAAGCATATTTATGTATGTACAAGATGTCTCCGTTCCAATAAGGTTACAAGAGCTATATAACATATCCGTAATAAACCACACAAACGGCGATTCCGAAAGGAAACGCCGTTTTTTATTTATTGAACCTGTCAACGGTCAGCAGTCTATTTCAATTGCAATGCCGTTAATATTATTCACGTATGCGTAGCATACTTTTGAGCGGTAAAAGCAGTTATTTTGTCATATCAAGAAATTCCTGCTCACTGAGAACAGCTATTCCAAGCTCCTGAGCTTTGGTAAGCTTGCTGCCTGCTTCCTCGCCTGCCACAACATATGAGGTCTTTTTGGATACTGAACCGGATGCTTTCCCTCCGAAACGTACGATTATTTCTTTTGCTTCGTCCCTTGTCATAGAGGAAAGCGTTCCCGTAAGAACGAAGGTCTTTCCCTCAAAGCGTTTGTCGCCGCTGTCACGCTTTTCGTACTCCATTTTTACTCCGAGGCTTTTCAGATCTGAAACAATATCGGAAAAATGCTTGTCGTGAAATGCGGACACAACATTTTCCGACATGACCTCTCCGAAGCCGTCTATTGCAGCGATATCCTCTGCTGAAGCATTCATTATATCATCGATGCTTCCAAAGCGGTCACATAAAAGCTTTGCTCCGTTCTGACCGATATTACGTATCCCTAAAGCGAAAATTACTTTATCAAGAGGAGCTTCCTTAGAAGCTTCTATCGCTTTAATAAGATTTTCTGCGGATTTTTTTCCAAATCTCTCCAACACTTCAAGCTGTTCTGCCGTAAGGCGGTAAATATCGGTAACTCCCGCTATCAGTTTTTCGTCCAAAAGCTGCGTAACAATTGCCTCTCCGAGACCGTCAATATTCATAGCGCCCTTGCTCGCAAAGTGAATGATATTACGTTTAAGCTGTGCGGGACAATCAACGTTGGGACACCGCAAAGCCGCCTCGTCCGCAAATTTCACCGCCTTATCGCCGCAAACAGGACAATATTCGGGCAGACTATATGGCTGTGAATTTTCCCCATGAGAAATAGATTTCAAAACCTCAGGAATTATATCTCCCGCCTTGCGTACAACTATCCTGTCTCCTATCCTGATGTCCTTTTCCGTGATAAATTCCTGATTGTGCAGCACCGCCCGGCTGACGCTGGTTCCCGCCAAAAGTACAGGTTCAAACACCGCCACTGGAGTAATTGCACCAGTCCTGCCAACATTTACCTCAATGTCAAGCAAAGTGGTCTCCTTTTCCTCAGGGGGAAATTTGTACGCCACTGCCCATTTAGGAACCTTGGAAGTTGCGCCCATCTCCTCACGGAGAGCAAAATCGTCTATTTTTATTACCACGCCGTCGATGTCAAATTCGTACTTGCTGCGCATTTCACCAATGTGGTTTATACGCTCCTCTATTTCGGCGTAGCTTTGAACTTGCCTGTAATCGGCAATTACCTTAAACCCCAAACTTTTCAGATAGTCCAAAGATTGCTTGTGGGACGTGATTTCCGCGCCCTCTATCTGCTGAATGTTAAACACAAAGATATCAAGTCCCCGCTCAGCGGCAATTTGGGGATTTTTCTGCCGCAAAGACCCTGCCGCCGCGTTCCTCGGATTTTTAAAAGGAGTCTCATCGTTGTTCTCCTGCCGCTCTACAAGCTTCAGAAAAGTGTCACGGGGCATATATACTTCCCCCCTGACCTCTAAAAACGCAGGAGCGTTTTTCAGCTTCAACGGTATTGATTTTATGGTTTTTAGATTTGCGGTAACGTCCTCGCCCACAAAACCGTCCCCCCTTGTTGAACCTCGGACAAGCTCCCCGTCTGCATATTCAAGGGACACGGAAAGTCCGTCTATCTTCGGTTCTACCACATATACAGGCTTTACAGACGATTCCTCGCATCGGTCTGTAAAGGCTTTTACCTGTTCAAAGGAAAAAACGTCCTGCAAACTGCCCATCTGAACGCGGTGCTCCACCTTTTCAAAAAGATTAAGAGCCTCGCCGCCAACCCTCTGTGTTGGAGAATTTTTATCAGCCAATTCTGGATATTGTTCCTCCAACCCCTTTAATTCCTGCATAAGCATATCATATGTGTAGTCGTCCACGGTAGGGTTATCCAGCACATAGTAGCTGTGATTGTGCCCCTCTATCTCCTCGCGGAGATTTTTCACTCTGTCTATAATCTTTTGATCCATAAAATCACTTCCACTTATTTATCAATTGGGGTACTTTAAAATATTCTCCACATTTATGCTTATTTATTAATAAATTCTACCAAAGGCTTTAAGTATTCTTTATCAGTCCAGTCGCATTTATCGTCTCCTACCGCCATTAACGCTTTTTCCCATATCTCGTATTCGCTCGGGTCTTTCTTAGAAACAGCTTTTCTAAGCATATTGCATAAAGTCCTGTCTGTAATAGACATTTTTTCCATATTCCAGCTTCCGCGACAATAAAACACCGGAATATCCTCTAATCCGTCTTTCATATTATGTTTTACGATTTCTTTAAAAGCGTCCTCATCATAAGGCGACGCACCGCAGCAAAAAACGGCAATTTTCTTACCTTTGAGAGAATCAATATTCTTTTTCAAAAATGACAGTCCTGTAATGCCCGAAGCATAGATCCCTCCGCCTAAAATAACGGTATCAAAGCTTATTAATTCACTAATGCGGGCTTTTTTTGTTTCTACGCATGGGAAATCAAGTTCTTCCGAAAGCCAATCCGCATATTTTTTTGCAGCGCCGTATTTGGATTGATACAAAATTACTCCGTTCATAAAAATGTTCCTTTCAATGAAAGTTTATTTTTTATTCAACAATTTTCGGATTTATAACGCCCTTGACCTTGCAGTTATACTGCAATTGATAGGTACGCTTACCGCTTTTTACTGCCTCGGCTATTGTCGCGATCTCCTTTTGTATGTCCTCTTTTTCCTTATACCAGCCTAATTCTGTAATATTATCGCCCAAAAGACCTGTGCTGTTCACACCTGCAAGAACAAATTTTGGTTCGCGTTTTGTCGGCAGAAGCACAGGCATTACAGAAAATTTGTAACACCTAACCAATATATCCTCATTTTGAATATATATCGCGCTTTCGGCAGGTACCGTCAAACCTTTTTCACTTAAAGCAACAGCGGTTTCATTTTTATCATTCACCGCAGGAGATTTATCCAGCAAAAGCACATCAAGAGAAACGTCCAGCTTTTTGGCAAGGTCGATAAGCTTTTCCGTTTCGGGATAACCCGAACCCTGCTCCCATTTGGACACCGCCTGTCTCGACACACCCATTATCTCCGCAAGCTGTTCCTGCGAAAGATATTTTTCTTTCCTCAGTATTTTTAAATTTTCCGCAAAACTCATAACAATATTCCTTTCGTGTATGTATTTTTGTACTACAGCCATTTCACGCCAAAAACGTACAAATGGTACAGTACAAGAATACATTAAAGTATTGCGATCATCAACCAACCTTGATTTGCTTTTCGTCAACTTTAAGTTGCAGTCTTGCTAAAATGGCTTATGTACTCCTCCACAAGCCTTTTTTGTTTTTTAATACTGCCGCTGTCCCATTCGCCGAACTTGCTTTCTATCCATTCACACGGGAACTCTTCGCAAAGTCCGCAGAATTTTACGCCGTGCCTTTCGCAGCATTTGAAAATTTCGCAGCCATTTTCCCACATTGAAACGCAAATACCGCCGTTTGCAAGACACCCATTGCATTCTTTGTTAATAAAATGTCCGCAGTCGGAGCAATCACCTCCGCATGGGGTTATTTTTGAAAAGTCGATACTCATCTTACGATCTCCTTAAATCAAAATATTGATAATGATTTGGCTTGAACCGCGCTATATTAACGACTATCAAATGCTGTCTACAAATTCAGTTATTAATTGCGTATATTTTTGCGGAAATTCTACCCATGACAAATGAGCACTTTTTTCAAGCATAACAAATTTACCATTTTCAGAATTTTTACAAAACCATTCCTGCTGATCCTTTCCGCACGTCATATCATACTCTCCGACTATAAGCAAGGAGGGCTTTTTGATTTCCGATAACCGACACAGATAATCACAGTAGTAATCTCCTTTTGCCAGTAACATTTTTGTAAAATTTATATATTTATACCAATCCTCTTCGGGAACGTCAACCTGAGGAATAAAATCTGTCATATATTTCTCATAAACGGCTCTGTCTATAACATGACAAAATTTTTGAAGCTGCTCGTCCATTTCCAAACTCATAGCTTTATCAAACGCTTCTTTCGGCGTAATTGAGTCACTTAAAATTTCTCTGCATACTTTAACCTTTTCGTCAATGCCGTTTGCTTCGTAAAATGGCAGCGTAGCAGAAGCAATTGTCTTTGATGTTAAAAGTACGTTCCACATTGGACAATCATAGATAACAGCATCAGTAGCATCAGGATACATATACGCATATTGGCACGCCAGCATTCCTCCGTATGAATGCCCAAGAGGTATCCAAGAATTTATATCGAGAGCAATTCTCATTTTCTCAATTAATTCAGCTTGATCACGTACACCAAACGCCTCATTTTCAGCCAATGCGTCAGACCTGAAAACCCCATACTGATCAAAGCTTATGACGTGATATTTTTCCCCAAAAACCTTTGCCTGATAAGTATATGAAAGGCAGCTTTCTCCAGGCCCTCCATGAAAATAAACAATTGTTTTATTTCTTTTACTGCCATATTCCTCATAATATACTTTTTTACCGTCCAAATTAACAAATGACATAAAAACCTCCTGTTGATTTTGACAATATAATAATGAATTTCTTGTTTATATACCTTTTGTCATCTCAATATTTTAAAAAAAATCCCAATAACATCCGAAATCCTGTCAACGGTATAATCAGGCTTGAACCGCGCTATATCGGCGTTCCCCTTGCCGAACCAGCCTTGACGTACCCATACCGTGTACATTCCCATTTCGGCGGCAGGAGCAATATCGTTGTCAAGTCTGTCCCCCACCATACAAGATTCTGCCGCCGTACAGCCCGCCCTTTGAAGCGCAAGCTCAAAAATACGCTTATCGGGTTTTGCTACTCCCTCCTCTGCGGAAGAAACTATAATATCAAAATAATCTCTTATTCCAAATTGCACCAGACGTTCCTCCGTACCCGCGCTTTGATTTGCAATTATTCCCAGCTTATATCTGCCGTGCAGTGACTGCAAAACATCAAGCGATTCGGGGTACAGCTTTTCCAGTTCTTTAGGCCACCTTACTTTTTCAAGTCCGAACTTTTTTACGGTATCCTTGTACGGCAGCATATTGACAGAAGCAACGTACTCCATTTGCCTGTAAAATTCTTCTTTGGAGGGCGCACCCGCCTGTTTCAGTGTTTCCGTCGCACGGAATTCTATACAGTCGGTTTCGTCTATAAGCGTTGAACCCAAATCAAAAAATATCCATCTCGTCATTAACTTTTCACCCTTTTTGCACAAAAAATCTTCAATAAGTGATAAAGAACGCAAAATTATAATAAATATTTCTCAATGTATTGGGCAACGCCGTCAGTATCATTGCTTTCCGTTATAAAATCTGATGCGGCAAGAACCTCGTCAACAGCATTGGAAACAGCAACGCCCATACCGCAGTTCTTTATCAGCTCTATATCGTCATAATCATCTCCGAAATATACTGTATCGCTCTGCTTAACTCCTATAGCTTTCAGCATAGCCTTGATACCGTTCCATTTGGTTGAAGCGGTACTCATTATCTGTATCAATTTACCGTCTGCCGCCGTCATGTAAGTATCTGCAGTCAAAGCCCTTTTCACTTCCTAGTATATATTATTTGACTTACTGCTGAGAATTATTTTAAATATAACGCTTTCCGTAGGTAAAGCAGGAAATCCGTCAAAAACAGTACTGTCCCACCCCGGAATCGTAACATTTGAAAAAACGCCGTTTCCCGTTTCTATTGACAAAACCAAATCAGGTATCGTAATTACCTTTTTCAAAATGCTTTCCGCAGAGGTCGGCGTAATACCGTTTTCAATTATACCATTCGGTAAAATGATCCTTGCGCCGTTTAATGTAGTTATAGCATCAAAATCAATTCGATTATGGTAGTTTAAAACACGTCTTTCCGTACGGGCGGTTGCTGCCATAAGAAGGATTCCCTTGTCATGACATTTTTTAGGACAGCATATGTATATTCCGACACCGTCTTATCCGTGCGAAGCAAGGTTCTGTCCAAATCGGTTATAATTGCTTTCATATTGATTTTATCCTTTCTACAGAAAAACTGCGACAGCCGCCCAAGATACCCACTTGGACGGCATTGTCTACCAAAATAGAAATCAAATCCAACAATAATAAATTCAATGAAAAACATCAAACCGCTCAAATTTATGCCTAATTGCTGTTTCAATTGTTTTCCTTTGCATTTAAATGTTTAAGAAACTCGGAATTTTTGAAAATTATGACAATATCGGCCAAAACAAAATAAACCCTAATGCCGAGACATAAAAACATTACTTATTTATTTTTTTAAGTCCGTTTTTCAAAATATTTGTTATTTCATCGGTGACATCAGCAAACTTGAGTAACGTTGACGTAATCTTTGCCCGTTTTTCCTTATTTTGCAATACCTCAAGGGTCACGTTGAATCCGCCGCCAAGCGATTCTAAATTTTCAGTTACATAGCCATACTTATGAATACACTCAGCAAACTCATCGACTGCCTCACACTGTGCGTTCCATAAAAGTTGCGTGATCCTATATTGACGGCTCACATCCTCAAGAAAAGTCATATCGGGGTTCAATTCTTGTGCCTTATTTAAGAATCCATAACAGCAGCTGCCGTTTGTTGCAAGTACACAGACAAAATTCTGATACATACCCCAAATTTCAAATTCATCGGGACTAATATTATCAAAGATTCCTCTGTCAATATCATCAGCCCATTTACGAAAAGCTGCCGCGCCTAAACAGTACTTATCGTTATTAACAGATAACAACTCCGGCAAAGCAAATATTGCATCGCGGTATATTTTGGCAAGCGGTACGTCCTCCTTCTTTTCACCTGCAAATATAAATCCTACAGCGTCCGGTATACCGCTCTCCATAGCTTTGTCGCAAGAAATACGCTTTGGCGTATCACTGTTTCCCGATACATAAAGAAGTGTTTTTCCGCAATCCTCATAACCAATGTACACACTCTCTGGCATTTCGCCTGTACCAAGAGTAATTACAGGTATTCCTTTATCAATGTAAAGCATAAGCTTTTGAAGATATATTTCTTTATTTTTGCTTACATCCCTGTTTAACAAAACCTCGGCAAAATAACCGCATTTGGCAAATATATCTTCAAAGTATTTTTTGTCGCCATATACGCAGTGATACGCGCTTACAGCGTCATAAGGAAAGTTAAATTTATAGTGCTGTGTAAATAAGTCACCCGTTATTCCGGCAAAAAACCAATAATCGTAATCAGGCTCTCCCAAACATTCCATTAGATAGCTTGCACAGCCGTTAAACCAGTAGTTTTCACCGTATTCATCGGTAACAAGACGATGAATAATAGAAATTAAATTGCTGTTTCGTTTTTTGTTCATAATAAATTCACTTTTCCCTTTTAAACGGCGCAATAAACAGAACCGCCATTGCCAAAATATAAACCGCGTAAATTGTATACGTTACAGCATTGCTCCAAGGAAAGCTTGCAGTTGGGTGCGTAAGCGCAAACGCCAAAAAGGCTATTGCTAAAACAAGCATTACTGTGGCAATCATTCTCGATAACTTTTTAGACATATAAATACCTTACAAAATTTACTTTTTCAAAGTAAGCGCATACTTCGCCTTTTCAACAATATTTTCCGCGGAAAGTCCGAACTCTTTAAGCAGATCGACTGCGGGTCCGGAATGTCCGAAAACGTCGTTTACCCCGACCTTTACAACGGGAACGGGACAACATTCCGTAACTGCGTCCGCAACAGCCGAACCAAGTCCGCCGATAATGCTGTGTTCCTCCGCAGTAACGATAACGCCCGTTTCATTAGCCGCCCTGCAGATGAGTTCCTTGTCAAGAGGCTTGATAGTGTGGATATTAACAACTCTTGCGGAAATTCCCTCTTTTTCAAGAGTATCGGCCGCTGTAAGAGCCTCGTTTACCATAAGTCCCGTTGCAACGATAGTCACGTCCTTGCCGTCCTTGAGCTGAACGCCCTTGCCCACCTCAAATTTGTAGGTGTCCTTATCGTTGAAAACGGGCACGGCAAGACGTCCGAAACGAAGATATACGGGACCGTCAATATTAATAGCCGCTTCAACAGCTGCCTTTGCCTCAACGTCATCGGCAGGATTGATTATCGTCATTCCGGGGATAGTCCTCATAAGAGCAATATCCTCGTTACATTGGTGAGTTGCGCCGTCCTCGCCCACGGAAATTCCCGCGTGAGTCGCGCCTATCTTAACGTTTATATGTGGGTATCCAATAGAATTTCTCACTATCTCATAAGCTCTGCCAGCCGCAAACATCGCAAAGGAACTTGCAAAAACCTTTTTACCGGTTGCCGCAAGTCCTGCCGCAACGCCCATCATGTTCGCCTCGGCAATTCCACAGTCGATAAACCTTTCGGGACACTTTTTCTTGAAAATTCCCGTCTTTGTAGCTGCCGCCAGATCGGCGTCCAAAACCACCAGATCCTCATATTTATCGGAAAGCTCCGCCAAAGCCTCGCCGTAGCTTTCTCTCGTAGCCTTTTTAATTACATCTGCCATTTTCAGCACTCCCTTTCTTACGCCTGTAAATTTTTAAGCTGCTCGTTAAGCTCGTTCATAGCCTGTTCATACTGCTCATTGTTCGGAGCAGAGCCGTGCCAGCCGACTTGATTTTCCATGTAGGAAACACCCTTGCCCTTTGTGCTTGTCTGAACGATAGCAACGGGCTTGCCGTTTATCTTTTCAGCCTCGTCAAATGCGCGCTCAATGTCATCGAAATCGTGAGCGTCCATTGTTATAACGTACCAACCGAAAGCCTCAAACTTGTCGGTGATTGGCATTGGGGAACAAACATCGGTAATTTTTCCGTCTATCTGCAAGCCGTTATTGTCAATAATTGCCACAAGATTGTCAAGCTTGTTGTGAGCGGCAAACATTGCAGCCTCCCAAACCTGCCCCTCTTCTATCTCACCATCGCCGAGAATAGCGTAAACCTTATATGAAGCGCATGAAAGCTTTCCTCCCAAAGCCATTCCGCAGGCCGCAGAAATTCCCTGACCGAGAGAACCCGTACTCATATCAACGCCGGGAGTACCTTTCATATCGGGGTGTCCCTGAAGCATTGCACCGATGTGACGAAGCTTTTTAAGCTCATCCTCCGAAAAATATCCTCTTTGTGCAAGTACGGAATAAAGTGCGGGAGCGCAGTGTCCTTTTGAAAGGACTACCCTGTCTCTTTCAGGCATTTTGGGATTTTTAGGATCAACGTTCAGTTTTGCAAAATAAAGATATGTCAGAAGGTCACTTATTGAAAGCGAACCTCCCGGATGTCCCGATTTAGCATTATAAACGCCCTCGATTACCCCCTTCCTTACCTTACAGGCTGTTACTTCAAGCTGCTTTTTAATTGTTGCGTCCATATTTTACCAATCCTTTCTATTTATTTTAATTTATCCAAATAATCAATTGCTTCGGCAATAGCGCCTTCCTGACAGGTTGCCTTCGTAACATAATCAGCGGATTTTTTAACTATATCTTGAGCATTCTGAGGTGCGATAGCAATATCGGCAAATCCCAACATTTCAATATCATTGTTATAGTCCCCCGCCGCCACAACTGTAAAGGTACCCCACTTTTCAAGCTTGGAAAGCTTTTTCAGCGCAGAGCCTTTAGTACAGTCTTTTGGCAAACATTCAAACAGGAAATCTCCCGATATAACAAAGCTTGTTTTGTCCCAACCACTTGACGCTGCGTAGTCTGAAAGCTCATTAACTCTGCCCCCGCCAATTGAGTACAGTACCTTGCACCAACCGTTTTTAGGAATTTCCTCCATACCTTTTACAGTATACGGTAAATGTGTCATACTCAAATGAAGTTGTTCCCACTCCGTCATATTTACGGCAAAAATTCCGTCCGAAAGATTGACCTCCACGCCCATATCAGGAAATTTTTCCATAAGAGCCTTGGTGTACTCATAAGCCGCATCGTCAAGGGAAATCTCGTAAATAATTTCCTTTTTTCGAGTATCGTAAATAAGTCCGCCGTTGTTGAGAATAACGGGAGCGTCAGGCTTCAAAGACTCAAAAAACTGATCCGCCGCCTGTATGATTCTTCCTGTAGCAATAGTGAAGATACCGCCGTTTTGTCTGAAATACTCAATTGCATTAAGATCCTTTTCATTTATCACTTTATTGTGCGGAAGCAATGTTCCGTCCAAATCAGTTACAAAAACTGTATTTGAAAATTTTGGCATAAATATTCCTCATTTTGATAGTTTGTTAATTACAAAATTAAAATAATCTGGTAATTCGCTGTCAAATTCATAGTATTTTCCGTCAATCGGGTGAACAAAACCTATCTTTTTTGCGTGAAGGCATTGACCTTCACAGTGTTTTGATGACTTTCCGTAAACATCATCGCCAAACACGGGATGTCCGATATACGCCATATGAACCCTTATTTGGTGAGTTCTGCCGGTAAAGAGCTTAAGCTTTACATGACTGTAACTGCCATATTCATTCAGAACGGTGTACTCAGTTTTAGCTTCTTTTGAATTTTTCTCCGTAACACACATCTTTTTGCGGTCGACAATGTGTCTGCCTATTGGAGCATCAATTATTCCGGAAGGTTCCTTTAATCTTCCGCAGACAACCGCCTGATATTCGCGTGTAAAGGTATGTGCCTTTATTTGCTCTGCAAGTCCAACATGAGCCTTATCGTTCTTTGCAACAATAAGCAAACCGCTCGTATTCTTGTCGATTCTGTGAACAATTCCGGGACGGATAACTCCATTTATTGAAGAAAGCTGTCCATTGCAGTGATACAACAGCGCGTTTACAAGTGTTCCGCTGTAATTTCCCGCAGCTGGGTGAACAACCATTCCCTTTGGTTTATTTACAACAAGCAAGTGTTCGTCTTGATATACTATTTCAATAGGAATATTTTCCGGAATAACATCAAGCTCAATTGGTTCCGGAAAGTCGATTATTATTTCATCGCCGCGCTTAACTGTGTAACTTTTAACAGCCTGCAAACCGTTTACAGTAATTTTTCCGTTGTCCAGCAGCTTTTGGAGCATAGAGCGAGAAGCTTCTATGTTTTGACTGCACAACCACTTATCAATACGGACTCCCTCGTTTTCAGAGTCAGCAGTAAATGTCATTCTACTCATCAATATGTTCCTTTATTCGTCTGACTTCATGTCTGAACGCATCGTTTTTATCCGCAATTTTAGGTTCTACAAAGAAAACAAAGATCAATGCAAACACCGCTCCCAGAACAACGCATATATCTGCAAAATTGAATACTGCAAAGTTAAACAGCTTTACATCAAGATAATCTACTACATAACCCTGACGTATTCTGTCAATAAGGTTTCCAATACCACCGGACATGATCATGACTGTACTCACAAGGAAAAACATATTTTTGTTTTTATACTTAATGACAAATATAAGCAATACAATAAGCATTATCAACGTAAATCCGGTAAGAAACCACCTTGCCCCGCTGAAGCTGCTGAATGCGGCTCCGGTGTTTTCGGTGTACCTTAAACCAAGTATCTCAAAATCCCCAAAACGTATAAATTCCATAACCTTTACAGGCTTTAAGACATTGACAGCCCAGATTTTTATTGCCTGATCGGCGGCAACAAGAATTATTCCGAATATTACCAAAAAAATAACCATTTTATATCCTAACCAATCTAAGCCAAGGATAGCCCTTGGCTTAGAAAATTAAATTATTTTACTTCTTCGGCGCAACGTTTGCAAAGCGTAGGGTGTTCAGCGTTGCTGCCAACATATTCCGAGTAAGACCAGCATCTCTCACACTTATTTCCCGAAGCTCTTTCAACATCATATGACATTCCCTCAAAGTTATCGCTTGGGAATTCACCGCTTCCGCCCTGACAAACATCAACGGCAGATACGATAAATACTTTTTCAAGTATATCTTTTAATGCGCTGAACTTACTGAAATTCTCTCCGTCGGCATGAATAATAACCTTTGCCTCAAGCGGAGCGCCAATAAACTTGTTCTGACGCTTTGCTTCCAAAGCTTTTGTTACATCAGAACGGAGTTTATATATCTCATTCCATTTTTCAAAGAACTTATCATCCACAGAAATGTCTGTTTTTTCGGGCATTTGGTTCATGAAAATGCTGCGCTCGTCATCTTCAGAGGAATGAGGAATATATTTCCATATTTCTTCCGCAGTAAAACACAGAATAGGAGCGATCATTCTCGCAACTGCACTGAGTATCTTATACATAGCAGTCTGTGCAGCACGTCTTTCAACGGATTTCTCACCTGTACAGTAAAGTCTGTCCTTGATAATATCCAAGTAGAAATTAGACATTTCTGTTATACAGAAATTATGAATACTGCTTACCACAATGTGGAAATCATATGCGTTATAGGCATCCATAACCTTATCAATAAGAACGTTGAGCTTTACAAGCGCAAGCTTGTCGATTTCGTGCAGCTTGTCCAAAGGAACACAATCCTTGTCGGGATCGAAGCCGCTGCCGTTACAAAGATTTCCCAAAATAAACCTTGCGGTGTTCCTTATTTTTTTATAGGTATCCGAAAGTTGTTTAAGTATCTCCTTGGAAATCCTTATATCCGAGTGGTAATCCGAAGAAGCCGTCCAAAGGCGAAGAATATCAGCACCGTACTGATCGTAAATTTCTTTCGGCTCAATACCGTTTCCGAGAGATTTATGCATTGCCCTGCCCTCGCCGTCAACTACCCAGCCATGTGTGCAAACAGCCTTATAGGGAGCCCTGCCATTTATAGCAACCGAGGTAAGCAGAGATGATTGGAACCAGCCTCTGTACTGATCAGCGCCCTCAAGATAGAGATCGACAGGCAGGTCATAGCCGCGCTCTTCCATAACGCCTTTATGAGTAACGCCGCTGTCAAACCAAACGTCGAAAATATCCTTTTCCTTAATAAATTCAGTGCAGCCGCACTCGCATTTTGTTTCGGCAGGCAGAAAATCCTTTGGCTCCTTAAGATACCAGGAATCAGAACCCTCATTGCGAAACATTTCTGAAACTGCCTTTATTGTTTCGTCTGTAACTACAGGTTTTCCGCAATCCTTGCAGTACACCACCGGGATAGGCACACCCCATGTGCGCTGACGGGAAATACACCAGTCGCTGCGGTCGTTAACCATTCCGCTGATCCTGTCCTGACCCCATTCGGGTATCCACTGAACGTCTTTAATAGCGTTGAGCGCTGCTTCTTTGAAATCCTTAACGGAGCAGAACCATTGTTCGGTTGCACGGAACAGTACGGGATTTTTACATCTCCAGCAATGAGGATACTGGTGAGCGATCTTCTTGACCGCCAGCATTGCGCCGCAGTCCTCCAAATCCTTTGCAATAACCTTGTTGGACGCTTCGGTGGTTAAACCGGCATACTTGCCTGCCTCCGCAGTCTGAACACCCTTTGAATCCACCGGAACGGTAATTCCAATCTCAGGATATTTCTTGCATACCTCAAAGTCGTCAACACCAAATCCGGGAGCAGTGTGAACGCAGCCTGTACCGCTTTCGAGAGTAACGTGGTCGCCCACTATTACCAATGACGGACGGTTCATTACAGGATGCTCGGTAACTATATATTCAAGCTCCTTACCCTTTATAGTACCCGTTGTCGTATAGTCACTGATACCGGCAGCTTCCATTGTAGGTTTAACAAGCTCCGCAGCCATAATATAGTTTTCACCGTTTGCCTGAACAGCGGTATAGTCATATTCGGGACCGAGGCATATAGC
Source organism: uncultured Clostridia bacterium (assembly GCA_947089135.1). GTDB lineage: Bacteria > Bacillota > Clostridia > Oscillospirales > Ruminococcaceae > RGIG8773. Next base: position 72,991 of record CAMUJF010000005.1, read on the forward strand.
AAGGTTTCCGGGAAGCGTCCATGTTGTAGTAGTCCAGATAACAAAATAGGTCTTGTCTAAATCAATACCCAATGGTGCAAGCTTACCCTTGTCGTCGGTAACCTTAAACTTAACGTAAACGGAGAAGCATGGATCGTCCTGATATTCTATCTCAGCCTCTGCAAGAGCTGTCTGACAGTCGGGACACCAGTAAACAGGCTTCAGTCCTTTATAGATATATCCTTTTTTGTACATCTCGCCAAAGATTTCGACCTGTCCTGCTTCTACCTCAGGATTCAAGGTAAGGTACGGATCATTAAAATCTCCCCATACTCCGAGACGCTGAAACTGCTTGCTTTGGTTGTCCACTTGCTTTAAAGCATACTCCAGACAGTGCTTTCTAAGTTCAACGGGAGGTATCGCGCCGTTTTCAACACCGATCTCCTTAAGAGCCTTAAGCTCAATAGGCAGACCGTGTGTATCCCAACCCGGAATATAAGGAGCGCAGTAACCGCTCATATTTTTGCTTCTGACAATAATATCCTTTAAAATCTTGTTCAGGGCAGTACCCGTGTGAATATCGCCATTTGCATACGGAGGACCGTCATGAAGAATAAATTTTGGCCTACCTTCGTTCTTTTTAATCATTTCATAGTAGGTCTTGTCTTTTTCCCAGTTTTCAAGCATAATGGGCTCTTTTTGAGTAAGATTTCCTCGCATTGAAAATTCTGTCTGGGGAAGATTGATTGTTGAATTATAGTCCTGCGCCATTGGTAATTCTCTCCTTGGTTTATTTATTATGTCCGAATTTTAATTCTCCGAACTTGCTTTCCGCTGTTTTGGAAGTACCCGCGGGAATCGGGTCGTCAAAAGGGTATGGTTGCTTGTCTTGCCTGTATGGATTATCCATAACTCTGGTAGCTTCAAGATTGTGCTGAGCCGGCTGAGGCTGAGCATGAACCTGCGGTTCTTCGCTCTGTACAGGAGCAGGAGCCTGCGCTGGCGTCTTTGCCGCAGAAGCATCAGATACCGATTCACGGGGTTCCTCTGAATCGTCCTCATAATCCGGGATAGCCGTGATCTGTTCAAGATGCTGCTTATACATATTCAGCAGATTGGCCTTAAAGTCTGAAACTTCCTGCTGCATTTTAACAAGACAACGTTTTTCCTTTTCAAGCTGAACCTTGGTGCTGCCGATGATCTCTCCAGCCTTGGCTCTCGCTTCGGAAAGTATCTTATCCGCCTGTACCTGAGCGTCCGCAATAATTGTTCTGCTCTGCTTCTGCGCACCTATAAGAGCGTCTTTCAAGGCTTCCTCATCTTTTTTGTATTCACGCACGCTTTCCACAAGAACCGCTATCTTCTTTTCAGATTCCTCCTTGTCCCGCTGATATCTTTCAATATCCCGCGCGATCTCACGGAGGAAATCGTCAACTTCTTCAGTTTTATAACCGGGTCTTGCCTGTTCAAAGCGCTTGTTGTTAATATCCTTAACGCTCAGCATGATTGCTACCACCTCATTAAATATATTTTTTTACTGTAATATGGAATCTGTCCTTTTTGGTTTTACCGTTAACAGAATCCAGAATAAACTTTCCGAAACCTCTTGCCGAAAATACATCTCCGCATTTAAGACAGTATGACGCCGATTCAACGGTACAGTAATTGACCGTAACCCCTCCGCCTTTTACTATATCAGCAGCCTTTCCGCGGCTTACACCAGCCGCCAAAGCAAGAACGCTGTCAAGCCTTAACGATGAAACTGAACCGTTTCTTTCGGAAAATGTCTGCTCAACTTTTATATCAGGACTTGTGTCCTCCTCAGCTTTAACGCCTACAGAACCTATCTTTGTTACTTCAGAGAGAAGAACGTCCTTGACGGTATCATAAACAAAAGCTGTCGTAAGTCCATTTCCAACAACAATATCGCCAAGCATTTCTCTTTTGATCTGCCGTGACATAAACGCGCCAAGAAAATCTCTGTGTGAAAGCCTGTCGTTCTCCCTGTACTTAAAAGTGAGCGCGGAAACAGGAAATCTAACGTCTTCGCAGTATTCCGGAAAAACTCCCAAAACCTTTCTCGAAGCGTCTTCATATCCACCGTAAAAGCTATACTGTACAAATCCGCGCTCATTAAGAACAGACTGCGTCAAAGATATCTGCCGTTCATCAAGAAATACGGAAAATTTGGGACAATAGCTTTTCTCACAAATATTTATCATATCGGCGATGTGAGAGACCAGTATCCTGTCATCATCGGAAAGTCTTGAATAATACTCGTTAAGCTTACTCATTTATCAGAGAAAAACCCCGTTGTTTTCAAGTTCGCCAACAAGATCCTCGCCAACAAAGCCAACATTATAGGGAGTGATAATAAACGTATTGTTTGCAACCGGCTTGATATTACCGCCGTTTGCATAAGCAACGCCGCCGAGAAAATCAATGATCCTTCTAGTAACGTCAGGAGTAGTGGACTCCAGATTAAGCACAACTGTTTTTTTGGAATTCAGGTGATCCGCAATTTGTTTAGTATCCTGAAAGACCTCGGGTTTTACAAGAATAACCTGAAGCTGCGCTGTGGCATGAATATTTACTACCTTGTTTCTTTTGCTGACCTCGTCGTCGTAATTATCGTTTAAATTATCAAACGTGTCAAGATCGTTTTCGTTATCGTCCTCGGTATCCATGCCAAGGATCTCTTTCAAGTTACCAATGAAACTCATTTGTTTTATTCTCCTTCTCTTTTTTCATTTTCTGGAACCGAAAATACCGGAACCAATCCTTACAATATTTGAACCGTATCTGACGGCTGAAACGTAATCGGAGGACATCCCCATTGATAGGATATCCATATCTGTGTTTTTATAACATGATGATTTTAAATCATTAAATAAGCGCTGAAGCTTTTCAAACGATTCCTCCGATCTTCCAATCGGCGGAATGGACATCAAACCTTTGACTCTGATATTCTTAAGCTCCGACACCTCGCCGAGAAGCTCGTCCAGCATATCGGGAAAAACGCCGCTTTTGGACTCCTCCGCACCGATGTTGACCTCGATAAGCACATTCATGCACTTTTCTGCTTTTGCGGCGTATCTGTCTATCTCGGAAGCAAGTTTTAAACTGTCTACCGAATGTATCATTGTTACGCTGTCTATAATATACTTGACTTTATTGGATTGCAGGTGTCCTATAAAATTGACCTCAGCTTTCAGGTCATAAAAGTCCCTTTTTTCAAGGTACTCCTGAACACGGTTTTCTCCGAGAAGTGTTATACCCTCGTTTACTGCGGCATTAACACGCTCATAAGACACTGTCTTGGTAACTGCCATAATTCTGACCGTATCATCGGACTTTCGGTATTTGGTCTTAGCTTCCTCAACATTATAGCGTATCCGCTTGATATTTTCGGAAATTACATGATCCTCCATACCAACACTCCCCCTGCGGATCAGTCTTCCTGCCAGATATCTTCCTCGTCATCATCATCTTTTTCAGACTCGGTTTCCGAAACCTCCGGCTCATCCGTGATTTTCACGGAACGGCTTGTCTCCTCCTCAGATACTTCATCAGAAACAGACATTTCTTCAGCATACAGGTCTGAGGATATCTCGCCTTCTATAATTATATCATCGTAAACGCTGACATAATCGCTGTCCGAAGTTATTTGAGAAAGGATATACTCGCTGCACTCATATATCGGATTTATTTTTTTAAAGGCAATTCTTTGTCCCAGAAGTATGTAAACACCCTTTTCGTTGTCCTTGTCAAATCTTATTGCGTTTCTCGGAACTTTTATACCCTTGTGATCGTTTAAAATAATTTCTACACGTTCCGCCCTGCGCTGAACAAGATTGTAAGTCAGCTCGTCGCAGGAAAGGACAATTATACTTTCATTCGGATCGTCCGTTTCGGATATATTGTTAATAACAGCGGTAACCGTATCGGGCGTTGATGAAAATTTTACAGTAACGCTGCTTCCGACGCGAAAGTCCGTGATTTTCGGATCAACGATACCGATCATTTTCCATTCGTATCCGTCAACTATCTTTCCGACAGCGTTCCCGCTGCTTTCTTTTCTTGACTCCGCCACAATATCCTTTATTTCCTTGGCAGTGATCCTGTCGATCGTATCCGGAGAAAGCTTGCTCTCAAACCCATCCGTATGACCTATAAAATAACCTGCATTTTCTGCGGTTACAGTTCCTGACGGTTCCCTGCTCATTTTTTCAAGTTCGGAAATTTTGGAATTAATATTGTCTATCGCACTGTTAAAATCTGTTTCCTCGTTAATAACTATCTGATATATGTCCATAAGCGTTTGGAGCTTTTTACGTTCTTCATCAAGCGATTCCAAATCGTTCTCAGCTATAAGAAAAGCTATTGTCTGATACTGCTCATCGATCTGTTCTGAAATAAACGCCGGCTCTACAACAGCTGTCGTTCCGGGATTCTGAGCGCTTTCAAGCAATTCGACTTCCTCTTTCAGCTTTTTTATCTGCTGATTAACAAGAATGTCATTCTCACTTTGATAGGTATATGCAACAACAGAACCATTTGCGACCTTACTTCCGTCACGGCAGGTATAGCTGATAACTCCGTTTGCCCTGCTGTTTATAACAGTTTCATTCCTGACATAAACGCCATGAAATGCAACCTTTTCCGCAGAGGAATAGATAACTGCCGTTTCAGTAACGTAATCATCCTTGAACTGCATACTTATTTGGCTGAAAACAGTTATCATAATAAACAGCGACAAAAAGAACACCAGTATCCTTACTGTAATAGTGTTCATAGCTTACTGTTCCGAATCGAGAATTGATATCTGTTTTGAAGGAACTATAGTGGAAATAGCATGTTTAAACACCATTTCCTGCTTTCCGTCACACTCAATTATCACAACATAGCTGTCAAATCCTTTAACTATCCCCTTAAACTGGAAACCGTTCGTAAGGATAAAGTTGGCTTGTATCCTGTCTTTTCTTAACTGGTTAAGGAATACGTCCTGAAGGTTCATGCTTTTGTTCATTTTACCATCCCTTCTGATCCATGCGTTTACTGAAAAAGAGTATATCTTTAAAAGTACGCAGCATCAGGATAAACATTTTTACTACATCCGAGCAAATATAAATGCTCAATTATTATTATAACATAAAATTTCTGATTTGGCTACTATTTTTTTGCATATTTCAATAAATTCATCAAAATTATAAATTTCGTCCAAATAAATCCAATTAATTCGTTCATCACGACGAAACCAAGTAAGCTGTCTTTTGGCATATCTGCGAGAGCTTTGCCGTATTTTGTCAAGACAGCTCTCCAGATCCACAGTTCCCTCAAAATATGGAATAAGCTCCTTATAGCCTATCGCCTGACATGCCGTGCCCAACTTTTCATTATCGTAAACTTTCTGACATTCCTCTACCATTCCGTTCTCCGCCATGAGGGTCACCCTGCGGTCTATCCTCTCATAAAGTTTGCCTCGGTCGCGGAAATTCAGTCCTATCATGCATACATTGTATGGCGAGTCCTTTCCCCTGTTCATTTTTTTGTAATCACCGAACTTTAATCCTGTTAATTCGTATATTTCCAATGCACGGATTATCCTCACAATATTTTGACTCGGAACAATCTCTGCCGTTTCCGGATCCACCGCACGAAGCCTTTCGTGCATTGCTTCGTTACCCAAAGCCGCAGCCTCCTGCTCAAGCCGTCTGCGTACCGTACCGTCGGTCTCGGCAGTATCAAAATTAACGTTGTCAATAAGAGAATTGATGTAAAGACCCGTTCCTCCAACTAAAACGGGAAACTTTCCTCTTTCAGCAATCTCCGATATTGTCTGCTTAGCAAGAGCGGTATAGTCCGCAACGCTGAATCTTTCGCCCATGTCTATCACGCTTATTAGGTGATGCGGTATACCCTTGGTTTCCTCTTTTGTCGGCTTTGCCGTTACAATGTCCAGTCCCTTATAGATCTGCATTGAATCGGCGGAAACAACTTCGCCGCCGTATTCCTTGGCAAGAGCGATACCGGCTGCCGTTTTTCCCGAAGCAGTGGGACCGCAGACAACAAGCAGCGGTATTTTTTTTTCGGACATATCTCCCCTCCTACAGTACTCTCTTAAACTGCTTCTCCATTTCCCTCTTTGTCAACCTGAACATTACCGGTCTGCCATGTGGGCAGTATCTTATTCTTTCGTCGGTAAGAATGATTTTAACTATCTCGGAAAGTTCCCTGAGCGACGTGATATCGTTAGCCTTTATCGCCGCCTTGCAGGCAAATGTATGATACATATCGTCAAGAATTTCAGGCATTGGGTTTGCCTTGTTCTCGCAGATATTTTTCGCCAGCTCAATAATAAGGTCTTTAGGATCGCAGCCGTCCAGGATACTCGGTATGCCCTTTACCTCAACGTCTGAGGATCCTGATATCTCAAATTCAAAGCCAAGCTCGCGTACAAAATCCGCGTTCTGTATGAGCGCGCTGAATTCTCCGTAGTCAAGAAGAACGTCCGCAGGCTGGAGCAGCAGTTGACAAACAAGCTTCTGCTGACCCGATTTCAACTTCTCAAATAAGATTCTTTCATGTGCGGCGTGCTTGTCCACGAACACAAGATCGCTTTCCACTTCGGCAATGATATAGTTCTTGAATGCCTCCCCTATCACGCGGAAATAAATTTCCTTCGGCTGCTCTATGGGAACTTCTTTTTTCTTTTCAAAGGAATTTTCCGAAATATATTTGAACTGCACGTTTTCCATAGGTTTGAGCTGTTCTATAGCGTCCTCGCCGTCAGTCTCAGGCAGTATGTCATAAGGGACATTCACAATGTTTTCATTTTTAGGATATGGTGGAGACTGCTGAACATACGTCTGAGGCACAAATGGTTTTGAAGCAACGCTCTGTACCGGCATCTCCTCCCTAACAGTGGGACGGGTCTCATGAACGGACGAAACGTTTGACAAAGCGGAAAAGGTGTCCTGAGAATAGATGGGCTGCTGTTCGGGAAGCGGCTTTGTATAATCGGGTTTAGGCGGCTTTACGGTAATTTCCGCAGGAGCAGTATCAAGCAGTATGGCGTTTTTTACCGCAAAATAAATGCTGTCCGCAATAATTTTTTCGTCGGTAAAGCGCACCTCGATCTTTGCTGGGTGAACGTTTACGTCCATTATCGACGGCGGTATTGTCATTCTCAAAACACAGGACGGGAACTTGCCCTCCATAATGCTGTTACGGTAAGCGTGTTCAAGAGAATATGTACAGGTCTGGGACTTTACATATCTTCCATTAATGAAAAAGTGCTGCATAGTACGGTTGGGCCTGCCGAAAAGAGGCTTTACCGTAAATCCGTCTATCCTTATGCCGTTTAGCTCGTACTCCACTGGTATCATCGAAGCGGCGAACTGCTTTCCCATAATAGAATATATTGAAGAATACAGTTCCCCGTCCCCTGCTGTGATAAATTCCTGCTTATTGTCGCGGATAAATTTAAACGCTACTTCAGGGTGTGAAAGAGCTATTTTGTCAATGATTGAAGCAACGGCGTTGCCCTCGGAAACATCCTTTTTGAGAAATTTCAGACGCGCAGGCACATTGAAAAAAACGTCTCTTATTATAATAGTAGTGCCGTCGGGGCAGCCTGCCCGCTCGTACTCCTTTTCTTCGCCGCCCTCAATGGAATACCGAACGCCGTACTGTCCCTCGGCAGTTTTGGTCAGAACCTCCACCTTAGCCACTGCGCAAATGGAAGCAAGCGCCTCCCCGCGGAATCCGAGAGTCATAATACTGTTAAGATCGTCCTTGTCGTGAATCTTGCTGGTGGCATGACGGAGAAAAGCCGTTGGCACGTCCTCATAGTCAATACCGCAGCCGTTGTCCGTCACGCGAAGATAGCTTATGCCGCCCCGCTTTATTTCCACGGTAATGCTTGTTGCGCCGCTGTCTATGGAATTTTCCACCAATTCCTTGACAATAGAGCTTGGGCGTTCTATCACCTCGCCCGCGGCTATTAATTCCGCCGTTTCCTTGCTTAAAACCTGTACTCTTGACATTTATACCTCCATGTCGGAATCCGTATCGGGATCTTCAATATAATACTCAATATTTTCGGCGTCCTCGGGCAGCGGCATAACAGTCAATGTACCACACTTTTCACAAAGATATGCGTCAAGACCGTATCTACCCATTTTATATCTTTTAGCTCCAAATTTTAAATCGGATTTAACAAAAAGTGAGTTTGGAAATTTACTGTATTTTTTAATAGATTCTTCATAGTACCAATCAATACTGTGGTTTACGCCCAATCTATCCCAAGAAGGGAATACTATGCACCCTTTTTTCATACTTTCGCCGCATTTTGGACAGTTCATGAAAATTCCCTCCTACTCAAGCATATCACATAATTCTTTCAAAAAATACTTCGCATCCTCGTCGGTAAGCTCGTCCACATTTGTCTTGCGAAGTTTTTCTATAATACGCTCGCTGCCGATAGCTCCAAAGGATATTTGATCCTGTGGCTTTTCACAGCTATGCATGGATTTTTCCGTTTCCATTTCCGCAAGAAGCTGCTTCGCTCTGTTCAGCACCCTGTTCGGAAGTCCAGCAAGCTTTGCCACGTCTATGCCGTAACTATCGTCCACTCCGCCGGGAACTATCTTTCTCAGGAACTTTATGTTGTCCCCACGCTTTTTCACCGCAACGCTGTAATTCTTCACGCCCTCAAGCTCGTCCTCAAGCTTTATAAGCTCATGGTAGTGGGTAGCGAAAAGCGTCTTGCAGCCAAGTATTCGGGAGTTTGCGATGTACTCCGCAACAGCCGTAGCAATGCTTATTCCGTCGTAGGTGGACGTACCCCGTCCCACCTCGTCAAGGATAACAAGACTCTGCTTTGTGGCGTTTTTGAGAATATCCGCAACCTCGCTCATTTCAACCATAAACGTAGACTGTCCTGCTGTAAGATCGTCGGAAGCTCCCACACGGGTAAAAATCTTGTCAACGATAGAAATTTTTGCGTATCTAGCAGGTACAAAGCAGCCTATCTGCGCCATAAGACAGATAAGTGCGGTCTGCCGCATATAGGTTGATTTACCCGACATATTCGGTCCCGTAATTATGGACATACGGCTGCCGCATGTATCCAGATAGGTGTCGTTCGGAACGTACATCTCCTCCGTCAGCATAAGCTCCACAACCGGGTGTCTTCCGTCTTTGATGTCAATTATACCGTCGATAGCAATATCAGGCTTAGTATACTCGTTTTTCAACGAAGTGTAGGCAAAGGAACACAAAACGTCAAGCTGTGCTATCGCCGAAGCGGTCTCCTGAACCTTTACAAGCTGCGTGGCGACAAAGCCGCGTACCTCGCAGAAGATATCGTATTCCAGCGACAGTATCTTTTCATTCGCACCCAGTATTTCATTTTCAGTCTTTTTAAGTTCGTCCGTAATAAATCTCTCGCAGTTGGCAAGAGTCTGTTTTCTTATGTATTCGGGCGGAATTTTGTCATAATAGGATTTTGTTACTTCTATATAGTACCCGAAAACACGATTATAGCTTATTTTCAGATTTTTTATTTCCGTGCGGTCTCTTTCGCGCTGTTCTATATCCCTTATAATATTTTCACCGTTTTTGATAATATTTCTAAGACGGTCAAGCTCCTCGTTGAAGCCGTCCTTGATAACGCCGCCCTCCTTTGCATTTACCGCGGGTTCGTCCTTTATCGCATTTTCTATAAGTCCCGAAATTTCGCTGAGAGTATGTATATTTTGATTCAGCTCCCGCAAAAGGCGGCAGTTGAAGTTTTCCAACAGCATTTTTATATCCGGCATTTTTAACGCGGTAAGAGACAGCGCTTTAATATCCCGCGGAGTGGCGGTTTTATACATTACCCTTGTCATAAGCCGCTCTATATCGTACACTCCCGAAAGTTGATCGGAAAGCTCTTCTCTGATAACAGACTGCCTGCAAAGCTCCTCCACTGCGTCAAGGCGATTAATAATGATAGCAGGCTTGATAAGCGGCTGTTCAATATAGGCTTTCAGCAGACGCTTTCCCATGGAAGTCTGGGTATGATCCAATACCCATAGCAGGCTTCCCTTTTTCTCCTTGTTGCGCATAGTCTCGGTAAGCTCAAGATTGCGGCGGGCAGTAAGGTCAAGCTCCATGAAATAGCTGTCGTTATATCGCTTTATTTCGGTAAATCTTCCGACCAAAACCTTCTGAGTATCGCTGATATAATCAAAAAGACCGCACACGCACTGAGCTTCGGTACTTTCCTCATTAAGTCCTATCTCGCAAAGCTCAGGAACGCTGAACTGCTTCAGAATAACGTCCTTTTTGGCATTTACATCAAAACATTCTCCGTCAAGCATCTGCACCGAGCAATTCATTTTGCCTTTTATAAAATCCGTCACCTGTTTGAAATCGAGAAATTTGTCGTTGAACAGTACTTCGGCAGGATCGAAACGCGAAAGTTCGTTGATTATTTCCGTCTGAACGTCCTTTCCTGTTTTTTTAAAAAGGTGTACCTCTCCCGTGGAAATATCCGCAAAGCACACAGAGCACTCGTCCGCTGCCGCAAAGGCCGCGCATATATAGTTGTTTTTGGATTCGTCAAGAAGCGCGCTTTCGGTAAGAGTCCCGGGGGTGACTATACGTATAACGTCCCGTTCGACAATACCGTTTTTTACATCTTTAGGATCGGTTAGCTGTTCGCAGATAGCCACCCTGTGACCAAGTTCTATCAGACGCTTTATGTACATCTCGCTTGCGTGATATGGTATACCGCACATTGGAGCGCGTTCGTCCAGACCGCAGTCACGTCCGGTAAGTGTGAGCTCCAACTCTCTTGAAACTATTATCGCGTCCTCAAAAAACATCTCATAAAAATCGCCCAGTCTGAAAAAAAGTATGTGATCCTTGTATTTGTTTTTTACGGAAAAATACTGCTTCATCATGGGTGAAAGGCGGTTAAAATCAATCTGAACAGCCATAATTACCACGATTGACCCGCCGTACCGAACGGCAGGTCAACGTCTCCTCTCAATAAAATTTTGCTTATACTCATTTGTTGCTTAAAACGCGCAAAAATCAAACAAAAACTTATATACACGGTTTTTGTGTACATTTTTAGAAGCAAATTAGTATTAGTGGCAGCCTCCGCAGGTAGAACAGCTTCCGCCGCAGCCTCCCGGCTCCTCTGTTGGACAGGTCATTGGATCCTCGCCGTTGGCAGAATAAGTAATAATAACATTTATCTGCGTAAGAAGATCGTCCATGGCAGTCTTAGCTTCGTTGTATTCAAGCATATTCTTGTTTCCCATAATCGTTCCGTAAAGAGACTTTATCTCATTGTCCAGAGCAGTAAGCCTCTCCGCGCTGCGGTCGTCCTTAGCCATTTCAGCGTTAAGCTCAACCCTTTTCATCTGGAACTCGTTTATCATCTGCTGAAGCTCGGAATCTCCGTCATTTGCTTCCTTAGCCTTTATATAGGCAGCATATCTTTCGTCCTCCTGTATCATCTTTCCCAGTTCTCTTGCCTTGTCAATAACGTTCATTGTAAAAAACTCCTTTATTACATTATTATAGTTTACAGTTCAGATAAATTCATGCCATACCGCCGAAAACATTCTGCGCAGCTGAATGAAGAAACAGCACTCCCTCGCCGCTGAAAAAGTACTCTTTTTCCAATCTTCTGTTCAGAGCAAACTTTTCAAACGCCTTTCTCTGCGTTTCTTTTAGTTCAAAATATTCGTCCAAAAGCTTCTGCCGCTCTGTCCGAGTCTCCCAAAAATCCTTTTTCTCCTGCTTTTCCTCGGGATCCTTTCGCTGATTATTAAAGTATATTTCCTCAAGAGTCTCTTTGAAAATCTCCTCGTCCGATTTAGAGGACATTTCCGCCGATTTCAGAACCTCCTCAAAGGTCGCTCCTCCCGCGCTTCCTCCCTGTGAAACGTACTTGTACAACGCTGCTGCACTGTTTATTCCGGAAATTGTCATAATATCATTCCTTTCCCATCAGTCAATGATTTCTCCCTGTACCGCCCAGTTAAAAGCTTTTGTAATCTTTACCTTTTTCATCTGTCCGATAACGGAACTGTCTGCCTTTGCTTCCACAATAATAAACTCGCCGCTTTTTCCGGTATAAAGACCTTCGGTCTTTGTCCCGGACTCAAAAAGAACGTCAAGAATTCTGCCTTCAAATCTTTTGAAGTGCTCCGATGAGACATCTCTTTGAAGTTCCAACAGTCTGCGCATACGGGCGCTTTTTTCCTCATCGGAAATCATATCCTCAATAAGCGCCGCTTTAGTACCCGTCCGCTTCGAGTATATGAACGAAAAAATGTTGTCATACTTTACCTCGCGGACGATTTTCAGAGTTTCCTCAAAATCCTCGTCAGTCTCGTTCGGAAAACCCACAATTATATCTGTACTGAACGAAAAATCGGGTATCCTGCTTCTTGCGTACAAAACGGTCTCCATGTATTTTTCAGCAGTATAGTGCCTGTTCATTTCCTTTAAAACGCGGTCGCTTCCCGATTGAAGCGGCAGATGCATATGCTTGCATATCTTATCGCATTTTATAATAGTATCAATAAGCTCTCGGTCTGCGTCTTTGGGGTGAGGAGAAATAAATCTGACTCTGAAATCCCCGTCCAAAGCGTTTATTCTACGCAGAAGCTCCGAGAAGCCGATAGGAACATCAAGAGTTTTTCCGTACGAATTTACGTTCTGTCCCAAAAGCATTATCTCCTTGCAGCCGTTTCCAACAAGCTTTCTTATCTCGTCAAGCACCGCTTCGGGACTTCTGCTGCGCTCACGCCCTCTCACATATGGCACTATACAGTATGAGCAAAAATTGTTGCAGCCATACATTATCGGTACCCCTGCCTTGAATCCGCTGCTTCTGACAGGACGGATATTTTCATCAATACCGCCGCCGTATTCGGTAATATCGACCCTTGTGCCGCGTTCCGTAAGAACTTCATACAACAGCCGCGGAAGTTCGTTTACAGCAAACGTTCCAAAGATCATATCCACCTGTTTGTACGTCTTTCGCAGCTTTTCAACAACGTGCCCCTGCTGAGCCATACAGCCGCACACGCCGATAACCATTTCGGGCCTGCTTTCTTTCAGGTGCTTAAGGTCACCGAGCAGACCGTAAATTTTCAACTCCGCGTTTTCTCTGACAGCACATGTATTGTACAACACCAGATCAGCCGATGAAACGTCCTCGGTTATGCCGTAGCCCATTTCGCACAGCAGTCCGAGTATCTTTTCTCCGTCGCTGACGTTCTGCTGACAGCCGAAGCTCCGCAGACAGCAAAGATACGGCGAATCACTCCGCGACACTATTTCCCTGACCTTAGCTTTATAATCCGTCGGCAATCCGCTCTTCCTTTCCGAAAAAATCCATATAATAGCATTATACCACTTTCTTTAATAAATTGCAACATTTTCAGTACACTTTTTCTCCATCTGCAAAAAATGCTTTGACATCTGGCGGCAGACTTTTTCCGATATGTGTGTATTCGGCATAAAGCTCTCCGCCGTGCTCAAAAACAGAAATATACCTGTTTGGATCGTTTATGTCCACATATCTTGCAGCATAAGCGTACTCCGCCAGCGCCGGATTTTCAGGGTAAGGATAAAACCCCGTGCGGATATCCTCGGCAATGTCTCCGTATTCAAAGACAATACAGTTTTCAGCAAAGCTTTCCTTGTCATCAATACCGGAAAACAATACCATAGTCTCATAGCCGCCCTCTTTTCTTAGACGTGCTCCCTCAAATTTTATATCCAAGGTATCTGAAATACCGCAGATATAATACAAATCAGTCAGCTTTTCCTCCGAAACCGTTCCGGGATAACAATATATCCTGTACGGACGGTTTATCAGCTCCAGTATTTTTCCTCCGCCGAAATAAATAACTATAAACAATCCTACGGAAATAACGGTATAAAGCATACTCTGTTGTTTTGTATAATGTCTTTTCGGCATTTCCGCACCGACTTGCTCCTCTTTGGCAGGGATATTTGCATTTTTTTCCATTTGTAAAAATTGCTCCTTTCAGCACTGTATATTTATAGAATATCACGAAAAAAATTTTTGGTCAAGTTTATAGTGATTTTTTTTTTAAAATATGCTATAATATTTTTCAGACGTTAAAAACACATTAGTAAACCTCGAAAGGAAGACTGCTGTACCCATGAAATATAATATCAACTGGAACGGTTCCGACGGAGTATTTGCTGTTCCCGATCTTGCCGCAGACTGCCTCAGGCTTGCAAGCGGAAAAGCCGTGAAGCTGCTCCTTTACATATTAAAAAATAAAAGCTCCGAGGAAACCCTCGCCGAAATTGGAAAAGCTGTTGGAATCACTGAAGAGGACGCTGAGGACGCCATATCCTACTGGCAGCAGGTCGGGGTAATACTTGGCGGAAACACCTCCACCTCAGAGACAAGCGTACAAGCAATTACTGTATCCAAAACCGATTCCGCTGCCAAACCGTCTGCGGAGATTTCAACTCCAAGAGCGAAAGAAAAAGCTGCAAAAATGATATCACCCTCTGAAATTTCCGAACGTCTCGATAGCTCGGAGGAAATAAGATTCCTTTTCAGCGCTGCGGAAACGACTTTAGGAAAGGTGCTTACCTATACAGAACAGAGAACCATTATTTGGATACACGACTATTACGGAACAGCGCCGGATATGCTCCTTATGATAATGGATTTTGCCGTGTCCCAAAATAAAGCAAGCATCGGCTTCATAGAGAAAATAGCTTCTCAGTGGCATGAAAACGGTATCGTTACTCACGAACAGGCCGAGCGCGAAATACTCAGAATGCAGAATTATTATTCTCTTGCAGGACAAGTCTCTGCACGGCTTGAACTGAACCGTACCCTTACTCCCACAGAACAAAAATTTATTAAGGAATGGTCGGCAAAAAGTATCAATATAGAACTTATACTGTACGCATATGAAAAAACCGTTGACAATATTGGAAAGGTAAAATTTTCCTATATGAACACGATCCTGAACGACTGGTACAATAAAGGTATGTTTACGCCGGCAGATGTAAAGAAGTACGAGACAAGCTCTTCGGAAACCCATGCTGCAGCTTTATCTAAAAAACAAAGCAAATCACAAAGCGATGAACACTCATATAATCTCGAACTTCTTGTTGAACACGCACTAAATACAGTGCCGAAAATAAAATAAACCGAAAGGAAGCACAATATGTCCTTTGACAAACACATATACGAAAAAGCCGAGAACGAGGTCAAGCAGAACAGGCTCCGTGCTGAAAGAGAAGCCGAAGAAAGAGCTTTAGAAGTCGAGAGAAAGATACCCGAAATAAAGGAAATAACAAACGAACTTTCCCGTACGAGCATCGAGCTTTCAAAGCTGATACTGAAAAACAAAGGCAATTTTAATGAAAACTTTGAGAAGATCAAAAACAGGAATATACAGGGTCAGGAAATGATATGTTCCCTGCTTACAAGAAGCGGATACCCCGCAGATTATCTTGAACCGCGCTACAGTTGTCCAAAATGCTGTGACAAAGGTTTTTATGACGGTCAGAGATGTTCCTGCTTTGAAAAAATGCTTACCCGCTTCGCAGTTGAAAAGCTCAATTCGGAAGCAAATATGCCCGACTGCGACTTTGAGCATTTCTCGCTGTCCTATTACGAAGGCAGAATGGACTCCGGAGTTGACTGCTTCAAGAGAATGTCGGAAAATCTGGAATTTTGCAGACAGTACGCCGAACGCTTTTCGTCAAATTCGTCAAGTCTGTTTTTGCTGGGAAAAACCGGAATCGGCAAGACCCATATTTCCCTGTCGATAGCCAAAGAGGTAATAAAGCGCGGCTTTACCGTTGCGTACGGCTCGCTTTTAAACTATCTTAGGATAATTGAAAAAGAACACTTCGGAAGATGCGAAAATCCCGAGACTGACACTCTTCAGATACTTATAAGCGCTGACCTGCTTATTTTGGACGATTTAGGGTCGGAGTTCCGCACAAGCTTTTATGAATCCGTAATCTACAATATCGTTAACTCACGCATTAATCTGGGACTTCCTACCATTATAAGCAGCAATCTTTCCGTACCGGAGCTGCAGAAAAACTACAACGACAGAATTATTTCACGTCTTTTTAGTGTATATCACATTCTTCCATTTGTAGGAGAGGACATTCGTCAGATAAAGCGGCTTAATGGAGAATTTTAAAGAATTTCTATTTTTTTTCTGTTAGCAGTTGATTTTTTATAAATTATGTTGTATAATTATACTATAACTTAGGGAGGGATTTTTCTATGAACACTAATATTTTGCTGGAAAGCGGTACCAACGAGCTTGAACTTCTTGAATTTCAAGTGGGTGACAACAATTTCGGTATTAATATTTCCAAGGTTGTGGAAATTATGATAAATGAGGACGTAACGCCCGTTCCCAATTCCCCTGAGGAGATCGAAGGCGTATTTATCCCCCGTGACAAGCTTATTTCCGTTATTGATTTACATAAGGTAGTTCATGTTCCGCATACGTCTTCCGGTAAGGAAATTTTCATTATATGTGAGTTTAACCGTATGCATGTTGCTTTCCACGTTACAAGCGTAAAGGGCATACAGAGAATTTCTTGGGCGGATATTGCCGACCCTCCGGCTGTTACCAGCGGAAGCAGCGATGAGGCCATTGGTCTTGCCACGGGAGTTGCAAAGATCAACGACAGAATTATCATTATAATGGACTTTGAAAAAATTGTTTCCACACTTAACCGTGACGCAGGTCTTGACATTAACGGTCTTGAAAAGATTGACAGACCTACAGATATGGCTGGAAACAAACATATTGTCGTTGCTGACGACTCTAAGTTCCTAAACAAAATGATCACCGATTCGCTGTCAAAGGTCGGATTCCACAATATCATGTCTTTCAGCAACGGTCAGGACGCTTGGGAATATGTTCAGAGCTTCAGAGATAGAGATGACGATATCACCTCTCACATTGCCTGCGTTATAAGCGATATCGAAATGCCCAAAATGGACGGTCACAGACTAACAAAATTAATTAAAGACGATAAGGTTCTTTCACAAATACCGGTACTTCTATTCTCATCGCTTATAAACGAGCAGATGATAGCAAAGGGAAAATCTGTCGGCGCAGACGGTCAGTTCTCGAAGCCTCAAATCAAAGAGCTTATCAGCTACCTTATTAAGGTTCTTTCATGATTAAATCATAAGCTAAGCGGTTTGTCAAACGATAAACCGCTTTTTTTATTGTTGTCCTATAATCGACAGTTTTTTAAAATTCCATGATATATAATAAAATCAAACCTTAATCAAGCCGGTAAACATATTTTTTCTTGAGAATATAATGGTATTTTTATGTACATATACGTTGATATACTTATAATCACAAACATCTACGCAAACTTTTTTTTGCTTAAAACTACGGCAAGACTTATCCATACACCGCTGAGAAATAGCAAATGCATTATAGGTGCCTTTGTCGGCAGTCTGTTTTCACTTATAATACTGCTTCCTCCGATAAATTCATTTTTGCTGCTTCTTATACGGATATTGTCTGCAATACTTATGATAGAGGTATCGTTCGGCGGAGGAAAATCTCCCCGTGAGCTTTTTAAAACGGGAGTAACTTTCTTTTTTGTATGTTTTATTTTTGCAGGAATAGAATACGGACTGGCAGTTCTTTCGGGCGGAAAAAATATGCTTTGGCATAATTCAACGCTGTATGTAAATGTTTCTCTTCTGACACTGGTTATTTCAACTATAGTTTCATATGCTGCCGTGTGTTTTTTTCGTTACTATATGGACGGAAAAAACTCTGCAGACACAATGTATGATCTGATAATAACAAGAAATGGAAAAACAGTATCGGTCAATGCCGTCGGCGACACCTGCAATAATCTCACAGACGTATTTACCGGTAAACCTGTCATTGTCTGCAGCAAAAGCAGCGTCCTCGGACTTTTAAAGGATAATGAACCCGACATGGAAACTTCTGGCGGCGGATGGAGACTTATCCCGTTTTCCACGATTCATTCAGAGGGGATGCTTCCTATTTTCAAGCCGTCGGAAATTATTGTTAAGAACACAGAAAACGGTGCTATTAAATCTATTGACGTCTATATCGGCGTTACGGATAAGGAAATGGAACACGCTGTTTTCAATCCCAAAATACTTAGATAAAATTTTGAAAGGAATGACCAACATTGAATATCCGTACAAAAATAATCGACAGAATTAAACTCGTTTGGCGGCAAATAATACTGCGAAAAAATGTTAAAAACATTTTTTACATAAACGGATCTGAAACTCTCCCCGCTCCCCTTTCAAAGTCTCAGGAAGAAGAAGTTTTCCTGATGCTTGAAACCGATGAGGAAAACGCTCGCCGTATCCTTATCACGCATAATCTCCGTCTTGTGGTATATATTGCCAAAAAATTTGAATCCACAGGAATAGGCATAGAAGATCTGGTATCAATAGGCACAATAGGACTTATCAAGGCGGTAAAGACTTTTTGTCCCAGCAAAAACATCAAGCTTGCGACTTATGCTTCACGCTGCATAGAAAATGAGATACTTATGTTCCTGCGCAAGTCCAGTCAATACAAAAACGAAATATCAATAGATGAGCCTCTCAATATTGACTGGGACGGAAACGAACTGCTGCTATCCGATATTCTTGGCACGGACGAGGATACCGTTAACGGCAACATAGAAAGCGAGGCGGAAAAATCCATACTACTTGAAGCTGTGGAAAGGCTTCCGGAACGAGAAAAATGCATTATGAAAATGCGGTTCGGTCTTACAGACGGAAAAGAAAAAACACAGAAGGAAGTGGCAGACATCATAGGGATATCCCAATCATACATTTCAAGACTGGAAAAACGCATCATAAAAAAGCTTCGGCGTGAACTTGAAAAGGTTATCTCATAATTTCCAATTTTTGTATGGCCCCAGAATGAATATTAAAAACGGCTCCTGACAATAATTTTAGTAATATTATTGTCAGGAGCTAAAATTATGTACTACAATAAGGTTGATATAAGCGGCGTGGATACGTCAAAGCTTACGGTTTTAAAGGAATCGGAAAAGCTTGAGCTTCTTAAGCTTTGCAAAAAAGGCGGCGCGGAGGGCAAGGAAGCCCGTAAAAAACTTATAAACGGAAACCTGCGTCTTGTCCTGAGCGTTATCCAGAAGTTTATCGGACGTGGCGAAAACGCTGACGATCTGTTTCAGGTAGGCTGTATCGGACTTATGAAAGCAATTGACAACTTTAATACCGACCTTGACGTGCGATTCTCAACATATGCCGTCCCAATGATATGCGGAGAAGTACGGCGCTATATGCGCGACAATAATCCAATAAGAGTAAGCCGTTCTCTCCGCGATCTGGCGTACAAAGCCATGCAGGCAAAAGAACAGCTTATAAATAAAAATCAAAAAGAACCAACGATAAAAGAGATCGCCGATCTTATAGGAGTAAAACAATCGGACGTTGTTCTTGCTTTGGAAAGCATTACAGATCCGATATCTTTGTATGAACCGGTATACTCCGACGCCGGAGACACCCTTTATGTACTTGACCAAGTCGGCGACAAGAACGACGATTCCAACTGGCTGGACGAGATATCCCTTAAAGAAGCAATAAATCTGCTTCAGCCCAGAGAAAAAAACATTTTGTACCTAAGATTTTTTCTCGGAAAAACTCAAGTGGAAGTTGCAAACGAGATAGGAATATCACAGGCGCAGGTATCACGGTTGGAAAAAAACACTCTGGGGAAAATTAAAGGACAAATATAGCATTCTGTGTTGACGGTTTGATCGGTTTCCGTGAAGCAATCAACGCAGCGTAGTTTGATTTCCTCTCTTAATATTTTTCCCGCATGGTGAGACGGTATTCACGCCTATGACGCTCATACCGTCTCACCATGCAGGTACACTGTAGATAAGAGGAAATCCAAAATTTTGCTTGCCATTGCAAACCGTCTATTGTATGACTGGTTTTGCTTTTACATAAAATTGGGTGGAATCTCGCCTTTTCCCGTATTATTTATTGTAATCAGTAATTTTCTTTTCTTACCTCAAAATAGCTCTGTGGATGGTTACATACAGGACATACGTCGGGAGCTTTCTTTCCCATAACAAGATGACCGCAGTTCCTGCATTCCCACATTTTCATTTCGCCTTTTTCAAATACCTGCTGCATCTCTATGTTGTTAAGCAGCGCGCGGTAACGCTCCTCATGAGCCTTTTCGATTGCTCCCACAGCTCTGAATTTAGCCGCAAGCTCGGTAAAGCCTTCTTCCTCGGCGTCCTTCGCGAAGCTTTCGTACATATCAGTCCACTCATAGTTTTCACCGTCAGCAGCGGCAGCAAGATTAGCTTTTGTATCTCCGATACCGCTCAAAGCCTTAAACCACATTTTAGCGTGTTCCTTTTCGTTGTCAGCCGTTTTTAGGAATATCTCCGCTATCTGCTCATATCCCTCTTTTTTGGCAACGCTTGCAAAATATGTATATTTGTTTCTTGCCTGGCTTTCTCCCGCAAAAGCAGAAAGAAGATTTGCTTCGGTTTTTGTTCCCTTAAGTTCCATAAGAAATACCTCTTTTCCAAATATTTTTATTAATTATACACTATAATACGTTTATTGTCAAGAAATTTTACTCCGCGGTACAAAAAATCCTATGTGCAGAAAACATTAAAATCGGAATTTTATACAAATTTTCAGAATATTGTCTATTGCAAATTATGTGCTTTAAGATACATTTATTAAAATACTTTTATCGGAAGAAAATTTTCCGAAAAGTATTGTCATATGCAATAATTTGTGTTAAAATTAATATCAATTTATTGCGATATTTCAGGCAACAAGCGATCTTCCCATAAAAAATCATAACGGAGGCTGAAAATATGAAAAAACTATTTAACAACGACTGGAAGTTCCAGAAAACTGACGTAGAGCTTTCATTGAACAATCTGAAAGAAAGCGATTGGAAAAAGGTCGATATCCCCCACGACTGGCTTATTCACCAAACAAAAGACCTATATGAAACAAGCGCGGGCTGGTACAGAAAAAGCTTTACGGTGAATGGTTCTGCCGCCGCAAGGATCGTACGCTTCGAGGGCGTATATATGGATACTTCTGTATGGGTAAACGGCAAACCCGCAGGCGAGTGGAAATACGGTTACTCTACTTTCGAGTTCGATATTACAGCTCTGCTTCACGAGGGAGAAAACGAGATCGTGGTAAAGGTCTCCCACCGTTCCCCAAACTCTCGTTGGTACTCGGGTGCGGGCATCTTCCGCAATGTTTATCTGCTGGAACATAAAGGCGCATATCTGAAATCCGACGGAGTGTACTTCTCCGAAAAAAAAGACGCTCAGAACAGCGGTATCAGAAATATCAAGCTATCAGCAGAAAGCGTTGGAGGAGACGCGGTTGAATACATTATTTCAGATGAAAACGGAAACGTTCTATTGACCGAAAAAGGCAAGCCCAATGAGGAAATAACCGTAACCGCTGAAAATCCACGTCTCTGGGATACTGATTCGCCATACCTTTACACCCTTGAAACAAAGCTTTACGACGGCGGAACCGTTACGGACAGCCAGTCCTGCAAGATCGGCTTCAGAACAATAGAATTCAGGTCGGACAGCGGTTTCTGGCTTAACGGCAAAAACATCAAGCTGAACGGAGTGTGTCTCCACCATGATTTGGGCGCGTTAGGCGCGGCAGTAAACAAGACTGCTCTGAAACGGCAGCTTATCGCCATGAAAGAAATGGGCGCAAACGCTGTCAGAACGTCCCACAATCCCCCGGCTGTTGAATTTATGGAGCTTTGCGATGAAATGGGAATACTGGTTGACAGCGAAGCTTTCGATATGTGGGAACTGAAAAAGACCGATTACGACTACGCACGCTTCTTTGACGACTGGTATGTCCGTGATGTGGCAAGTTGGGTGCGCCGCGACAGAAATCACCCCTCGGTTATAATGTGGAGCGTAGGCAACGAAATTTACGATACGCACTCGTCTCCAAGAGGAGTTGATGTCACAAAGATGCTCTGCTCCGAGGTCAGAAAGCACGACTTTAACCATAACGCGTACACCACTATAGGATCCAACTATATTGAGTGGGAGGGCGCGCAGAACTGCGCCATGGAGATCGAGACTGTTGGCTACAACTACGGTGAGAGGCTTTATGAGGACCATCACCGCCGTCACCCCGAATGGAACATTTACGGCAGCGAGACTGCCGCAAGAGTACAGAGCAGAAACGTATATCACTTTCCTAAATCTGCAGCGTACATAACCCACGACGATATGCAATGCTCATGTTTGGAAAACTGCCGCGCAGGAATCTCCGAACGCACCGCTCAGACCTCAATTATCGCCGACAGGGACACGCCTTTCTGCGCGGGACAGTTCATTTGGACGGGCAGCGATTATCTTGGCGAACCAAGTCCCTATTCCACAAAAAATTCATACTATGGTCAGATAGATACCGCAGGCTTCCGCAAGGACAGCTACTACCTGTATCAGGCGGCATGGACGGACAAGACCGTGCTGCACCTTATGCCTTACTGGGATTTTAACGACGGTCAGCTTATCGACGTTATGGTGTACACTAATCAGCCATATGCCGAACTGTTCTTTAACGGAAAGTCTATGGGTAAAAAATCTATTGAGGGTGTCTACAGCGCTGACTGGCAGCTTCCCTACCAAAAAGGCGAGCTTAAAGCGGTTTCCTATAATAAAGACGGAAATATTACGGCCGAGGACAGCGTGCGCTCCTTCGGCGATACAGCAGAAATACGTCTCACGCCCGACAAAACCGTACTGAAAGCCGATGGAGACGACATGATATTTTTAGACATCTCCGCTTATGACTCTGAAGGAACCTTTGTCGCAAATGCACGAAACCGTGTAATAGTCGAGGTAAGCGGAGCGGGACGTTTGGTCGGTCTCGACAGCGGCGACAGCACCGATTACGACGAGTTCAAATCCACCTCGAAAAAGCTTTTCGGCGGCAAGCTTCTTGCTATGATTGCAGGAAAAGACCGGGACGGCGAAATTATGGTCAAAGTTACTTCCGAGGGACTTCCTGAAGCTTTGCTTACTCTCTCAGCGGAAAAGGCTGAAATGCCCGACGGATCGGCCAACGCATTTGAGGAAAACCGTCCTGTTGGCACTATGAAAGAGATACCTGTAAGAAAGATAGAGCTTTCAGCAGCTGCGCAGCATTTTGACGGACAACTTACCGAAACGGAGGTCACAGCAAAAATCCTGCCTGAAAACGCTGACTACAGCGTAGAGTGGGCTGCCGTTACCGAAACCGGAGTTATTACCAATCTTGCCACTGTTGAGTCTATTGAAGAAAGTGGCTGCAAAGCAAAGGTAAAGGTATTTGGAGATGGAAAATTCAGGCTCCGCTGTTATTGCAGAAACGGCAAACCCGACCCGGAGGTAATTTCCGAATTGGAAATGGATATTAATGGACTGGGCAGCGTGATTATAAATCCATACGCCGGTCTTGTAAAAGGAAGCCTCTACAACATGAGTCCCTCACAGCTTGACGAAGTATCAGAGGGCGGAGTCAAGATCGCGCGCGGAAGCGGAAATATCGTGGGCTTCCGCAACGTAGATTTCGGCAGAGCAGGTTCTGACAGTTTCTCCGTTACGCTCATCAACTGGCACAATAACGACGAAGTAGAATTCTCCGTATGGAACGGAATGCCCCATGAGGACGGCTCGGAAAAGCTCGGTGATTTTAAATATCAAGCAGACTTTATCTGGCAAACATATCAGTCCAACAGCTTTAAGCTTGACCGTCCGTTAAAAGGTATTAATAATCTGTGCTTTGAATTTGAGGATTCTGAAAAAAGAATTTATTTCGGCGGATTCCTCTTTGAGGGCGAAGACGAATCCTACTCGGAAATATGCGCGGCAGATTTCTCGAATATCCGAGGTGATAGCTTTATCTCAACTGAAAACGGAGTTGAGCATATAGGCAACAACGTTTTTATCGACTACGACGGATTTGACTTCTCAAACGGCGTTACAAGCATTACTGTTAAGGGCAAAACCCGCAATGCCAACGACTCGGTACACATGAGGATCATCGGCGAAAACAGCGAGGTGAAAGAGATACTTGAATTTACCAAAAGCGAAGATTACATTGAAAAAAACTTTACGATACATAGCTTTACAGGAAAAGCCGATATTAAGTTCGATTTCTTGCCGGGATGCGATTTCGATTTCATAAGTTTCAGATTCAATGCGTGATACTGTGTGCATACAACAGTATCAAATGTCCGAAGTGCAGAAAGGATTTCAGATATTATAAGCGTGGACAAAAAACGCACAGCTCCACCAAAACATGACATCAAGTAAATACGGAAAACAGCTTAAGAGTACCAAAATACTATATTAATTTAAAAGAAAGAAGTGCCTATTATGAAATATGTTGTTTTGCTTTGCGATGGCATGGCTGACTACCCACTCGAAGAACTCGGCGGGGAAACTCCGATGAGCAAATCGGCTACTCCGAACATGGATATGCTGGCTGAAAACTCTGTCATAGGACTTGTCAAGACTGTTGCCGACGGCATGAAACCCGGTTCGGATGTTGCTAACCTCTCCGTTTTGGGTTATGATCCTGCCGTATGCTATACAGGACGTTCTCCCCTTGAAGCAGGTTCTATAGGAATAGATATGCTTCCTGACGATGTTTCTTTCAGATGCAATCTTGTAACTGTATCAGACGAACCGAATTTTGAGGACAGGACTCTTGTGGATTACTGCGCTGATGATATTTCTACTGCGGAAGCCGAAGAACTTATAAGATTTCTTGCTTCACATTTTGACAATGATGAATTCAAACTCTACAGCGGAGTAAGCTACCGTCACTGTCTTATTTGGCACGGCGGCACTCTTGATGTGGGTACTCTCACTCCTCCTCACGATATCACGGGACGAAAGGTTACGAACTATATTCCTAGCCATCCTAACGCAAAAAAGCTTTTTGATATGATGAAAAAAAGCTATGAACTGTTAAAAAATCACCCCGTTAATAAAGCAAGGATCGAACGCGGTCTGCGTCCTGCAAACTGCATTTGGCTCTGGGGCGAAGGCGTAAGAGCAAATCTTGAGAAGTTCTTTAACTGCTACGGTCTTAAAGGTTCTATGATATCTGCGGTAGACCTGCTTAAAGGTATTGGAAAATTTGCCGGCATGAATGTTATTAACGTTGACGGTGCAACTGGATATATCGACACAAACTTCAAAGGAAAAGCGGAAGCTGCTCTTAAGGAGCTTGAAAACGGTCAGGATTTTGTTTATATACACGTTGAGGCTCCCGATGAATGCGGTCACAGACATGAAATAGAAAACAAAGTTAAGTCGATCGAAATTATCGACAAAGAAATTCTCGGTACAATGCTTCCTGAACTTAATAAGTACGACGATTTCAAAATAATGATACTGCCGGATCACCCCACTCCCCTTTCTTTGAAAACACATACAAACGACGCAGTACCATTTATGATTTATACCAAAAGCGTCAAAGCTGACGGCAAATCAGTATTTACGGAAAAAACCGCCGCTGAGACGGGCTTGTACATTGAAAAGGGCCCGTCAATCATGAAATATTTTATTGACCTTCATAAATAAATGCAAAAATTAAAAAAGAGTATCTGCCGTCAAAGCAGATACTCTTTTTGCATATTGAAAAAGATAATTCCCTTATGAATCAGAACAGCCGCAGCTGTTGTCTCCGCTGTTATTGCTGTTATTATTGTCGTTTCCACAGCTGCAGCAGTAGGGATTTACGCCGCTGGGCTGAGGGAAAAACTGCTCAGTAGGAAAGTCGATCCTGTCAAATACGTCGCATGGAGCTTCTGAAGAAGCAACCTGACCTGAGCAGTCCTTGCAGGGTATACAGTAATCATACGCAGGCACGATCAGCGATACGGGGCGAGAAAGCTGTATGATAGAGAAAAGACCGAGAGATACGGCCAGTATTCTGTCAAACTGCTTGTGGTCGCAAGGCGGACAGCAGCCCGGTCCGTGACCGGGACCTCCCGGAGGGGGCGGAGGAGGTGGAGGCGGAGGGCAAACACACTTGTTTCCGCATGGAACGCAGATGAATTTTGCGTCAAGAGCAACAGGATCCACAACATGGACAGTTGCTTTCGGCATACCTGAATTGCTCACACTTCCGCAGAAGTTTCCATCGCAGGGTTCGATAGGCAGAGTCGTAATGAAATCGTCCTCACTGGTAAATACCTTAGAGTTGCCCTCCCCGCCGTAAAGAATCACCCTTTTGTTCCACAGCGCTGTACCGCAGAGGATAGTTCCCGACTGAGGCTGACAGAACGTTTTGCTGAAAGCCTCGGCAGTGATTTTGAATCTGTAAGTAATGTCCACCGAGTAATAACCCGACTTGAACGGAACCGAATCAACCGAAATACAGGTTGCTTCGACCTCTACGCAGCGAGTTCTCACTATGTTCATTTCGTCCGTGATTTCCGGAGAGTCTTCGGTCAACGTAACAGGAAGCTCGTAAATACAGTCTCTGTCCGAGCAGCTGTCGAAAACGCGCTGAACTTCGATGCAAACCGCTTCTTTAAAGCAGTTATTTTTATCGCTCATATAAATCCTCCTATGAAAAAATTAAAGTATTAAAACTTCAATATATACTATTCACAGGCAGGTTAAAAAGTTACAATATCAGGTGTTTTTGTCTGTTTGATGAAAGGTTTTCAGGTTACCTATCTTCTCATTGCGCTCGTCCAGAACCTTTTCAACGTCCGTCCATTCAAGTCCCTGATTTACCGCCAGTACCATTATATGATAAAGCAAGTCGTTTATTTCGTTCATAAGCTCGTTATTGTCACCGTTTTTGGCGGCAATAATGGTCTCAGAGGCTTCTTCGCCGATTTTTTTGCATATCTTGTCAACGCCCTTTTCAAAAAGATAGCAGGTGTAGGACTTTTCGGGAGCCTCTCCCCTGTCGAAAGCCGCCTTGCGAGCTTTGATAACCTCAAAAATTTCGTGATAAACTGTCATTTTTCATTCTCCTTTTTTATTAAGATCAATTAATTTCATTGTACTCATATCAAACTCACGATAATAGCAATTATTTGGTACTCCGTTAAAGCTTGTGTGACAAATGTTGCCCTTGTCGGGAGTAACTTGGTACACCAACGAATTTTGCTCGCAGTTCACAAAAATACGGTTCACCGTAAATGTGTTTCCCGACTCTGCGCCCTTGAACCACAGCTTGTTACGCGAGGTACTCCAGAGCACAAGCTTTTTCTTTTGCACCGTTTCCAGAAAAGCCTCCTCGTTGGTGTAGGCAATGAGTATTACCTCTTTTGTAGCGGTATTCTGCACAGCCACGGGGATAACCTTGTTCTCCCTGTTCATACCGCTGATTTTGTTCCAGTCAAGCATAAGCTTGTCTGTTTCTTCTATCATTCCCATATTAATTCTCCTTTACATTCTCCACGCGATACATAATTTTCAGCCGCTGCGCCTCGTTTGCCGAAAAACCGAATTTTTCGTAAAAAGGTATCTTATCTGGCATAGCACATAATTCCACAAAAATCTCCGTACCGTTCACGCCGTTATCGTTTATGTACTTCATCAGTTCATCAATGAGCATTCGTCCTATTCCCCTGCCCTGATATTCGGGACGGACAACAACGTCCTTAATGTAGTAATTCAGACCCTTGTCGCCTATCATTCGCGCCATAGCAACGATTTTATCACCGTCGAAAATTGACACCCTGAACATCGTATTGTCCATAGCAAGCCTTGTCTGTTCAAGGGACGGTCCGTCGCCCCAGACAGTCTCCCAAAGAAAAATAAATTCCTCTGCGCTGAGTTCGTTATGTTTTACTGTAAGATTCATTCGCA
The DNA here is from genome assembly GCA_947089135.1 of uncultured Clostridia bacterium. Lineage (GTDB taxonomy): Bacteria > Bacillota > Clostridia > Oscillospirales > Ruminococcaceae > RGIG8773. The sequence goes on from CAMUJF010000005.1 coordinate 100,918, forward strand.
TACCTCCGTTTTACTTTTTTAGTACTTTAGACAATAAATTACCGCTGCCTGCTGAACTTCAAGCAAACGTTTTTTAAATTTGTACCCCACAAAATATTCGGAATCAATAACGCTGTCTGACACCTCTTCACCTCTGTAAAAAGGCGGACATGGATTTAACACCGCGCCCTTGTTTGCCATATCCATTATTTCATTGGTAACCTGACAACTTCTAAAATCGCCGACAATATCAGCCGGCAGACAATCTGTACATATAATGTCCTTGTCTTTTACCGCCTCGCAGATATTATAGTGTACTTTCATTCCGTCTATTTCGTACCCCTTTGCACAGCATTGCTCCAGTTTAAAGCCCATAATTTCGGCGGCTTCTTTCCAAGCAAGACCTATGTTTCCTTTTTTACCGACAAACAAATATTTGTCCTTTGTAAAATCGTCCCTGATTTTTGAAAGCGCGTACATATCGGACAGAATTTCGCATGGGTGATTTATATCGGTCATAGCGTTTATTACGGGAACAGCAGAGTATTTCGCAAGTGCTTCAAGAACGCCTATATTTTTATGTCTTGCAATTATAACGTCAGCCCAGTTGTTTAAATAGCCGCACACGTCCTTCAAGTCTTCTTTTTTATCCAGCGTTTCAGTAGGAAACAATATCGGCTGTCCGCCTAATAAATATATGCCTTTTTCAAAAGTAACTCTCGTTCTGATACTTGAATTCGAAAAAAACATCACAACGCTTTTTCCTTTCAAGGAATCCGTATATTTTCCGTCAATAAGCTCGTCCGCAATTGAAAAAATATTGTATATATCTTCTTTTTGGCAATCAGTTAATTTTATTAATTTCATATCTAAATACCTCTTTTACTATTTGCTTTTCTGTAATTTCCGCAGCAAAAAGATACCCAATCAAAACGAAAATCCACCGAGAACAATAAATAACCCCCAAACCAAATTCCAGTAAGAAGCGGATATATCAAACATTTTTAATATAAGCTCGTGCCAGAATTCCAAACCCGTTATAATTGCAAACAGGTCAAACAACAGATACCCGCCGCAGAAAATATATATCCACCCCCGCCAAAAATTATTGTGCAGATTTTTCAGGAACGTTACTATCCCGCATATACGAAGTCCCGCAAGAATCCCCATAAGCGCATAATAAAGCGCGCCCCTGTTCTCCATGATCCCAAGCCAGAAATCCGCATATGATTTTCTGTCAATAATTCCCCATATCCTATGTAAATGAAACGCGCCGAAAAATATAAATACCCACCGGTTCAAACGCTTTTATCTTTTTCATTTTTGCACCCAATGATTACAATATAAAATTCACTGCACCGTAAATAAAATGGCACACCGTAAACGCCGAAATAAAAATTACAGCAATAAAATTTTTTCTGTCCAAAGCATAAAACAGAAACGCCAGACACGGCGGCAGAGTAAGACCAATTATCACAAACGGCGCGATAATTCCGGCATAATAAAGTCCCCAGCCAACAAAATAAATAATTATGCAGCAAGCCGCGGCAATTATTTTCGGCGTAATACGAAGTTTGCCGCAATTTTTATTTGCAATAAAACACAGCGCCGCGACAAGCAGTACCTGACATACAGAACCTATCGCATCAATTACCGCGGTTTTGGATTCCGCTCTCAAAATATCGTTAGGCACGGGGACGGCAAACCAAATAAAATTCGGTATCATTATTATCAGGAAAATTGCAAGTCCACAAATGTCAAAAGTGAATTTATACTGTTTCATATTGTCATTCATTACCTCACAGGAATACCCTTGCCGCGACAGTCCTCCTTGACCTGTCCAACGGTAAGTTCCTTGAAATGGAACAGCGAAGCCGCAAGAGCCGCCGAGCAGTCGGTTTTCTCAAATACGTCCGCAAAATCGGAAAGCTTTCCCGCGCCGCCGCTTGCTATAACGGGGATTTTCACCGCGCCGCACACCGCTTTCAGCATGGGAATATCAAAGCCCTCCCGAACTCCGTCGGTGTCAATTGAGTTAAGGCAAATCTCTCCAGCGCCGAGCTGTTCGATTTTTTTCACCCATTCGATAAGGTCAAGCTTCATGTCAATCCTGCCGCCGTTGATGTAGACCGTCCACTTGCCGTCGGAGACCTTTTTTGCGTCAATACCGACGCATATGCACTGGCTGCCGAAAATGTCCGCTCCATCCTTGATAAGCTGCGGATTCTGTACCGCCTGAGAGTTTACGGAAACCTTGTCCGCGCCCGCCCGCAGCGTGTCCCTAATGTCGTCAACGGTCTTTATGCCGCCGCCCACTGTAAGGGGTACAAACACTTTTTTGGCAGTCTCGCGGACAACGTCCAACATAACTCCCCTGCCCTCGTGAGAAGCGGTTATATCATAAAAAACGATTTCGTCCGCTCCCTGCAAATTGTATTCGTAAGCACATTCAACAGGGTCGCCGACCTCTTTTATTCCCTCAAAATTCACGCCCTTGACAACCTTTCCGTTACGAACGTCAAGACACGGTATAATTCTTTTTGCCAACATAATTTTTCTCCTTTCAGAAATTAGATTTTTAGAGGATAGAAGTTAGAATTGCTGTAATTACTGTTAAACAAATTATATTTTTTTATTTTATACCGCATTTAAGCAGGTCATTCAAACATTTGGGCAGCACCTCTATCGCATCGGCGAAATTGGCAGCCGTTGGAATAAATATTGCCTTTATTTCAGACGGGGACTTCGGCAGCATATTTTTAAATGCCTTTTCAATCGTCTCCGTTTCCAAACCGCAGGAAGTCAGCAATACGTTCATAAAAGATCTCCTTTTCTTTTCATTCACGGTTTTTACCTCGTCATTCCCATTTTTTCGTTTTCAATTCCCTATAATAAATCAAAATTTATTTTCCAATTTTAAATTTCCCAAAACATGAATAAAATGAATTATTAAGAACGGAACTGCCATAACCGTCAATAAAATATTTTTTCTCCAAATACCTATAAAAAAGTAATACATGGGCGGCAGAAGAACTATAAAAAACATCATTACAAAAACACTTTGATGTCCGCCGAAATATATGCCCCACCCGATAAAATTTAACAGCAAAACTGCAGCTGCCAGAACAAAAAATATTTTTTCTTTACCATCCGCGGGCAAAAATAAATTTGAATCTTTATTTACGATAAAGAGCATAAGGGCTATACACAGCGAGCCGAGAACCTTTTCCAATATTTCAAGGATCGGTGACGATTCCGTCATATTCATAATTGGATTTGTCTGTAATTTGAACAACGGCATTACCATATAGGGAATTTCCTGCACAGCAAACAACAGCAAGCCAAATACCCAAAAACCAAGATATTGACTGCCAAAAAGCTTAAAAAACTTAAACATAATTTAACTCAATTCCCTGCCATTCCCACAAAATTTTTCAGCATTTTCAGACCTGTCTCGCCGCTTTTTTCAGGGTGGAACTGCGCTCCGAAAACGGTTTTGCCGTCCGAAACAACAGCGGGAACTTTTCCGCCATACTCGCAGTAAGCGTACAAATTTTTATCATCACAAAACGCCTCGTAGGAGTGCACAAAATAAACGTACTCGTTATCGGAAATTCCTTCAAAAAGCGGACAGTCATGCTGCACCTCCAGTTTATTCCAACCCATGTGAGGGATAACAAGCCCCATTTCGGGAATTTTGTCAATATAACCGCCAATAAGTCCCAGACCCGCACACTCCTCAAACTCAAAGCTTTTCTCGAAAAGAAGCTGCATACCGAGACATATTCCCAAAAATGGCTTCTTTTTCGCCTCGTCCTTAATAGTGTCAACAAGACCGCTTTCGTTCAACATTTTCATTGCGCGGGGAAACGCCCCCACCCCCGGCAGAATTATGCCGTCGGCGTTTTTTAATTCGTCGGCGGACTTAGTAAGCTTATTTTCGCAGCCAAGATAATCCAGCGCGTTTTTCACGCTGAAAATATTTCCTGCGCCATAATCAATTACCGCAATCATCAAAGCACTCCCTTTGTTGAAAGAATTTCGTTTCCCGACACTGCTTTTGCAGCTTTCAATGCGTGCGCCACAGCCTTGAAAAGAGCCTCCGCAATGTGGTGATCGTTTTTGCCGTACTCGCATTTAAGATGCAGAGTAACACTCGCGTTAAACGCAAACGCGCGGAAAAATTCCTCCGCAAGACAGGTGTCAAAATCACCTATTCTGTCATCGGAAAACTCCGCGTTGAACACGAGAAAAGGTCTGCCGCTTATGTCAATGCTTGCAAATCCGAGAGCCTCGTCCATGGGGATAAAAGCCGTCCCGTAACGGGCAATGCCTTTCATATCGCCGATAGCCTCTTTGAAAGCCTTGCCGAGTACTATTCCAACGTCCTCAACTGTGTGGTGTCCGTCAACGTGAAGATCTCCCTCTGCTTTTACGGTAAGACCCATTCCACCGTGTACCGCAAAAGCCGTGAGCATATGATCAAAAAAACCTATTCCCGTGGAAATATCAACGTTTACACCGCCAAGATCAAGCTTTACATAAATATCAGTTTCCTTTGTCTTTCTTGTAATTTCAGCAGTTCTCACATCTGATCCTCCTTTTCAATGTCGCCGAGAATTTCGTCCAATGCCTTTATAACAGCAGCGTTTTCTTCGGGATTTCCCGCCGTAATGCGTATATAGCTTCCCATATATCTGATAGATATGGATTTTTCAAGAAGCCGTTCATATATTTCCTGTGACAGCGATGTTTTGATAAAAACGAAATTTGTTACCGAATCATACACCTTTTCAAGCTTCACATACTTTTTTGAAAGCGCAAGAAGCTGTTCCTGCAAAGACTTTCTGCTCTCAATAATTTCTGCGCAGAATTTGTCAAGAATGTCCTTTTCACTAAGCACCGCCTTACATACCGCCTGTGAAATGGTGTCCGTATTATACGGCGACTTAACGCTCCTGAGCGCTGTTGTAATGGTATCTCCAGCGACTGCAAAACCCATTCTTATTCCTGCAAGACCCATTGATTTTGAACAGGTTTTAAGTATTATAAGATTGTCGTAATTTTCAATTTCGTCAAGGACGCTCTGATCCCAGAAATCCATGTACGCCTCATCCACAATTACAAGGCAAAAAACATTTTTTACAAGCTTGATGATGTCCTGCTTTGTAACGCCGAGAGACGTGGGGTTGCATGGATTTGAAAAAATCACCGCCTTTATTTTATTATTGTTACAGTAGGAAATGACTTTCGGTATGCTTATCTGCAAAGAAGCTTCCTTAGGCAGGGACTCAACGTTAAGCTCGTACAGACTGCCGTAAAATGCGTACATTGAAAAATCGGGAGACAGAGTTAAAATTTTGTCTCCCTTTTCAAGAAAACAGCTTGTGATAATGCTTATAAGCTCGTCGGAACCGTTCGCCGCCGTGACGTATTTTTCAGGTACGCCGTAAAAATCCGAAAAAGCCTTTACCGCAGGGGTCGCCAGCGGGTCGGGGTAACGGTTCATATCCACCTTTTTTATTTCCTCGGCAATTTTGTCGCCGAGAATCTCGTTTACATTAAAATAAGATTCGTTTGCGTCAAGTCTTATTTTGTACTGTCCCTCCACGGAGTCGTAGGGTTCTACCTTTTTAAGCTTTGAATTTAATTCGTACATTTTTATTTCCTTTCATTTGCTCGTTTTTACTCGCTTAAAGGCAGAGGAAAATTTCCCCTGCCATATAAATTATACACTTATTTAAATCTCACCTTTACAGCGTTGGCGTGAGCTGTAAGCCCCTCTTTTTCCGCAATGCAGACAATATCATCCCGCGCGTCAAGCAGCGCCTGCTCGGTGTAGTAAATAAAGCTTGAACGCTTCGTAAAGCTGTTTACCGAAAGTGGCGAGAAAAATCTTGCCGTACCGCTTGTTGGCAGGACGTGGTTCGGTCCCGCAAAATAGTCCCCCAAAGGCTCCGGAGCGTATTTGCCCAAAAACACCGAACCCGCGTTGTCTATCTGACCGATATACTGAAGCGGATTTTCCACCTGCAATTCAAGGTGCTCGGGAGCAAGCCCGTTGGCAAGCTCTATGGCGCACTTGAGGCAGTCCGTGACGATTATCGCGCCGTAATCCGACAGGGATTTCTCAATAATTTCACGTCTTGAAAGCTCCTTGACCTGCTTTTCAAGCTCGGCTATCGTCTCGTCCGCAATCTTTTCGCTTGTGGTAATGAGTATTGCGGAAGCAAGCTTGTCATGCTCAGCCTGGGACATAAGGTCTGCCGCAAGGTATTTCGGCTCCGCTGTTTCGTCCGCAACAACAAGAATTTCACTTGGCCCTGCTATCATGTCAATGTCCACTTTGCCATACAGAAGCTTTTTCGCCGTTGCAACAAAAATATTTCCGGGCCCCACGATTTTGTCCACCTTTGGAATAGTTTCCGTACCGTAGGCAAGAGCCGCAACAGCCTGAGCTCCTCCCGCAAGGAACACCCTGTCAACCCCGCATACCGAAGCTGCAACAAGAATATCCTTGTTCGGAGTGCCGTCTTTTAGCGGCGGAGTAACCATTATTATCTCCTTGACCCCTGCTATTTTTGCGGGAATTGCGTTCATAAGCACCGACGAGGGATAAGCCGCAGTTCCTCCGGGAACGTAAAGTCCTACCCTTTCAAGACCTCTTACCCTCTGACCGAGAATAACTCCATTGTCGTGAGGATCGATAAAGCCCTGCTCCTTTTGCCTGTGGTGGAACGCCGCGATATTCTCCATCGCGTCAAGAAGCGCGTTTACAAAATCCTCGTCCGCATCGTCAAGAGCGTCGTGGATAACGTCAAGCGGCACTTCATAATATTCCGGCAGCTTGCCGTCAAATTTTTCGGTATATTCATTAACAGCTTTGTCGCCGTTCTCTTTTACATTTTCAATTATTTCGGAAACTATCTCAGTGACCTTTTTGTCCGTCTCGCCGTTGCGCTTGTCAACTTCTTTAAGGAACTCTATTTCACTTTTACCGTCGGCAATAATCTTTCTTATCATCTTTTGGCATGTCCTTTCATAAATTTTCTTCAATAAGCTTAATCAGAGACTCTATTTCCCGCTGCCTCAGCTTCAGACTTACCATATTCACAATAAGCCTTGCGGAAATGTGAGCAATGTCCTCGAAAACTTCAAGACCATTTTCTTTAAGCGTAGTACCCGTCTCCACAATATCAACAATAGCGTCCGAAAGATTTAAAAGCGGAGCAAGTTCAACACTGCCCTCTATCTTTACTATGTCAACGTCCATACCCTTTTTTTCAAAAAAGGCACGGGACACATTTGGGTACTTTGTTGCAATTGTCTTTACGCCGTACCCCTGATAAAAGTCAACGCCCTTTCTGCCCGCCAGTGCAAACTTACACCTGCCGAAACCTAAATCTGCAAGCTCAAAAAACTTGCCGCTCATTTCCATAATGGTATCCTTGCCCACAACGCCCATATCGCAAACGCCGTGCTCAACATAAGTAATAACATCAGCAGCCTTTGCCAGAACCACTTCTATCGTATCTCCCACAGGAAGTATAAGCTTTCTTCCCTTATCGCGGACAGCAGAGCAGTCATATCCTATCTTTTCAAGAAGACCCACCGTATCCTTTTCAAGTCTGCCCTTTGTGAGAGCAATCCTCAACGGTCTTTTTTCATTATCCATTTTGTCCGCCCTCCTCGGCTATATTCTCCGTTAAAATTTCTTTGTCAACGCATACAGCTTTTGCAATTCCTTTTTCGGCAGCATACTCTTTTGTCCTGCCGTAAGAATCGAAAACAGAATTTTCAACAATAAGACCCTTTCCCCTAAGATCGTTTGCGTACTTTATAGCCTCCATTACAAAACCGTCCGCACCGTAAACTATAACGTCGGGTATCGGAGCCGAATATTTATGAGACTGCTTCATTACCTTTGCCGCGGCATCCACATTTACTGCAAAACCGGTTGCCGGAACATCATATCCAAATTCAGCCAAGAGCTTGTTATAGCGTCCTCCCGAAAGAACAGCGTCTCCGTAACCGCGCAAATATCCTTTCATAACAACGCCCGTGTAATAGTCAAGCTTGTTTACGATACCCAGATCAATAGTTATTTTTCCTCCGTAGCCAAGCTCTATAAGACTGTTGTACAAGCTCCTTAGTTCCGAAATTACCCCTCTTATATTTTCGTCATTGTAAAGCTCCGCAGCTTTGTCAAATACTTCTTCGCCGCCGAAAAGCCTCGGAAGTTGTTTCAGAGCATTTGTTATTTCGTTGTCTCCGATACTGTCCAGCAAGTCGTTCAAAGCGGGATAATTCTTTACCTCAATAAGACTGCGTATCTCTTCTTTTACGGCATTATCCGCGTCAAGCTTGTTTACAAGCTCACGGAAGAATCCAATATCCCCGATCTCAAAGCGGAAATCCTCATTCTCAAAGGAAGCCAGCACCTCTATGGCGTTGGAAATAACTTCAAGATCGGCTCTTTTTGAATCCGAACCAATAAGTTCTATTCCCATTTGGTGTATCTCGTCGCTTCTGCCTCGCATAATCGGTTTGTTGCGGTACACATTCTGGCGGTAGTAAAGCCTCAACGGAAGCCTTGCGTCCCGAAGCCTTGTAGCCGCAACGCGCGCAATAGGCATCGTCGAATCGGGACGAACTACAAGTAGCCGCCCCTTATTGTCGGAAAGCTTGTACATACTTTCCTGCGGGAAGTATCTTGAATTAAGGTTGAACACGTCAAAAAATTCAAGTCCGGGGGTAACTATTTCGCAGTAGCCCTTTGATTTGAATATCCCGGAAAGCTTTTCTTCAAGGCTGCGGCGCATCGCGCAATCCTCAAAAAGCAGATCGCTTGTTCCCTCCGGAGTGATAAGATCGTATCTGTTCATCTGCTATCTCCTTTATTATTGTAAAGTGATAATTTAGTATCTTGATATCATAATACCATATCACATTCCAATTGTCAATAGATTTTTAAAATATTTACAATTTTCAGAACAGCGATATCTGATTTGACTTAGGCAAAGCTTCAAGCGCGCCAATACTTTCAAGAGTTTCAATGACCGACTTTGTTGCACCGCTACGTTCCTGAAGCTCGTCAATCGAAAGCAAATCTCCCTCCTGAACAGCGTCGTATATTGCCTTTGCAGCATTTACTCCAACGCCCTTTGCCGAACAAAACGGCAGCCGCAGTTTTCCGTCCTCTATCTTGTATTTTTCCGCATCCGACTTATAAATATCAATAGGCAGGAACTCAAACCCGCGCGCCATCATTTCGTTCACTATCATCAGCATATCATATGTGGACGATTCCTTTGCCGTACGCTCGTTTCCCTTATTACGAAGCTCCGATATTTTGAATTTCACCGCTTCCCTGCCTTGTACCGCAGTCTCCGCGTCAAAATCCTCTCCCCGAACCGTAAATATTGTCGCATAAAATGCCAGAGGCTCGTAAACCTTGTACCACCCCAGCTTCATTGCAGCTGTAACATAAGCTGCCGCATGAGCCTTCGGGAACATATACTTGATCTTCAAGCAGCTGTCTATGTACCACTGCGGAACGTCGTGAGCAAGCATATCCTGCTTCATTTCCTCGGTAAGAAGCTTCGGAGCGTTTCCCTTACGGGTTATCTCCATAATTTTAAATGACAGCTTTGGATCAAGTCCGTGGTAGATCAGGTAAGTCATAATACTGTCACGGGTTCCGATAACGTCGGAAATTGTACAAATATTTTCCTTGATAAGTTCCTGTGCATTTCCCAGCCAAACGTCTGTACCGTGTGAAAGTCCGGATATCTGCAAAAGGTCGGAAAAGTTCTTCGGCTTAGCTTCAATAAGCATTCCGCGCACAAAGGGCGTACCCATTTCGGGAATAGCCAACGTTCCGGTTTCGCAGTCAATATCCTCCGGTCTTACACCCAATGCCTCCGTAGAAGTACAAAGGCTTATTACCTTTTCGTCTCCGGGAAAAATATCGCCTGTTTTTCTTCCCGTCATGTCCTCAAGATGTTTGTAAAGCGTCGGAACATCGTGTCCAAGCTCGTCAAGCTTCAGAATGGTATCATGAAGCGAATGGAAGTCAAAGTGAGTAGTAGTAAAGATAGAATTAGGATCCTCCGCAGGGTGCTGAACGGGAGTAAAGTCGTACACCTCAAACTTTGAGGGAACGACTACCATTCCCCCAGGGTGCTGACCGGTAGTGCGCTTAACACCCGTGCAGCCGATAGTAAGACGGTTTATCTCAGCCTTTGAAGCAATCTCTCCACGCTCGTCAAGATAATGCTTAACATAGCCGTAAGCTGTCTTATCCGCAACAGTACCGATAGTACCCGCCTTGAAAACGTTATCCTTGCCGAACAGTTCCTCCGTGTACTTGTGAGCAAAGGTCTGATATTCACCTGAAAAGTTGAGATCGATATCGGGAGCCTTGTCTCCGTCAAATCCCAAAAACGTTTCAAAAGGAATATCGTGTCCGTCGCGGTTATATGGAGTACCGCATTTCTCGCAGTCCTTGGGCGGAAGATCGTATCCCGAACCAACCGAACCGTCCGTAATAAAAATACTGTGCTTACAGTTGGGGCAAACATAGTGCGGCGAAAGCGGATTTACCTCGGAGATTCCCGCCATTGAAGCTACAAATGACGAACCTACCGAACCACGGGAACCGACCTGATATCCGTGCTCATTTGAATTGGCAACAAGTTTTTGAGCGATCATATACAGAACCGCAAAACCGTGCTTTATGATAGACGTAAGCTCACGGTCAAGACGTTTCGCAACAAGTTCGGGAATAGGATCGCCGTAAATTGACTTACACCGTTCCCATGAAATACGCTCTAAGTCCTCTTCCGCACCGGGGATTTCGGGAGTAAACGTTCCCGGAGGAATAGGCACAACATCGGGACTTACCATATCCGCGATCTTGTTAGTATTGGTAACAACCACCTCATAAGCCTTTTCCTTGCCAAGATAGGAAAATTCCTCCAGCATTTCGTCCGTTGTACGGAAGTACAGCGGAGCCTGATCGCCCGCATCCTTGAATTTTTGGTAAGTCAGTATCTTTCTGAAAATACCGTCAGCCTTGTCCATAAAGTGAACGTCACAGGTCGCTACTACGGGAATGTTAAGCTCTTCACCAAGTTTTACAATTTTTCTGTTAAGGTCTCTCAAATCCTCTTCGGAATTGATGTTGGGGTACTCGCTGTCACGAATAAGAAATGAATTATTTTCGATAGGTTGTATTTCCAGATAATCATAAAACCGGGCTGTCTCCTTAATACTTTCCCAAGGGTGACCGTCCTTTACAGCCGAAAATACCTCTCCCGCCTCGCAGGCGCTGCCCACGATGAGTCCGTCGCGGTGAGCCATAAGTTCGGAAATAGGTATACGCGGATTACGCTTATAGTATTTGATATTTCCGTAAGAAATAAGCTTGTAAAGATTTTTCAAGCCGATCGCATTCTTAACAAGAATGATCTGATGATACGACCTGAGCGACCGCGGATCAACGTTAAGCACGCACTTGTTTATCTCGCTGATATTGGATATTTTATGTTCTGCAATAAGCCTTCCGATAAGAACTATGTAAATTCTCGCCAGTATTTTTGCATCGTCGTCCGCACGGTGATGATTAAAGTCGCCCAAACCAAGTTCTTTGGCAACATAGTCAAGCTTATGCTTTTTAAGGTGAGGTAGCATACTTCTGCTCATTTTGACCGTGTCAATGGTTGAAAAGCTGAAATTTATTCCGTACCTTTCACAGCCTGCTGTTATAAAGGAACAGTCAAAGCTTGCATTATGAGCTATAAGTACAGGAGCCTGTCCGCAAAATTCTATAAATTTTTTTATTGCTTCCTCCTGAGACGGCGCGCCCTTTACCATATCATCCGTAATGCTTGTAAGCTCGGTTATGCGTGCAGGTATCTTCCTGTCAGGATCTACAAAAGTTTGAAATGTATCTTCAATTTCAAGACCCTTTACTCTTACCGCACCTATCTCAATTATCCTGTCACCCTGCGCGCTGAAACCGGTGGTCTCAATATCGAAAACGATCACCTCTCCGTTCAGGGAAACGTCCTTGAACACGTTGACAGCATTAGTCCTGTCATTTACCGAGTACGCCTCACAGCCGTATATGACTTTGAAGTCACCGCCGTTCTTTCGTATCTTTGCAGCAGCCGAAGCCGCTTCGGGAAATGCTTGAGCAACACCGTGGTCTGTGATAGCCATAGCGGTGTGTCCCCACGAATATGCTCTTTCAACAAGCTTTGAAGCAGGAGTTATCGCGTCCATCGCGGACATATTTGTGTGGAGATGAAGTTCAACGCGCTTTTCCTCGGCAATGTCCTTGCGTTCTGTTTTAACGACCTGCATGATATCGTTGGCTTTTATCACAAATTCATTGTCAAAAGTGTCAAAATCGGCTTTGCCTTTGAGAAGAACAGTACCGCCCTTTTTAAACGCCGCAAGAACATTTTCGTCCTCCTTGTTCTCAAAGCTTTTAACAGAAATTGAACTTGTATAATCTGTTATACTCATTGACACCACGCGCTTTTCGCCGTTTTTGGTTCGTATCTCCTTTTCGGAATAATCAAAAACATCTCCCCACACGGTAATATTGTTCATCTTGCTCGTAATGTCAGAGATATTAGTAACAGGCGAATCTATTGTCCTGCCCTTGATAAGTTTTGCGCCGTCTTTAAGAATAGGAAGGTCTTTAAAGTCAATTGTAATAACAGGTTCCTTCGGAACAGATTGTATCCCTCTGCCGTCCATATACCGTTCTTCCAGAGGTACCTCCCTCGGAGCAGGCATTTCCGAAATTACCTGAGCCATTCTTTCAGCATAATCGTCTTCGGCAGGCTGAAAATTCCCCTCCTCCAGAACAACTTTGATATTTGCAGAAAAAACCTCTCTTATAAGCTTTTCAAGCTCGGTATCGGCTCCCGCCTTTTTCAGAGTACCGCAGCCCGCACCGTTAACATTTACAGTAACTGTATTATCACTGAAAGCATAATCCGCATTATCGAGGTGACCATTGACAACGTACAGTCTGCGCTTTAACATTGACACAATATCCGGCATACATTTTTCATTAAAAAGAGCAGGACTGTAGCGGCAGTTTAATGTAAATGCACCGATACCCAGATTATTTTTCATTGACTTTTCAAAATCAATTACATAATCGTATTTCTGCACCTGTTCGTATGATGCAAATACCGTCAGTTCGCGTTTTTTTTCATTATGAACAAGCTTCAGAGCCTCTCCTCTGCCAATAGAATTTGGTATGTCCGAAATAAAGTCGGAAAAAAGTTCCTTTATAAGCATCTTTGTGACCATTTTTCCGACAGGAAAAATGTGTCCTCCTTCCTTTAGACGTTTTGTGGTTTCGCGAAGCGAAATTCCGAGCTTTAGCGAGGAAAACAAAACTCGCAGTTTAAAAATTTATTTTTAAACATTTCACCGACTCCTAAAGTTTTTCTATTTCCTTTAAAAGCTCTGCCAGTATGTCATCTTCGGGTATCTTGCGCACTACCTCACCTTTTCGGAAAAGTACTGCGCAACCGTCTCCGCCTGCAATACCCACATCAGCTTCACGTGCTTCGCCGGGACCGTTCACCACACAGCCCATTACTGCCACGGTTATGTCCTTGTCAATGTACCTGATCGACTCTTCAACTTTTTCAGCAAGTGAAATAAGGTCTATCTTAGTGCGCCCGCAGGTAGGACAGGAAACAAGCTTTACACCGCTGCTCCTGCCGACTGCGGACAAAATATCCTTTGCCGCATAAATTTCCTCAACCGGGTCTGCGGTGAGAGAAACGCGAATAGTTTCCCCTATCCCGTCAGCAAGCAAGGAACCTATTCCCACTGCGGATTTTATTATGCCCATTCGCTTTGTACCTGCCTCAGTAACTCCCAAATGGAGCGGATAATCAGTCTGCTCAGCAAGAAGCCGATATCCTTTTATCATAGTGGGAACGTCCGAGGACTTTATGGAAATAACAATATCGTGAAAATCGCACCGCTCCAGAAGCTCCGCATGGCGAAGTGCGCTCTCGCAAAGAGCCTCCGCCGTGGGTGAACCGTACTTTGCAAGAATATCCTTTTCCAGAGAGCCGGAATTTACCCCTATCCTTATAGGGACATTTTTTTCGGTACAAACCTTTGCCACAGCCTTTACCCTGTCAAAGTTCCCAATATTTCCGGGATTTATCCGTATTTTGTCGATACCCGCAGAAACGCTTTCCAAAGCAAGCTTGTAATCGAAATGAATATCCGCCACAAGAGGTATTTTCACCGCGCTTTTTATGGCAGGAATAAGCCGTACCGCCTCCATGTTGGGAATTGCCGCGCGGATTATCTCGCAGCCCGCTTCTTCAAGCTCTGTCGCCTGACGGACACTTCCCTCAATATCGCTTGCAGGGACGTTAAGCATGGATTGTATGTAAATTTTTTTACCGCCCAGTGTATAGTTTCCAACCTTTACAGCGTGTACAGAACGCATATTATACCGCCTTTCATAGTTCCTTTAATTTATTTCCCGAAAAATAATAAATATTTTCTTTTTTATAGCCGTACATCGAAGTCGGTACGCTTATATGCGGCTCAAAAGTGAAGTATCCAACCTCCGAAAGCTGTGTTTTATTTCCATTTTCTATGTAGATACGTTCATTCTTATCCTTGACAATAGAGTGACCCAAATTCTCCATAAAATCAAGGTTAACAAAACCGCTGCCGGTTATCATACCGTTTATGTGATAATACAACTCTTCAAATGAAGTCCGCGGCGTAACGAATTCCATCAATTCACGGTGCAGACATTCCTCCATAAGCAAGCCGCCGCGCCATTCCGCATTTTTTATCTCGTCTATATGCCCAATAACGGAACCGTTTTCAATAACGACAGTCCGAGCGTAATCTCCCCAGATATTGTTATTCTGCGGACTAAGGTCAATAGTAATGATATCGTCACTTCCGATAAGCCTGTCCGACGTAACATACTCCCTGCCGGATACAGATACAGCAGTCTCGTCGCCTGAAAACACAAATGCGCCTATATCCCAGTACCAGAAAGAGTCTGCACCCAATGACATCATTTTATCCTCGCAAAGCTCTCTTACGTCAGTAAGCTTTATTCCTGGTGCTATAACCGTTTTTATGTATGACATTGTTTCTTTTGCGATATCTTGTACGTTTTTATATTCCATAGCGTCTCCTTATATTTCAAAGCGTATTATCAGAATTAATGGCTATCCTCATATTATGATATTTTGACACCGAATCTTTAAATCCAAGCGATTTATACAAACTGTAACCCGAATCGGTAGCTTTCAGCTCCACAAAGTCAAGTCCCATTTTTTCGGCATCATCAAGCAGCATTTTCAGCAGCTTTCCCGCAAGACCTTTTCTCCTATGATCGGGCTTTGTGTAAACATTCATCACAGTACCAACAAAACCGTTGATAAAAGACGGATTTGACGGCTTCTCGGAAACTGTCAGAAAGCAGCAACTTACCGTCTCATTTTCTGATTTAGCCGTGTACACAAAGCAGTCCTTGTTCAAATGCCTGCGAAAGTACTCAGGCAGCTTTTCGGAAATTTTATCAAGCTGTTCCTGCGGAATAGTAACATAGTCCTCAAGCAGATATGCTGTTCTAAGTCCAATCAATGAAGCTATATCGGACATTTCAGCTTTTTCAAAAATAATATCAGCCATTTTTCATATACTTACAGCTTATTCTTCTTTGCTTCAAGAATCTCAAGCATTTTTTCTGTATTCAGTTCCTGATTCGGCAGCTTCGAACCTGCCACCTTAGGCGCAAGCTGAAATTTCACCGTCCGCTTTTTACCGTCGTCGAAAACCAATGTAACAACTTTCTGACCAAAGAGCATGGACTTTATTTTTATCTGAACAATATCCTCCATATTGTAGGCAGCGGACTCGTCGCTGATAGTATGGTACTTGCAGCAAACGAACCGCCCCATATCGGTTACCCCCGCGTAACCTGTAATAATATCACTGCTGCTTGCAAAAAAGCCCGTTGACTTGAAAAGACAGTACACCGCCGTTTCAAGTTGTTCTCCACCTATAAGAAGCTCGCCGAGAGCTGAGTTCATTTCCTCTTCGCTGTATTTTTTGGTAAAGCTGCTCATTTTTTATCCCCCGATTATTTTACAAATATATTTTTAACATCGTTAAAAGTAACAAATATCATCAGCAGCATCAACGCCGCAAATCCCACAAAATGTATCATACCCTCGGTTTCCGCTTTCAAAGCCTTGCGCCGTATCGCCTCTATAATAAGAAAGACAAACCGTCCTCCGTCCAACGCAGGAAGCGGAAGCAGGTTAAAAATACCGATATTTATCGTCACCAGAGTGGCAATATCCAGAATAAAACTGAAATCAAAACCGCTTTTTTCTGTAACGTCCCCAATGACCGTGACTATCCCCACCGGACCCTGCAAATCGTTAAGCCCATACT
Source organism: uncultured Clostridia bacterium (assembly GCA_947089135.1). Lineage (GTDB taxonomy): Bacteria > Bacillota > Clostridia > Oscillospirales > Ruminococcaceae > RGIG8773. The sequence continues at coordinate 117,379 of CAMUJF010000005.1, forward strand.
TTCCGACAATTATGTCCCTCAAAGACATAAGAACAATCCTGCCGTAATAAACAGCATTTTTAAACCCGTAAGGAATGATATTTGCGGGAGTTGCCTTTTCCTTAAGCACCTTGAAATCATAGATCAAAGTATTTTTTCCCGTTTCCTTATCGGTTTCCATTGCAAATTTTACGCCGTTTACCGTCACCTTTTCGCCGTTCCGCATTACCACAAAATCAACAACGCCGTCCTCGTCGTTTCCGAGCTGATAGGTAATGTCCTTTACCGAAAAGATATGAACGCCGTTTATTTTCGTGATCTCGTCACCAAGCTGTAAACCATACCGGGAACTTGCAGCGTCCTCGGAAAACCAAACTATCTGCGTGGATACCGCACCGCCCTCCACAAGAATAAGAATTACCGAAAGAATAAAACCGAGAATAAGGTTCATTACCGCACCCGCCACAATAGTAGCCATTCTCGCCCACACAGGCTTTTGACGGAACGAATCAGGCGTATCACGCTCCTCGTCCTCACCCATTGCACAGAATCCTCCTATAGGAAGCAGTCTCACGGTGTAAAGGGTATCACCTTTCTGCTTTTTGAATATCGCGGGACCCATCCCTATTGCAAATTCATCAACTCTTATACCGCAAAGCTTTGCAACGGTGAAATGTCCCAACTCGTGAATAATTATTATAAGGCAAAAAAACACGGCGGCAATTAAAATTGAAAGAAAAGTATTCATAAAACCTCGCTTACACATTTAATAATTTATTTCGTTATATACAAAATTTCGTGCAGCCATTTCGGCTCTTTTGATGTCCTCGTAAGTATCAAATGGCATTTCGGGAATCCTGTCAAGAGATTTTCTTACCAACTCCCCGATCTTAAGGAACGATATCTCTCTGTTAAGGAACAATGTTACCGCTTCTTCGTTTACAGCATTCACAACGCATGGATACGCTCCTCCACGGTTTATCGCCTCAATGCAGCCGCTGAGACAGTCAAATGTTTCAAAATCCGGCTTGAAAAAAGTAAGCGTTCCATAGTCCGTAAGGGACAACGGCTTTACATCACATTCTGCCCTCTCAGGGTACAAAAGCGCGTACTGAATAGGTATTTTCATATCGGGTACACCCATCTGCGCGATTACCGAACGATCCTTGAACTCCACGGCGGAATGAACAACGCTTTCACGGTTCACAACTATCTCAATATTTCTCGGATTTACCCCGAAAAGCCACCTTGCCTCGATAAATTCCAATCCTTTGTTCATAAGCGTAGCGGAGTCAATAGTTATTTTATTTCCCATAGACCAGTTAGGGTGGTTGAGAGCCTGCTCAACAGTAACGTCCTCAAGCTCGTACTTTTTCAAACCGAAAAACGGTCCGCCCGAAGCCGTGAGAATAATTTTGTTGACCTGCTTGGAATCATTCCCCTGCAAACACTGAAATATCGCAGAATGCTCGCTGTCTATCGGATATATCCTCACACCGTTTTTTTCCGCCTCTGACATAACGATATGCCCTCCCGCAACAAGGGTCTCCTTGTTGGCAAGAGCCACATCCATGCCGTTTTCTATTGCCGTAAGAGTAGGAAGCAAGCCCACCATTCCAACCACAGCATTGACAAATAAGTCAGCGCTCTTGCCCGAAGCGATCTCGCACAGCCCCTCCATTCCGCACAGAACTTTTATTCCCGTATCGGCAAGCCGTTCCCGCATTTCAAGATAATGCTCGTCGCTGTAAACGCATACCTTTTCCACAGCAAACTCTCTCGCCTGGCTTTCCAGCAGAGCTGTGCTGCTGTATGCCGCTAAAGCTCTCACAGTAATATTATGCTTGCGGCAAACATCTAATGTCTGTTTCCCTATAGACCCGGTCGAACCGATCAAATTAATAGTTTTCACTTCAAAAATTCCTTTCATACTGAAAACTAATCAAAAAGTATATAAAAAATCTGCGCAAAAACTTGCGTATATGTGTTTTTATGCAGATTTCCTTGTCTTACACTTTTATCAGATTTTAGGAGCAAAACACATATCAGGCGTACAAATTGTTTTGTACGCCCGATTTTCGTCCTAATTTTTAACTGAATAATGTAATATGGCTTAGCGTGAACATCATGAACGGAGCAACAAAAAGCACGCTGTCAAACCTGTCCATAAGCCCTCCGTGACCCGGCATGATATTGCCGAAATCCTTTATGCCGAACTGACGCTTTATCAGCGAGGCGGAAAGGTCTCCCACTATACCGAGAACACCACAAATAATTCCCATAAGCACAAGCCACAAGTAATTCACACTAAAGAACACTCCGAAATGTCCCATAACCAATCTATACAGAAACGCATAAACTGCAAAAACCAATCCGACAGTTAAAACGCCTCCGATTGCCCCCTCAACAGTTTTTTTAGGAGATATTTCGGGACAAAGCTTGTGCTTTCCGAAAAATGTACCTACAAAATATGCACCGGAATCGCCCAGCCATGCTCCCGCAAGACACAAAATTACATAGCAGACCCCGTGTGTTGCGTCAAGATTTTTAAGTGAAACGATACAGCACATTGACAGCGTGGAAAGAAGCGTTACCGCCAGCATACAGCATATCTTTTCAAAAGATATGGTCTTATGCTCCGCGATATACCCGACAAACACAAGAAAAATACATGATGTGGAAACAATGTACTTCATTTCCATACCCTCAAATTCCGCAAGGAACGGCATAACCGCGGCAAAAATAACACAAACGATGCTGTGGAATTTGTGCTTGATACAATCACAGGCGGTCAGAAGTTCATACAGCATAATAACGGCAATTGCAGAAACTGTTAGATTAAAAACAGGGGTAGTCGACAAAAACAGCACGCCTATCGCTATCGCTATTCCGATCACTGCTGTAATAATACGGGTACCCATTGTTAATATCATCCTTTTCCGTAAAATTTGCTTTTATTTTATGTATGAGATATCAGACTTTTAAAATGTCACACCCCGCCGAAGCGCCTTTTTCTTGAAGCAAAATCCTCAAGAGCTTTATCCAACTCTTTGGGAGTAAAATCAGGCCACAAAACGTCCGTAAAGTAAAATTCCGCGTAGGCAGACTGCCATATCAAAAAGTTTGACAGTCTTTTCTCACCGCTCGGACGTATTATCAGATCCGCATCGGGAATCCCTCCCGTATAGAGCAGTCCGGAAATAAGCGACTCATCAACGTCGGAATGTTTTATCTCCTTGTTTTCGACCATTGCTGCTATCCGCCTTGCCGCATGAACTATATCATCTCGTCCGCCGTAATTCATCGCAAGCAAGATCGTCATATCGTTAAAATTCTGGGACTCTTTTTCAAGTTCGGTCATTTTATCCGCCATTTCCTTGCCAAAAGCAGATTTATCGCCCAGAAAAATCAGACGAGTGTTTTCCTCGGCGTAATCGCTGACCTCGTCAATATACTCGCTGAAAAGCTTCATAAGCTCGTCTATCTCATCTTTAGGTCTGCTCCAGTTTTCCGTGGAAAACGCATAAAACGTAGCATACCGTATGCCTATTTTCTTGCAGTAGCGTGCAATTTTCCTGAACGCCGAAGCTCCCTCGCGGTGTCCGAATTTTCTCGGCAGACCCCGCTTCTGCGCCCATCTGCCGTTTCCGTCCATAATAAAGCCTATATGGACGGGCAGCTTATTTTTATCAACAGTACTCAACCTATTCTCCAATCAGATAGACATAATCTCTTTTTCCTTATCGGAAACAACGGAGTCAACGTTGTCGCAGAACTTGTCAGTAAGCTTCTGTATATCCTTTTCAAGACCCTTCATGTCGTCCTCAGTGATCTCACTGTTCTTTTTCATTGTTTTGAATTTTTCAAGAGTATCACGTCTTACGTTTCTGAGAGTTACCTTGGCTTCCTCTCCGAACTTCTTCACCTGCTTAACAAGCTCCTTGCGGCGATCCTCGGTAGGCTGAGGAAAAGCCAGTCTAAGCGCCTTGCCGTCGTTTGTAGGGGTAATTCCTATATCGGAATTTATAATAGCCTTTTCTATAGCCTTGAGCTGGGAAACGTCCCAAGGCTGAATAAGAAGATTTCTTGCCTCAACTACCGAAATAGCCGCCATTTGCTGAACGGGAGTGGGAGTTCCGTAATAATCCACAAGCACCTTGTCAAGAATTGCAGGGTTAGCACGTCCCGCTCTTATTGTGGAAAATTCGTGTTCAAGGCTTTTGAGGCATTTTTCCATTTTGCCTTCAGCGTTTTTAATCTGTTCGTTCATAAAAATTCTCCTTTTCACGACAGTAGGATTTTTTACGGGAAAGCCCCTGCCTTAGGCAATACCCGTATCAGTTCATTTTAACGGTCGATAACAAGAGTACCAACGCTCTTGCCAATGCACGCGTCATAAATATTATCCGGTTTTTTAAGGTTAAACACCAGAATAGGAATGTTGTTGTCCTTGCACATAGAGGCAGCCGTGCTATCCATGACCGCAAGATTTCTTACAAGGATATCGTTGAAGCTAAGCTCATCAAATTTTACCGCGTCGTCGTACTTGTTGGGGTCTTTGTCGTAAACGCCGTCTACCATTGTGGCTTTAAGGACGATATCCGCTTCTATCTCGGCGGCTCTCAAAGTTGAAGCAGTATCCGTGGAAAAGAACGGATTTCCCGTGCCGCAGCCGAAAATGACCACTCTTCCCTTTTCCATGTGCCTTACAGCCTTGTTTCTAATGTACGGCTCAGCGACTTGATGCATAGCAATAGCTGTCTGGACTCTTACGTCAACGCCGAGAGATTCAAGCACATCCGCAACGGCAAGAGCGTTCATAGTGGTGGCAAGCATACCTATGTGATCGGCGCGCGTTCTGTCCATAGCGCCGCTGGAACGTCCTCTCCAAAAATTTCCTCCGCCTACAACAATACCGATCTGAACGCCTATATCAGCGCATTTTTTAATGCTTTCGCATATCTTCGTAATAATGGAATAATCCAAACCGATCTTCTTTTCACCGGCGAGAGCCTCTCCGCTAAGTTTAAGAAGAACCCGTTTATATTTCGGCTGTACAACATTTTCTGACACAAGCACCGACCGCCCTTTCACATGACAATATAGTATCTAATTTATTTTACACCAATTTCAGCCATATGTAAAGAGGAAACGGAAAAAATTCACAAAAAAAATTTACAGTACATATGTAACAAACGAACCGGCAATAGAGCCGTCCGGCATTTTCACCGGAGAAATACCAAATTTGTTCTTTCTCCAAAGCCTGTGCGACGCTTCATTGCCTATGTCGCAGTACGCCCTCACCTGATACGTGCCCTTATCCTTTTCAAGCTTAAGTACCTCCTGCACCATCATAGTTGCCAAGCCTTTCCTTTGATAGCTTTCAAAGACATCAATAACATTTATAAAAGCTTCACGTTCTCCCACGGGAGCAGGGATATCGCGTAAAAACATCGCTGCAAATCCGGCAATTTCTCCGTTTTTCTCAGCGACGAGAAAATATCCGTCCTCAGAAAAAAGCTGCTCCGCCTGCGGACGCTGCTCAAAAATTATTCGCTTGTCCGCCTCCGTCCCATTACGCACTGTCATTTCTTAACTTCCTGCCTTTCCTGTATACCCGAATAAATCTCGCTTTTTTTGAAGCCTGTTATTTTAGCAGCCTCCTTGCAGGCGTCCACGGCTTTCATGCCGCTTTCTATAAGACGTTCGGCTTCGATTACCGCGTCATCAAGAGTAATTTCCGCAAGCTCCGCCTTAGGGTCATATCCCTCAACAACAAGAACAAATTCCCCCTTTGCAGTTTTATCTGAATAGTATTCCACCGCTTCAGAAAGAGTTGTCCTGAAAACCTCTTCATGAATTTTCGTAAGCTCGCGGCATATGGAGATACGCCTGTCCCCCAGATATTTCAGCATATCTGTCAGTGTATTTAAAAGCTTGTGCGGAGCTTCGTAAAATATCAGTGTGCGAGTCTCCCTTGCAACGTTTTCAAGATGAGCGTAACGCTGCTTTTTTGCAACCGAAAGAAATCCCTCGAATGTGAAACGGGATACCGTCAACCCACTGAGAGCAGCAGCCGAAGCCATTGCCGTAGGTCCGGGAACTACCTCAATCGGAACATTATTTTCAATGCAAAGTCTTATCAGATCCTCTCCGGGATCGGAAATACACGGCATACCCGCGTCGGAAACAACAGCGCAGCTTTCACCCAAAATTATCTTGCTCATTATCTTGTCTGAAACGTGCCGCTCCGAGTGCTCATGATAGCTTATCATAGGCTTTTTTATCCCGTAATGGTTCAAGAGCTTTACGGTTACTCTCGTGTCCTCGGCGCAGATAAAATCCACGGCTTTAAGGGTTTCCACTGCACGGTATGTAATATCACCGAGGTTGCCTATGGGCGTACCCACAATAAAAAGCTGTCCGATATTTTCAGACATAAGATCAATCCTTTTCTCTCTGGTAATAATTTGTTTTTCCGCCGCCGTAAATTTGCAGCAATTCCTCGGAAAAGCCCTCGTTTCCATTGATATAAAGCTGCGGCAGAACTTTCATAAAAGACTTTCCGCCCTTTTTTCCCTCAATAAGGAACAGCCAAGGCGGGTCGGCGGGAGTCTTGCTTACGAACCGCAGACTTTTTGGTTCGATATTGTTGCCTCTCATAGCGGAAACAACATCCGCAAGCCGTTCAGGACGGTTGCAGATACAAAGTTTGCCGCCGAATTTCAACAATCTTTCCGCTGCCCAGCACACGTCGCCGATATTGCAAAGTATCTCGTGCCGTGCGATACGCTGCGCTTCCGAAAGGCTTTGCAGACCAGCGCCGTCAGACTTGTACGGAGGATTGCATGTAACAACGTCAAGCTGCCCGACAGGAGCGTCCTGCCAAAGAGTTTTTAAATCAGTGCAAACAGGCACAATATTTTCAAGTTTATTTCTTTCCACGGAAATATTAAGCTGCTCTATCGCCTGTTTTTGTATGTCAACACAATAGATTATCCTCGGTGCAAAGCTTATCTGCATAAGCAACGGTATTATCCCGCAGCCCGTCCCCAGGTCGCAGACCTTATCCTTGTGTCTGGGAGCGGCAAAATCCGCAAGCAGAAATGCGTCAGTACCGAATTTATGTTCATCGGAAACGCATATCTCCACTTTGTTCCGAAGCTTTTCAAAACTGTATTCAGGCATAGAATATCCTTTCAATATATAGAGCGTGTTCACATAAACCGTGACGCACGTCTTTTTGGCAAATTTTGACGTATTTTGCGTTAAAAATCCTTGAAATACGGGCGTATTCCTGCGGATTTTTGCCTTAAATACAACAAAATTATGTTCAAAAATCCGCACATCAGCTTTATGTGAACACGCTATAGTTTATCCGACCATCATTTTACCGTCCGGAAAGACCTCGTTTTTGCTTCTGCGATCCTTTTTAACTGACAGAGATATAGCAAATGAAACAGGTCCCACACGTCCTATAAACATCGTCAGGCAAAGAATTATCCGCGAGATAACGCCGCTTGCCGCTGAGACCCCGACGCTTATCCCGCAGGTGGAGATAGCCGACACAGCCTCAAACGCCGCGTCGATCCCCTGTATATCAGCCCCGGGATTTGAATAAAACAACACTATACCAGACGCGCTTGTTGCAAGCGCAGCCAAAATTATTATCGCGAGAGACTTGTACACTGATTCCTTGTCGATCTTACGGTTCATAATGACCGTATCCTCTTTATTTTTAACAACGCTTACGACTGTCATGATAATGATGGCAAATGTCGTAATCTTGATTCCTCCGCCAGTAGAACCCGGAGCAACACCTATAAACATCAGAAAAATCGAAGCAAGCTTTGTTATCGAATACATAGACGACACGTCAACCGTGTTGAAGCCCGCCGTTCTCAGGGAGACTGAGTGAAAAAAACTGTTTACAAGCTTTCCTCCAAAGCCCATTTCCCCTAAAGTAAGAGGATTTCCCCATTCCGTAATAAGCGTCAAAAAAGTTCCAACGGCAATAAGTATAAGCGTAAAAATAAGCACGATCTTTGACTGCAAGCTAAGCCGCTTTTTTTTGCGGAAACCTATTATGTCCATCCATACAAAAAAACCCAGCCCTCCGGCTATAATAAGTATCGGCACAACCGCCATAACCACCGGATTATCCGAAAAAGACACAAGACTGCAATATGGCGTGTCCACCGCGCCAATAATATCGAATCCCGCATTGCAGAAAGCAGATATCGCTAAAAATACGGAAATATAAGCTCCGTACAATCCGTACTCTGGAACGAACACCGTAGCAAGTAAAGCAGCCCCTATAAGCTCGCAGATCATAGATATACCGATAACATACCTTACCAAAAGCTTAACATCTGAAAATCCCGAAGTATTCACGGACTCTGAAGCTACCTGAATTGACCGAAGCTCCATTTTTTTTCCTATCAGAAAGTTAAAAAATGAGACCAACGTAACAAATCCCAGTCCGCCTATCTGTATCATAAGCAAAATTACTATCTGACCGAAAACGCTCCAGTAGGTACCCGTGTCTACGAGGACAAGTCCCGTAACGCAGGTAGCGGAGGCAGCTGTAAAAACAGCTGTGAGCGGATTTGTAAAGTTTCCGTCCGCAGATGAAAACGGCATCATCAGCAAAACTGCGCCAACAGCTATAATTGCTGCAAAGCTCAAAACTATAGTTACAGCAGGATCAAGTGACCTGCTTTTGGGTTTTATTACAGGCATATCAAAGACGACCTCGGTTTCTGAAGAAGCTTGTGCTCCCTAAAAATTTATATAAAATTATTATATCACAAAATTGACGTACTTTCAAGTAATTTATAGGAATAAAATAACATTTATGTATTAAAATAATTGAAAAAATCTCTTTACAGGTTGCATTTTTGCAAGTAATATTGTATAATATTTATAATTAATGAAAGGATGATCTCCTCAGATGAAAATAACTCAGCGAGAAAAGAAAAAAGCAAAATTCCGCATTTCGTTCATATTTTTGTTTGCTTTTGCAAGCTTTGCGGTATGCTTTGCAATGTACATGAAAGAAGATTTTGAGATCACTGAGGAAATGCTTGACGAGCGTTCCGCAGCGATCGTATATATAGACCCTGCCGGACGGAAAAATAATTTTGTCAACCCTGTTCCCAAAAGTGAAAAAAAGAGTGCGGATTACTACAGCGACGCCGTTTTTATCGGCAGCAGCGCGCTTGCGGGACTTTCTGACTACGGATATACCGATCCTGAAAATATGCTTTTGTCCGACTCTATACGGCTGGATAACTTCAGTAACCTTATCCTGTCGGAAAATGATGAGCAAAGCAGTATCTCCGAAGCTGCCGCAAGAAAAAAAGCTTCCAAAATATACATAATGGTCGGACTGCACGATTTGGAGAATGTTGACAACCCTGAGCTTTTCAGCAGCCTTGAGGCTTTTATAAACGATATAAACAAACAGGGAGCGGTAAAAAAAATCTATCTTATTTCACTTCTTCCAGTTCCTGCCGATACAGAGGGAATGATCGCCTCAAATACAGACATAGACGCATACAATTCCCTGCTGCTCAAATTTGCCGACAAAATGCGGGTAGGATATCTTGACGTAAGCACTGAATTTAAAGGAAACGACGGAAAACTGCCGTCGTCAGCCGCAGAATTGAACGGCATACGGTTGAAAAAAGAGTATTATGAGAAGCTCTCGGATTACATACTCACCCATGTTTCAGAATAACACGAAAGGAGCGGTAAAATCATGCTCATTGAATGTGCGGCAATATTTCTTCTGATATCCGCCGTGTCTTTTATGTACGTCCGCGCGAAAAAGAAAAACTACGCGCTTGCAACTGTTCCCCTGCTGATACTGCCGCTTGCAAATATTCTTGCATACGCCGCGTCAGGAAAGCTTGCCAACATTCTTCCCATGGACAAGTTCACCGTCTATGCCGCGATAAACATTGTAGCCGTAGTGATTTCAAGCTGCCTCGTGGGAGTCATGTCCTATAAGTTTCCGAAAAGATCCACCAAAACAGCCTATATAATTATGTCGCTGATATTCAACATAACCCTCGCCGCAATACTGGTCTACAATATGTTCGAGGCTATTTACCGCAAATAAAAACAGAGCAGGCTCTCGGAGTCTGCTCTGTTTTTTTCTCAGTCAACCCAAACGGTTTCCGCTTCGTGACGCTTTGGTCTGCCCATAAGATTGTTCACCGCGGCTTTTGCGCTGAGTCCCTCGAAAAGCACCCTGTAGCACTGCTCGGTAATAGGCATATCTATTCCTACCTTTTTGGCAAGGTTATAGGCGGCTCTGGTACAAATATAACCCTCTACCGTTCCAACCTTATCAACAGCATCCTGAGGTGTAACACCCTGTCCTATAAGAATACCGGCGCGACGGTTGCGGCTGTGCATGCTTGTGCAGGTAACTATAAGGTCTCCGATACCAGTAAGTCCCGCAAAGGTGTCGGTCTTTCCACCGAGAGCAACCCCGAGACGCGCTATTTCGGTAATTCCTCGGGTCATCAAAGCAGCCTTGGTATTGTCTCCAAAGTCCATTCCGTCGCAGATACCCGCGCAGAGAGCTATTACGTTTTTAAGGGAGCCTCCGAGCTCGCAGCCCACAAGATCGTTATTGATGTAAATACGGAACGTATTGTTGGACATTACGCTCTGAACATAATCGGAGTACTTGCTGTCCTTTGAAGCCGCAACAACGGTAGTCGGCATACCAAGAGCCACCTCCTCGGCATGGGACGGACCGCTGAGAACCACAATTGGCTGATTTGCGGGAAGCTCTTCTTCAAGGACTTCGCTCATTCTTTTAAGGGTATCATCTTCAAGACCCTTGCCGGTATTTACCGCAACAGTGTTCGCCGACATATAGGGAGCCGCCTTTTTAGCAACCTCTCTGAGCTTTCTTGTGGGAATTCCAAAAATTACAATATCAGCCCCATTCACAAGACTTATATCATTGGTAAGCTTTATTTCGTCGCTTATCTTCACACCCGGAAGCTTCTGCTTATTTTCGCCGTCGCGGCGGATATCCTCGACCTCTTGCTCAAACGCCGACCATACTGTGACGTTATGCCCGAAATTGTTGAGCATTACCGCAAGACTGAGACCGAAACCGCCCATTCCAAGAATTGTAAAATCAGCCATTTTTATTTTCCCCCTCCTGTTTTTTCTTTCCGAAGAACTTGTTTTCCGTGCCGTTTTTAAGCCGCTGAATATTGGATCTGTGCATATAAATAAGGAGCGCGCTTGTCACCGCTACAAGTACAGTGTGAACGATACAAGTACTTAACGGTTCGCTTTCCGCAAAATAGTGCAGCAAAAAGGTCAGAAAAGGATAAAACAGCGCCGCCGAAATAGAAGCTACCGACACATACTTTGATATAAGCAGTACAACTGCAAAAAAAGGAATTATGATCGCAAAGGTAAGCGGATCTATAACCAACAGAATAGAACTGGAGACCAACACGCCCTTGCCGCCGCGAAAACCGTAATATATCGGAAAAATGTGTCCCGCAATAGCGGCTATTCCCGATATGTAGCCGACCGTCTGCTTGTCAAAGCCGCCGCTGCCCACCAAAAGTCTGAACACAAGTATGCTCATCAGCACGGACACTATTCCCTTTCCAAGATCGCCTATCAGCGTAAGCAGGGCGGGTACCTTTCCGTAGCACCTCAGCGTGTTTGTAAGCCCCGCGTTCTTGCTGCCCTTTTCGCGGATATCCTCATGCTTGAGAAGCCTTACCACAATTATCGAGGAATTACAGCTTCCCAAAAGATACGAAATTATGACCGAAATAACGCCTGCCGCAATAATCTTAACCATAACGGATCGCTCTCCTATTTAACATCTTCTCTGCCGCGCTCGCGGGTAATGAACCTTACGGGGGTACCCGTCAGCCCGAAGGTCTGTCTGATTTGATTTTCCAAGTACCTTTGATAGGAAAAATGAAACAGATCTGATCTGTTTACAAACACAACGAATGTGGGAGGCTTCGTGGACGGCTGGGTCATATAGTAAATTTTCAGTCGTCTGCCCTTGTCAGACGGCGGCTGAACCCGCGTCGTGGCGTAGGACAAAACGTCGTTGAGCATTCCCGTTGATACGCGCATACTGTTCTGTTTGTTCACGTCGTTTATCATATCGAAAAGCTTTTCCACTCTCTGTCCCGTTTTTGCCGAAATAAATATGAACGGCACATATGACATAAAGCTGAAATCTTCTTTCAGCTTAACAGTGAACTCTTCCATCGTACCAGTTGACTTGTCAACCGCGTCCCATTTGTTAATGGCTACAATACAAGCCTTGCCCTGTTCGTGAGCGTATCCGGCTACCTTTGAGTCCTGCTCTGTGAAGCCGACGGTAGCGTCTATAAGAATAACGCACACGTCGGAACGGTCAACAGCCATGTAAGCGCGCAGAACGCTGTAATGCTCGATTTTCTCCAGCACCTTGGACTTGCGCCGTATTCCAGCGGTGTCAATGAACACATACTTGCCGTGTTCGTTTTCCACAACGGTATCCGTAGCGTCGCGTGTAGTTCCTGCAATGTCGGAAACGATAACGCGCTCCTCTCCTGCAATACGGTTTATAAGAGAAGATTTTCCAACGTTCGGCTTACCTATTACAGCAACCTTAATGTACTCCTCGTCGTACTCCTCGCTGTCGTCCTCGGGAAAATACTTGAAAACTTCGTCAAGCATATCGCCAGAACCATGACCGTGAGCCGCAGATATCGCCACAGGATCCCCCAGTCCGAGACTGTAGAATTCGTAGAATTCCGCAGGAGGATCTCCTATCGAATCGCATTTGTTTACGCAGAGGACAATAGGTTTTCCGCTTTTCCTGAGCATACTTGCTACCTCGTGATCATCTCCTGTAACGCCCGTGCGAATATCCGTAAGGAAAACAATAACATCCGCCTTTTGTATTGCCAGTTCCGCCTGACGTCTCATTTGTGAAAGAATCACATCATCGCTGGAGGGCTCAATGCCTCCCGTGTCAACTACCATAAACTTCCTGCTGCGCCATTCGCATTCCGAATATATTCTATCCCGCGTAACGCCTGGAGTATCCTCAACAATGGAAAGCCTTTTACCCACAAGTTTATTAAAAAGCGTGGATTTTCCCACATTTGGTCTGCCCACGACCGCAACTATCGGCAAAGCCATATTATCATCTCCGTTCTGGTGTACTGATTTCTGATAGAATTATAAACAAGAAATCGGCGTGAAAGCTTTAATATATGCGATTTTACACCAAGAAATTGTCTATAACTCATCTCGAAATCAGAATTATTTTCCGCTTATCGCGTCAAAAAGCTCAAAGCCGTCGTTTTCAACGATCCTTACCGATACGCCCAATTCTCTTTCAACATCGGCGACCGTTATATCATCAAGAAAAACTAAATCGTCCCTGCGTACCATGTTCGCCGACAGCAAAAGCGTATCTCCCAAAGGCTTATCTTTTAGCTGCGCGATCAGGTCGCGTCCTGTAATAAGTCCCGTGACGGTAATAGTCTCCCCGAAAAAATCGTTTCTTATTTTATAGACCCTGCAATCTATAGTATGCCACTTTTTTGTGGCATTTTCAGCAAGTCCGCAAATATATTTATAAGCAAGCTCGCCTGTTGCTATTGAAGTACTGCAAGGCTTTACATCGCCGTCCTCCGCCGTATCGCACGCCTGTTTAAACTCATCAATTAGAGAACGAAGCATACCCACGCCGTTTTCGTACTGGGAGTACTCCTCATAAGCTTCTCCGGTCGGAAGCGGACGTTCTGCGGTAATATAAAACTCGTCAGCTGGAAAAACAAGTCTTGTACCGTATTTTTTCAAAAACCTCTTCTGAAAGCTTTCAATAAGGTCAAGAGCCCTTCCTGCACCCTCCTTATTAAAAAGCTTCAGCGGATAAAGTCCCTCGCGGAATTTTGTAAGTCCCACGGGAACTACCGCAATACTTTGAATATTAGGCATAAGATTTCCTAAATCGGTAAGAGTGTGCTCCAATTCCGTACCGTCATTTATGCCCGGACACAGAACTATCTGACAGTTCATGGAAATTCCAACTTCTGCAAACTGCCGCAGGTAGTCAAGCTTTTCACCTGCAAAACGATTATTCATCATTTTGCACCGCAGTTCGGGATTAGTTGTATGAACCGAAATATTGATACTCAGCTTCATTTGGATAATTCTGTCAATGTCCTTTTGGTCAAGGTTTGTCAGCGTAACGTAATTGCCCTGCAAAAAAGATAGGCGTGCATCATCGTCCTTGAAATAAAGAGTCTCACGCATATTGGGGGGCATCTGGTCAATAAAGCAGAAAATGCATTTGTTGCAGCAACTTTGTTTTTTATCCATCAGAAAAGTCTCGAACTCCAGTCCGAGGTCGTCGTATTCGCTTTTGGTAACATAAACGGTATGTCGATTTCGTCCGCGCTCAATAAGAAGCTCCGTGCTGATTTCCGCAGAATAGTACATATAGTCCAGCACGTCTGCAATATCGTGACCGTTTACCGATACCAGAACGTCTCCAGCCCGAACGTCGAGACCGTCCACAGGCGAACCATTTAACACAGATTTTATTTCAACAGCCATATGCAGACCCTTTCTATAGAAAAAAGCCGAAGAAAGGCTTCCCCTCCTCCGGCTTTTTGTGCACAAGATTAAGCTTCCTTATTGATAACTTCAACGCCCTTATAATATCCGCAATTCTTGCAAACCTTGTGGGGAGCAGTCAGAGCTCCGCAGTGTGAGCATCTTGAGAACGCAGGTGCGTCCAGCTTCCATACAGCCGAACGTCTCTTATCACGTCTGGCTTTCGATACTTTTCTCTTTGGTACTGCCATTGTTCAGCACCTCCTTATCCATTACATTCGCTGCCTAACAGCAGTCACATTTGTTTTCATTCAAATCCGTTCCGCAAATAGGACACAAACCTTTGCAGTCTTCCTTGCAGAGCATTTTAGACGGCAGCTGCAGCAGACAGTCCGTCAGCGCAAGTTCGTCCATATCAAGCTTATCGGATTCGGTTACGATATAATCATCGTATTCACTGCCGCTGCTATTAAGCGAACGGACAAGAATATGCGAAAATTCAAAACTACAATCGCGGTCAAACTCAACAAGACACCTGTCACAGCAAGCACGCAGGGTAAAATCAGCTTTATAATCAAGCATAACAATACCCGCACGGTTTACTACTGCGCCTTTAACAGTTATGGGGCGGGAAAAACTATAACCCTTTACAGAATCCAGCGTTTCATTATTGACGGTAAAATCAAGCGCAAGCTTTTCACCGACAACGCTGTAAAGCTGTTTCAGATCAATAATCATAGTGCACTCCAAGCATAACAAAAAAATTATAACATATTTACCCTGATATGTCAATAGTTTTCATTAAATTTATTTCACAGAATACTTAGAAACGCTTTCGGGAAGCTCCTCTTTGTTAGCCGAAACCGTAAATACGACCTCAACGTCCTCTCCGGTAAGCTTTTCGATCTTGTTGAGCATAGCTCCGAGAGCTTCAAAATCAGCTCCGCCGACCTTAAGAATTGAATCAACAAAAATTTCCTTAATATCATAGTTGCCCGCAACAAGTCCTGCAACAAGACCATAAAAAGCCTCAAATGAATAAATATTGTTTGCGTCAGTGTCAACGATCCTTACGGAATGGGGGATGTCATATCTGAGCTTTTCGCTCTTATCAATGCAGACTACATATCCGTTTGTGGATTTAGCTGCGCTGTTGATCATGTCGATCAGGACTTTAGTTTTACCCGTACCCTTGGTTCCGGTGATAATTTTTACCATAAAAACACTCCGTTCTGCCGTTTTACGGCATAATTTATTAACGTAACGCCTCGGTTTACCGCTGCGATAACATACACTTAATCTGCAAGCTTTTCCTCAAGAGCCGCTTTCTGATCCTCATAGCCGGGTTTTCCGAGAAGAGCAAACATATTCTTTTTGTAACTCTCCACTCCGGGCTGGTTGAACGGGTTAACGCCCAACATATAGCCGCTTACGGCGCAAGCCATTTCAAAGAAATAAACCATATATCCGAAAGATTTTTCGGAAGTATCTTCAAGCTCCAAGACAATGTTTGGAACTCCGCCCTCTGTATGAGCCAGAACCGTACCCTGAAAAGCCTTTCTGTTTACCACAGACATATTCTGATTTGTAAGGAAATTCAGTCCGTCAAGATTTTCGCTGTCGTTTTCAAGGAAGAAATCCTTCTTAGGCTTCTTGATGTCAACAACAGTCTCAAACATTATGCGTGAGCCGTCCTGAATAAACTGACCCATGGAATGGAGGTCAGTCGAAAATATCGCGGAGGACGGGTAAATGCCCCTATTATCCTTGCCCTCGCTCTCGCCGAAAAGTTGTTTCCACCACTCTGCCATCATAGTAAAGCTCGGGTCGTAGGAAACCAACATTTCGATAGCCTTATTCTTTTTATACAAAATATTTCTTATAGCCGCATATTTATAGCAGTCATTATGGTCATAGTCGGCAGAAAGCTCGTCCCTTGCCTGAGCGGCACCAGCCATGATAGCGTCTATATCGCAGCCGGCAACA
Source organism: uncultured Clostridia bacterium (assembly GCA_947089135.1). Lineage (GTDB taxonomy): Bacteria > Bacillota > Clostridia > Oscillospirales > Ruminococcaceae > RGIG8773. The sequence continues at coordinate 133,966 of CAMUJF010000005.1, forward strand.
GCAATAGGAAGAAGTCCTACAGCAGTGAGAACCGAATATCTTCCGCCAACATCGTCCGCAATGACAAACGTCTCATATCCCTCGGTATCGGCAAGCTGCTTCAAGGTTCCCCTCGCCTTGTCAGTAGTGCAGAATATCCTGTCTTTCGCACCGTCCTTGCCGTACTTCTTTTCAACCATTTCACGGAACACTCTGAATGCAAGCGCAGGCTCGGTAGTCGTACCGGATTTTGAGATCACGTTAACGGAAAAATCCCTGCCCTCACAGAGCGAAATGATTTCATTAAGGTATGTTGGGCTTATATTGTTTCCGACATAATAAATCTCTGGAGTATCCTTTTTAAGGTTATTGTAAAGCGGCGATTTCAGGAATTCGATAGCCGCTCTTGCACCAAGGTAGGAGCCTCCAATACCGATAACGATAAGAACGTCCGACTGCTTCTGAATCTTCGCGGCGGCAGCCTTTATCCTTGCAAATTCCTCTTTATCGTAATCAACGGGAAGATCGACCCAACCTAGAAAATCGTTTCCCGCTCCGGAGCGGCTGATAACGGTTTTGGCAGCCAGTTCTGCGGAAGCTTTAGCGGCTTCGATCTCGTGAGGCGCAACAAAATTTTGTAAATATTTGGTATTCAATGAAATTGACATATGCTTATCCTCCAAAAATATTTATAAGTCTATATTACTATAAATTTGAAATTTTTGCAATATTTTTTCTCAATCTTAGGGCAAATCAAGAAAGTTTTGGTCAATCAAGCTAAAATGTTAAAAGTTTTTTGAGTATTATGCACAATGCTTTTTGTATATTCATTTCCTCAACGTTGTCTGCCGCAAATATATCGACGGAAAAAAGCATCATATCATTCCTCAGGAACTGTATCTCTCCTGCCTTTTGCCCTTTTCTGACGGGTGCATACAGATAATCGGGAATTACAATTCGTGAAGTCACCGAACTTGCAGCCCCGTTCGGCAAAACAACGCTTCTTATGCTCCCGCAGTCTACTGGTACGGTTTTAGCCATGCCGCCCCTGACCGCTATTTCCACAGGAACGTCTTTCGGTCTTTTGGGACTGAACACCGTATATTGGGAAAAACCAACGGACAGCAGCTCTTTTGCATCGGAAATACTTACATCCTTGTCGTCGCAACCGAGTATCACCGAAATATATGCCGTTCCGTCCCTTTCCGCACCGAGAGCGGCGCAGTATCCTGAGTTTTCGGTAAATCCCGCCTTAAAACCGACAATTCCGTCATAATTTTTAACCGCCTCGTTTGAATTTACAAGCTCCGTTTCGCCTCCGCGCACAAAATCACGCCAGCAGGTAAAATATCCGCGCAGGAAATCATATTTATACAGTTCTGCGCAAAGCCTTGCCATATCATGGGCGGAAGATATCTGTTTATTGTCGTCATAATATCCGCTGCAATTGGTAAATACCGTATTTTCCATTCCCAGCTCCCTTGCTCTTTTAGTCATAAATGCGGCAAAATTTTCTTCACTTTCGGATATTTTCTCTGAAAGTACAACAGCTGCGTCGTTTGCATTGCCTATTATCACTGCTTTCAACAATTCGTCTACAGATATCTCCTCGCTGGGCATGAGCCATATCTGCGCTCCCTGCATACTGTTCGCATAAGACGATGTTTTAAGCTTATCGCTGAGCAGCAGCCTGCCGGACTCGATCTCCTCCGCTGCAAGAAGAACCGTCATAAGCTTTGCCATTGTACCAACAGGAACTGGAGTTTCCGCATTATGCTCAGATATTACAACACCTCCCGAAGCCTCAATGAGCACCTTGCAAAGCTTATATTCTTTCTCATCTTCCGCTGCTGAAACCGCCCAAGCAGACGTTACCGTAATTATTGCCAGAATAATGCAAATAATCCGCTTAAAAAATAAATTCCGCATAAATATCCCTCCGGATAAATTTTATGCGGACAAGGTAAATTATATTATAAATACTATAAATACACACAAACTAATATTCACTAATGTATTTATAAAAAAGTTAACGCTTTTACAATATTAACCGTTTTTAATTTATGAAATTCATACGCTCAAATATCTGCCGTCACAGCTTTTCTGTAAAGCTCTACAGCAGACATGGGAGACTCCTTTTCACAATTTTCATAGTATTTAACGTATTTCTGTTGTTCGGAAAAAAATTTTGTGTCGCCCATAATTTTCTTTAAGTAGTATTCCGCAAGTCCTTCCGTTAAAGGCCATGTATCAAGGCTTTTGAAAGCATTTTCGCCGGCAAGCGTTTCGATCAGCAAATAGATAATGAACTCGTGTCCAATAAAATAAACTGCATCAAATACGTCCCTTTCAATACCAAATACGTCCTGATCCTTGGAAATATCAATAGCCTCCGCGCCGCCCTCCACCGATGTGACAAGTGTTGCAGTAAAATAATCGCTTTTGAGACTGCATTTCAGCAGACTCTCCGCTTTTTCCGTAAAGTCATACTTATCAAAACACTCTTGTAGCTTCGGAATATAATTTTCAATTTTCTCTTTGTCATGCTCCCATATAGTTTTTATGTAATTGTCATAATGCTTTATCATGACCTCCGAAATTGAAATTACAATATCCGTGTATGGAATCACTTCCTCACTGACTCCCTCGGGAATATTTCCTGCCTTGATCTCATGTCCTATTTCTATCAAAGTACGGTAATATTCGGGTACCGGTACATTTGCGCAAGCAGATTCGGCAACCAGCAGACCGTACAGACAGCCGCAATGCTCACCGCCGCAGACTGTGATAAGGTCTTCGTTTCTTTTTAATATATCTAAGTCGTCATGCGGATATTGAGAGCGGTAAAGCTTTCCGTATGCGTTATCGTATCCGCACCTTGCAGCCGAAAGCATATGAAAAACATAGTTTGTGTCCTTGTTTGCGGCAAATTTTATTTTGTTCATTTTTAATACCTCCGTTAAATTATAATTTAT
>CAMUJF010000006.1 GCA_947089135.1 uncultured Clostridia bacterium
TCCTTTTTATACTTGTTAATTATCTGTGAATTATGTTATTTAGGGCTTGACTTTTTATTTGCAGGCTATTTTCATTATACCTCTTTCGTCAAGTGTCAGGGCATTTTCATGGATTGCTATAAATCTTCTTGCAGTAATTTTTTCATTGTTGTAATTCAGCCTTATAAACAAAAATTTTTCAAATGAGAATTACGGAGCAGTACTGTGCTTGGGAACAAAATATTCGTCCTTAAAAGCGCCCTCCAATTTCAAAAAGGTAATTTTTTTATCTATGCCGCCTGCATACCCTGCAAGACTGTTATTAGTACCGACAACGCGGTGACAAGGCACAATAAGGTTGATATTGTTCTTGCCGACCGCTGTTCCCACAGCCTGCGCCGACATTCTCTCCAAGCCGCGGTTTTTGGCGATTTCCTTTGCGATCTCGTTGTATGTGGTAGTTGTTCCGTACGGTATCCGGTGCAGGATAGCCCATACCTCTTTTTGAAATTGCGTGCCTATCATATGTATCGGCGGCTCAAAGTCGGGTTTTTTCCCCGAAAAATAAACGTTCAGCCACCGTTTCAGCTCCTTGATTATTTGCGTCTCACGCGGTTCGTTATCTTTGTCAAGGCAATATGCATAATACTTTTCGTCCTTGAACCAAACGCCCACAACGCCTATTTCGTCTGCGGCAAGCAAAATCTCGCCGACAGGGGAATTGTACAAACTCGTATAATGCATACAGCTCAACCTCCGAAAAATTCGTTGCTGTCCGCGGGAGCGGTCTCTCTGGCCGTCATAGTGTAGCTGCGCAGCGGAGTTACAACAGTGATTTTATAATCTGCGAAATCCTCAATTCTGCCGTGTTTTTGACACATTCTGTGCTGTGCTTGGTTTCGCCACTTTGTCACGCTTTCTTCGTCTTTCCAGACCGACATACTCAGCAGCTTGCCCTTAGCCGCAAGCGAGGAAAAACGTTCCGAACGGATAAAACCCTCCGCATTCGCAAGACTGTCTTTCAATGAAGCCGCCATTTGGAGGTAGTCATCATTTTTACCCTCTTTGAGCGTTACTTCAAACAATACGATAACCTTGTCCATTATTAATTCCTCCAATACTTTTTCATACAGATTTTGCAGGGACGGTACCCTGCGGCTAACGCTTCATCAAGCGTGTCATAAAACTCCATATTCTTTTCAAGCGGCACTTTTGAAGAACACCAAGGCTGACACACTATTTTTGTGGATTTTACAGCAAGATAGAATTTATCCGTGTAATTTTTATCTCGCCTTACACAAATATCTATCATCTCTGCTCTTGTCATTTTCTATACTCCTTTTCAGACTTCGGCGCATGGTCTTTAAGTTCGGGTATCGCGCCTAAAGATATTTCCCACAAATACAGGCTTACAACGCTGCAATAGGGAGAAAATCTGCGCCGATATTTTTCAAACAGCTTTTTTGTAATTTTGCGGTGATGGTACACCATTCTCAACCCCCGCTGAATTGCGAGGTCTTTATAGCTGAATATATTCGGACGCTGCATACAGAACAGCATGATCATCTCGGCAGTCCATTCGCCTATACCGTCAAGGGAGGAAAGCTCTTTTATGACCTCGTCGTCGGACTTACCCCAAATTGCCTCCAAGTCAAATTCGCCGTTTATGATCTTTTGTGCAAAACCGCATATGTAACCGGCTTTTCTGAAAGAAGTTCCGCAGGATTGGACCTTTTCTATTCCCGCCCCCTCAATGTTTTGCGGAGTAATTTCTCCAATACTGTTGTTCATTCTCGTCCATATTGTTTCCTGCGCTTTCATTGAAATTTGCTGACCGATAATGTGTAAAATAATTGAAGCAAACAAGCTGTCCTCAATAGGTCTGTACAAATGACCTATTCGGTCTATATATTCGCCCATTTTGACGTCCTTTGATTTTATATATTCAATTTCCTTTTCTCCATACTCAAAATACACGGTTGACACTCCTTATGCCATATGTTATAATTATATCATAAAAAGATTTAAAATAATATTAAAATATTGCCGTATATTATAAATATATCGTCATTTATCCAAAAGGAAATAAAACAGCGTGAACGAAAACAAATATATTAATTCCGTAAATTTGTATAATAACACAAATTTTCCCTATCTTGTGCTTGATGTAATTAATGATGAGAGCTATCCGAGAAATCCCGGCTTTAAGGTAATGCACTGGCACGAGGACTTACAGTTTATTTATGTTTTGGAAAAAAATATTACCGTAAAGACACTTAGTGAAATCGCGCCGCTAACCGGCGGAGAGGGAATTTTTATTAACAAAAATGTTGTCCATACGGTTGAAAGCGGAGAACATTGCCACTACAAAAGCTTTGTTTTTCCCGAATATTTTCTTGAATTTTATTTTGGTTCGCCGACAAAGGCTCTTGTGAGGGAATTGACCGAGAGCGGCTCTTTGCAAATATATAAGCTATCGCAGAACACGGATTGGCATTTACCGATTTTGGACAAACTGAAGGAACTGTCCGATCTGGAAAATAATAAAAATGAATTTTATGCATATGAGGCGTTGGTGCTGCTCACATCAATATGGCTTGAGTTTCGGAAACATCTTACGCTCCCCATTAAAGAACACGCCGCGGTAAATGAGCGTATGCGGATATTTTTACAGTACATAAACGAGCACTATTTTGAGAATATTTCTCTTGACGAGATTTCCGCAAGCGCGAACGTGAGCAAGTCGGAATGTCTGCGCTGTTTCAAAAGCAGTCTTGGAACAACGCCCTATAAATATTTAATGGAATTCAGGCTTTCCAAGGCGGCTGATATGCTTGAAAACACATCAAAATCCATAAGCGAGATTGCGTGCTGCACCGGCTTCAATCAGTTAAGCTACTTTGGCAAATGTTTTAAGGAAAAAATAAAATGCTCTCCAAAAGAGTATAGGAAAAGCAGGCATAAACATTAAGAGCATATATTCTAATCGGTAATATAAAATTTACATTATATAAGTTGATTTGCCAACGCCCTAAGTCCATTTTCCTTTTATGACCGGCTTCAAAAATATACGCAAGAATATATTGATTACAAATATCCCTGCGGTGACGGAGGGTGGATTCATTACCGTGTTACAAGCAATGAACATTTTAACGACATAAAAACATTATTAGCCGTTAAATGTCCAAATTAAAAATATGCAGCAAGTGACGTTTTGTGCAAAGCGTTTTGAATAACATATGTTATAATTATTGTAGGAGGCGGATATTTTTTTGTAATCATGTTCTCAACCGCGAGTTGAGTTTTCTCTCCAAAAAACAACCAGTCATACATGGACTTTGCAGTACATAGCAGATATAATAACATTGTAGCATATATCTGCTATAAAAATGAAAACAAAGGGGAAACGATTATCATGTTTGATGTAAACAAAATGGGAGAGCAAATTGCTCGTCTGCGCAAGGGAAAAAACTACACTCAGGAACAGCTTGCGGAGAAATTAAAAGTCTCGCCTCAGGCGGTCAGCAAATGGGAAAACGGAAATTCAGTGCCGGAGATACCGCTGCTTTGTGAAATGTCAAAACTTTTTAATTGTTCTGTAGACGGGATCCTTGACCCTGCGTCATGTGTTTTACGAAATATGGACTTCAATTATGAATTCATTGTCAAGCCGAGGATTCCGGCGGCTGATTATTCCGGTCCCGAATGGCCTAAAAGTATTTCCTCCGCTTCTGTTTTAACTGCATTAAAACTGTTTTTCGGACTGGAGCAGCGCAGGGACAGTCAAAACCGTCAAATAAACGATGACGAAGAATATATTTTGCAGGCGGCAATTATGAATATATGCTTCGGATATTCATACGGTCCCGATGAATGGACACGTGACGGCTTTTTAATATACGGCTTGGATTATGAGCTTCATTCCAAATCGGATTATTCGGAAGACGAGTTTATCGCTCTTGCCTGCAAGCAGATCGAACACGGCAATCCCGTTATAATTATTCCTAAGGAATATACGGATACTATCTTTGCCATAGGCTTTTCCGACCATGGACGGACTTTAAAAGGACTGGGCTTTTTGGAGGGAGACGATCAGAAAAATGCAAAAATAAATTTTGATATGCTTGATCAATACGCCGCCTGGTACAAAACCGACTGCGATATGATGATCGTTAAGTCTTCGGATGAGAAAATGCCGCTCTGCAAGGCGTGTACCAATGCGCTTTTTAAGGGAATTGAACTGTTATCCAATAACGACCATTGCGGAGAAGACAAAATGCAGGGCTATGGTATGGTTATTTACCGGAACTGGCGTGAGCTTTTAAGGGAAGAAAATCAAAGAAATGCGGAACAGATTGAATGTACTTTTCCTCACGCATTTATTCATTATGAAAACAAGTTAAGGATCAAGCAGTTTTTTGAATTATGCATAAACATAATTCCCGGCATTGATAAGGAATTAATGACCTTGGCAATAAATCAATATAATGATATTATTTCCTCAGCAACGGAAATAGCAACTATTGCCCACACTCAGGGTTCGCTTCCAAAGGATTCCATGAAAGAAAAAAGAGATCATATAATTGAACTGCTTCGCCGAAGCAGCGAGCAGGAAGAACTTGCCTTATCCTATATAGAAAAAGCAGCGGCAAATATTCGGAAATAAAGCTTATACTAATCCATCTTTAGAATTATGAACAAGAAATCGCCGCAAAAGCTTTGATATATGCGGTTTTGCGACGAGAGATTGCGCATAATTCAAAGAGGGATTAGTATTACAAAACATAACGCAAACGGCAGAGTCTGTACTGAATGGCTCTGCCGTTTTTTGCTGTTTAAAAAAATATGCAATATTTTTTTAATTTAACTATTGACTCTTCCGTTGGGGAACAGTGTATAATATACTTAACACCTACGAAAGGAATAAATAATATGAATGACTTGGTAAAAATCAGAGAAATATCTGTCAAATATAATGTATCTGCACGAACTCTTCGTTATTATGAGGATATGGGCTTGATAGAAAGTACACGAAGCGACGGCTATGCGTACAGATTATATGACGAATCCGCAATAAAACGTCTGGAGCAAATTCTTATCCTGCGCAGGCTTAATATCAGTATCAAGGACATCAAGCGCATTTTCGGTACCGCAGGCTCGGAGGTAGTTTTGGACGTACTTGAAAAAAAGGTCGATCGTATAGACGAGGAAGTTTCTCTTTTGCATGAACTGAAAAAAATCGTTCTGGATTTTATTGAACAAATAAAACGCTTGGACTTTGAAAAGGAAACCGACGTAAAGCTGCTGTACGAAAAAGCAAACGACATTGAAACGCAAATTACAAACGCAGACTATAACGGAAATTCGGCTATTGCCGACCGCTTTTTTGAAGTTACCGAAAAGCTTAACGATAAAGTGCCCGATATAATAATCGTACGTATCCCGAAATTCAGGGCGGTAACATCGGGGGCAATATCATATGAGGACGTATTTGGAAAATTTCAGACATGGCAGGAAGCTCACAATGATTTTTTTCAGCCAATTATTTTTGACGCACCTGATTTTCTTTATGAAAATAACGGAAGTCCCGAATGGATCTGGCGCGTTAAAGACGAAATTACAGAGACTGATGTTACGCCGTATAAAATTATTGAACACCCGGGCGGACTTTACGCCGCCGCGGTAAGCATAGACGGCGACGATGAAAGCGGCGCTAAGGTACAGCAAAAAATCGAAAAATGGATAGAAAAAACGAATTTCATTAGTGACGACAGCCGCGCGACGTCCGTACACATGATATATGCGGACGACGAGATAAGGAAAGGTCTCGGCTATCATCAGATGAATTTTTACGCTCCGATAAAGCTTAAAAATGATATTTAAAAAGGAATGAATGTAAAGGTGAAATATTGGATAGAACGCTGGTCTTTGCTCAGAAAAAATGAATTGATATCTTATCCGAATGAGTTTCCCATAAATGATGTGTATAAAACAACGTGTACACATGAGGAGCTGAAAAGCGGATTTAAAGAATTGCATGAGATTTTTTCACATTGCTATGATGATATACTGAATAATTCCGCCGATATGCTGCTGCCGATTTACAATATGAATGAATATGATTATTTTTCAAAGGAAGCAAGAACATCTCGCGAGGAATCTTTTAAATATGCAAAGGTTTTTTATGTATTGGGGTACTCGGGTGAATTGAAGCCAAACGGTGAATTATGTATTCGGACGGACAAATTAAAAGAGCAATGCAAGACTCTGAAAATTACAAATATCGGGGCATTTCTGAACAAGCTTGGCAATTACGGGATCATAACCGAGGGTCTTGTAAACGGCAAAATAAAAAGCAATTCCGATATAATTATTTCATTTCCCGATAATAAAAGTGTGATAACGGCATTGTACGTTTTGGCGGTAAAAGCAAATAATACGGACAGGTTCAAGGACTTTTGCAGGCTTAATTACAAACTGCTTGAAAGCGATTGGGACACCGCCTTGTACGGCTGCGGTGTTGATTATGTTTCCGATATTTTTCATTCCGAGCAGTACAGAAAAACGGCTAAATTAATACATGACGAATTAATGAAACGGAATTACTGCTATAACTTTCAGGACTGGAACGAGGGTCCTCAAATCCGTTATTATAAAAATGAGAGCGACCGAAACAGGAACACAAATGCCGATTTCTGGCTTACAAGCATGGATACCGAATTCAGATTTTATTTTCGTATAAAAAATATAAACAAGGTTCTGGAGTACATCGAAAATTGTCCCGAGAGTGTTATAAATAATTTTACGGTAAGTGACAACGGGTGCGCTAACAGAATTTCGGGAAAATGCGCTTCGGGAATTTCTTATCAGCTTTGCGGCAGCACTGTATGGCGATGCGGCTGCTGCAATCCGAATTTTCAGGTAACTCCGACCGAACAGGATTATATATATTACATCAATGCTGTTGAAATGGCTGGCAATAAAAAGAAATAATCTAAAAATATTTTTTTGCATTTTTCTATTGACTCTTCCGTTAAGGAATAGTGTATAATATACTTAACAGCAGAAAAAGAATAAATCATTTTTGATGTAACAATTACACTATGGTTATCACATTATATAATAAGTGTTGTGCGCAGACGGTTATTTGAATAATGTTGATGATATAAATTATAAATTTTCAGGAGGAATAAAAATGCAAAGCATAAGAATTTATGAAATGCCGGACTGCAAAATGGTTTCGTCCGGAAAGGGAATGTTCGGCGAGGAAAAATTCGATCGGTTTGAGGAATGGTTTTCCTCGCAGAAACCGGGACTGTTCCCGAAGGATTTCTTGTTTGGCGGAGAAGACGGTTTTACATGGCTGTATATGCTTGAGGACGGCATGAGCGTTCCGTCGGAATTTGAGATCGTGGATTTTAAGGGCGGCCTTTATGCTGTTGCAACGGACATTGACCAAAAAACGGATACGGAGCTTATGAATGCGGAAGTGAATAAGTTTTTAAGCGAAAACGGCTTTGAACGCGATCCGCTTCGCAAGGAGCTGGGAAATATCATTACTTCTGATGCCGCGCAGGAAATAATGGGATTTGCACAGATGGATTATTATTTCCCGATAAAGGGTAAAATAGGCTTTCAAGTAATTCCAGACACACGGAATTATTATATCAGAGAAAGCATAGGTTTATATTTTCCACTGTAGTGACGCTGCCATCAGGTTCTAGTGGTAGTAATACCGTGTGGGTTCAAGTCCCTTCACCTGCACCATCTCTCCTTAGGAAAAAAGATATTTAGCTCTCAAATGGCTTAGGTATGCGGTTTGAGGGCAATTCTTTTGCAAAAAAACAAAGTAAAAATCCGTAGATATTTTTAAGGGGTTTTTAGAGGCAAACAGGATTTGAACCCTTTTCGGGTACAGCCCCCCAAATAAAGCACAAGTGAAAATGAGACCTCCAAAGTGAGCCCGCGAAAAAGAACATGCGGTTTTAATAGGCTTTTTATAAATTTCACGGTTTTTTTCGCGATTTTGCATTTTTTGTGCTTTGCGCGTCAGGCTACAGCGTACCCGTGATAGTCCGCGTGGGATTTTCCTTTAAGGGGGCTGCCATATAAAATAAAGTACCCCGCTTCGGGAAAAAGCCGCGCGAGTAAAACGAGCTGGCACTACATTACCGTAACGGGCATTTCCGAAAGCGGGATATTGACTTTTTCTTCATGGAGAGGGAAAGGCTCTGTTCCCTGCGCCGAGCTTTACAGGAATTTCGGCTTTACGGGCGGGATCATCGCAGCGGACTATTTGTCCTGAAATACGTTTGTGTAAATTATATTTTTCTTCGGCGTAATACCCTTGCGCCTGAACAGCTCCGAGACGGTGACGAACTCATAACCGTCTGCTTTCATAGCGGGAATAATTCTGTCAATGGCTTCCACAGTTCGGAAATTTCCCTCCATGTCGTGGAGAAGGATCACCGTGCCGTCGCCGACCTGTTCCGTTATGCGGCGGTAACGTTCGTCCGCAGAGACTTCGTCGTTCCAGTCGTCCGCGCCTACTCCGCATATAAATGTCAGGTCTACGGTATCGAACATTTGCTGATCATAGGCTATGTAGGGCGGACGGAAAAACTTCGGACGTCTTCCCACTGCGGCTTCAACCGCGTCGGAGGTATAGCTTATTTCAGCAGAAATTTCTTCAGCGGACATTTTGGTCATGTCCGAATGGGTGCGTGAATGGTTTTCGATCCCGCAGCCGAGACTTGCCGCGCGGCGCATTACCTCCGAGCTTTCGGGGGTAATATTGTTTCCGATAACGAAAAATGTTGCGGCAATATTATGCTTTTCAAGAACCTCCAGCACCTGCGGAGTAGTGACGTTGTTCGGACCGTCGTCAAAGGTAAGAGCGGCAAGCTTAGGCGTGTTCATAAAGATACTTCCTTTCGCATTTTATTGTAATATTATTTTATCACAATTTCCTGCGTTGGGTCAAGTCCGTTTCGCATTTCAAGCACAATACTTTCCGCGCTGTCAAAATCAATATGCTCAAAACGCACCTCTACAAGGAATTTGTCCTTGTCCTCGACCATGTAAATACCGTAAGGCATACTTTCGCCGCCGCCGCTTTCGTCCACATAAACGTCGCCGGGGTACCACGGCTTCGTGCTGCTGAAAAGGGGCACGTATTCGTCGTCCACCTTGAGCTTTACGGGACAGTACTTATCTTCAAGCTCAAAACTTCCCTCATGAATTGCAAGCAAGGTTCTGCCCTGCTTTCTTCCCGAGTCCCAGACAGCCCAGTTGCTGTCGTAAGCGCTTTTGTATACGGGGTAAGTGATATCCACCTTTGTTGCGTAAACCGTTGAAGCGAACCGCTCCACGGTGCAGTCCACTCCGTTGCTGCGGGAGGGCTCTCCAAGCATTATTTCAACAGGTTCTCTGATAACGCTGCCATCGGGAACAAAGCCGATAGACAGGTTTGTGTAAGTGCGGGAAAACATTTTCTTCTCCCCGCGCTCGTAGCCCACCCATTTTATGTCAAAGAATAGCTTAAGCTGCTTTTCGGCGGCTGGACCCGTATAGGCGGGATAACACTTCACCTTGAAAATATAGGATTGCTCGGATTGTTCGGGCTGTCCTGATCGTTCTCCGTTTTCGTTTGTCACGGGCTCGCCCTTGTAGAATGTGTACCCCAGATCGTCCGTATCCTCGCACAGCTCGTTGTAGGTCAGAACTCCCAGTGACAGCCCCTTAAGATCGTCAGCGTACAGCTTTGACCGGACTTCCAGAATGACGCAGCAGTCCTCGTAATCTCCGATAAAAGCCAAAGCCTTTACCGATATCAGATCGTTTTCGGCGGAAACGTCCAGCTGCTGATATTCGCCGTCCGCAAGTTTTTCCGCAGATACCGCGTCTTCAAACTTGTTCCGCATGACCGTGCCCAGATCGAAAAATCCCGTAACAGCGGCAGCCGTAACGGATACTGCCAGTACGGCTGCCGCAGCCATTACGACCGCCGCCGTTTTTCTTATCGGCATTCGGCTTGGTTTTTGGGTCTGGGCTGTTTCCTCCGCCTCTCTGAAAAGTCTTGTTTTCCATTCGGCGGGAGTTGTTATTTTCCCGAAAATATTTTTTAATGTATTTAATTTACTCATGGCAATTCTCCTTTTATCTGTTACCGTTCATAATCTTTATCATCGCCAAGCAGGTCTTTAAGCATTTCCCTGCCGCGCCTGAGTCTGCTTTTCAGAGTATTTTCACTGCATTTCAGCAGCTTCGACAGCTCCGTGAGCTTATAGCCGCATAAGCAGTGCAGATACAGAGTTTCCCTGTAAGCAGGCGACATGGACATGATACGTTCCATGACGAGACGTTCATGACCGTCCTCATAGTACGCGCTTATAAATTCGAGCGGTTCGGTTCTGTGACGGAAACGGAAGCGAAGTTGGTTTTTGCACTCGTTTACCGTTACCCTGATAAGCCACGCTTTCAGATGTTCGGGATCGGCAGACAACATCTCCGCATTTTTGAAAAGCTTCAGGAAAACGTTTTGGTAGCAGTCCTCGGCGTCCTGTCTGCTGCCGAGTCTGAGCAGACAAAGACCTGTTACCGTATCCGAGTAGTTTTCCACAGCCTGTTCAAACCGCTCAAAAAGTATTTTTTCGTTATCATCCATAGCCGCACCTCCCGACGAAAACAGAATCAGGCTTTATTTCCGTCCTCTGCAAGTAATACACCGCAAGCGGGGAAAAGGTTGCATGAAATTATAATTTTAAAGCGTATTTTTCTATAAAAAAAGCAGCCGCCGTTTCCGCGCGCTGCTTTTTGCGATTCAGTTTATTTCAGTCTCCAAGCTCCTCAGCGCCGTCAAGCTCTGCGGGATCGTCCCATATCCAGCCTCCGTCGGCTTCGGACTGAGAGGATACCTCGGTATCTGCTGCGGTGGTTTCCGTACCGGTCTCAATTTCGGTTTCCGTCACTGTCTCAGTTTCGGGTACTTGTGTTTCCTGAGTTCCCGAAGCCTTTTTATAAGAATTCCCGTCGTCGGGAATTATCACTATCGCCTGACGGTACATCTGGTCGTACCGCGTCTCGAACTTGTTTATATTGTAGTCGATGATACCTTTCATAGGGTCGTTGAGAGTGATGATATCCGCGCTCATATTGAATCCCGCCAGAACGAAGCAGTGTTCGTTCAGATACCAGTCAAGCTGTTCTCCCGTTGCGTTGTCATACCATGTTTCGTAGTATTCAGGCTCGATCATTCCGTCGGTTGCCCAGCACAGCACGGGAACGCTCTCCGCCAGATAATCGTACAGCACGTCGGGGTGTGAACCCGAAATATTCTTCACGGTAAATCCTCCGCCATGGTCGGCTATGTACGAATTGGCAGCCTTTTCGATAGCGGAGGCGAAACAGCCGTAGCCGCGGCTGAACGGGTCTCCGATAAAGTAATCGAAAAAGCTGTCCTTATAGGTTTTTCCGTCCTCATAGCGGGGATTGCCCCAGCTTTGGGGAAGATAATTTTTTGCAAGATCGGTCTTGTCGGCGTCAAAACCGCAGTGCCTGAGAAGTATGGTCAGGGCTGTAATTTCACAGCCCACAGGCAGCTCGGGGAGCTGAAGAACGTTTTCCATGTCTATATAGACGGAATTGCTGTCGTACTCCTTGCGCACCCTGCTTGTGATGATAGTCCTGCTGACAGAGGTAACCCCGGAGTCTGCGGTGTCGGCAGCGCTATCGGGAGCAGTTTCCGAACCTGTCATAACGGCAGATGCAGACGAAGCTTCGGTCTGCGGCTCGGAAACAGCTACAGAAACGTCCGCAGGCAGGACTTCTCCGGTATCCTCCGAAAAGAAGCTTTCGGAAATATCTCCTATGTCGGGAGCGGAACCGCCGTCACTGTTTATACCTGCAATTATAAATATTACCGCCGCCGCCAGAACAATTACGCACACCGTAATTACAGCAAGCCTTGTAATAAGCTCGTTCATTCATTTCACCCGATCAGTCGTAAATTGTAATGATGATGTCCGCGTCCTCAGGAAAAGGCGTAATAAAGCCCTCGAAAGGATCCTCTATAAGCGGAGGTTCTGTCTCGGTTTCGGTAGTCTCAGGCTTGGGAGGATTTTTCGCCACAAAAACGGTAAGCGTTTCTCCCGCCTCAACGTCTATCTTTTCGCCCGGCTCCTTGCTTGTTTTGGCGACATACCCCTCAAGGGTATCTTCGGTCTCAAGCTCCTGCTCCTCGTATTTTATTCCAAGCTCGTTGAGCTTTGCAAAGTAGTCCTTTTTGGACAGGGCAAGATAGTCGGGTATCTCTATATATTTCGGTCCGAGGCTTACCTTTACAAGTATCTCCGTACCGTCCTTATAGGTCTCGGTCTTGGGTATGGACTGGTAGAAAATAAGTCCCTTTCCCACCTCGTCGTTGTACTCGTATTCGGGCTTGAATACAAGGCTGCTGTAGGTGTCTGACTTGCTCACAAGGTCGTAGCTTCGTCCCGTCAGATCGTTCATGACGTATACGATACCGTTGTCAGCAGGAGTGGTCACCGCCGTTGTGGTCTCCGTCATCGGCGCGGGAGCAGACATAGTAGTAGTCTCCTCGCTGAATCCGCCGCTTTCGGAAATAGAAGCAAGGCTCGAATCGGGAGCACCGAAAGGACTGCTGTTGTCGTCAAGGGACAGTATCATTATCATAACCAGGAAAAACAGTCCCACAAAAAGAATGACGGCCATTATAAGTACGAACAGGCGATGCCTGCTTATAGGCTCGGCAGACGATCTGCCGCGTCCGCTTTGACGGTTTGTGCGGACAGCTGTGCCTGCGCTGCTTTGCCTTGGTATGGAAATAGTCTGGGTACTTGAAGATGACAGCCTCTTCGAGCCGTATTCCGGCTCCTCGAAAAGCTGAGTAACAAGCTCTGTTATAGTCTGTATACGCATTTCCCCGCTGAGGTTAAGACCGTTCATAATTACCTTTGAAACGTTTGCGGGAATATTGCGGTTGAGCTTTGCGGGTTCGATAAGATTATCGCTTGACACTCTTCCCGTTGCCTCCGTGGGAACTACTCCCGTAAGTATACGGTAAAGCAGGGCGGAAATTCCGTAAACGTCAGTCCATGTTCCCTGCCAGTTGCTTGAATTGTACTGCTCTGGAGCGGCATAGCCGTTATAAAGCTCGGAGGCAAGGTCGGTATTGGCTGTCCTTGCGTCGGCAATGCAGAAACCCGTAAGCTTCAGCTCGCCTTTGTCGGTAACGATAATATTTTCGGGGGAAATGCCCCTGTGGACAAGTCCCGCATTGTGAACGAGGGAAAGAGTCGTAAAAATAGGAGGGAACAGCTTTTTGACTTCCTCCCAGGTCAGCTCGCCCGCGTTCATTCTCAGGTACTCGCTCATGGTCATGCCGTCCAGCCAGTTGAACACAACGTACGCGGTATTGTTGTCCCCGAACATATCTATCGCCGCATTTATGTGGTTAAGAGTGCGCATTTTGGAAAGCACCTTGTTAAGCTCCACAAATTCGGACAGAAACGTCTTGTATTGGGGCATACTGTCGGGGTTGACCTTTATCACCGACGAGCCCTTTTCACGGGTACAAAGGGTATCCGGCATATATTCCTTTATAAGGACTTTGCTTTCGGTTATCTTATCAAATGCGATGTAGCTTGCGCTCTCGCCGTTATAGGATTTCAGCTTTCCGACAAGATACCTGTCGTTAAGCGTTACTCCGGGTGCAAGATAAGACGGAAGGTGCGGCGCTCCGACGCGGTATCCGCAATCGGGGCATATCTCTGCGCCCTCTTCGAGCGGATTCATGCAGCCGTAGCATATATTAAAACGCTCCATAGTCTCTTGCTCCTTTCCATGCGGCGCGGCGCGCATACCGGATATATGCACGCCTTAAAATCTGCATATCTGCAAAATCGCCGTATCTTAGTTATCTTCTGAAAGTAATAATAACAGCAAACAGGTCAAAAGTCAATTGTTTTACACAATTTGTAGGTAAATTGTATTCGCTTTGTAATAATTTAACGCACTTGTATTAACTGTATTCCGTGAAATATCTAACCTTGTAATTATATCAAAAAAATGCATAAACGTCAAGTAAACCGCGAAAATACGTTAAAATGACCGATTTGCCGAATGAAACATCAAAATTTATGAGCAGATTTACGGAAGATACGGCAATCCCACCGCCGCAATTACCGCAAAAATGAGGAGATCAGCAGCGTAAACGGTATAGTGGCCGCCGAAGCTATCGTCGATATCGCGAATATTTCCGCCGCGTAAACGGAGTTTTTTCCGTACCGCGCCGCAAACATTATTGTCATGGTAGCCGTGGGACAGGCGGTGGAAATAATTATCGTGTCCCTGATAACAGGCTCAATATTCATGGGAGCCATTATCAGAGCAACCAAAAGCGGCGCGGCTATAAGCTTTATAAATCCCGTAAGATATATGCCCGGCTTTTTCAGTGCGGCAAGGACGTCTGAACGCGCAATAGTAATTCCCGAAATAAGCATGGCAAGAGGCGTGTTCAGCGAGGAAATATAGTTCAGCGGCTGCATTATGATATCGGGAAGCCTTATTTGCAGAAAGAACAGGACAAGTCCCAGAGCGGTAGCTATTACCGTCGGAGCTTTCAGCGCGTTTACCGCAGACCGCAGGCTCATTTTCTCCGTCATTGCCATTACTCCGTGAGTCCATGACAGCAGGTTGAACACGGCGATATAGGCGGTCAGATAGAATATTCCGTCCGTGCCGTACACCGCCTCAATAAGGGGTATGCCCATAAACGCGCAGTTTGAGTACGCCGCCGCAAAGCGTTCCACAGAACCGTCCGTACCGCGCCTTTTGCCGCACAGCAAAGTACCCAGCGCAATGGAAACGGCGTGGGAGATCACCGACAGACCGAAGGATATAAGCAGTCCCTTAATAAGGCGAGGCTCAAGCTCCTTCTGGAACGACGTGAATATAAGCACGGGACACACCACCGTTAGAACAAGCTCCGAAAGCTGATTGCAGCCTCTCCTTGTAAAAATATTCTTTTTATAAAGGAAAAATCCCAGCAGGATAAGTGTAAACATTACCGCTATCTGGTAAAGAACGATCTGTGCGGAATCCATTTCTATGCCTCCGATTTTCAATAAACAAGGGCGGCAACAAGCCGCCCGAATAACTTGATATTTAGGTTTTCCCAAACCGTCCGGTTTATGTACTTTCAAATAATTTTACTCAGAAAGCTTTTCAGACGTTCGCTTTTGGGATTGTCAAAAAACTCCTTGGGGGAGTTTTCCTCTACGATAAGTCCATCCGCCATGAACAGGATACGGCTCGCAACTTCCTTTGCGAAAGCCATTTCGTGAGTTACCACGACCATGGTCATGTTGTCCTCCGCAAGCTCACGCATTACCGATAGGACTTCGCCCACCATTTCCGGGTCGAGAGCCGAAGTCGGCTCGTCGAAAAGCATAACGTCCGGCTTCATGCAGAGCGCGCGGACTATGGCTATACGCTGCTTCTGACCGCCTGAAAGCTGATTGGGGTACGCGTCCGCCCGATTGGCAAGTCCGACCCTTTCAAGCAGCTCGGAGGCGTTCTTTTCAGCTTCCTCCTTGGAAAGTCCCAGAAGCTTCATGGGAGCGATAGTAAGATTTCTCATTACCGTCATATGGGGAAACAGATTGAACTGCTGAAAAACCATTCCGATCTTCCGCCTGTGCAGGTTTATATCGTTCTTTTTATCGGTAATGTCCACGCCCTCGAAAAGGATAGTACCCTCCGTAGGCTCCTCAAGCAGGTTAAGACAGCGCAGGAACGTGCTTTTGCCCGAACCCGAGGGTCCCACCACAAACACGACCTCTCCGCGGCGTATCTCTGTGGAAACTCCGCAGAGCGCGTGGTTTTCCATGCCGTCAAACTTTTTTTTCAGTCCGTTCACGCTTATAAGGACTTCTCCGCCGAAAGTATTAGTGGTCACTGTTCCTCAGCCTCCTTTCAAGCTTTCCTACAAGGAATTCGAGAAATACCACGACTGCGAGGTATATCGCCGCTACCGCAAGCAGCGGCATCATCGCGTCAAAGGTACGGCTTCGGATAATATCTCCGCCCTTGGTAAGATCCTCCATAGCGATATAGCCCGACACGGAGGTCTCTTTCAGAAGCACGATAAGCTCGTTTCCCAGAGCGGGCAGGACGTTCTTGAACGCCTGAGGTATGATTATGTAGATCATAGTCTGAGCGTAGCTGAAGCCGAGACTGCGTCCCGCTTCAAGCTGTCCCTTGTCAATGGACATTATTCCGCTCCGTACAATTTCGGCAACATATGCCCCGGAGTTAACTCCGAATGCTATCACGGCAACGATCATTTTTTCTATAGTTACCGAAGCGAAGATACCGTAATAAATAATAAGGAGCTGCACTACCACAGGCGTGCCGCGGATGACCGTAAGATAAACGCGGCAGATAAAGTTTGCGATCTTAAGCTTGCCCGTTTTGTCATGGGCGGAGCGTATAATAGCCACGATAAAGCCCAGCACAACGCCCAATATCAGCGCGAAAACCGTTATCAGTACCGTGGTTCGGAGACCGCGGGTGATGTAAAGCCAACGGTCGTCCTTGATAAAATTAAGATAGAATTTGTGCGCGAAGTCTTTCAGCCAATCCGACATAAGCTTATCCTTTCACGTCCCGGCGGTAATCAGTCTGCGCTGATATACTTGTTTATTATGGAGCCGATCTTGCCCGAATCCTTGAGCTTTGCAAGCGAAGCGTTGACCTGCTCGAGAAGCTCGGTGTTTTCCTTGGCGATAGCTATGGCGTACTCTTCAATAGTGTATTCCTCGTCAAGGATAATAAGTCCCTCATTTTCGGAAACGAAAACCTTTGCAGGCTCACGGTCGATAATAACGGCGTCAACCTTGTCCTGGAGCAGTGACTGAACAGCTTCAAAGCCCTTGTTGAAGCGCTCTACCGTAACGTTTTCAATGTCTTCGGCATACATATCGCCTGTTGTGCCCAGCTGAACGCCAACCTTTTTGCCTGTCAGATCGGCGGGGGAAGCAATGGGAGAGCCGTCCTTTACGATAACGACCTGAGCAGTCAGGGTGTATGGATCGGAAAAATTAACGTTTTCGAGTCTGTCCTCTCTCACGGTCATTCCCGCAAGAACCATGTCCGCCTTGCCTGACTGAACAGCGGCGATAAGGGAATCGAAAGCCATGTCCTCAATAACGAGCTCAAGACCGAGATCGTCCGCGATAGCCTGAGCTATTTCGGCGTCGATGCCTACGATCTGGTCGCCCTCGCGGTATTCATATGGAGGGAACTCCGCGTTTGTAGCCATAACAAGAGTGGTTTTCTTTTCCCCTCCGCAGCCTGCCATGGACAGGGTCATAACAGCGGCAAGAGCGCCGCAAAGAATTTTACCTAACTTCATTTGAATCTCTCCTTTAAAATTTTACAATAACTTATATTATACATTATATTTTTTGCTTTTTCAAGTACTGCGTGACACTTTTATACGGTTTTGTACAGTTTTAAATTACTGTCAACAATTTGTACGCTTTTGCGAAATATTCATTTAATATGCATATATGTATATTTTTTCCGAAATCTATATATGGGCGAAAAACAGCTTTTCTTCGCGTTATAATTATAAAAAAGTTTATATATAGTCGAAATTTGAGCCGAAAACTGTTTTCCGCTCCGATACCTGTGATTCCGATTATGCAAAACAATAAAAACGGGAGAGGAGGACGCATTTTCTCCATCACGGAAGATGCACGCAAGTATGAAAATACAGCCTGCCGTCGCCGCAAGAATAACCGAGCTTTGCGCAGAGCGGGGCATAACGGTGAACGCTCTTGCGTATATATCCGGAGTGCCGCCCTCAACCATTAAAAACATTATTTACGGAGTAAGCAAAAATCCGGGCGTTGCTACTATTAAAATGCTTTGCGACGGTCTGGAGATATCACTGATAGAATTTTTTACCTCCCATGTTTTCGATGACCTTGAACAGGAGATCGAATGATCCGCTGTGTGCTTTTACAGTGCACAGCGGATTTTTGTACGCTTGTATTATTCTGTAAAATATGGTACAATCCTATTATAGCAATCCAATATATTAACTTAACACTGTCGGAATTAGGGGAACGCCCTCTATCGCAGGGCGTTCCCCTCTTGAAAACATCACAAAGTGATGTTTTCAATTCACCCCTTTGCGGAGCTCTTAAACGATAGGGAATTTCGCCGTCCTGCGGTGACCCATTTTGCAAATGGGTTTGCGACCAAGGGCTCTGCCCCATGGACTCCGCAGCCTTGAAAGGCTGGCGAACTTTTTAGTCGCGGCTTCGTCGCCTAACGTGTCATGATAATTTTATGGTTTGCTATAAATTTTTGAATTTGCATCTTTTAACCATATAAAAATGCATAAAATTAACATTTAACATAATATGATTGATTAATATCCAAAAACAACATATATACCTTGAATAACAATATACGTTAATGTTGTATTATGATATTGAGGTGATTTATTTGTATGAAGACTTCGTAAAAAACAGAATAACTCAGCTTAGAATTCAAAAAGGCGTATCCGAGTATCAGATGGGCTACGACTTAGGTCACAGCAGAGGATATGTGTATAACATTTCATCGGGAAAGTCGCTGCCGCCCATGTCTGAGTTCTTTGCGATATGCGAATATTTCGGCATTACTCCCGCAGAATTTTTTGACGATAAGAATTCCAATCCCGCACTTGTCCAAAAGGCTTTGAACGGTCTGAAAAAACTGGACGACAGCGATCTGCTGCTTGTTTTGGATCTTATAAACAGAATGTTAAAATGATATCCCTGTTCCCAACAGCGCACAGCAGTATCCGTAAGCCGTTTAATCCCTTTTTTCGATAATTTATTTTTCAAAATTGTCGGTTTTTCGGGAAAAATATACATATCAGACGACTTATCAGTTTTTTTATCTTTTACAGAAGAATTTTTTATAGGAAATTTTTGTCAAAAGCTATTGATTTTCAAAGAGTTTTATGGTAAAATATGGTAAGTAAAAATAACAGGAGGTACTTCAGCATGGCAAACAACACCAAAATTTTAATCTGTGACACAAGCTGCGACTACGGGGAGGCATTCTACAAAAACATTGAAATGGCAGGCTATAAATTCAAAATATGCCGTTCGGACGGAGGCGCGCTTGCAGAGGAAATAAGAGATTACGAACCCGACATAGTTCTCTGCGATATGGTAATGACAGGAACGGACGCTGTCGGAGTTATTACTCAGATAAATTCCGAACAGATAAGGAAACCATTTTTCATTGTTTCCTCATTTTATAAAAACGCGTTTATGGAAAAAGAGATAATGTCCTTTTACAACGCATACTTTATGCTCAAGCCCTTTGACGCGGAGAGCTTTCTCGGTGTAGTCGGCAGAATATCCTCAACCTCTGTGGACTCCCTTGCCGCTCCTTCGGAAGACAGCAGCTCCCAGATCGAAATAGTAGTGACCGACGTACTTCACCAAATGGGGATACCTGCTCACATAAAAGGATATCACTATCTCAGGGAAGCTATAATCCTTTCCCTTGCGGACGAGGAAATGCTTGAAAGCATTACAAAGCTGCTGTACCCAACTATTGCGGAACGGTTCGACACCACGGCGTCCAGAGTTGAAAGAGCTATCCGCCACGCTATCGAGACTGCATGGGACAGAGGCGATATCGACGTACTTAACGGAATGTTCGGCTACACTGTGAGCGTAGGCAAGGGAAAGCCCACAAACTCGGAATTTATTGCCCTTATTACGGACAACCTCCGTCTGCGGTTCAGGCTCACAGGAAAAAGAAAGGAAAAAGAAAAAGCGGTCAAATAAATATAAATTTTTATAGATAAGAGATAATAAAATAAAAATAATACATTAACATTATAAAATATCGAAATATTGGATTTATGATCTTATACTATAGCAAACCAATAAATTAACTTGACTACATTAGGCAGCGAAACTGCCTACACTAAAAAGTTCGCCAGCCTTTCAAGGCTGCGGGTTTCCAAAGGGCAGAGCCCTTTGGGCGCAAACTCATTCGCAGAATGAGTCCCCGCAGAAGCGCGAAATCTCTTTTCGTCCAAGAGCTCCGCAAAGGGGTGAATTGAAAACAGTCCTGTGGACTGTTTTCAAGAGGGGAACGCCCTGCGATAGAGGGCGTTCCCCTAATAGCAGCGTTAATTTAGTAGGGTTAATTTTATGGATTGCTATAATCCCTTATTAGAATTATGGACAAGAAATCGCCGCAAAATTTTACATATATGGATTTTGCGGCGGAAGATTGTACATAATTCAATGAGGGATTAGTATTATGATATGCCCCCGCCGGCAGCGCTTATATCCGCAGGGGGCTATTTAGCATGACAAAAAAGCGTTTCCCCGCGAAAATACGGGGAAACGCTGCAAATATATGACTTCAGAGGTTAAATGAAAAATATACTCGTTATTCCTTTACCGATATGAGAACTGCGGGCGCGGGATAGTCCGCGCACTGCGGGAACAGCCCACTGTCAAGCGCGTTTTTCGCTATCCGCATGGAAACGGTTGAGCAGCAATCCATATACCTCTGCCATTCGGGGACGGACTTTAAATGGGGCGGCAGTTTTACTGGATTTTTCATCAGCTTAATAAACTCGTCATGAAATTTTTCCGCAATGATATTGTCGTACTTTTCGCTTAATTCGTAAAGAGCAAGCCGTTCCTCATGCGTGACAACAGGTATGGCGCAGACCGCCTTTTCGCCCTCCTTTGCAAGATAACGCCGCTCGATAAAGGTATCGAAATTATCGAAGCAGGCTGCGCTTATCACGGGGAGAAGCTCCTCCCTGCCTGTGTGAATGGCGTACAGCATTTGCGCTATATCCGCTTCTTCCATGCGGCGTGTTAGTACCCCGCGAATACCGAGCTGTGCGCCGCCCAGCAGGGTATTGTATTGGCAAAGAACTACCTCAAGTTTTTTCATTCCAACACGGTCGACTATATGATGATTGCGAGCCTCGCCGCTTATATAATATTTTCCGTACTCATAATTCTGTCCGCTGTAATCGTAATTTGCGGCATAGCGGCTGCCCATTGCAAACCACTTTCCGCCGTTGGGACGGTCGGGGTATTCCTCAAACGGCATACTTCCGCAAAAGCCGTCTCGGATATCGATAACCGCATTATGCAATGTACGCACCGCAAAAAAGCTGTCCAGTTTCACCTGCTGGGACTTGATCTGCCGTTTGTAGTAATCGCAGCTATGCAGTTCCTCAAATCCCTTGTCCATAATTTCCCAAACGTCCTTGTAAATACTGTCCGCTATCTGCTTTTCAAGGGCGGTGTTGGCAGTTCTGTCCGCTTCGGCGTAGATTATAAAATCGGTGTACACCTTGTCGCCGACGCGTTTCATAAGCTCGTTGTCAACCAGTTTGTCAACAATAGGCTCGATGTACGCCGTGGCTATGCCTATCGCCTTTGCAAGCTCGGTAACGGTCACGGGCTTGTCATAGGCAAGTATAAGCAGGTTCATATCAATTTTGCTGTCTCTCACAAGACTGTACGGCTCTCCGTCAAGACCGCTTCTTCCGGAGCAGGTCACAAAGAGCTTTTCCGGTTCATAGCTTTGTTGTGTGTAATTTTCCAAAGCAAACTCCTTTCCTATACGCTTTCTTCCCGCGTCAAGACGGCTTTTCACGGTGTTTTCCGATATGCCTAACGAGGCGGCTATATCCCTGACCTTTTCGCCGTGCATATAGTACCGCACCATAACTTCGCGGTACAGCCGTGTAAGGTATGCAAGACATCTCCGTATATCCTCCGCCTCGGCAGACTTTTCAATACCGTCGTAAATTTCTCCGCTGACGGGAATTTCCTCCGTCACGTCAAAGGACACCGTGGGCTTGTTGTATTTCCTGCGGAGCATATCGTAATACCTGCGGTTCAGCACCGACGAGAGCCACGCCTTTGGGTCGGCTATGGACTTCCCCGCCGCAATAGCCGACAGAGCCGCAAGCAGGGTATCCTGGACCAAGTCCTGCGCGTCGTTGATATTTCCGCACTTGTACAGAGCCGCGCTGAGCAGGAAGTCGGCGTATTCTGTCAAATTCATCTTATCCATTTGAAGTACCTCACTATATCCTAATCTTTTGTAAAAGTGCAGACAAAAGATTAGTATGAAAGCTTTCACTTATAAAGTCGCGGAAAAATCGGAAAGGTTTGCCCGATACAAAAAAATTATCGGAATACCCCTGCGGTCGGCAAGGGTATTCCCGAAAATACAAAGTGAAACGGATTACTTGAGTTTTATTGGTCTGAGTATCTGATAACCCAGAACCTCCGGATAATGGTGTTGATAGCACTGGCAGACATCCTCGTTCCATTCGTATTTTCCGTCGCAGAATTGGCTGATATCGTAATTCCACGCAAGACCTTCGACTCTGCCCATGACCTCTCCGTTGTCTTTCAGGTAGTCAAAGGTCGGGTGGTAGAAAACAAGGTAATAGCTTCCCGGAAATTCCCTCAATTCAAAGCCCTCGGGGATTTTTCCGCTGTAGTCAAGGGGTACGCCCGTACCGTAAAAATACCTGCGTTCACCGTTTGTCTTATACCAGCCTGCCGTATGTCCCGATACAATAATGTCGGACACGTTGCTGAGGCTGTCAACAATGCCGCAGACTTTATCGCAGTCGTGATACTGCCAGAATTCTCCATAATGTCTCGCTTTGTCCTCCCAAATACCGAGGTACTTATGAGCGGGAATGAATTCAACTTTTACGTGCGCTTCGGTAAGAATGGTTTTGCTCATAGATTTTTCTCCTTTCAGATTTTGATAATATTCGGGACTTAGAACTACCTGTCTTATTGAAAGCGGAATAGGCACAGGTTCTCTCCGATAGGACGCAGGTGTGCACCCGAACGCCGCCTGAAAGGCTCTCGTCAGAGCCTCCTGCGAAGAGTAGCCGCACCGTACGGCAATGTCAATGATACGCTCGTCAGTATCCCGCAGAGCCAAAGCCGCAAGCCTGAGCCGTCTGCCTGCCATGTAGCTCTTTACGGTCATACCAGTGATCTTGTGAAAACGCGTAGAGCAATAATAAGGCGAATACCCGATATGCTCAGCAATCTGCACAAGCGTTGGATTTTCACACAGATTATCCTCTATCCAATCTATCATTTTCTGTACCGCTTCGTTCCATTCGTACAAGCCGTTCGCCTCCCTACGAAAATAAATATAACATATCTCAAAGCAGAAAATCTTGATTTAAGTTGCGGAATTCGTAAACGTTTTTAACGCTGTTTTGTTCATATGAAGTCTCAGACTGACCGCTTTTCACTATTTGAGAAATCCTGCTACGCAGAAATGCTGTAACAGCCCTCCCCTAAATAAATGCTGTTCTGTACTTAGTATAACCGAAAGGGAAAATATCCGCCATGGCTTCAGCGTACATTTTCCCTTTCACACATTAAATTTCTGTAATATTAAACAGCTGAAAGCATGATTCCGCCGCATGGATTTTCCGTTATTTGAGACGGAATTTTGTCACCATTGAGTGCATGAGCTGGGATCTTCCAGAAAGCTCCTCGGCAGTAGCCGCGCTTTCTTCGGACGTTGCCGAGGTAGTCCTTACAACAGCGGATATCTGCTCTACGCTGAGGCTTACCTGCGTTATAGACTCTGCCTGCTGCTCGGAGGCTTCGGATATCTGACCGAGCATTTCCATAACGCCGTTAACGCTTTCAACCGTGCGGACAAGCGACTGCGCGGTATCGTCCACAAGCTTCATTCCTCTGTGCACAGCCTTGCCCGATTCTTCTATCAAGGCAGACGTGTTCTTTGAAGCTTCTGCCGACTTGGTGGCAAGATTGCGTACTTCGTCGGCAACAACTGCAAAGCCTTTTCCAGCCGCTCCCGCTCTTGCCGCCTCAACCGCGGCGTTAAGCGCGAGTATATTTGTCTGGAACGCAATGTCCTCAATAGTCTTGATTATCAAGCCGATCTTATCCGATGTATCGCTGATATCCTTGATAGCCCCGATAAGCTCCTGCATTTTAAGGTTGCTTTCTTCCATATCATTGCTTGCTTTGAGAGCATTGCTGTTGGCATTGGCCGCTTTTTCCGCATTGTACTTGACATTGTCGGAAATGCTCACTATCGTATCGGCAAGCTCCTGAACCGAGCTTGCCTGCTCCGATGCGCCCTGACTGAGGGACTGTGAGCCGCTTGCCACCTGCTCCGCGCTTGCTGTTACCATTTCAACTGTCTGATTTATCTGACTGAGAGTATCGCTCAGTGAGCTGTAAATAGAATCAATGGATTGAGCTATGCTAACAAAATCTCCCTTGTAGGAGCTTGTAAAGTTTTCGGTGAAATCTCCGTCAGCCATTTTTCCGAGATGGTGGGAAACGTCGCTTACTATCTCAGACAGACCGGCAACTGTGTTGTCCAGAGCCTTGGTAAGGCTTGAAGTTTCGTCCTTGAAGTTAAAGCTGGGTACGGGAGCTTTAAGGTCGCCCTCCGCAAGCAGCTCCAGACGCGAAACGCACGCCTTGATAGGATCTGCAATAGATTTCGCAAGTCTTATCGTAACGATCAAAGACACTGCCACAACGACCATTATTACAGCCATTGTCAGCAGAATGCTTGTGTCGAGCGAGGATTTAAACTCGTGCTGGCTTACCTCTATACAAATGCTCCAGTCCTGCTCGCCGCCGATAGGAGCGTATCCGACCATTTTATTGTCTCCGTAAAAGTTATATGCACCGAAGCCCGTTTCACCGTTTATCATGTGCTTGTGGACCTCGGCGATATCGGCAAGGCTCGCGTCCTGCTCAGCCGCCGCGATCATATTGGAGCCTTCCTCTACGTAAATACTGTTTTCATGACCGATAACGCTTCCGTGCCTGTCGATAACATAAGCAAAGCCGGCATCTCCCATACGCAGGCTCGCCATTATTTCCGTGAGAAAACCTGCGTTTACCGCGCCGTATACAACGCCGCCAAATTGTCCGTCCGTAATAATAGGCACTTCAAGAATAAATACCATCTGACTTCCGTCGTTCATTATATCCGTAATATACGGCTGCTTGCTGTCCCGGCAAGCCGTAAAATAATCTTCGTTTCCGTAATTTTCGCCTGTCGAGGCAGTGCCGTTCACGTCCATTTTTCCTATGTAAATAAAGCCGTTTCTTGCCGCTATGTCCGCGGTTACCTTTTTAATAGCTTCCGACGTAGGATCTTCAGTTTTAAAAACGTCCATAGCCGCCGCTTCCTTCAGCGGAGCCCAGTAGTTATCCATTTTCCATTTTACCGCGTTAGCCGCCATAGTCGTTGCGGGGCCCACGGTTTTCTCCATCAAACTGTCAATGCCCGTAGCGTTCAGCAGTGCGGTAATGACACCTATCACGATCGAGCCTATAAGCACAACCGAAAGCATACGAAAAAGAATCTTTGATTTAATAGACCTCATACGAATTTTCCTCCAAACATAATTTTTGCAGTTATTGGTAAAACAATCCGACAAAAGTACCTAAACAAAAGAATTATAACACATCATAAATATTTATGTCAATAAAATTCAATTCAATTTTATATTAAAAATTTTTATACTGAATCTGTCTCAAAATATCTTTATCGCTGCGGCTTTATTTTATTCTGCAAATAAATGCGCATTTTATCACGATTTTTGTACCTATTGTTAGATAACTGTTGATTTATGAACAAAATTATAAAATAATAAAGATAAAAAAGCTTTTGGGATTAATTTAAAAAAATGCCGCCGCACGAATGCTGCTGCATTTAACGCATTCCGTAAAAAATATAAGAACCGAGGGGTACTATGGAAAATTACGATGCTTACATTATGATTCATTCCGAAGAAAAAAACAATAATATCGAAATGCCTGAAAGACCCGACATTTTTAAAGTCAAAGAAGCAGTCGATAAAATTTCCGCGGTTTATAACGTTAGAGCCGATCTGTGCGGTGCAAAAAACACAGACGGCGGCTATGGACGCGATATGCGAGGTTTCCGCAAGCTCATAAACGCGTCCCTTTGCTCGATCATTATTGTTCCGTCCGGAAACATAAACGAACTTATGCCGCCAATAATACATACCATTTCTAAAAACAAAAAATTATATGTGCTTGTTATAGACGAAAAAAGCAGAAATGTTCTTACTGAAATAACGGCAGACGGTTATGAACGCATGACTGTTAACGGCAGGGCGTCGAATCCCGATTATTTTAAACTGTTCAACAGCTTTATCGCTTCCGCACAAAAAGAAATGCGCCGGCTGTGCATACACGGCGTTTGACTCTGCCGTATCCGTTCAGACTGTCAGACTTTCCACCTGTTTCCGCAGTTCTGGCATACTGCCTCGGTATGGGTGCGAGTTTTGGTTTTTGTTCTGCTGTTTGTAATAGCGGGAATAATAAGTACAAGTCCGCAGGTACACAAGGCGAGAAGTATCCACATCGCCCAGCCGATACAGCCCCGGTGCTTAGTTTTGGTCTCGGTCTCTGTAATTGCTTGAACTGTAACGCTTTCCGACCCGCATTTCGGACATCTCATAAAAATTACCCCTTTCAAAGCTTTTAAATCATTACTTCTCATGAATATAAAACTTTCTTTTTATATTATATTCCATATAATATAAAATTGCAATACCTATTTTAAAATTTGCAAAAAATCGGGAAGCCGCATCTTTGGAGCGGACTTCCCGATAATTTTATAGCGGTAAATAGTAAATATGGTTACATGAGTCTGTTTCCGCATTCTGCGCAGAATTTCGCTGTGGGACTCGTTATCCTTGCGCCGCACTGATCGCAGAACTTGACCTTGATCTCGGTTTCGGCAGGAGCTGCGGGTTCTTCCGCCGCTGCCTGAACAGGAACTGCATGGACGTCTCCGTCTGCGGCAAACGCGCCGTAAACATCGGCGGACTTTTCAACCGTGTCGGATATATGAGGCTCAGCCCTGCGGTACTCTGTCTCATAAGCGGCATGAGAACCGTTTGCACTGTCTGCGTTATCCGCATTGTCCAAAACGCTTCTTGCGGAAACCGAAACGGGCACGGGAACAACATGAACTCCGACCGGAGCGGCAGCAGGAGCCGCCATGGCAGCAGCCTGAACAGCCTTCTCCTGTACTGCGTTTTCAAGAAGCTCTTTCATATGCTCGGCAGAACGCCTGTCATGAATAAAGCTTACCAGAGCGGTGAGAGTCTTTGCGACGTTTTCGATAACGTCCTTTTTAAGAGCGTTGGGCAGCTCGCTTGTGTCGCCGTTTTTCTCAACCGCCGTAAGAACGGAATTCATCAAGGTTTTCTTTGCCTGGAAAGAGGCTATGTCGTCCACCCTGATGCGCTTCATAACGCCTCTGTTAAAGGTATACAGATATTCCGTCGTCATCGTAAAGCTGTCTCCGCCGTTGCCCTCGTGGATAAGGATCGGCAGCTCGTATCTTCCGACGGAAACGTAGGTATTGCACGCATTGTCGTACTTGTTTATAAACAGACCCGTCATTCCCGGAACAGCCAGATGTACGGCGTTTATGCCGTACTCGGACATATCTCCAGTAAGATGCTCGATATACTCTCTTTGCTCCTGTTCCTTGAGGGACGCGATATGAGCGTCGAGAGCGTCAATATACTTGCTCTTGGCAGTTTCGTCCAAAGGCATGGTATTGATACGCCTGATAAGTTCGCCTGATTTTTTGGCGGAAAGCTCGCCTATATTTCCGCACATTTCACGTATCTCACGGTCTGCAATATCCGCAATAGCGGATTCCGCGATTCTGTTGTACTTCTCTTTTAGATAGGACGGACCATTGTACTCGCCGATCTTTATCTGAGCCTGAATAAGCTGTTCCTTGTTCATGGATTCTATATCCGCAATATAGGATTCCAGCTCGGCTGTATGGAGAGCCGTTATCCTTTCGTCGATACGTGCCGCATAAGGCGCGATCTTCGCAGGGTCGAAGCCCTCCTCCGCAAGGCGCGCTCTTACGCTTTCAGCCTGCTCGAAGCCATAGGACTCAATATCACCGCAGATATCTTCGATAGCCTGATTTTCCAGAACGTTTTCTCTTTCGTCGGCAGCGGCAAGGCTTTCCTCGTAAAGCGCCTCGCCGATCTCATAGCGTTTTTCCCCGGCGATCTTTCTGAATTCCTCGACCTCCTCCGCATTCATGGAGGCAACGCCGGCTATGATATTTTTGTATTCCTCCAGCTTGATAGCTTCGATACGGCTGTTAATGTCAGCGATATAGTCGTCGCAGACGTCGGCGTACCGCTCATCGTCGATAATGCGTGCCTTGAGCTTTTCAAGAACGTCAAGCTCAGCGTCGTCAATGCCTGCGCAGAGCCTGTCAAGCTCAAGTACAAGAAGCTCCTGCTCCCTTTCGGCGATCTTTCTGTAGTAGACTCCGGTGAACTCCTTGTCGTACTTTTCGTCCGCAAGCTTTTCCTTGAGTTCGTCAAGCTCGGACTGCTCCATGGAAAAAATGTATTTGCAAAGCTCCGCAAGCTCGGAGTTTTTAAGCTCGCAGTCCCGCTGGGTGATCCTGTCGAGATACTTTGAAACAAGCTGCTCATCGAACTCCCTGTCGCCGTCGGTGATCTTTGCGCGAAGTATCGTCAGATCGTCCTGGGACATATTTTCGATGTCCGCGCACATTTCCACAAGCTCTTCGTCAAGAAGCTCCTTTTCGCGCTTTTCCACCAGAACGGTATACTGAGCCAATATTTCGTCGCTGAAAAGCTTTTCCGAGATCGCGGACTTCATTTTTTCAAGCTGCTCCGCGTCCGCGAAGCCTACGCCCTCAAACAGCCTCGCAGCTTCGTTTATCTCGTAATTGTTGAGCGCCTCCGCGACCTTTTTGATAAGCGGGTACGTAAGTCTCTTGGGGAAATCGCTGTCTTTCAAAGTATCTATAAGACCCGACAGCTTCTCCTTGCTGAAGGATTCAAAGCCGTCCGCAAGGCTGTGCAGCTTAACCCTGATATTATTTTCCCTGATCTCCTCAACCTTGTTTTTGTAAAAGGCGGAGACAGCGCTGTCGTACCTGCCTGAATCCAACTTTGCGGAAACTCCGTCAAGCTGTTCGTCGCTCATCTCACCGGAATTTTTCAGTATACCCTCGATCTCGGCAGTCTGCGCCGAGAAAAAAGCGTCCCTGATCTTAGCCGCAAAGGGCTTCAGAACAGCTTCGGGGTAATTCTCGTCCGCAAGCTTCTTTTTCAGACCTGCGATCTCGTCAAGATTCATTATCGGCAGCTTCAGGCATTTCTGCTCCAACACTGCCGACTGAACGTTATTCATAGCCAGCTTTATTTTAAGCTTGTATTTGGATTTTGTGGAATCGTCGAGAGTGGTGTTGTCTATATGCTCGTTCAGAGCGTTCAGTTCGGATTCGTTAAGCGCGGAAAGATTTTCGCAAAGCTCCTGAACGTAGGCTTCGTTTTTGACCGCAAGCTGCATTTCCTCGGGGGTATCAAACAACGTACCGTTAAAGGTTCTGCGCTCCCTGTCAAGTATTTCCATTCGCTGTTCAAGCTCGTCTATGCACTCGCGGTTGGAAAGTCCGTACTTATCAATGACCTTTCCCACCTGCTCCTTCAGTATGCGGGACTCCTCGTAGCCCGCACAGAAACGTCCCTGCTCGTCAAAGTTCTCGTCAAGCAGGTACGCGCCGAGGACGACGTTTTCCATTTCTTCCTCGGACAGCGGCTCTACCTCCCAGAACTCCGCAACAGCGGCAAGATTTTCAGCCTCCTCCGGATACTCTTTATTTGCAAAATAAAATACCCTGTAATCGGCGGGCTTATGGGAAAGAAGCTCCGACACAATGAATTTTTCTTCCTCGGCGGTATAATCCCCAAGCTCCAGCCTGCGGATATTCTCGCTGTAGAAGCCGGAATCCCCTGCGGAATATTCTATCTTTTCGGGGTACTCCGCGTTCACGGCGTCAAGGAAAGCAAGCTTTATGCAGTCCGCATCGGCGTTTCCGCAGCGCGTGCCGAGAGCGGAGAGCCTTTCCTCCGTATCCTGACCGTTCAGTACGGGAGCGTAGTATTCAGCCTCAAATTTTTCCTTTGAAATATCTATGCCGTTTTTCGCCAGCGCCGCGGCGGTAAGTTCAAGCAGAAAGTCGATTGCGGAAAATTCATAATCGCATATTCCGAGTATCTCATCGTTCCCGGAAAGTATCTCCGCGATGCGGTTCATTCTTGCAAAGAACAGCTCTATGGTCCTTATCCTTGTGGTGTTTACGTCAATGGTTATCTCTCCGCCGAAAAGCTTGAAATCAATGGTCTCGGAATCGGAAAGATCGGGCAGCTTTACGGAGCACTTGTCAAAGAATTCCTTGAAGCAGCCGTCTATGTAATCTTTGTCGATGCGGATTATGCTTCCCGGCGCGGAGGGCTTCCAGAAAAATCCGCAGGAATATTTTTTGAAGCAAAGAACTTTATTTGTCAGGGGCGTAACGGGGGCGTATCTTTTTCCTTTTTCGCGCATATAGGCTTCGCTTACAATAATGGTGTCGTTCTTGCCGTTTATCATCCAGTCCTCGGCAATAAACGCGTTCTCGGCAAGCAGGTCGGTGATATAGATATAACCGTCCTGTTCAGCGATCCTGCGCGCTTCCGTCAGATTAAAGGCGGACCATTCCTCGCCGTCCTCGGACATGAGGAGCATATCCCTCATACGGCAGATATAGTCCGCGTTGCTGTGAGCTTCCTCCTCGCTGCACACGGAGATCAGCACGTCCTGCGCCGCGGGGTGACAAATTAGACTGCACGACGAGAAGCATCTGTCTGTCAGCTTACCGGGAAAATCCGAGCATTTTTCCTTAAATACGTCATATTGTTTAAAAATATCCACAGTTACAGCCCTCGCTTTATTCAATATATATTATATATGATAACAATTTCTCGAATAATTGTCAAGGACATTTGCACACTTTTTACATTTTATTATATATTAATTGACACTTATTATTTATAATGACAAAGAAAGCGGAAAAGTGTTCCTTTTAGACTGCCAAAATTTATATTTTTTGGAAAAAAGCTTGACAAAAGCGTGTTTTTGTACAATAATATATGTAGCGGTATGTATTTATGTATTTATTTTTTGTTAAATGTACAGAACAATAAGCACAGCAGGCGCAGGATCATCACGAAAGGAACAGGTCTTATGGTAACTAAGGATAAACGGATCGTTATTGCATATATAGGGGGAGGTTCCGTAAACTACGGCTGGAAGATCTTTTCCGAGCTTGCCGCGGAGGAGATATGCGCCGAGGTCAGGCTTTACGACGCGGACAAGCAGCTTGCCCTTGCAAATGAAACCATAGGAAACAAGCTCCGCGAGCACCCCGACTGCAAGAGCGATATAATTTACCTTGCTTCGGAGACTCCCGAGGACGCGCTTGCCAATGCGGATATAGTCATAATGTCCTTTACCCAGGGCTCAATAGAGGAAATGGTCACCGAAATGCATCTGCCCGAAACCTACGGTATTTATCAGGCTGTGGGCGAGCAGTCGGGTCCGTCGGGACTGATAAGGGCGCTGAAAACGCTTCCCGTCTATATCAAATACACGGAGCTTATCAAAAAAATATGTCCCGAAGCATGGGTAATAAATATGTCCAACCCCATGTCGGCGTGTATGCTGATGATGTACGAGGTGTTCCCGGAAATAAAGCTTTTCGGCTCCACAAACGAGCTTTTTCCCGCGCTGGAGCTTCTCGCCAACATCTGCGAAAAGGAGTTTGAGATCCAGCCCATACGCAGGCGGGACATAAAGTACAATCTTATCGGAATAAGCGGCTTCAGTTGGTTTAACGAAGTCGCCTACGACGGAAAAAATATTATGCCCCTTTTCAGGGAGTACGCCGAAAAATATTACGGAAGCGGCTACGAGATAAAGCCCAACGAATACAAAGTAAACCCTTTCGCTTCGGCGAATAAAATAAAATTCGACCTGTTTCTAAGGTACGGCTGCATACCCGCCGTTCCGGACAGACTTGCCGCGGACTTTTGTCCCGCATGGTACACAAGCTCCCCAAAAACCATGTCAAGCTGGAAGTTCAGCCAGACCACGGTGAATTATCTTAAAAAGCTTAAACTGGACAAGATAGGACGGGTCAAGAACCTTATGAACGGCGGCGAGTTCCTCAGAGTGGGTGGAAGTTCTACCGAGTGCGCCATGCAGATACGCGCCCTGATAGGTCAGGGAAATCTTATTACCAACGTTTGTATGCGCAACAGCGGACAGGTAGAAAATCTGCCGATAGGTTCGATAGTGCATACCAACGCGCTTATAAGCAGAAATTCCGTCAGACCCGTGGCGGCAGGAAAGCTTACCGACGAGCTGTACGGACTTACTATCCGCCATGTGATGAACCAGAAGACTATCGTCAGATCGGTAGCGGAAAAAGATTTAGACATCGCATTCAACGCGTTCCTGAACGATCCGCTCATGTCGGTGGATCTTAACGACGCAACGGAACTTTACAAGGAAATGCTTTCAGCGGTCAGAGCGCATCTGATCTACTACTGCTGATATACTGCCCGGTATTGCAAAATTGTAAATTTTGCAATAGAGCCTGGTATAACAAAACGTCCCGCCGGGTCTCTCGTACCCGACGGGATTTGCTTTATGCCTTTACGTTCAGCATTTTGACAGTATTTCCTGCGGAGGCAAGCGCAGTTCCGTATATGCCTATACCGCCCCGCTTCATGGCTTTCTTCACCTTTTTCACAACATAGGACTGCTCCGCTTCGGCGCGGGTTATCCTGCGTTTTAGGGTGTAATTCTTTTTCTTGACTGTAACGGTTTTTACCTTTTCAGCAACCTTTTTATCCGTTTTTCCGTCTTTCTTTTTTACTGACTGCGGCTTCTTCTGAACCACCTTTTTCTTGACTATCTTGTCCTTGGGCTTCTTTTCCGAGCGCCTTGCCTCGGCAAGCTTTTTCGCGGCGGCGATGCATTCCGCCTGAGTAGGCAGACTTGACAGTTCCCCGCGCTTTATAAATTCCTTTTCAGACTTTTCCATAGCGGCGTTTTTCTGCTGCTCCCCTGCGGCTATGGCAAGCTTATCATTTTGTGAAAGACTTGAATTGCTCTGCGCCGATTTTATTGTACTTAAAGACGATACCGTCCGCAGCATTCTCAGCTTGTGGAATTCGTCCTTTGTCCTGCACCGTCTAAGCTGGCTCTCGTAAAAGACCCGCTCTCTTTCCACGTCAAGGACTTTCTGGTACGCCTGAGGGTCTTTCTGCTGGAGATACCGCTTCTCCGACGGAGTGAGCCTGTCGCCCCGGTTCAGCTTTTCATTAATGCTTTTCAGTATTTTATCCTTGTATTCGTCTTTATCCGTGCTGTCAGTACTTTCGCCGCTTTCGGTCTTTTGCGTTATTTCACGCATTTTGTTTTTCTGTTCCTCCGCCCACTCGGAGGCAGTTTTTATGCCGTCGGCAGAGAAATTTCCGTCCTTTTTTTTATTCTGCCATTTCACCTGCATATCCATGGTTTTTATATAATTGTTCACCGAACATGAATACATGAAATCCATTATGACGCCCCCCAAGTACACTGTGTTATGTTTGCTTATGCTTGTTTATGCCGTTTGCGGCAATTACCCTTATTGTATATATCGTCAGGCTTTGCAATAAGTTTATGTGCGAAAAGTCAATTCATAAAAAATTTACATTTAACAATTCAGAACCTATAGTGTAAACATTTTATATTTCGGATCATGTCAACACGCCATAAATAAAAAATCTTCCGACCGATTTCAGCCGAAAGATTTTCGATTCATTTTACACCGTCCGGTCGGGAACGTCTGAAAAATACCCATGCAAAAAAGGGTGCGCCGATAAGAGACGTAACGACCCCGACCGGAAGCTCGTTCGGAGAAAGCACCGTCCTTGCGGCAAGGTCGCAAAGCACCATGAACGTCCCCCCTATAAGCGCGGACATCGGCAGCAGAAGCTTGTGCTCCGCACCGAAAATACGCCTTGCAATATGCGGGGAGATCAGATCCACAAAGCCGATAACTCCCGCAAAGGCTACCGCTGTTCCCGACAGCACCGCCGTTACCAGAAGTATTAGGGCTTTCTCGCGCCTTGTGCTCACTCCCGCGCTTTGGGACTGCTCGTCCCCGAAAGTCAGCAGATCAAGCTCGCGGCTTTTCAGCATAAAGTACGCAAGACATACTGCAAGCGCTGCGGCGAGAATTATTACGTATTCCCACTTTCTGCCCGAAAAGCTGCCTGTCTGCCATTTCATTATCTGCTTGTATTTTTCGTCCTTTGCGTTCGCCATAAGCGAAACTATACCGTTTACAAACAGGGACAGAACCATTCCCGTGAGCACTATGGTGCTGCCCTGAAGAGTGCGGTCTATTCGGGAAGCAAACGCCACCATAAGGAACATTGCCCCGATCCCGAAAACCAGTCCCGCCATGGGAAGTGTGAAGCTTCCCAGAAACGACAACTCGCAGGCAATGACTATTCCCGCTCCAAGGGACGCTCCGCTGGATACTCCTAAAGTAAAGGGCGAAGCAAGGGGATTTCTCAGAACAGACTGCACTGCCGTTCCGCAGGCGGAAAGAGCCGCACCCGTGAGAAATCCCAGCAGTACCCGCGGGAGACGTATGGTCATGATTATGCTGACGCTTGAGTCGGGAACGCCCTCAAGCCCTGTACCGAAAACGGCGTTCCCGAAAATTTTCAGCAGGTGCGCAGGAGGTACAGGAACGCTGCCCGCGCATACGCCGAGGATAATTGCCAATACCGCCGCGATAACGGTAAGGATAACGCCGAAACCTTTTGTGCGCTTCATTCCGCAAAAATTTCAGGATAAATCGCTTTGGCTATCTGATACATTCCGCCGACGATATACTGCGAGGGACGGCTCGTCTCGTTCGCGTCCACGCAGTAGACCGCTCCGTTTTTGACCGCGGAAATATTTTCCCAGCCCGGACGGGTCTTTATCTCATTATAATCGTAGCCGTCGTACTGAACGTTTGTGATGATAACGTCGGGGTCAGCGGCAATAACGCTTTCCTCGGAATTGGAGAGCCAGCCCTCCTCGCCGCCGTAAATATTTTCCGCTCCTGCGAGAGTGATTATTTCATTGATAAACGTACCGTTTCCGCAGGTGTAAAGGTAAGGAGCGGCTCCCATTTCAAAGTAAACGGACTTTTTCCCGGTAATTCCCGCCGCCTTTTCTGAGATATCGTTTACCGCATCGGTAATATCGGATATAAGCTCTGCGCCTTGCTGCTCGGCGTTAAGATAGCCTGCAAGGAATTCGATGTCCAGCTTTATTCCCGAAATTGAATTTGATGTGGGAATGTACAGCACGTTAACGCCCGCGTCCTTAAGAGCGGCGTAAGGATCGTCCGCGCCCGACATTGACATTCCGCTGACTATGATAAGGTCGGGGGAAAGGGCTGTAAGCTCCTCAATGTTCAGATTGTAAAAATCCAGTGTGCAGACCGAGGGGTCTATACCGTCAACATCGGCTGAATAAATATCGGCGGCTATTATCTTGTTTGCGAGACCGAGACCCGAAAGTATCTCGGATATGGACGGTGCTGCGGAAACAATGGTCTGTACGTTTTCCCTTACCTCGATAACGTTTCCCTCGCGATCCTCAATGGTTCTTGTTCCGTCTGCCGCTCCGTTTCCGGACGGATCTTCTTCGCCTCCAAAATCCTCCGCCTCAGATGTTTCGGTGACGGTCTCAAGCTTTGACAGATCGGCGGTAGTGATAGTTCCGCCCTCTCTTGTGGAGTCCGCGCCGCAGGCTGCCATGCAAAGAGTAAGCGCGGCTGCCGCAATTACCGCCGAAATTTTTCTGATGTTCATAGTTGTACTTCCTTTCTTTTTATGGTACCGTCGGTACGGGCATAAAAAAGCTCTCTTTCCGACGGGGAAAAAGAGCATAACAAACCAAAGCATGGTTATGAAAACCCGCTTTCGTTGTGTACGACCAATACCTCGTGGTTCGGAACAATGTTCCTGTACTGCAAACGGCAGGTTTCCCGGCTCGGGCTTCGGACACGCGCCGCAGTCTTCCCGCTTTCGGCAGTGACATAATTGCGGAGCGCTGTTCCCCTACGGTGACGAGATCGCTCAGGAATTTGACCTGATTCCCTTTTACCCTTGAACGAAACTGAAGTCTCTCAAGGCACCGTTTGACTATTCAATTTTATAGTTTTAAGTACAATACTAAGTATACCACGACGGCGGTTGTTTTCAAGCGGCTGCGGCAATTTTTGTATGACTGCACTGTACGGCGGAAAAAATAGCCGTGAAATTTGTCAAATTCCACGGCATACCGTCACTCCCATATTTTAAGTGCTTTTTTCATGTACGCGCTCACATCGGTATCAAAAACCTCCGACAGTTCCTTAGACCTGACGATATCTTCCGTTTTACCGCACAAGACCGCCTTACCGTCCTTCATAAGCAGTATCCTGTCTGACACCGCCGCCGCAAAGCTTATATCGTGGAAAACTCCCACCGCGGCTTTTCCGCTGTCCGTAAAGCGTTTCAATATCTCCGCAAGCTCGTTCTGACTTTTTATATCCAGATGATTGGCAGGCTCGTCAAGCAGGAGAATCTCGGGCTCCTGGGCAAACGCTCTCGCAAGGAACACACGCTGGAGCTGCCCTCCTGAAAGTTCGGTTATAGAGCGGTTTTCACAGCCGCTGAGACCGACCTCCGCAATGCATCTTTCAGCCGCCGCAATATCCTCACGGGACGTCTCCGAAAACACCGAACCCTTTTGACGGGAATACCGCCCCATAAGCACCGTGTTCATGACCGTATAGCCGAAATAATCTCCTCCCGCGCCTGTCTGGGAAAGCAGAGCTGTTTTTTTTGCCCGCTCTTTCGGAGGGATATCAGCGGCAGCTATGCCGTCTATAAAAATCTTTCCTGAAGTTGGCGGAATAAGTCCGCACACCGCGCGAAGCAGCGTTGTCTTTCCGCAGCCGTTGGGACCCGCTATCGCTACAGTCTCGCCGCCTTTTACGGTCAGCGAAACGTTCTTTACAATATCCTCTCCGCCGTAGCCGCAGGAGAGACTTTCGATTCTCAGTTCAGCCATTACAGCCTGCCCGCCAGTTCCTTGATGTACGCCGTCAGCTCCGCATTTATATCAGGACGGCTCAGTCCCGCTTCAATGCTTGCTTTCAGCGCACTCAGCTTGTTCCCCATATCGTACCGCGTACCCGTAAAGTCCACGCCTATCATATTTTCGCGCAAAGCAAGGGTCTTCATTGCGTCGGTAAGCTGAAGCTCGTTGTTCCTGCCATATGGGGTATTTTCCAGGATCTCAAAAATTTCTGCAGGGAGAACGCACCGTCCAAGAATGGCGTAATTGGAAAATATCTGATCGGGCGCAGGCTTTTCTATCATGTCTGATATCTCAAAATATCCGTCGTCAAGCCTTTCAAGTTTCATGGAGGAATACTTCATAACGTCCTCGGTTGGGACTTCTTTTATTCCAACAACACCTTTTCCGTACTTTTCGTAGGCGCGGCAAAGCTGACCTACGACAGGATCTTCGCCCACAATAACGTCGTCGCCGTACAGCACCGCTATAGGATCGTTTCCCGCAAAGCCTTTCGCACACAGCACCGCGTGTCCCAGACCAAGCTGCTCCGCCTGACGGACATAGGTGATGTTAGCCATAGATCCTATCCGAACCATTTCGTTGTACAGCTCGTTCTTACCGCTGTTCAGAAGCTGCCGTTCAAGGTCGGGAGAACGGTCGAAATGATCCTCCACAACGTGCTTTCCCCTTGAAAGAATAATGAGTATATCACGTATGCCGGCGTTAACGCACTCCTCGACAATGTACTGTATGGCGGGCTTGTCCAGTATGGGAAGCATTTCCTTGGGCATGGATTTTGTTGCGGGAAGCATTCTTGTACCGTAACCTGCGGCGGTTATCACGGCCTTTGTGATCTTCATTTTAAATACCCCTTTTGCTTTGTAATTTTAAGCTTTAAGGCTTTATGCCCCGCCGCTCATCATGGGTATCATCTGGCTGTAGAAAAGTATAAGCATGGGCAGAGCCGCCAGGCAGATGAACAGCGTGAGCCAAAGTCCGGACGTACCGCCCTTTCCGATAATGGAGCCGCGCAGCATATCGCGTGGCATACGCGGGTCGGCTGATTCTTTCGTCCTTTTGATCTTTTTAACCGCAGAGCTGTAGTACAGCTTGTTGCCAAAAATACCCGCTGTAAACATAAAAGCGTACATCATCGCGGAACACAGCATATACAGTCCCTGAAAAGCCGCGCTTTTGATATCCACCGAAGCCGCCGCCTCGGAAAGTCTGCCGAGACCGACGCTTTGGGACAAAAACATGATATACTGGGGAAGCTGTGTTATTTGTCTGATAATTATCGCCACCAGAGCCGCAAGAGGCATTTTGCGGTAAGAAAAATAAAGCTCTGGAAAAAGAGCGGAGCAGAAGTTCCAGCTTGCGGAACGCTTCGTCTCCTTAAAGCGTTTGAATATCGGGAGATAGTAATGGGTATTTGTACCGACAAAATCGCCCAGTTCGGACATTTTAACTCCGTCGAGCTGTTCTTCGGGATCAAAGCCGCAGAGCGGGTCTGAAAAATTTATAAGGAACGGATTCATCTGCACTCCGCCGTTAAAATTGCGGTTATAGGCGTCCGCGTTCTCGTTGATGTTCACACCGCCCGAAGTCTGGTCAGCCATATCGTTTTCGTTTCTTATAGTGGAAACGGGCATACCGCATCTGCGGCAAAAAAGCGTCAGAGGAGGATTGGTGTTACCGCAGAAACGGCAGGTCACAGCCCGGTTCTCGGAGCCGTCGCTGCCCGTATCGTAGGAAGGCTTCCAGCTTCCTCCGGTTTTATGAAGAACCGAGTTTACGCATTTTCCCTCTTTTTCATAGCAGTCTCTGTGGTACGGAGTACCGCATTCGGGACACACCACAACATCGTCCGCGGAAGTAAATTTTTCGCTGCAAATCATGCATCTTGTGCCGATATAACCTGACATTTAAATTTCCTCCATAAGAATTTCTTTTAACATTATACCACAAAATTCCTGCAATAACAAGCGTTTTTTCAATGTTTCACCATACCGACACATTTTCACGGATATTGTAAAAAAGGAGCGCCGCAAAACGCAGCGCTCCTTTATAATTCAGCTGTATATTATGCCTTGCCTACGGAACCGAACAGCTCCATTTTCTCCTTAACGGTAGCCTTGATAGCGTCAAAACCGGGAGCAAGAAGCTTTCTCGGGTCGAAGCCCTTGCCCTGCTGATCCTTGCCCTCTTCAACGTACTTTCTTGTGGCTGCCTGGAAAGCAAGCTGGCACTCGGTGTTAACATTGATCTTAGCAACGCCGAGAGAAATAGCTTTCTTTATCATATCCTCCGGGATACCTGTTCCGCCGTGGAGCACCAGAGGCATATCGCCTACCTTTTCCTTAACGGCGGCAAGGGTGTCAAAGGAAAGTCCCGCCCAGTTTTCGGGGTACTTGCCGTGAATGTTTCCGATACCCGCAGCCAACATTGTAACGCCCAGGTCTGCGATCTGCTTGCACTCGTTGGGATCTGCACATTCGCCTGCGCCGATAACGCCGTCCTCTTCGCCGCCGATAGAGCCTACCTCTGCTTCAAGGGAGATGCCCAGAACGTCGCAGGTGTTTACCAGAGCGGTAGTCTTAGCAATATTTTCCTCAATAGGATAGTGAGAACCGTCGAACATTATAGAGGAGAAGCCTGCGTTGATGCAAGCCTTTGCGCCCTCGAAAGTACCGTGGTCGAGGTGGAGAGCAACGGGAACCGTGATATTGAGTTCCTCAAGCATACCTTCAACCATTCCCACAACCGTCTTGTAGCCGCACATATACTTGCCTGCGCCCTCGGAAACGCCGAGAATAACGGGAGATTTAAGTTCTTCGGCGGTAAGAAGAATAGCCTTTGTCCATTCCAGATTATTGATGTTGAACTGACCTACGGCGTACTTGCCGTCGCGTGCTTTGTTCAGCATATCCTTTGCGGAAACGAGTCTTGACATACTGTAAACATTCCTTTCGGGGGAAATTTTTCCGTATCAGGGAAAACTTCCCGATAATTTTATATAAGCTTATTATACAGTATTTTTGTAAAAATTGCAAGTGCTTTTGTAAATTTCTCCACGGCGACAGCATTTGTTTTTTAGGAAAGAAAAGAATATCAAGGAAAACGGCGGGATCAAGAGCGGCTTTAATCATCAAAGGTTTCTTGATGATTCTGTCGTATTGAGTTTGCTGTAAAAAATATCCCTGCTTTTCTGTATAACTGAGAAGCAGGGATATTGTGCTTTTTTCAGTGTTGCTTTTTATGTTTTGCAAGCCGGGCAACAAATAAAATAATATTGTACAAACACTTCGGCGCATTTCGGATATAGCAGCCGGAGGAAAAATTATA
This sequence comes from uncultured Clostridia bacterium, assembly GCA_947089135.1. GTDB lineage: Bacteria > Bacillota > Clostridia > Oscillospirales > Ruminococcaceae > RGIG8773. The sequence goes on from CAMUJF010000006.1 coordinate 40,497, forward strand.
ATAGTCTCTTTAGGCATAACAGAACGTCGGTCTTTATCTTTAGTCGGCATACTCGGAGGTTATCCCAAGATATTCTTCAAGGCACAGTCCGCTGTCATAAACCGCCTGAGCGGTTTCCTCGCCAAGATAGCGAATATGCCACGGTTCCCATTTATAGCCTGTTATGGACTCCTTGTCGGCCGGGTAGCGTATTATAAAGCCGTACTTATGGCAATTTCGGCGTACCCATTTGCCCTCCTTGGTATCGGCAAAGGAATCGTCAATGGAGTTAAGATCGAAAGCAAGTCCCGTCTGGTGCTCCGAGTGTCCCGCACGGGCGGAGTATCTGTCAGCTTCAGCCTTTCCGTCCTTATCGACGTATCTCTGATAAAGTCCCGCCTGATAGTCATAGGAACGGAATCCCGACGATATGTAAATATTTACGTCCTCCTCTGCCGCGTCAGACTGCATACGGTCGAAAGCAGCCTGCGCTTCTGAGTTCACTCCGGGATTGTAATCGGCAGGGAGCGCATAGGTCTTGTTTACTACAAGTATACCGTCGATATAGGTTATCTGCGCTCCTGCCTTTACTGTTACTTCAACCTCGGCAAAGACTTCGGGATTCTGCACGGACGTTACCCTGACCGTACAATTTCCCTCCGATAAAGCGGTAATATTGCCGAGTTCGTTCACCGACGCTACGGCAGGGTCTGAGCTTTCCCACAGCTCGCTTTTGTCCGCCGCGTTTTCGGGGGACATTGTTACTATCGGCATTTTACTCTGTCCCGTTTCGAGAGTAACGCTGTAAAATGTAAGGGAAATGCTTTCCACGTCTGCGGCTTCGCCGCTTGCTTCGGTTTCTGAGGACGCTGCGGTTTCAGGCGTTTCCGTATCGCCTCCTGCCGGAACGGCAGATCCCTCCGTAACGTCAGGTTTTGAGGAACTGACAGTCTCATCGCCGTATTCAGCAAGCCCAGTATCAGTTTCCGAAAGGGATTCGGTAAGCTTTTCCATTGTTGTAAGAGACGGCATTGTTATATCCGCATTTACCGCCGCGGAGGGTTCGTCGTCTATGTCTTTGCAGCCCGCAGTCATTAATACGGCAACAGCCGCCGCAAGCGCCGAAGGTATGTATTTTCTGTTCATTTGGTTTTACACTTCCTTGTTAAAACAAAGAACAGGAATCGACTGTTCTGTCGGTTCCTGTTTTCAAGATACGCTTATTTAAACTTAATAATGGGGGCAAAAATTTTTCGCCCGAACTTTATCTCTTTACAACAAACGCAGCACGTCTGCCGTAATGGGAAAACGTAGTCAAGCGGGATCAAACGCCGTACTTGATAGTGGAAACGGGAATACCAACGCCCATTGTGGAAGCTACTACGCAGGACTTGATATAAGTACCCTTTGCAGCCGCAGGCTTAGCCTTAACGATAGCTTCGAGAAGAGTATTCAGGTTCTCGGCAAGCTTTTCCTTGCCGAAGGAAGCCTTTCCGATAGGGCAGTGAATGATGTTTGTCTTGTCGAGACGGTACTCGATCTTACCTGCTTTTGCTTCGGAAATTGCCTTTGCAATGTCAGGAGCAACAGTACCCGCCTTGGGGTTAGGCATAAGTCCGCGGGGACCGAGAACTCTCGCCGCTTTACCAACAACACCCATCATGTCGGGAGAAGCTACGCAAACGTCGAAATCGAGCCAGTTTTCCTTAACGATCTTTTCAACCAGATCGGCGCCGCCTACGAAATCAGCACCCGCAGCCTTGGCGTCAGCCTCTTTTTCCTCCTTGCAGAAAGCAAGTACGCGAACGTTCTTACCTGTACCGTTGGGAAGAACTACCGCGCCTCTTACCTGCTGGTCGGCATGACGGGAGTCAACGCCCAGACGAACGTGAACCTCAATGGTCTCATCGAATTTAGCTTTAGCGTTCTGACAAGCAAGGTCGAGAGCCTCTTCGGTCTCGTAGAGCTTGCTTCTGTCAACAGCCTTAGCGCTTTCATTATATTTCTTACCGTGTTTCATTATCAGATTTCCTCCTTGTAAGTGGTAAATGTTCCCTCATTGGGGACTCGTATACTAAAATTTTATCAGATCACAGGCACAAGCCTGTTCAAAATACGGTAAAATTTTAGTATTAGCGGAATTATTTCCTCCCACTAAACGCAAGATGACCGAAACGGAAATAAGGGTAAATATTCCCTATGCGCTCCGAAAGCATCTGCCTAAATAGATTGTCCGTTAACCGACTGTATTTCAGTCAACTACTTCAACACCCATGGAACGGCATGTACCCGCGATCATGCTCATTGCGGATTCCACATTTGCCGCGTTAAGGTCGGGCATTTTGGTCTCGGCGATCTTCTTGATCTGCTCCTTGGTGATCTTTCCGACCTTAGTCTTGTTGGGAACTCCCGAACCGCTTTCAAGACCGATAGCCTTCTTGATGAGAACCGCTGCCGGCGGAGTCTTTGTGATAAAGCTGAATGAGCGGTCAGCGTAAACCGTGATAACTACAGGGATAATAAGACCGATATCGTTCTTTGTTCTCTCGTTGAATTCCTTTGTAAAAGCCATAATATTAACGCCGTGCTGACCGAGAGCAGGTCCTACAGGCGGAGCGGGCGTAGCCTTTCCCGCTGCGATCTGAAGCTTGATTAAGCCAACTACTTTCTGTGCCATTATAATCATTCCTTTCTGAGTTTTGCGTTTTCAAGCCGAACCGTATCGGCTTGAAAATCCCGGACGAACTCACGGAAGCCTTCTCACATGAGTATGCCCGCGAAAGTCTGTCCGAAAAGAAAACCCGTAGCTCCATATGGTACGGAGCATCCGCACTTCCAAATTTTGAATATAGATATAAAACGAATTGATAAAGTTAAAACTCATCCGAAGCCGCGACCATGGTAATATCCAGTTCTGCCGAGGTATCCCGTCCGAACATGGAGACCTTGACGTTTACCTTCATATTTTCGGTATCTATGCTTTCGACCTCACCTACGATACCCTCCATAGGACCGGCAGTGATCCTGACCTTGTCGCCAACCTTAAAGTTAACTTCAAGGGACGCGGGCTTAGCGTCCATATTGACGCCCATAGCAGCCGCTTCCTTATCGGTAAGCGGAATGGGTTTCGAGCCGGGACCTACAAATCCCGTACAGCCTCTGGTATTTCTCACCACATACCAAGAATCGTCTGTGAGAATCATTTTTACCAGAACATATCCGGGAAAAACCTTTCTTTCGACCTCGTGCATCTTATTCTTTTCGTTCATTTCCATTACCAGCTCGGTAGGAACCTGAACCTCCTGAATAAGATCATGGAGCTTTCGGTTGTCAACGACCTTCATGATCGTCTGTGCGACCTTATTCTCATAACCGGAATAAGTGTGAATGACATACCATTTTGCCGATTCTGACATAATTAATGACCATTCCTTCCCTATTAGAGGTTAGAGATTTAGAGATTCAGAGGTAAGAGACATGGCGCAAGCGGATGTCCGTTTCGATAGATTGTCCTCTGTGTCCGCTCTCCGTACCCTCAGCTTCCTCTGTTTCGCATCTGCCTTGTTTCGTGCTAAAGTATTTTTAACCGCTTGTTTTCGTTGCAAGAGTGAACAGTGCTGTAAGCGCGCTGTCTATTCCGAATATGACGATGCCGCTTGCGCACATTCCCACAAGAACCACAAACGTGTTGTTTACGACCTTTCTCCATGAAGGCCATGTGACTTTTTTGATCTCGCTCTTTAAGTCCTTGAAATATTTGACTGCTCCGCCGGGCTTTTTGGCGCCTTTTTTGCCGCCAGCTTTTGCCTTTTCGCGGTCGTTCACTATCTTGTTAGCCTTAGCCTCAGCCTGGGCTACAATAGAATTTTTCTTGGACTTGTTATTTTTTGCGTCAGCCATTCTCCGCACCTCTCTTACTTAGTTTCTTTGTGAAGAGTATGCTTTCTGCAGAACTTACAGTACTTGTTCATTTCAAGCCTGTCCGGATCGTTCTTCTTGTTTTTCTTGGTATTGTAGTTGCGCTGTTTGCACTCCGTACAAGCCAATGTAATTTTTACTCTCATATCGGCACCTCCTATTAGATTGACGATGCTGTACAGCTTTCGGATATTCGGTCTTAAGAAGCAAGCTTCGGAAAGCGATCTGTTCTGTTGAGAAATTAGAGGATAGAGGTTAGAAGCCGTACCCCCGGTTCTCTCTGGAAAACGTATTTTTGCTTACCGTTCTGTTTCTTTTCCGTACCTCGGCACTCCGCACCGTTTGCGTTTTCGCAGGGGACGTATTTCCCCTGTGCCTCCCTCTGTGGCTTGGCTCGGGCTGACTCGCAGGAGCCTTGCTGAGAGACTGATTTCAATTCATAAACGCCCGTAAAAAAGAGCGCAAAAAAATAAGCCTCTGCAAGAGGTAATATTATTATACCTCATTGCACAGGCTTTGTCAAGTATTTTTTCAAATTTTTTATTTATTTCCGGAACCGACGCTGATACGGTTCAAGGCTCTCTGGAGCTTTAATTCGGCAAGATCGAGCTGATGCTTGTCATGCTGCTCCTTAAGACGTCGTCTTGCGTCCTCCTCGGAGCGCTTTGCCCAGTCAAGGTCGATCTCGTCAGCCCATTCAACGGCGTTTGCAAGGATAGACACCTTGTTTCCGCCGACCTTGAGCAGTCCCGTAGAAATAGCCGCCACTCTCCAGCTTCCGTCCTCCTGCATTACCTTAAGTGGTCCCGAAGGCAGGTCGGCGACCAGACTCGTGTGATTCGCCAGTATTCCTATGTCGCCCTCCGTTGTGCGGACGATTATCTGGGACGTTTCACCGTCGAAAAAAATCTTTTCGGGCGTTACTACGCTGAGCGAAAATGAAGCTGCCATAAACATGACTCCTTTCCGCAGTTAAGCGTTTTCTGCGCTTTTAGCTTTTTCGACCACTTCGTCAATGGTACCCGCAAACAGGAACGCAGACTCGGGCAGGTCGTCGTGAACGCCGTCAATGATCTCCTTGAAGCCGCGGATAGTTTCCTTAAGAGGAACATACTTGCCCTGCATACCCGTGAACTGTTCCGCAACGCTGAACGGCTGGGACAGGAAACGCTGTATCTTTCTCGCTCTTGAAACGGTCAGCTTATCCTCGTCGGAAAGTTCGTCCATACCCATGATAGCGATGATATCCTGAAGCTCCTTGTATCTCTGGAGAATGTTCTGTACCGAACGTGCTACCTCGTAATGCTCCTGACCCACGATATCGGGAGAAAGAATTCTCGAAGTGGAGTCAAGGGGGTCAACCGCAGGATAAATACCCAGAGAAGCGATATTTCTTGAAAGCGTGGTAGTTGCGTCAAGGTGAGCAAAAGTCGTTGCGGGAGCAGGGTCTGTCAGGTCGTCGGCAGGAACGTATACAGCCTGTACCGATGTGATAGAGCCCTTGTTTGTGGATGTGATTCTTTCCTGCAAAGCTCCCATTTCCGTAGCCAAAGTAGGCTGATATCCAACCGCCGAAGGCATACGTCCCAGCAGCGCGGAAACCTCCGAGCCTGCCTGTGTGAAACGGAAAATATTGTCAATGAACAGAAGCACGTCCTGTCCCTCAACGTCACGGAAATATTCCGCCATGGTAAGTCCCGAAAGACCTACTCTCATTCTTGCTCCGGGAGGCTCGTTCATCTGACCGTATACAAGCACGGTCTTGTCGATAACTCCCGACTCGGTCATTTCGTTGTAGAGGTCGTTGCCCTCACGGGTACGCTCTCCAACGCCTGTGAAAACGGAAATACCGTTGTGCTCGTTGGCGATATTGTTGATAAGCTCCTGAATGAGAACGGTCTTGCCAACGCCTGCGCCTCCGAACAGACCGATCTTACCGCCCTTAAGATAGGGACAGATAAGGTCTATTACCTTGATACCTGTTTCCAGTATCTCATTTGAAGCTGTCTGCTCCTCGTAAGCCGGAGGCTCTCTGTGGATAGCCCATCTTTCCTTGGACTGCGGAGCCGGCTTGTTGTCAACCGGTTCGCCAAGCAGGTTGAAAATTCTTCCCAAGGTCTCATTGCCTACGGGAACGGTGATAGGCGAACCTGTGTCCACCGCGTCAACGCCTCTTACAAGACCGTCCGTGGAAGCCATGGCGATACATCTTACAACGTCGTCGCCTATATGCTGAGCTACCTCGCAGATAAGAGGCTTGCCGTTAAGCTCGATTTCTATAGCATTCAAAAGATTCGGAAGATTGTCCTTAGTAAACTGGATATCGACTACCGCGCCGATGATCTGAACAACCTTGCCGATATTTTTCTGCGGCATTTACATAATCATTCCTTCCCTATTAGATGTTAGAGGGGCAGAGGTAAGATACGCGAACGTTTTGCAATTGTTTTTCTTTCCTCCATACCCCGTAATGCCCATGCAGTAATGGCGCGGAGACCGATTTTAATAAACATAACAGGTATCCCCGCGCAAAACAGCCTGCCTGTCAAGCTGCTTTGACTGCCCGCGGAGGCTCTCCGCTACTCCTGCGCCGCCGCGCCGCCGACGATCTCGGTGATCTCCTGTGTAATAGAAGCCTGACGTGCGCGGTTGTACATCAGCGACAGACCGGAGATCATTTCGCCCGCGTTGTCCGAAGCGTTCTCCATAGCTATGCGGCGCGCCGCCTGCTCGGAAGCGAAGCTGTCCACAACGGCACAGAAGATCATGCCGGTGATGTACTTCGGAACGATCGCGTCAAAAACCGATTCGGGAGACGGCTCGTATACGGGAAGCTCCCTGACCTTTGATTTTTCTCTGTCGTCGGAGTCCTTTCCGCTTCGCACGTCCATGGGAAGCATAGACAGAGCCTCAGCCTGCTGAAGAAGCGGGGAAACGTATTCCGTGTGGAAAAGCTCCACCTTGTCTATCTCTCCGCTTACGTATTTCTGCATTATGATGTCGGAAATATCCGCCGCGTGGTGTATCTTTAGACTTTCCGCGATATTCGGATAGCTGCCTGCAAGGTCGTAGCCGCGCTTTGTGAAGTACTCGACGGATTTTTTGCCGACAGCAAGTATCTTCACCTCCGACGAGCCTTTAAGCTCGTCGATACGCGCCTGAGCAAGCTTTAAGATATTGGAGTTAAAGCCTCCCGCAAGACCTCTGTCTCCTGCGATGACCACCAGCAGAACGGTTTTTGCGTCGCGTTTTTTTGTATATTGTGAGAAGAAGCCGGGGTTTTCCGACTGAATTTCGCACATTGTATCATACAGGGCATTAAAGTAGGGACGGGCGTTGTCCGCCTTTTCCTTGGCTTTTCTCAGCTTTGAAGAAGCCACCAGCTCCATCGCCTTGGTGATCTGCATGGTGGACTCCACGCTTTTGATACGCCTTTTAATGTCCTTCATATTACCGCTTGCCAACGGACACCCTCCTTTCTCATATCGTTTCGGGGCAAATTACTTGTCCGCAAGGAATTTCTTTACAAATTCGGCGATAGTCTCCTTGAGAGCCTCCTCGTTTTCCTTTGTAAGATCCTTTGTTTCCTTGATTGAAGCGATAACGTCGGGGTGTGCTTCGTCGGCGTACTCAAACAGCTCCTTTTCAAACTCGGAAACCAGTTCAAGGGGAATATCCTTAAGGTAGCCGTGAGTTACCGCGTAAATGATGATCACCTGATGCTCAACGGTAAGGGGCGTGTTCCGTCCCTGCTTAAGTACTTCAACAACTCTTTCACCCAGTGCGAGACGATCCTTGGTATCCTTATCCAGATCGGAACCGAACTGTGAGAAGGACTGAAGCTCGCGGTACTGTGAATATGTCAGCTTCAGAGAGCCTGAAACCTTTTTCATAGCCTTTATCTGAGCCGCGCCGCCAACACGTGAAACCGAGATACCGGGGTTTACCGCGGGACGAACGCCGGAGTTGAACAGGTCTGTTTCCAGGAATATCTGGCCGTCGGTAATGGAGATAACGTTGGTCGGGATATAAGCGGAAACGTCGCCCGCCTGTGTTTCGATAATAGGCAGAGCCGTCAGAGAGCCGCCGCCGTAGTTTTCGTTAAGGTTGCAGGCGCGCTCCAACAGACGGGAGTGGAGATAGAAAACGTCTCCGGGATAAGCCTCACGTCCCGGCGGTCTTTTAAGAAGCAGCGAAAGCGTTCTGTAAGCCACCGCGTGCTTTGAAAGGTCGTCGTAGATACAGAGGACGTCCTTGCCCTGCTCCAGGAAATATTCGCCCATCGCGCAGCCCGAATAGGGAGCTATGTACTGCAAAGGAGCAAGCTCCGAAGCGGTAGCTGAAACTACAATTGTGTAGTCCATAGCGCCGTTCTTTTCGAGGGTGTCAACAACGTTTGCAACTGTGGAGCGCTTCTGTCCGATAGCGACATAGATACAGATAACGTCCTGACCCTTCTGATTAATAATAGTATCAAGCGCGATAGCGGTTTTACCCGTCTGGCGGTCGCCGATGATAAGCTCACGCTGACCGCGTCCTATCGGTATCATGGAGTCGATAGCCTTGATACCTGTCTGGAGAGGTCTGTTAACGGATTTTCTTGTGATAATGCCCGGAGCGATACGCTCGATAGGCATGGTTTTGTCGGTAAGGATCGATCCCTTGCCGTCGATAGGCTGACCCAGGGAGTTTACAACTCTTCCCAGCAGCTCGTCGCCGACAGGAACGGATACGATCCTGCCTGTGCTTTTAACGGAGTCGCCCTCCTTGATGTCGGCATCGGAGCCCAGCATAACTGCGCCTACGAAGCCGCGTTCAAGGTTGAGCGCCATTGCGCTCACGCCGTTTTCGAATTCCAGCAGTTCTCCCGACATACATTTTTCAAGACCGTGAATCCTTGCGATACCGTCGCCCACCGTAACAACGGTGCCCACGTCGGCAAGTTCGATCTTGGATTGATAATTCTTTATCTGATCCTTGATTATGCCTGTAATTTCATCGGGGCGTAAATCCATTGGAAATAACCATCCTTTCTTGGAGAGACAACGCGCATGGTCAAGACGCGTGATATCTCCCGATTTTCATAATGCGGATCAGGCGATAACGCCCTTGATCTGCTTCTGAATAGCTTCAAGCTTTGACTTGACCGATCCGTCCATCAAAGTGCCGCCGTAATTCAGCACTATTCCGCCCATAATGGACGGATCAACGGATTCGTTGAGAATGACCGTCTTTTTGCAGACCGATTCAAGCTTTGCCTTCAGCTTGCTTCTGAGACCGTCCTCAAGCGGAACGCTTGTAACGACTCTGACTTCGGCAATATTTTTCATTTCGTACCAGCGGTTCTTATAGTCCTCGGCAACTGCGGGGACCGCAGCGGCGCGTCCTTTTTCGGTAAGAACGCAGAGGAAATTGTAAGTAATGTCCGATATCTTGCCCTTAAAAGCTTTTGCGAGGATATCCAACTTTTCCGCGGCAGTTACCGTCGGAGCTCCGAGAAGCTTCGGAAATTCGGGGTTATCGCCGAAAATAACCGCCAGAGAATCCAGCTCTTTTTTCACCTCGTCCGCGCAGCCCTGCTCGCAGGCAAGCTCGAAAACCGCTTCCGAATATACTTTTTCAACCGTACCCGTCATAAAGACTGTTCCTTTCCCGAAACGGCGCGGCGACTTTGGGTCACTCGCCTATTTCGTCGATAAAGCTCTCGATAAGCTGAGTGTGCGTTTTGGGGTCGATCTCCTTTGAGACGACCTGAGACGCGATAGACATTGCAATATCGGAGATCTCATCCTTGATCTGGTTGACAGCGCGTTTCTTTTCTTTCTCGATATCTGCGTTCGCCTTGTCCACAATACCTTTTGCCTCGTCTCTTGCGCCCGCGATTATCTCGTCGGAACGGGTCTGAGCCTTTCTTGTGGCGTTCTTGACGATCTCAGCCGACTCCTCCTTGGCGGCGGACAGCTTTTCGGTGTATTCAGCCTCAAGCTGTTTCGCGTTTGACAGCGCGCTGTCGGCGTCCTCGTAGGTTTTTGCCACCTCGTTTTTGCGGGCGTCAAGCACCGCGTTTACCTTGTCAAACAGAAAATGTTTGAGAACAAGGAACAGAATCAAGGCATTCAAGATCGAACCGACAATGGTCGTAAGATCAATTGAAAAGAAATCAAAATTACTGTGCATGACCTGCATCTGCCTCCTATTCCTTAAAATTCCGGCGCGGTTACGCGTCAGTTAGTGCCTGTGAGGAACTTGAGGAACGGATTTGCAAAAAGCAGGATGATAGCTACGAACAGACCGTAGATACCGGTGGTCTCCGCAACGGCGCAGCCGATGAACATTGTGGAAGTTGCGGTGCTCTTGATCTCAGGCTGTCTGCCGATGGTTTCGATAGCCTTGCCTACAGCGTAGCCTTCACCGATACCGGGTCCGATACCTGCGATCATAGCGAGTCCCGCGCCGATAGCCTGACCGGCAAGAACTGTTGCCTGTGCGTTTAATAATGCCTCATTCATAAAAGTATACCTCCAAAATTTTTTTACGGCGTACATAGAAACGCGTTATTCCTTACCCATTTGAATGTAAGCCATAGTCAACATAATAAATACGTAAGATTGGATCGCTCCTGAGAAAAGGTCAAAGTAGATAGACAAGACTGCGGGGATACCGACCTGAAAGATGTTGAAAACATAACCCACGTTCTCTATCGGCGGTATTCCGATAAGGTCATAGATCGCTCCGCTGGCAGCTCCCAGTCCGGCGTAAAGTATCATCGTGATTATCATTCCGCCCGAAACGTTGCCGAACAGACGAAGAGCCATGGCCACAGGGTTCGCAACCTCGCCGATGATATTGAGCGGGTTTATGAACTGCTTGAAGTAGCCGCCCACACCCATGTACTTAAGCTTGGTGCAGGTCACAAGCACAAAGGTCATAAACGCAAGCGCGCCTGTAACGCTTATATCCGCCGTAATGCTTCTGAAGCCTATCATAGAAATAAGCGTACCGACTATTATATAAGAGAAAACGGCGGCGATGTACGGCGCGTAAGCCAGCGATGACTTATCCATATTGACGGATACCATGTTGTTCACGGTCTTTACTATGTATTCAGCCGCACACTGACGCTTTGTATCGGGTATTTTTTTCAGATCCTTTGTCAGGATAAGGCAGACCGCCAGAACGATCAGTATTACCAGCCAGCCCGTTACAACGGATTCGGACAGCGAAAAAACTATCTCGCCGCTTTCGTCCAAAAGGCAGAACATTCGTCTTGGTCCTTCCACATTTACCTCAAATCCCATGATTTCACCCCCCTTTCCTTTTTAATGCCGCATGAGCAGTGTAGGCAAGCTTCGGATAAAGCTGAGGTATCGCCGCGGCAACAAGGTTGAGCGACGCGCACTTTATCCCTGCGAAGAACAGCAGACCCGTTATAAGCAGCCTTATCATATAGGAGCCGAACATATAGCCCTTAGCCGACGCCAAAGGACGCTCTACAGCTCTTTCCGAGGAAAGCCCCAGAATTATGAAATTGAGCAGCATAACGGACGTTCCCGCAAGAAGTCCCAGCGGGACCTCGGCGCAAAGCCCGTACACAGGCAGCGATATAAGGTATACCGCGAGGTCGAGAAGAAGCGCTCTGGGCAGAAGAAATTTCAGTTCCCTGCAAATCATTTCGCTGAATAAACGTCCCGCCATAAGAGAAGCCTTTCCTTTCCTCAGAGCATACAATTATATTTAATTATTATACCAGTTTTATTTTCAAATTTCAACTGTTTTGGTATAATTTATTTTTTACCGGCGGAAAATTTTAGAGTATTCTTTTGTTAAAAAAAGTACTTGACAAATTAGAATAAATGCTATATAATAAAAAAGTTATACGGGGCGTAACTCAGTTTGGTAGAGTGCTTGGTTTGGGACCAAGATGCCGCAGGTTCAAGTCCTGTCGCCCCGACCAGCGGGGAGCACCTGCGGGCAGAAGTGTCTCCATATGCAATATGGGGGCATTTTGTTTTGCTGCTTCCAATTTATTGGATTGCTATAGTATAAAAACCGAGGACGCTCCTTAACGGAACGTCCTCATATTTTTCATCCGGCAGACCAATACCGCACTTTCTTTCTGTACACAGCCGTAACGATCAGCGACAGAGCTATACACCCGATAAATACCGCGATAAGCATGGGTATATCCCCCGTGGGTATGCAGCCGTTTTTGTACCCTCTCAGACAAAGGATCGTCCCGATCGCTGCAGGGACTGCCAGGCAAACGATCACCAGGACTATTTCCCAAAATGTAAATTTGCGCGCTCCCGCTTCGCCTACGGGTCTTATAGTCAGCGGCATAGTAGCCGTGCCGAAAGCCGCGCTTACGGCAAACGCACATATGATATAAGGTATCACATAGGCTTTGCCGAAAATAATGTGCCATACCGAAACTCCCACAGACATGATAGGCACGCCGATATAGGCGCTTACCGCCATTATGTCGGTGATATTTCCGCTTGTAAGCGGCAGCACCTTAAGCAGCTTTATATCCGAGCTGCCTATCGCGCACATTATCATCGTTCCCATCAGTACATTGAAGCCGAAAAGCGCCATGACCGATCCCGCGCCGCCGATCTCACTTGCGTCGTCCAAAAGCACAATAGAAGTCCAGCAGATCGAAAGAAAGCCCCAAAAGAGCTTATACCACGGAGAAGTCTCGTGCAGAGCCAATCTTGCCAGCCTGAAAATTTTTTTCATATTCAGCAGTCCTTCCTATTTTGATAAGCCGCTTTCGGGCATGAACCAGTAGGAATGCATACCCGAAAGCTGGGTGAGACTTCCTTTCGGCATTTGCCTTGCGGCGTTGAATATGTTCATATAGTCGCCGCAGCCGAACAGCGTGCCGAAAACTCCCGTACTTATAAGTATACCGCCGAAAGCAGTTCCCGGACATATGAGCAGTCCCGCCCAGAACGGCAGCCAGCCCAGAAAAAGAGACGGCATAAGGCTCATCACAATGAACCGTGATTTTGTCATGGGCGCAAGCGTTAAAACAAACATCATAAAATGTCGCAGGGAGTAGTACATATAGACCTCCGAATCCTTTCCGCAGAAAAGAGCGTGTATATATTCGTGCAGAGGGATAAGCACAAGAGCAATGACACAGCCCCACAGACCGAATTTCCCGTACATCTCTCTGCCTCCGAATATTGCCATTATGACCGTCATAACGACCATTATGGGCAAGGCATACAATATTGCGACAAGATTTACCCCCGCCATTGTTTTCGGCTCCTTGAACGCCACCGCGTTTTCGGGCAGCTCCCCCTTGGGCAGGTCGTCATATGTGGTAAACTTGCCTTTGAATATAAGCTTCATATTATGTCCCCCTTTCTATTTTGACAGCCGCCAGGACACGTTTTTCCTGTGCTTAATGTATGTCTCGCCAAAAAAGGCGATAAGTACGGTCGCCGCACAGTAGATAAATATCCCGCTTATTCCCGAGAGTATTTCCAGCGAAGCAAAGGTATCTGCGGACATACCGTATATATCGTCCATAAGTCCGCACATCATTGCAAAGCCCATTCCGATAAATACGCCGAACGTTATCATTAAACTGTTGGCTTTAAAAATATAAGGTACCGTAAACAGTATTTCTATGATAAACGCCACCAATGCAAACAGTCCCGAAACGCCGTTATAGACAGAGAACCCCCGAGCCTCCGCGATAAGCGAGGCAATGTGTCCTATAGCTATCATAAGCACGTTTACAGCGGCGGCTTTTTCCCACAGGCAGAATCTTAAATTTGCCATATCACGTGCCTCAAAGGGCATACAGCACAAAAATTCCGACGGTGTTGAGGATGAATGGTAAAGCTCCCGAAAGCTTTTTTCGTTCGCGGTATTGTCGAAGCCCATTGTGAACAGGCAGATGAAAAACGGCAGCATACTGAACAGAGACATACACGGCGACATGATAAAAAGCTGGTTATCCTCCCTGCCGAAAACTATTATGAGCGTAAGTATTATGAGCTGAAGAGCCGATGTCAAAAGCAGACCCAGCCATGCCCTGCACCCTCTGCTGTACAGATAGGTCACATTCTGAAGCTTTTTCGCGCGCCTTCTTTGAACCATTGTCATTTTGAGGACTCCTTTCTGTTCTGCCATATGGAAAAGGTCAGCAGGTTTTCCACATTGGGATTTTTCACCGACACGCCCTCGAATTTGGAAAGGTTCTCCCGCAGTATCAGTGTCTCAAAGCCTGTGTTCAGCTCCCTCAGACCGATACAAAAGCTCCTGTTTTGGTCGGTAAGCTTATCGTTCGAGCCGCTGATAACGGCGTATCTGTCCTCGATCGCGTCTATGCTCATGGACTCCCGTATCTGTCCGTCGATGATGAGGGTGATAACGTCGGCTATCTTGTCAAGGTCGCCCGTGATGTGGGTGGAGAAAAGTACGGAGCGTTTTCCGTCCGAAACGAAATCGCGGAGCAGGTCAAGTATCTCTATCCTTGCCACGGGATCGAGTCCCGCCGTGGGTTCGTCCAGTATAAGAAGCTCGGCATTGTGGGAAAGAGCCACAGCCAGCATAGCTTTTGTCTGCATACCCTTTGAAAGAGCGGCTATTTTCTTTTTGGCGGGAAGCTCCCACCTTTTCAGGAAATTTGCGAATTTGGCGGAGTCCCAGTTATCGTAAGCGGCGGCGCAGGCTTTTTCCGTGTGTGCAAGATTTGTGTTGTAGAAAAAGAAGCACTCGTCGGAAACATAGCCTATCTTGTTTTTAACGGCTATCTCGTCGGCAATGTTGTCCAGACCGCACACTTTAACAGTACCGCCGTTTCGGCTGCACATATTCATTATCAGACGGATAATAGTTGTCTTGCCCGCGCCGTTCTGCCCGATAAGTCCCATTACCGTACCCGGCTCTATCTCAAAGGACGCGCCGTTCAAAGTAAAGTCCTTGTAGTTTTTCGTAAGACCGTCTATCTTTAAGATCATATCGTTCATTGCTGTTCCCTCCATATTTTTTTCAATTCCTCCTCGGGTCGTTCTATGGGCACGCCGAGCCGTTTAAGCTCTTCTGCTTGCTTTATGAACTGCTCCATTACCTCTCCGATGTGTTTCTCCTGTAACATACCTATATCCTCCGTTTTCACGAACGTACCCTTTCCCGCCACGGTGTAGATAAGACCGTCCCGCTCCAGATCGGAGTACGCTCTTTTTGTGGTTATCATGCTTACGTTCAGGTCGGCGGCAAGCTGTCTCACGCTGGGCATGAGCTGGTGCGCTTTCAGCTCGCCGCTTAAAATGGCTTCCTTAATGCCGTCCTTGACCTGCTCGTACATAGGCTTGTCGCCTGCGGCATTAATAAATAAATTCACAGATATAGTCCTCCTTTTTTAAATTAACGCAAATTATAGAGCAAACATATAAAATCAACTTTGCAGATTAGGGGAAAGCCCTCTATCGCAGGGCTTTCCCCTCTTGAAAACATCACAAAGTGATGTTTTCAATTCACCCCTTTGCGGAGCTCTTGAACGATAGAGAATTTCGCGCTCTGCGGAGCGCGACCAAAGGGCGCTGCCCTTTGGAAACTCGCAGCCTTGAAAGGCTGGCGAACTTTTTTGAGTCGGCAGCTCCGCTGCCTAATGCATAGCGTTAATTTTTATAATTGCTATATTCAGTGCCAGTTGCTCGACTGTGTATACTGTGTATCTCCATATACACAGTATACACACAAGTACACAGTTTGTCAACAGGTAATGAAAATTTTCTTTTAATTTGTAGAAATGCACAAATTTATGAAAATTTGTTGTAGATTTCTACAAAGATATGGTATAATGAAAAAAACTGCCCGTCTGAATTGTATTCTCTACAGAAAGTTCACTGCGGAGCTATTCCTGCAAGCCTTATGCCTGAACCGAAACCTCCGTCCCGGAAGAACAACGGCGACTCCCGGCTATAGACGGCGGCACGGGTAAAGGCTAAGCTTTTCCGCAGTCTTGAAAGGATATGATAAAATGAAACGATCAAATGAAAGAACAATAAGGACAGCCGCAAGAACTGCCGCTGCGGTAATGGCTGCAATGCTTGCGGGTACGGCGTGCGCGCCTATGGCGGCTGCGGTAAGTACTCCCGCGGTTCCCGCTTCAAATTCTTCGGCAACTACAACTGCCAAAAAGGAGGACGCGTCTATGAAAGCGGCTTTGACGACCGTCAAAAAGCGCATTGAAATTCCAGAGGAGCTTTCGGAGTTCACCTATGCCGAAAGCAAGGCGTACAGCAAAACGGGCTACAACTTTAACTGGACGACACCCGACGGCTCGGAAAGCTTAAACGTAACGGTAATCGGCAATATAATCACCGAGTATTCGCAGAACGAATCCGGCAAAGGATATTACAGTTATAATCGTGAGCCGAAGCTTGCTAAGCTGTCTCAGCAGGAGGTAATTGCAAAGGCAAAGGAAAGCTTCAAAAAGATCAATCCCGACATTTACGGCGAGTGCGGTTTTGAGCTGCAAAGCCTCAGCCTTACGTCAACGGAGGCGCGTGTGGAAATTTCCCGCAGCGTAAACGGCGTTAATGTTTCCGGTAACGGCGGATCGATTTATATTGACCAGAACACGGGAGAAATGACAGGCATGAACGTTACATGGTGGGACGGCGCAAAATTCTCCGACCCGAAAACCGCTAAGACCGAAGCGGAGATACAGGAAGCCTACAAGTCCCTATGTACGCTTACGCCCTACTACCGCATTTCCTACAACTGGGACGAAAAGGCTCAGAAGTCCAAGCCTGTGGTAAGGATAGTTTATTCACCCGATTTTACGGACGAGATAGACGCCTACACAGGCAAGGTTTCAACCATATGGGAGGACATGGAAAAGGCGGGCGGCAGCCGTTACAACAACTATCTTATGTACGCCGATGCCGCCACGGGAGTCACTGCCGACGCGGGAGAAGTCGTTGAGGAGGATGCAGCAGCAATTGAATTCAGCGAGGAAGAGCTGAAAAAGATCGGTCAAAGCGAAAAGCTTCTTAAAACGGCTGACGTTACCGCGCTGCTGAAAAAGGATAAATTTGCCGCTCTTACCGATAACTACAAGCTTAAGAACTACAATCTGTCTTCAATAAAGGACGGAAACGGCAAGGAGACATTCTCCATGTACCTCAGCTACGAGCTTGATACCTCCAAGCCCGCGGCAAATGAATACTACAAATATATAAACGTTACCGTTGACGCGGAAACAGGCAGAGTGTTGTCTTTGAACAAGTACGGAAATCAGTCGGGCAGCGAGCTTCCAAACCTTGACGTGAAAAAAGCCAATGCCGTTGCCGAAGAAGCTGCAAAGACTTACTCAAAGGATATTATTTCGCAGTACAAAGCCGACAAGTCCAATACCGATCCTGTTAAGGTAATAGGAACGGAAGAAGTCATGGATCCTGAAACAAATAAAAAAACCGGGAAACTTTCGATTTATGAAAAGGAAAGAAGCTTCAGGTTCAACCGCTTTGTAAACGGCATTCAGGTCACAAACAATACCATAACCGTTGACGTTGACTCAAACGGCATTGTTACCCGCTACAATACAAATCATACCGAAAATATAACCTTCCCCAAGGCGGATATAATCAGCACGGACGAAGCCTTCAAAAAGCTTTTCGAGCAGATGAGCTTTGATAATTACTACAACGGCTGGATAACCAAGGACGGCGAGTTCAAAACATATCTGCTGTACAGCATTGACGGTTTTACACTTAACGCCAAAACAGGCAAAATATGCAATTGGGACGGCAGCACAAGCGATACAAGCTCCATGGGTTACCATACCAACGCAAAATACAGCGACATTAAGGATATCCCTCAGCGTGACGCTATTCTGGAAATGCAGAAGTACGGCGTTACCCTCAGAACTGACGGCAAGAAGTTCCTGCCCGATACTCCCATATCCGAAGCCGAATTCGCAGACCTGCTTGGAAATCTGTTCAACGAAGCTGTTGCAATTGATGAGATAGAATATGACGATTCTCCCGAGGGCAAAGCCAAGGCGGAAGCCGAGAAAAAGGACAAAGCCGAAACTACGCGCCGCGAGGCAGCGGTAATGTTCGCGCAGATGTACGACCATAATAACATCGCCAATATCAAGGGTATTTTCAGGTCGTTCTACAGCGACATAAAGACCAGCGACGAAAACGCGGGACACATTGCCATAGCCTACGCCAAGGGCTTCTTCGGCAAGACCGCCGACGGACAGTTCCACGGGGACAAGGTAATAACCCGCGCGGAAGCCGTACAGCTTGTCTACGATTACCTCAAGCTTTTATCAAAATAATTTCTTCATAATTTCCTTCCCGAAAAGCAGCCGGCTCCGCGGGAACCGTACATCAGCGGTTTTTGCGAAGCCGGCTGCCTTTTTGGTTTCGGCATAGCGTCCGGTTTCCTCAAGGCATATATACTTTACTAAAAGAAAGTGTACGTACGCTTTCTATGGCTTGCAAATCCATGAAAAAAGAAAGTATACGTACATTAAAATAATTAAAATAATTCTGACCGCATCAAAGCACAAGCGCCAAGCCATAAAATCTTTCCGCGCATTTTGCTATGTTACAGGCTGATCGATCTGTTCCGCGCATAACGACTCGCAAAGCTTTTCACGTATGACTGCGTAAGCAAGGGACATAAGAGGCACGCCGAGAAGCATTCCCGCCGCACCGCCGATGCCTGCGCCGAGAAGAATTGCCAGAAGCACCAGCAAAGGAGGTATGCCGAGGCTTTTGCCGACAACCTTAGGGTAGATCAGATTGTTTTCCAGCTGCTGCAGAATAATGATAAACGCCACGAACCACACCGCTCTTGCGGGACTTATCAGGAACAGCAGCAAAGCCGACGGAATTGTTCCGACAATTGCTCCGACTACGGGGATAAGCGCAGTCACGCCGATAATCGTACTGATAAGCAAAGCGTACTCAAAACGGAAAAGCTTCATTCCCGCAAAGCAAAGAACTCCGAGGATAACAGCCTCTGTTATCTGACCGCTTACAAACCTTGTGAAAATATCGAAAACCATTCGGTAACGCTTCCGCACTGTTTCGTATCTGTCCCCGGTAAAGTGTTTTACGGTCATGGCGGTAAAACAGCGGATATCGTTTTTGCTGATAAGAATATAAATTGAGATAACAAATCCGATAAGGATATTTGCCGCTCCCGAGGCAAGGTCGTATGTCTTGTCATATGTGCTTTCAAGCATCTGGGGTATACGTCCGCTGAGACCTGCGACGGCATCCTTAAGAGCGCAGAAAATACCGAATTCGTCGCGGCTTTCAAGCTTTGTGCAGTAGCCCATGAAATTGTCGTAGTATCTGTCAAAGTTATCTATAAAAAGCCGTATGCTTGAAATAAGCTGCGGCACGATTATCCATATGATGCCTGCCGCAACGGCAAGCAAAAGCAGATATGCCGATGTTACTGACAGAGCGGTCAGCGTTTTGTCACCGGCTCGCTTAATAAGACGCGAAAAATGTTTTCTGAACCAGCACATAGGAATATTCATAACAAAAGCGAAAGCCGCTCCCAGAAAAACGGGCATGAGAAGTCCCGCAGCCTTGGAGATAAGTCCGGCAAAAAACTCCGGCTTGACTGCGGCGGCAATAGGCACGGACGCAAGAAAAGCCGTAAAAAGTATGGTTTTGACAGTTTTTTTATCCATAAGACCGCACCCGCCTGCATCTAAACTTTTTCCCGATTTACATTTATTTTATGCCAAGGCTCGGCGGCTTTATTACAGGGAATTGTTCCCGAAAAAATTTGAAATTACACGCAGCAGATACGGTCAGCTTATTGCAACCGTTTTTGTTTTGCTCGGCTCTTGCGCTGCGCCTCCAAACTGTTTGTAGAGTTTATCCGCAGTCGGCGTGTCAAAGTGCCGCAGAAATTGTCAGTCGGTAAATAAAGGGACAGTATCAAATTGTTTTTTTATATTGACTTTGTAAATAAAATGTATTATAATAGACACAAAATGATAAACTGACCGGTTTTTAGCCTTTCACCCCAATTAACCGGAAAATCATGTCCTTTGCTTGCGGATATTTTTTGGGACAGCTTCTGCGGATACTTTCAGAAAACGTTAAAAACAGTATTAAAGTGTTAAATTTGCTGCGAAAACGTTTATAAAGTCTTGCCGCGGGAATAATGCCGTAAACACGCACAAGTTTTTCGGAATGCCCGGCTTTAGGGTCATGCCGCGGTTTCGCTTGTCTGTGCGAACAAAAAATTATTTGAATCAACGGAGGTAGAGATATGTTCAGAAACATGAAAATGAAAACCCTGTTGTCTTTAGGGGTAGGATTTGTGTCCCTGATCTGTCTTACGGTATCGGGTATTGTCATTGGAGGAAAAGTCAGCGACATAACAAGAGAAGCGGCAATCGAAAATATGAATACTTCTTTGGCGGGACAGGCGTCTGTTATCGGTCTTTTTGTTTCCGATTCGGAAAATATGCTTCAAGCCTATGCTTCGGCAGACGAAATAACCAACCTTTTAAATGAACCTGACAATGCCGAATACATAAGCGCGGCTCAGGCTTATACCGAGAAATATTTCTCAAGGCTAAACCAGTGGGAGGGAATATATCTCAGCAACTGGGATACCAAGGTGCTTGCCCATTCCTCCGCCGGAGCGGTCGGAATGGTAACAAGAACGGGAGACGCTCTTGAGCCCTACAGGCAGACTATGACAAGTTCCAGCAACGGCTTTTTTAACGGAGGCGCGTTTGTATCACCTGCGTCGGATCAGCTCATATTCAATCTCCGTATGGCGATATACGACGAGAACGGCGAGCCTATCGGCTTCGTTGGCGGAGGTCCTTTCATTTCGGGTCTGAACGAGCTTCTTGAAGGTCCCGAGATCCCCGAGCTTGAAAACGAGACATACGCAGTTATCGACGCGGCAAATCTGATATACGCTTATCATACCGACAGCAGTATGATAACCGCTCCCATAGAGGACAACGCGCTTCTGGAGATCGCCGAAAAGGTAAAGACCGGTGTGGAAAGCGGCGTTTTCTACGATTCGGGAAATATGATAGTTTACAGAAACATACCTGGACTGAATCTGATCGTTACCATGCAGGACAGCGAAACCGAGCTTCTTTCGGACAGTATCAACGTAATAAAAATATTTGTTGCCTTTATTGTAATGACAGTAATCCTGGTAATAATCGCCACAGTCATTGTATCAAGATTTGCAACCGCTCCGCTGAAAAAGGTAACCGCGGCGGTAAACACTCTGGGTGCTCTCTCGCTCAACGCAAACTGGCAGATATCGGAATATACGGGGACAAAAAGCGAAGTCGGCAGGATAGCCACTTCGGTAAGCTCTCTTACCAAGGCTTTGCAGAATATCGTTTCCACGCTTTCTGATTGTTCACGGACGCTTAACAGCGGCTCAAAGGTAATGATAAGCACAGTTTCCTCGCTGTCAAACTGCGCCAACGACAATACCGTGATCGCTGAGAATCTTTCTGCGGGCGTTACATATGCTAACAGCGCTATCCAAAAGGTAAACAAGGATATTGTAACTATAAGCAAGATAATGTCCGACAGCAGATCCACAAACTCTGAAAGGATAAAGTCGGCCGACAAGCTTATGGAGAGCGCGGAAAGAATGTTTACCAACATAACCCAAAAGACCGGGGAGACGGAAACGGACATAAATATGTCCATGGGATACTTAAATAATTTCGCACACATAAACGATAACGTAACCCGAATCCAGAGCATAGCAAGACAGACTCAGCTTCTTGCCATAAACGCGTCCATAGAGTCTTCAAAGGCTGGAGAAGCCGGAAAAGGATTTGCTGTGGTAGCTTCCGAAATAAAGGATCTTTCAGAAAATTCCTCCAAGGCGGCGGACGCTATTTACGACGTATGCATGGAAATGAACGCGAATATCGGAAATATTCGCTCCTGTTTTGAGGAGATCATCAACTTTATGAAAAACGATATTGTGGACGTTTTCAATAATATGCAGGATATTTCCGAAAACCTGAAAGCTGCTATTGAAGGTCTTAACAGTGATATGGACAAAATATCCGGTTTTATAGGAAATATCAGCAGGGAAGCGCGGGAGCTTAACGGCGTTGTTGAGAAAAACGAGAACGGCGTAGAAAATATTTCCGCCAAAGTTCAGATCACATATTCAATGGTGCAGAAGCTTAACGATCTCATTGTCGAAAATAAGGAAACAGCACGCAATATAAACGAAATAATTTCCAACTTTAATTAAAAACCGAAACAGCGAAGATTTCCCCCGTATCTGCCGTGATACGTGGGAATTTTTATGCGCTGCGCTTCTATTTAAAAATAACGGTACTTTTTCCTCTTTGTGAAAATAAATATTACCGTAATACCGGCGGCTGTAAGCTCCGCCGCTGCCGCGGACACCCATATGCCGTCAACGCCCCATATAAGCGGAAGTACGATAACTGCCGCGATCTGAAATACCAGCGTCCTCAAAAATGATATGAGCGCTGAGGTCAGTCCGTCGTTTAAGGCTGTAAAAAACGACGACCCGAAAATTGCAGTTCCGGCAAAAAGGAACGAGAAAGAAAATATCAGAAATCCGCGCAGGGTCAGAGCGAGAAATCCCTCATCGCCGCCGGTGAATATCTCTGCAAGAGGACGTGCAAGAAGCTCTGCTGCCGCAAACATCGCCAAAGATAAAACCGAAATTATCACTATGCTTTTTTTCAGCAGGCTTTTAAGTTCGGCAGCGTCTCCCGCGCCGTAATGAAAACTTACGATCGGCGCTGAACCTACGGAGTACCCGATAAAAGCCGCAAGGAAAATCATATTGACATACATAAGCACACCGTACGCAGCAACGCCGTCTTCGCCGGCATACTTCATTAGCTGTACGTTATAAAGCATATTTACAAGGGACATTGAAACGTTCGACATCAGCTCCGAGGAACCGTTGGCGCAAACCTTTGCAAGCGTTCCGATATCAAAGCGCGTCTTTGTCAGCCGCAGACTGCTTGAGTTTGGCAGGGCAAAATATATAAGCGGAATCATTCCTCCCACTGTCTGACTTATTGCAGTTGCTGCCGCCGCCCCTGCGATGCCGAATTTGAACACCGCTACCAGAAGAGCGTCTCCGATAATGTTGGCGACACCCGCCGCAGCCGTTACCGCAAGACCGAGGCGAGGTTTTGCCGCTGTTGAGAAAAAGCTCTGGAATTCAAACTGGAGCATATAGAACGGCAGAGCAGGCAGAATGATCCTGCCGTACAGAACGCAGTTTTCCAGAAGTTCGCCTTCCGCCCCCATTAAAGCCGCTACCGGACGTATAAAAATTATTCCGAGAACGGCAATGACCGCGCCGCATACACCGGAGGTATAAATAAGAAGTGAAAACTGCCGGTTGGCTCTTTCACAGTCGCCCTCGCCCATTGTTTTGGCTATAAGCGCGCTTCCTCCCGTACCGAACATGAACCCCGCCGCGCCAAGCACCATAAGAAATGGCATAATAAAATTTACTGCGGTAAAGGGATTTTTTCCCGCAAAATTAGATACGAAATATCCGTCCGCAACGCCGTACAGAGACGTAAAGATCATCATCATAACTGACGGAAATGTAAAGCGGAGCAGTTTTCCGTAGGAAAAACGCTCCGAAAGCTGAATGTGCATAATTCCTCCTGTATAGGTTATATTTTTGAGATTTTTTCGCTTAGCTGATCTATGTACCGCTTTGTGAGCTCAATGTAGGTTTCCCGCTCATTCTTCGTCCATGACGCGAAAATTTCATTTTCTATGTTGATTATTTTCAGCACCGTTTTTTCTGCAAGCTCCATTCCCTTTTCGGTCAGGCGGACGTTTTTGCGGCGTCCTCCCGCTGCTTCCAAAAAAACCGTGTCCTCGGCTTCAAGCTTACGCAGAGCGGAATTGACTGTCTGCTTATTTATCCCGAAGGCGCAGATGTCGCTTATCGGACAGCTTCCTCCGCCATCCAGTACTGCGTATAAGATCATCATGGCGCTGTCTGTAAGTCCAAGCTTAAGAGCTGCTTCATGGTATACCGAATCGGTCTGAAGCATCAGACGGTTAAATCGGTTCATGTCCGTACAAACAAATTTTTTCATATTGCCCTCCTTTATGTATGAAATCGTACATATGACATTATAGTACGATTTCATACAAATGTCAATACCTTTTTAAATTATTCCGTATGCGAATTTACTTTTCTGAACCAAAAATTCAGTCAGGTCATACAGCATAAAATATACCTATACAGAAATCCGACTAAATATGGAACATTTTATTTTTGCAGCCGAAATACCGAACTGTAAATTCAAAGCTTTTGCTTTACCGTCTAATACTATAGTAATCCTCGAAATATTTGCGCATATTTGTAGGAGACGGGTTTCTCGTCCCCTACATTTGAAAACCGCACAACGGGCTGGGAGACCCCACCCTTACAGGTATGGTTATTGTTTTGTAGGATTGCTATAATCACCAATTAAAAATGTAAATAAAAAGATGCCGCCATCTTAGTATGGCGGCATCTAAAAGGTTCAGCCTTAATAAAATCTTCTTTTGCTTCTGATTATAATGATCACCACTACGATAATTACTGCAACGACAACGGTTATTATCACAATGGGAATTATCGGAATGTTTCCGCTCCCGCTTTCCGAGGGAGCCTCGGTCTCAGTAACTGTTGCAGCTGTTGTTTCAGCCGTTGTTTCAGCAGCCGCAGTAGGTTCGGTTACAGCTTCAGTTGTAGTCGCTTCGGTAGTTGTCACTTCAACCTTTTCACAATTGGTAATAACAAACTTTGTAGCTTTCATTACGATACCGCAGTCGCCGAGGCACATATTGTCGACTCCGCCAAACTCATCGCTGCCATACGCTGCAACCATGTCTTCGTACTGAAAGGAAGCAGATGTCTCATCAAACTCAAAGGGCTCGACTTTTGCCCATATCTGCGGATCTGCTGTAGAAAAATTCTGAAGAATAAGCTCTACAGGCGCGCCGCTTCCCGTCCATTCGCCGTCAAGTTCAAATTCTACATTGATAACAGTTTCGGGAGTAAACCTCGAACAGTCAAAGGCTGTTTTTTGAACAGTAACTGATTGTCCCCATGCACCGCTTGAGTTTTTTGCCAGCGTCATAGGAATCTCAACGTCCTCAGTCTCAGCCGAAACGCAAACCGACATAATTATGGCGGTAAGGCACAAAATTACCGCCGAAAGAACGGTTTTAAAAATTTTCTTCATATTATCTCTTCTCCTTATTTTGTATTCAAAAACACATATTAATTTTACTTCATTTAGTCTTATATGTCAAGAATCTAACAAAATTTCAACACATAGTACAAATCAAAGAATATCTTAAAGGATTTCGTTCGTTACTTTGCCAATACCGACGAAAGTCAATGTCGCCGTAATGCCGTTGAATATTTTTCAGCATTGCGGGAAAAATACATACCGAGAACACGAAAGGAGCCGGAATTATGAACGCGGGAAAAATCATCATAAACGAAATAGACAGCCGTCTTGAACGGCTCGGAAGCCATTACCGCGACAAAAAGGACACGGACGGCAATCCGTTCGGCGAAATGCTTGCAGCCGAATCAAAGCTTCTCAATACCGCTCTGGCGGGTGAGCTTCGCAGCTTAAAGAAATTTGTTCTGGAGAATATCGGAACAGGAAATTAACTCTTATCCTTGTACCCCCAGCCGTCCAGACCCGCTCGGCGCACCGCCCCGAAAATGCGGTCGGAAAAGCCTTTGTCGGCTTTGTTCCGCTCCGCAAGGAACAGTTTTGTCTCCTCACGGGAGGTGTGCCCGTCGGCGGGACATTTTGATTTTACCACCTCAAGACCGCTTCGTTTCGCGGCGTTCCGAACTTCCTTTTCGGGCGCAAAAACAAGCGGTCTTATCATTGTTATATCCTTTCTGGAAAGATAGCTTTTCGGAGCAAAGCAGCCCAGTCTGCCCTCGTTAAAAAGGTTCATGACAAAAGTTTCCACAGCGTCGTCGTAGTTGTGTCCCAGAGCGATCTTGTTGCAGCCCGCTTCCTTTGCCGCATCGTGAAGCGCGCCCCGCCTCATTCGTGCGCAGAGACTGCACGGATTTGTTTCCCGGCGTATATCGAACACTATCTCGCCTATATGGGTGCATTTTAGGATAAAGTCCACGCCCAGTCTTTGGCACATTTTTTCAACCGAGGAATAATCTCCGTCCGTGCCGTCAAAGCGGGGGTCGAGAGTTATCGCCGTAACATCGTAGTCAATGCCGATAAAGCGTTTCAGCCTGACAAGTCCCTCCAGCAGCACAAGGCTGTCCTTGCCGCCCGATACGCCGACGGCTATTTTGTCGCCGTCCTGTATCAGGTCGAATTCCTGAATTGCTTTTCGCATATAGCCTAAAATTTTTTGCATTTTTATCACCGATTTATTTGCAGCTTCTGTTACTTTTGCAGTGTACCGTGGGACAACGCCGTCAGATAAGCGTTAATAAACCCGTCCAGATCGCCATCCATTACCGCACCGATATTGCCGTTTTCAAAGCCTGTGCGGTGATCTTTAGCAAGGGTATAGGGCATAAACACATAGGAACGTATCTGCGCGCCCCAGGCAATTTCTTTCTGCACTCCCTTTATGTCCTCGATTTTTTCGAGATGCTCGCGTTCTTTTATCTCCACCAGCTTTGACATAAGCATTTTCATTGCGTAATCCTTGTTCTGGTACTGGCTTCGCTGGGTCTGGCAGGACACCACGATTCCCGTGGGGATATGGGTAAGACGTACCGCCGAGGAGGTCTTGTTTACCTTTTGTCCGCCTGCGCCGCTTGCGCGATAGAAGTCAATTTCCAAATCCTCGGGACGTATCTCAATGTTTGTGTCCGCCTCGCTCATTTCGGGCATTACTTCAAGGGAAGCAAAGGAAGTGTGCCGACGTCCCGAGCTGTCAAAGGGGGACACCCGCACAAGACGGTGTACGCCCGTTTCCGACTTCAAAAAGCCGTAAGCGTTCAGTCCCTCGATAAGCAGGGACGCGGATTTAAGTCCCGCCTCGTCGCCGTCAAGATAGTCAAGGGTAGTTACCTTATAGCCGTGGCTTTCCGCCCACATATTGTACATACGGAAAAGCATTTCCGCCCAGTCCTGCGCCTCCGTACCGCCCGCTCCCGCGTGAAAAGTGAGGATAGCGTTCTTGCTGTCGTACTCTCCTGTAAGCAAAGTAGTCAGCTTCATGGCTTCAAGCTCTTTCTTGAAATGGTCTGCGTCACGCTTTATCTCCTGAGCGGTATCCTCGTCGTCCTCTTCCTCCATGGCAAGCTCTATCATTGTGAGAGCGTCCTCAAGCTTTTCGTTCAGCTTGTTGTAGCTTTCTATAGTAGCTTCGTTATGCTTGATAGTCTGCATTACTTTTTGGGAATTCTCAATATCGTCCCAGAATCCGTCTCTGCCCGACTGCTCCTGCAAATCGGCTATTTCAGCTTTCGCCCTGTCGATGTCCAGTATCTGATAAAGCTCTTTCATATCCTTGCGGTAGCCCTCAAGCTCCACGCGGAGTTCGTCAAGTAATAACATAATAATTTCCTCCAAATCAAAATAAATATTTATGCGGTAAATTTTATTCTGATGTGTCAGAACAACGTGTGCCTGTAGGCAATATATTTATACATAAAAATCTCTTTTCTTAAATTTTGTTTATGAAGAAATACAATACCCCAATTATTTATCTTCAAGCAGCGCGTCAATTTCACTGTCGCTTATGCCGCCAATAATTATTCTTGAAGCATCATAACGCCTTCCTTTGTCCTTTACCTTTTCAATAAATTTTTCATAGGACATTCTTCCCACAACTGTATCTCGTGTTAATGAGTAGAACGACACGACCCAGCTGCACACTTCAAGAGGCTTGCCGTCCTCGCCGTTAAAGCCGAAAGGCACTCTGGGAACAAGAGGTATCGCGCTTTCGGTATCCTCGGTAATAAAATACATACCCCAAATACCATTGTCCGTTTTGTAAAACGTCGGCACAGCATAATAAACATCAATTTCCTGCAAGCGGTGGAGCCAGTCGCCGTAAGCTTTTACAATATCGTCTGCGGCAAGTATCTCAGCCTTGTCCTCATCGCCAAGATCAAGCTGCCACATTGCGGAAAAAAGAGATATTGTATTATCCTTAAAATCTCCGTTTTTTTCAAGCATACTTTTCAGAAAACTTCTGTTTGCTTTTTTCATATCCGCGCAAATTTCTTTAAGACCGTTTTTGTCGGCAGCTTCACCGTCCTGAATAATTTCGCAGTTTTTCCACACGCTCGCAATACGTCCGATAATATTGTAAAAAGTATCTATTTCTTCTTCGCAGGTAGGACTTAACATACGAAGAACTATTTTTTCCTTTTCCTCCCTGCCGCAGACAATACTTATTCCTCTGCCTATGCGTTTTTTGTCATATACGATAAACTCACCGCCAAGCTTTCTCTCGGTAAGTCGGTTATTTTCATATACGCCATAGCCAAGATTTCCTATAATTACAGTATAGTCCAGCTTTTTTCTGAATAAACCCTTTTGTGTTATCTCAACATCAATTGACATAGTTATTCTCCTTTATTTTCTCCATAACGTCATAGCACAAATAATCTCCGTTTTCGGTAAGAAATTTGTAATATTCCTTTTCGATATAGCCACGCTTTATGTATATGTCCTTTGCAGGCAGCGACGAGTCCAGCCGAATTGTTTCGGAGTAACCGAAAATCATATTTTCCGCAAAATCCAGAAGCTGCCGACCATAGCCTTTCCCCTGCTCCGGGGGACTTACAAACAGTCTTGCTATCTCGTTACCGTCAATTGTAACAGTACCCTTGATAACGCCGCCATGCTCAATAACATAAACCTTTCCCGCCGTTATGTCCGCAAGAATTTTTTCGGGCTTGTGGTGGTCGAGAAAAAACCGTACCGCACCTGCGGGGTAATATTTGGGATACACCGCTTCAATTGTTTCCCTGACAAGCTCGGTTATTATATCATTTTCTTTAACGTCCGCTTTGCGTATCAAATTATCACCTCATCAATGCAGTAAAAATATCAGCTTAAAAAATCATCAAGAATATACAACGGTATTGAAATCCATATCCATAAAATAATCGTAGCAAAACAGAGCAAAGGAACCGCGAACCATGTCTTCTCCTCATGACCCGCATTTGATATAAACTTACTGCTGTTTCCGTTTTTGGGATAAAGCCTTATCTCATTCGGAGGCAACCCGTTAAAGCAAATACGGCGTTCTTTAGTTTCTCCGTTTACAGTATATTCATATATACCCCCATAGTCAAACCCATTATGATCATCATGATCCTCGTCATAGATATATATAAACTCTGTCTTTACAAGATGCGCCGTTACAAAAGTATTGTTTTCTTCCGACTTACGAATAATTTCCTTTTTACGCTTTCTTGATTTAAAATAAAGTCCCCAAAGAACAGCAGGCGCAGCTATATACATAAACGGTGAGATAATACACGCAAATTTATAGATAATCTCCATCTGTTCCTCTGAAAGTTCATTAAAAAAATTATGTATGATCATGCCCCCATATTTCGTAATTGCAAATATTGCAAAGGGTATTGCAATAATTTTTAATACAAAAAGTATGTACTTAAAAAAAGCTTTTATCATAAAATTCCCTTTTCGTTTTATGTAATAATTTTAAAAGTTTAAAATCCGCCCGAATTTATTTTTCAGCTTATCAGTGAGGAAATCATACCCATCATTCCAACGGCCCAAATCAACGCGACAATCGTAGCAAGAGCAATTAAAGGAATTACAAACCACGTTTTGTTTTCATATTGCGTGTTTGAGAAAACCTTGCTGCCGTTTTCGTTTTTGAGATATAGCCTTATCTCGTCGTCGGGGAGTCCCGCAAAAAGAATACGTTTGCTTTTGGTCTCTCCGTTTAAGGTATATTCGTATATTCCCTCATAGTTCCAGCTTCTGCCGTCATCGTCGGGACTGTGCTCTATACTTCTTTGTTTGACGAGCCGCGCCGTTATAAAAGTATTGTTTTCATCTGCCCTGCGGATAATTTCCTCCCTGCGCTTTTTCGATTTGACATAAAGCGAACCAAGCGTAACAGGTACGGCTATGATAATACAAGTACCGATAAAATTTGAGCATTTGCCAATAACTTCAAGCTGCTCCTTTGGCATTCCCTTGAAAATAAGATATAGACCGCCTATTGTAACATTAAAAAATAAATATATCAAAACAATTATTAGTAATCCTGTTGCCAAACAACCTATCGCCTTGAAAGAATCCTTTATAAACCACATAAAAATTCCCCTTTCGCTTTTACAATAATTCAAAAAATTTACTCAAATTAATTTTTTAAATTATCAATTCCTAAACCATATCATTTTCCGAGAGTACGGCGGGACGTATCACAAAATATTACTCCTATTGCTGTATTGTTTTACCGCTCTGACAATTGATTGTGACATATTGTCGTCCAAATATCTAAAGGGAGGTACATGGAAAAACATGGCTCTGCCGCCAAATTTATTCAAAGCGTGAAAGTAAGCCGCGTTGCAAAGATACCCTGCTGGACGTTCACTCACGGTACACAGGATTTTTTCCGCTTCAAAGCATTTCCGCGCCGTAGCGGAGTTCAGCGAGGTGTGCGGTGTTCTGCCGTTAAGTGCGGATACGGTTTCAATACGCACAGAATCCGTCAGCGACTTGTCAAGTCCAAACATAAAAACGGCTTCGTAATCCGGTGAAACGCTGTTTATGTCCCGTTCCAGTCCTGCAAAGGAGTTGGTCAGCAGAAGCTTTTCACCCTCAAAAAAATCCATGAGACGGCATGAAGAATTATGCTTGCCCTTGAATCCCGTGTAAAGTATCATGCTTCAAGCATAAGCAGCATTTCACGCAGAAGCTTGCAGGCAAGAGCAGTTGAAATACCGCTTGGGTCGTATGGAGGAGACAGCTCGTTTATATCCGCGCCCACTATGTTCAGCCCTTTAAGGGACAGTATCGCCTCCAGAAGCTGTCCGAACCGCGCCCCCCCCGCTTCGGGGGTACCCGTTCCCGGAAACTCCGACGGGTCAAGAACGTCCATATCAACAGTGACATAAACATTTTTTCCACGCAGTTCCTCCGCTGCCTCGGCAATTCCGTCAAGGGTAAGCTTGTGCATTTGGGTATGCTCTGCCGCAAAACGGAACTCCTCACGCTCTCCGCTGCGGATACCGAACTGGTATATGTGACCGTCTCCCACAAGTTCATGGCAGCGGCGCATTACGCAGGCATGGGAATTTTTTACTCCCAGATAGTCGTCCCGCAGGTCTGCGTGAGCGTCAAACTGTATAATATATAAATCTTTATACTTTTTGTATACTGCTTTGACCGCTCCCAGCGTAACAAGATGCTCGCCGCCAAGCATAAAGGGACGCTTTCCGTCCGCAAGAATTTCTGTGGCAATATCCTCTATCTGCGCCAGAGCCATGTCCGAAGAACCCATAGGAAGCTCTGGATCTCCCGCGTCGAAAATTTTACAGTCCAGCAGGTCTTTGTCCTGATAGGGGGAATATGTCTCGATACCGTAGCTTTCCGCCCGTATCGCCCTGCTGCCGAAGCGGGTTCCGGGACGGTAGGACGTAGTACTGTCAAAGGGCGCGCCGAAAATTACGGTGTTCGCCTCGGAGTATTCATGATCGCAGGCTATAAAAGCGTTTCTTTCAATCTGCATAATTTTTCCTTTCTGTTTTACAGTAAGTAATAAAATTAAAAAAATTACGTTAGGCAGCCTTTCAAGGTCTGCTTAACCCATTTTGCGAATGAGATGCCAAATGGCATAGCTGGTCGAGCTGAGCACAGCTCGCGGTTTCCAAAGGCAGCGCCTTTGGTCGCGCTTCGCAAAGCGCGAAATCCTTTTAGTTCAGAACGGAGAAAGGGGTGAAAAATGCGACAGCATTTTGAGGGGGAGCGGACACGACCGCTCCCCCTTTTTGGGAGTTCGAGCCAATTAACCCTTGAAAACAGTCCGGTGGACTGTTTTCAATATTTTCAATATAGGAAAGTCTGTCCTAATTCAATGACGTTAATTTTTTATCAAACGCTTTCCAAAAGCTCCTTTACATAATTTGGTATCGCAAAGCAGCCCTTGTGCAGCGCGGTATTGTAATACCGCGTTTTCAGTCCCAAAGCGTTCCATTTTTCAGCATCAAAGGAAATCGGGTCAACCGACTTTGAAGCAAAACCGAAAAGCCAGTGCCCCGACGGATATGTGGGTATATGCGCCTGATAGACCCTGCAAATGTCAAAAAACTCGCGAATACGCCTGTGAGCCCTCTGCATAGCTTTCGCGTCGTCATCATAATAGGGACTTTCGTGTTGGTTGACAAGTATGCCGTTTTCGGTGAGAGCGTTAAAGCAGTTGCCGTAAAATTCACTGGTAAAAAGTCCCTCTCCGGGACCAAACGGGTCAGTGCTGTCAACGATTATAAGGTCGTACTCGTTCTCGTGCCTGCGGACGAATCTCAGTCCGTCGTCATAAAAAATATGCACCCGCGGGTCGTCCAGACGGCAGGCTGTTTTCGGAAGATATTCCCTGCTGACCTCAACTACCCGCTCGTCTATTTCAACCATGTCGATATTGGCAAGACTGTCATAGCGCGTCAGCTCTCGTACAGTTC
This sequence comes from uncultured Clostridia bacterium, assembly GCA_947089135.1. Classification (GTDB taxonomy): domain Bacteria; phylum Bacillota; class Clostridia; order Oscillospirales; family Ruminococcaceae; genus RGIG8773. The sequence goes on from CAMUJF010000006.1 coordinate 73,080, forward strand.
CGCCGTCTCCCGCGCCTATTACAAGTACATTTCTGATATCGGGATTTGAAGCCATGGCCACGTGGGTTATCATCTCGTGGTATATGAATTCGTCCTTTTCGGTAAGCATCATTATCCCGTCTAAAGTGAGAAATCTTCCGAACTCTTCGCTTTCAAAAACGTCTATCCTCTGGTATTCGCTCTGCTCTGAATGGAGCTGCTTATCCACTCTTATGGACATTTTGACGTCGGGGGTATGCAGCTCGCTGAACCATAATTCCATAGTCGATATTCCTTTCTATCGCTTTCCGTAAAACTTGTTTTTCAAGTGCGGCAATTTTGAAAATTTCAGCAGGAGCTCTAACCCCCGCTGAAGCAAAAGATGTCTCCCGCCGCCTTAGAGACGGAGGACATCGGCAGCGGTTATATCACAGTTTATCGGAGTCGAGCTTTTCCGAATTAAGTTCCGCGCGGTTGTTTGTGTAGAACACGTACAGGCTTATAAAGGCTGTAACAGCCCACACTCCCGCGGCGGCAAAGGACGTGGCAATAATTTTTACTTCATCTCCCCTCGAAACGGAAAGTATCCCCGCCACCGCCATAAGAGCGGCAAGCCCAGCCGCAATAAGTCCGTAATAAAGATAGGACGTGCTTTTCATTCGCTTTGATTCGTAATATTCTTTCATAAGCTTCTCTCCCGTATCAGTATCAGTAATCAGTTCAGTACTTTTATTCTTTCGATATCCATATCCTCGGTGCCCGTCATCACACAGCCCCGCTCCTTGGAGTATTTTATATGATCAAGTATCTCCGCGGTTATCCTTTCACCCGGAGCAAGCACAGGTATACCCGGAGGATAGCACATAACGAACTCGCCGCTTATTTTGCCCGAGCTTTCCGCGATCGGTACGGAGGTCTGCTTTCCGTAAAAAGCAGCCTGCGGCGAAAGCTCCACCTGCGGAGTGATATACTCGCTGCTGAGCATTCCCGTCTTGTCCTTTGAAAATCTGCGCTTTATTTCCGCAAGCGCGGACACAAGCCTCTCAATGTCCTTCCACATATCTCCCGCAGACACGTATGCCAAAATATTTCCTATATCGCCGAATTCTATCTGTATATCGTAATAGTCCCTCAGACGGTCGTATACCTCAATACCCGCAAGACCGATATCCCGCGTATGTACCGAAAGCTTCGTCCTGTCAAAGTCATAGATATCCCTGCCGTTGATAAGCTCGTCCGCAAAGGCGTAATATCCGCCTATCCTGCTTATTTCCTCACGGGCGTATGCCGCCGTGTCGATAACTTTGCCGATTATTTTTTTACCGTCTAGAGCAAGACTTCTCCGCGAAATGTCAAGGGAGGACAAAAGCAGATACGAACCGCTTGTGGTCTGGGTAAGATTAATCACCGCGCGGGTGCGTCCCTCTGTAACGCCGAACTTTTCAGCGTTCTTTCCTATGAGCAGGAAGCTGCTCTGAGTAAGAGAGCCTCCCGATTTGTGCATTGAAATGGCAGCCATATCCGCTCCCGCCGCCATAGCCGATATTGGAAGTCCCTCTCCGAAATAGAAGTGGGTACCGTGAGCCTCGTCGACAATAACAGCCATTCCGTGGGCGTGAGCCGTGTCCGTTATCCTTTTCAGATCGGAGCAGATACCGTAATAAGTGGGATTGTTTACAAAAACGGCTTTGGCTTCGGGATTTTCCAGAATGGCTTTTTCCACGTCCTCCGCGCTCATTCCGAGAGGTATTCCCAGACGTTCGTTTACGCCGGGATTAACGTACACCGGAACAGCTCCGCTTAAAATAAGCGCGTTTATCGCGCTTCTGTGGACGTTGCGGGGCATGATTATTTTTTCCCCTGCGCTGCATACCGACATGACCATTGACTGCACCGCGGAGGTAGTTCCCCCCACCATAAAAAAGCAGTAAGCCGCTCCGAACGCCTCTGCCGCCAGTTCCTCGGATTCCTTGATGACCGAGGTAGGGTGACAGAGATTATCCAGCGGCTTCATAGAATTTACATCTACTGCGAGACAATCCTTTCCCAAAAATCGGGTAAGCTCAGGATTCCCTTTCCCGTGCTTATGTCCGGGAACGTCAAAGGGCACCACCCTTGCGTCCCGGTATCTCATAAGCGCCTCGTAAACAGGCGCTTTGTGCTGATCCAACATAGCCTTATCCTTTCGCTGACGTAAATATATTCGGAACAGACGAAATTCTATTCATCGCTTATATCCGCGATCCATTCGTTTCTTCCCGGCTGATACTCGTAAAAGACCTTTCCGTCAAAGGAGACCGCATACATTCCCAAAAGCCTGTCAGCGTTTTCACCCGACTTTGTCCTCCACGAAAAAGCGTACACCTTTTCACCCTCGATAACCATAATATCGCTTTCGGACAGGAAATCTTCCCCGCCAAAGCCCTTGCTTTCAAGATAAGTTTCCATAAGACTCTCTGCCTCGTCAGCGGAAATACCGTCTCCGAAAGTTTTTCCGCACGCCGAAAAGCTTATCATTGCCAGACAAACCGTTAATACCCCAAAAATTTTAAACGCTGTTTCTTTCATAATGCAGCACCTCTCATAAAACTTTCATGGAAAACCGCCGTATCGTCGTATCTTTGTATCAGTAAATATTCATTCCGCTGAATATCTCTATCATTTCGCGCCTGAGGGAATCGTTTATCGCCAGACGGGTCTTGGGAGCAAGTTCGTAGGTATCGGTATTAAAAAGATAGTTCTGCAAAAATATTTCCTTTATCATCATTTTTGTATGAAAGATATTGGACTGATAAACGTTCACGTCCACCGCGTCGTATCTTTCGAGGGTATCCTTTGCGATATAGTCCTGAATAGAGGTTATATCATGATCTATAAATAGCTTTTTTCCGTGCTCATCACGGGTAAAGCCCCTCACGCGGTAATCTATTGTAATTATATCGGAATCAAAGCTGCCGATAAGATAGTCCAGCGATTTAAGCGGAGTTATCTTTCCGCAGGTAGCAACGTCGATATCCACACGGAATGTGGTTATCTCGTTGTCAGGGTGAAATTCGGGATATGTGTGTACCGTAAGGTGGCTTTTATCCAGATGTCCCGCAATGCTCTGTTTCTCCACAGAAGCCTGCTTCTCCGCGGGAACGATCCTCATATTGCAGGACTCGTCTATATCCTCGGCGTCGAGGTGATCCTCCGAGACCAACAGCGTAGCGGAAGCTCCCTGCGGTTCGTAATCCTGCTTGGAAATATTCAGAACGTGCGCTCCGATCATTTCCGTAACGTCGCAGAGAATTTTTGTCAGACGATCGGAGTTGTACTGCTCGTCGATATACTTTATATAATCTCTCTGCTCCCTCTCGCTTTTGGCGTAGCAGATATCGTAAATATTAAAGCTGAGAGTTTTCGTCAGATTATTAAACCCGTAAAGCTTGAGCTTGCTGTTCAACCCTATCCTCACGTTCCTTCCCAATCAGAAATCAAAGCCGGGATCGCTTATCCCCCTATCCTCTAAAGAATACGCTAAAATCCGCGAAATGTCAATAGATTTACGCAAATTTCTTTAAAGCATATTTGAAATCTTTCAAAATCCCGCAAATGCTCGCAAAAGCTCGCGTATACTCAATGCGGTAAATTTTACCTTTTCTTGGCGTACCAGCGTTTTACCGCGTCCTCCGCCTTTTTGCCGACTATTGAGAATCCCATTTCCGGACTGTTTTTCGGCAGCCTTGTGTACCAGTCCCACCAGAAAAATCCGCCGAACCAAGGCTCGTCCCACATAACGGTCATGCAGGACTCGTAAAAATTCGCCTGTTCGTCCTCGTCGTAGGGGAACTCCTTATGGCTGAAATCATATGGCATCATAGCGCAGCCCTTTGCGCTTCGGCAGCCTATCTCCATAAAGATTACCTGTTTTCCTCCGTTCAGGCGGGAAAGCTCCGCCAGCTTGGCTTTTTCCTTTTCCCATTGAGCGCACATATTATCCATGCTGTCTCCGGGAACCTTTCCCACGCCATAGTATGCCGACGTGCCGATATAGTCAAGAGCGTCCCACCATTTTACGCCGAATTCCTTGCCGTGGTTGGTGTTGTATACCAAAGGTCCGTGATATATCTTCCGCACCTCGGCTACAGCGTTCCGCCAATATTCCTCCTTAGCCTCGGTGCCCAGCATTTCGCAGCCCACGCAAAACATCTCGCAGCCTGTGTCCTCGGCTATCTCGGCATAGTGACACAGGAAAGCGGTATAGCTGTCAAACCATTCTTTCCAGTAATCCTTGTCGCCTGTCTCCCGTTCGGGAAAAGCTATATTGGCTCTCCACACCCCGTCGGCACAGTTCACCATGGGCTTCAGGCAGACCTTTAAACCAAGGGCATGAAGCTTTTCAACAGCGGCTGTAATATCCTTGTCCGTAACGGTATAGCGATAATCGGGACGTATCAGCGTGGAACTGAAGCTGTCCTGCAAAACCGTAAAGGCAAGAGCGGTCCAGTCTCCGCCCAGAGCCGCAAGACGCTCCATAGAAGCTGCCGCCTCGGGAGTGCGGTACGCGCCTTTTCTGCCGTCAAAGCCGTAAGTAAAACCTTTTATAAACATTTCTCTGCCTCCTGTAGCTGTATATTTTCTTTAACAATATATAATAAAACTTCCCCGCCCCCTTGAGGGGGCTTTATATAGAAACAATTATGCTTTATCACTCTTTTGGGGAGACTCAGCCGGCGGTAGTCCCCAGATCAAACTGGGAATTATAAAGATTGGCGTAGAATCCGCCCTTTTCAAGCAGCGACTCGTGATCGCCCTGTTCGATAATGTTGCCGTCCTTCATAACGAGAATAACGTCCGCGTCCCGTATGGTGGACAGTCTGTGCGCGATTATAAAGCTGGTCTTGCCTTTCATAAGCTTGGCAAACGCGCTTTGTATCTTAAGCTCGGTACGGGTGTCAATGCTTGATGTCGCCTCGTCCAGAATAAGCATGGGAGGATTTGTCAGCATTACCCTGCATATGCACAGAAGCTGCTTCTGCCCCTGCGAAAGATTGCCGCCGTCCTCGGAGACAATTGTGTCGTAGCCCTCCGGCATACGTCTTATAAAGCTGTGGCAGTGGCACATTTTCGCCGCCGCGATAATTTCCTCCTCGGTGGCGTCGGGCTTGCCGTAGGCAATGTTTTCACGGATAGTACCCGTATAGATCCACGTGTCCTGCAAAACCATTCCGTACATTGCCCGAAGCTCGCTTCGGCGCATATTGCGGATATCCTCGCCGCCTACCTCAATAACGCCCTCACGCACGTCGTAGAACCTCATGAGCAGGTTTATAAGGGTGGTCTTTCCGCAGCCTGTTGGACCCACTATCGCCGCACGCTGACCCTTTCTGACCGACACGGTTACATTTTCCAGCAGCTTTTGTTCGGGCTTGTAGGAGAACGTCACGTTCTTTATCTCCACGTTTCCGTCCGCAACTGCGGGAGCGGGAGGCTCTTTTTCGGGTATTTCCTCCGCCTCGTCAAGAACGGCGAAAACACGTCTTGCGGAAGCGAAAGCCGCCTGCAATTCGGTTATGACTCCCGTTATTTCGTTAAACGGTTTGGTGTACTGATTTGCATAGCTGAGGAAAGCGGATATCTGTCCCACGGACATTGCTCCTCCGCTTATTACGGATATCGCTCCGAAGATTCCCGCAGCGGCATATACGATACCGTTTACAAAGCGTGTACAGGGATTAGTCAGCGCGGAGTAGAACTGCGCCAAAACTCCGCACTTGTAGAGCCTGCCGTTTATCTCCTCGAAGCGTTCCTGCGCTCTGTCCTCGTAGGAGAACGCCTTGACTATCTTCTGACCGCCCACAAGCTCCTCTATGCAGCCGCTGAGCTCTCCGCGTACTGCGGACTGCTCGCGGAATTTATCGTGACAAAGCTTTGTGATAAACGCCGCCACAAACAGAGACAAAGGCGTTATGAGAATTACAACAAGGGCAATTTTAACGTTGATACGAAGCATGAACGCTATCGTTCCGAAAATTGTAACTATACCCGTCAGGAACTGGGAAAAGCACTGGAGCATACCGTCCGAAACCGTCTCGATATCCACGGACATACGCGCGATAATGTCGCCCCTTGAGGTGCTGTCGATATAGTTCAGCGGAACTCTGTTAAGCTTTTCGTACAGCTCGCAGCGCATATCGCTTACGGCTCTGTAGGTTATTTTATAGGTGCAGTAGGACATTACCCAGCTGAACGCCGCCGACAGTACGACGGTTCCCGCTATCATCAGAACGTAACGCTTTACTCCGTCAAAATCAACGTTGTTTTCGCCTATGATATAGTCAATGCCCCGTCCCACCAATACGGGCGTGTAAAGGGACAGCAGCACGCTTACCACAGCCGCTATGACCGCAGGCGCAAGCAGCGCGGCACAGGGCTTTGTATACCTCAGTATCCTGCCGATAACAGGCTTTTTGTTTCTGTCCTTAGCCATTTGCAGCGCCCCCTTTGCTTTCCTGTGACATAACTATCTCGCGGTACACAGGGCAGCTTTCCAGCAGCTCGCTGTGAGCGCCTATGCCTACCGCTTCACCGTCGTCCAGAACAATAATTTTATCTGCGTGGCGGATAGATGTCGCTCTCTGGGACACGATAAGCACCGTCATGTTTTGCGTATCCCTTGCAATAGCCTTGCGCAGAGCCGCGTCCGTGGCAAAGTCCAAGGCGGAGGCGCTGTCGTCCAGAATGAGTATTTCGGGACTTCCGGTAAGTGCGCGTGCAATTGTCAGACGCTGCTTCTGACCGCCCGAAAGATTGCGTCCTCCCTGATTAATATGGGTGTTGAAGCCGTCGGGCATTTTGTCTATAAATTCCTTTGCCTGAGCAGTCTCCGCGGCTTTTTGAAGCTGTTCCTCGGACGCGTTTTCGTTGCCCCAGCGGAGGTTTTCCGCGATAGTTCCCGAAAACAGCATTGCCCTTTGGGGTACAAAGCCTATCTTCTGCCTTAATTCTTTCAGTCCGTAGGACTTAACGTCCGCGCCGCCGATAAGCACGCTGCCCTTTTCAGCGTCGTAGAAGCGCGGTATAAGGCTTACCAGCGTGGACTTTCCCGAACCTGTACCTCCGATTATACCCACAGTCTCGCCGCGATTTACAGTAAAGGTAATATTCTCCAAAGCGTTGTCTCCCCCCTCGCTGTAGGAAAAGGAAACGTCCTTAAACTCTATAACGGGAGCTTTTTCGGATACGTTGGCTCCCGCACCGTCCTTTATTGAGGGTTCCGTCTCAAACACTTCATTAATACGCGCGGAGCTTGCCGCCGCCTTTGTGAACAGTACCACAAGGTTTGCCACCACCACAAGAGCAAGGGATATCTGGGTCATGTAGTTTACAAAAGCAATTACCTGACCTTGCGTAAGTGCGCCGCTGTCAACGCGGAAGCCTCCGAACCACACTATAGCCGCGATAGCAAGGTTCATGATAGCGTAGGTCAGCGGATTCAGCAGAGCGGAAAGCCGTCCCACACGCATGGAGGTGTCGGCAAAATCGTCGTTTGCCTCTCTGAAACGCTTTTCCTCGGCGGCTTCTCCCGAAAACGCGCGGATAACTCTTGCTCCCGAAAGGCTTTCGCGGGTTATAAGACTTATCTTGTCAAGCTTTTTCTGAATAACGCGGTAGAGCGGTACGGAGCGGAACATAATAAAATACAGCACCGCCGCCACTAACGGCATTACCGCAAGGAAAACAAGGGACAGCTTAAGGTCAATTGTCATAGCCATGACAGCCGCTCCGATAACGAGAAAAGGCGCGCGGACAACAAGTCTGATAAGCATTGCCACCGCACTCTGGACTTGGTTTACATCATTTGTTATGCGTGTTATCAGGGACGGAGTTCCGAACCTGTCAAGCTCCGCGTGGGAAAGAGAGCCGATATGTCTGAACAGGTCGTTCCTTACAACCGTACCTACGCCCTGCGAGGCTCTCGAAGCAAGGTACTGACATACAAGCGCGCAGCAAAGTCCCAGCGCGCCCATAAGTATCATTATGCCTCCCATGCGGTAGATGTAGGGCTTTCCCGCGCCGCCGTTTATTCCCACGTCGATTATGTCCGCCATGATAAGCGGCACGATAAGCTCGAATATAGCTTCGGTCAGCTTTGCCGCGGGACCGATTATCAGTTCCTTTTTAAATCCGCCCAGATATTTTTTTGCAAGTTTAAACATTTTCATTGTCCCCCTTTGTCTTTTTCCTGAAAATAAAAAGCTTGCTGAAAAGATAGTTTATTACAAGAATAAATACCTGCGCTATCAGCTTCATAACGTACTCGTTTTGGTGCAGAACACGCACGGTCAGGCTCATGAAGCCCAGTTCCATAAAGTAAGTGACCGCTCTCGCGCCGTAAAAAGCCGCAGCCTGGCTTATCCAGTCCTTTCCCGTGTTCTCCCTGTTTTTGAATACCCATACCTTGTTTGCGAAAAAAGCAAAGGTCACGGCGCATATCCAGCTTATTGTGGTATTCGCCTCGGTAGGGAGTCCCATATAAGCCGGAACGTACTGAGCAATTACCGATACGGCAGTGGTCATTCCTCCGACTATTATATACAGCAATGCGCTTTCGTGACGGGTGTAAAAATCCTGTACGGTTTTTGGAAATACGGATAATATTTTATTTATAAGTTTGTCCACCGAAAATGGTTCCCTCCGTGAAAATTGTATATACGTCAGTATTATAGCACACATTTTTGCAAAAATCATTAACTATTGTGAAATTTTTCGGATATTTGAGGAAAATCGGCGCAAAAAAGGACTTGCAAATTCCATGTAAATGTGTTATCATATAGGATATTATTTCAACATGAAAGGCATGGTAGAACTGCTGTGAAGTACATAATTATCGCGCTGCTGCTGGTCATGTCGGCTCTGTTTTCGTCAATGGAGACGGCATTTTCGTCGGTGAATAAGATACGTCTGAAGCACGACGCCGCAAACGGCAATAAAAGAGCCGCCCGCGCTTTGAAAATAGCGGAAAATTTTGATAAGGCGCTTACCACCATTCTGGTGGGAAACAATATTGTAAATATCCTGTCGTCCTCTTTGGGCACGATCATTTTTACGGAGCTTTTCGGGCCTGCGGGCGTAGCGGTCTCCACGGCGGTAATGACCGTTTTGGTGCTCATTTTCGGAGAAATAATGCCAAAATCCTTTGCCAAGCAGAACGCCGAAAAATGCGCTCTTGCTTTTGCGGGACTTTTGGGCGGGATCATGTGGGTATTTACCCCCATATCCGCAATATTCATGTTCCTGCAAAAGGCTGTCTCAAAATTATCGAAGTCCGACAACTCCCCGAACTTTACCGAGGACGAGCTTAAATACATCATAGACGAGATCGAGGATCAGGGAGTCCTTGAGGAACAGGAAAGCGATCTTGTACGTTCCGCGCTTGAATTCGACGAGACCACCGTGGAGCAGATACTTCTCCCCCGCGTTAAGGTCGTTGCGGTAGAGCGGGGCGAGGACATTGAAAAGATCAAGGAAATTTTTATACGCGACAGGTACACAAGGCTTCCTGTTTACGACAAATCGGTCGATAATATTATCGGTCTTATCAACGAAAAGGATTTCTTTGCGCTGATAATGGATTCCGAGGGCAAGCCGTCGAATATTGAGGGAATAATCCAGAAAGCCTTGTATGTTTCCGAAATGAAGCTTATCTCGGAGGTGCTGTACGATATGCAGCGCACCAAGATACACATGGCGATCGTCAAGGATCAGTACGGCGGAACAAGCGGCATTGTCACAATGGAAGACATCATCGAGGAACTGGTGGGCGAGATATACGACGAAAACGACGAGATAGTCGACAGCGTTGTAGAAGTCGCGGAAAACGTCTATGACGTGCAGGCTGATATGAATATCAGCGATCTGCTGGAAAAGCTGGAGCTTCCCGAAAATCTTATAGAGACCGACAGCAACACCGTGGGCGGCTGGGTAATGGAGCTTTTCGGGCGGATACCCGAAACGGACGCCTCAATAACCAACGGCATCTTTACGGTAACGGTGCTTGAATCGGACGAACAGTCCGTATCAAAGGTGGGCATAAAAATAGATATGCCCAAAGAAACTAAAGAAGAATAAACTGCTATATACTTAGCAAGCAGACAGGGCTCTCCGCCGCCGCGGGGAGCCCTGTCTTAGTAAGATAAACCGCGCTGCAAAAAACTTGCAGCGCGGAATTTAAGGGGGATGTGAAGAATTAATTGGAAATTGTCATTTTGTACGCTTCTTTTCTTCTGAAACGGCGGTTCTGTATTCGGACGGCGTCATATCCGTCCTCGACTTGAACTGCCGCATGAAGTGAAGCTCGCATTTATATCCGCACATCTGCGCAATTTTCGTAATGGAAATATCCGTGGTGGAAAGCAGGTATTTGGCGTGCTCTACGCGGCTGCGTATCACGTCGTTCATAACGCTTACCCCGAAGGTCTCCTTGTACAGATGCTGAAAATAGGATTTGCTCATTGCAAGCTGGTGAGAAAGCCCGTCAACGTTCCACTCGTTGTAGGGCATATTGTATATCTGCGACCGCAGGAGAGCCATTTTATCGTAATGGGTGCTCGACCTGCTTCCGCCGAAAGAGTGTATCTCTTCGCTCAGCTTTATAAAAAACAGTTTCATGTAAAGCTCCGCCGAATCCGTTTTAAACATATTCGACGAGTAGCTTTCATAAGCCATATTTTTTATCAAAAGCGAAAGCCCGTTGATATCGTCAAGCTTGACGACTTTGTCAAATGGTATATCCAGAGCGTCAAAAAAATCATAGTCGCCGCCGGAAAGCTTAAAGTGGAACCAATCGTTGGAAAACTGGGCGCCGTACGCTCTGTAAAACTGAGGGGTACCCTCCTTGTAAAGCATAAATGAGTTCGCTTCGGTGAACGTGTCCGCCCCCGAAAAGGTAAAGACCGCAGGCGTTTTTATCAGCAGCAGAAGATAATCACCCGAACCGTCGGGGCGCTGGATACAGAAGTCCGCGTCGTGGCAGTGATTATATCCGATATTGTTGATATGCAATCATCATCACCCCTGCTTACAGAATTTCGCCGTTGCTTTCTATTACCTTTTTGTACCATACCGCCGAATCCTTGGGTATCCTTTCTCCCGTTTCATAATCGGTGTAGATCATTCCGAAGCGGGCGGTGTAGCCTATCGCCCACTCGAAATTGTCCATAAACGACCACTGGAAATATCCGCGGCAGTCAACGCCGTCATCGGCGGCTTTGCGGAATTCCCTCAGATAACGGTGCAGAAAGTCTATCCTGTTGGGGTCGTGAACCTTTCCGTCAAGGGATACTGCGTCATGGGCAGCCATTCCGTTTTCGGTAATGTATATGGGAAGTTTGTAGCGTTCATACATAAATCTCGGTCCCCAATAAAGGGTCTCGGGAACAATGTTCCATTTTATAGCGTTAAGGGGCGCTCCCACTGCAAAGGGAACGTTTTCCGCCCAACCGTTTTCTCCCGCCCTGACGTATCTTCCCTGATAAATATTGAGTCCGATAAAGTCAATGGAAGAACCGATCAGAGCCATATCCTCATCTGTAATCGCGGGGAGGATATCCGCGCACTCGTTCAGAATGTTATCGGAGTATTTTCCGAACACAATTGGGTCGAGCCAGTACGCGTCCGAGAAAAGGAAGTGATTCCTGCCGCAGTAGAAATACGAACCTCTCACCGCTTCCGTATCCTTTTCCGAGACAGGACAGGCAGGTGCGGACGCGGTTACAAAACCTATCTTTACGCCGGGGATTTTTTCACGCAGTACCCGCACAGCCTTGCCGTGGGCTTTGAGGACGTTGTGCCCGATATGGAGCAGCTCCTCTTTTCCCAGAACCAGACCGGGAGCGTGCACTCCCTCGAAATAGCCGCAGCCAACAAATACTTCGGGCTCGTTAAAGGTCATCACGTTTTTTACCCTGCCGCCGAAAAGCTCGGCGCAGACCTTGGCATAGTCCGCAAACAGGTCGGAAATTTCATCGTTGAGCCAACCTCCCCGCAGGTGCAGAGCGTAGGGCAGATCCCAGTGATAAAGGGTAGCGTAAGGCTCGATGCCGTATTTCAGCAGCTCGTCGATAAGATCGCTGTAAAATTTGACTCCCGCCTGATTGACCTCTCCCGTACCGTCGGGCATAAGCCTGCTCCATGAAATCGAAAATCTGTAGGCCTTAAGTCCCAGCTCGGACATGAGCTTTACGTCCTCTTTAAACCTGTGATAATGGTCGCAGGCAATATCGCCGCTTGAATTATCGCTTATCTTTCCCTCGGTATGGGTAAAAACGTCCCATATGTTTTTACCCTTGCCGTCCTCGTAAGCAGCTCCTTCGATCTGATATGCGGCAGTAGCCGCTCCCCATACGAAATTTTCAGCAAAACCCATTGATGATCACCTCGTGTTTTATTATACAATTAATTTCCTTTAAAATCAAGACATGGCTTTAAGCTTTTCGTTTAATTCGTCAATATAAACCTGAACAACGTCATTGCGTTCATCTCTCGTCTGATACCAATCGACGCCGCTGTAGCTTGCGTCCTTTATCGGATTGTGCAAAAGCTCATAAACATCGTCGTTTACCGCCGCATAGAAATCAACTACGGGATGCGCGTTCGTCAGGTCGTTGACGTAGCTGTACATTTCAACCATTTCATCTGTCCAGCCGTAATCGCCGCGGAGCTTCTTGTCGTTTATTTCCTTTACGCTCTCGTCGGTATTTGCGGTAAGCTTACATTTGATGAAAGCCGCAACCGCTTCGGGATTCGGCGCGCCCTTGCACATTGCATATGCGTCAAGTCCGCCTGCCGCGCTCAGGTACCATTCGTCGGCGTTTTCATCTCTCGGCATAGGCACGAACATTATCTCGCCGGGATTGCCGAATTCGGATATATCAGGTTCATAAAGCTGCCATGAACCTACGGGATAGAACAAGGTCGTACCCTCGCCTACTCTTTCGGGGTGCTCTTTCCAGTTGTATTCGGCACGCGGGAAGTTTACTCCTGCACTGTACATTTCACGGAAAAGCTCCTGTACTCTCGCAAGGTTCGGATCCATAATATTATTCACTACTTCTCCGTTTTCCATACCAATAACGGGGACTCCCGTACTCAGCATCATAGCAAGCTCGTACCACCAGCCGTCTATGGCGTATTTGCCCTGTTCGGCGTCTGTGAAGTCATAGCACATCTGCTTGAATGCGCTCCATGTCCATTCATTGTTATAGGCAAGCTTTGCAGGATCGTCGAAGCCGTTTTCTTCAATTGTGTTCTTGTTATATATTATGATAGTTCCCGCGTCTGCGGCTACGCACGCCATATAGTGCTTGCCGCCGATCGAATGCATTTCGTTTATTCTTTTTGCACCCTCCGGGAATAATTCGGAGTCGTAATCTATATAGTCGTCCATCGGCTGGAACATTCCCGCCGATGCCTTTCCCGGAAATGTGTCAAGATCCGCGGCGGGGAACATATCGGGAGAATTTCCGCCAAGAACAAGAGTGGCAAGGTCGTCATACTTAGTGGAATCGGTCGTCGGGATATACTCTATCTCGCCGCCGTATTTTGTTTTGAAAAGCTGCATGAATACGTCCAGCGTTTCGCCCTCTTCGGGTTCGATAGACCAGAACGAAAGCCATCTGAGCTTGCCGTTCTCAAGCTTTTCGTCCTCCACCTCTACCTGGTCGACTACCTCGGCGTCTTCCGCCGCCATTGTTGCCGTAGTAGTTTCAGTCATAGAGTGCGTAGTATCCGCATTCTGTACGCCGTCGTCTGAGCCGCAGCCTGAAAGCATTGCCGCCGTCATAGCAGCCGCTGTTATCAAAGAGAATTTTCTTGTTGCATCTTTTTTCATAAAAATCACCTCATAATATGTTTTTCGATCAAACCATGGTTTATACCTTATGCATTAATAATACCCTTGCCGCAGAATATTTTCAATGACTTATTATACGAAAATACAGACTTATCCTGCTGTTTTAAAAAATAAGCGGAATAAATCAGCGTTTTGGCAGCACTGGTCAGCATAAGGCGCAAAGCGCACATTAAAATATACTTTTTGCAAATCAACAAAGCAGGATATGTCTGTATTTTAGCAGGATATGTTATTGTAAAAAGCTAAAGAATACAGTATACTTTAGGCAAAAGCTTTTACGGAGGTAATATTATGAAAGCGAAAATCGTCATTGATAAGAATAAAACCGTAAGCAGGATAGACGACCGCCTTTACGGCTCGTTTATAGAGCATCTGGGCAGAGCGGTGTACGGAGGCATATATGAACCGTCCCATGAAACAGCTGACGATATGGGCTTCCGCGGAGACGTTATGGAAATGATAAAGGAGCTTAACGTTCCCATTATAAGGTATCCCGGAGGCAACTTTGTATCAGGCTACAACTGGGAGGACGGAACGGGCGACAGATCAAAGCGTCCTAAAAAAATGGAGCTTGCATGGCAGTCCGTGGAGACCAACGAAGTGGGCATTGACGAATTTCAGGAGTGGGCAAAGCGGGCGCACAGCGACGTCATGATGGCGGTGAATTTGGGTACCCGCGGAGCGGACGAAGCAAGAAATCTTGTGGAATACTGCAACTGCGAAACGGATACATACTACGCGGAAATGCGCCGCGGAAACGGTTTTGAAAAACCCTTCGGGATAAAGACATGGTGCCTCGGAAACGAAATGGACGGCGACTGGCAGATATGTCACAAGACCGCATACGAGTACGGCAGAATTGCCTGCGAGACCGCCAAGCTTATGAAGTGGACAGACCCGTCGATCGAGCTTGTGGCCTGCGGAAGCGCGCATATAAATATGCCTACGTTCGGCGAATGGGAACGCACCGTCCTGCGGGAGTGCTATGACCATGTGGATTATATTTCCCTGCACAATTACTACGGAAATCCCAATAACGATACCGCCGCGTACCTTGCCTCGGCTGTGGATATGGATAGCTTTATCAAGCAGGTAGCCGCGATATGCGATGAGATAAAGGCGGAGAAAAATTCCGAAAAGACCGTTAATCTGTCCTTTGACGAATGGAACATCTGGTTCCACAGCAATGAACAGGATAAGCAGATACCAAAGTGGCAGGCGGCTCCTCCGCTGCTGGAGGACGTTTACAACCTTGAGGACGCGGTGGTTCTGGGAGACCTGCTCATCACCCTTATCAACAACAGCGACAGGGTAAAGATAGCCTGTCTTGCCCAGCTTGTGAACGTTATCGCTCCCATAATGACTGAAACAGGCGGCAGGATATGGGCACAGACTATATTCTATCCGTTCATGCACACTTCGCGCCATGGCAGGGGTACCGCTCTTGAAGTGTCCTGCGGCTGCGGAACATACAGCGCGGGAGGCAAGAATGATATTCCGCTTATAGATACGGCGGCAGTCATTTCCGAGGACGGCTGCGAGCTTTCCGTATTTGCCGTGAACCGTTCCCTTGACGAATCCTGCGCACTTGATTTCAGTCTTTCGGGATACGAGGGATTCCGTCCCGTCATGCATACGGCTATGGAGGGAGACGACCTGAAAGCGGTAAATACTGCGGACGATCCGAAAAAAGTTGTTCCCGTTGAAAAGGAAATTTCCGACGGAATAATGCTTTCGCCTCACTCATGGAATATGATCGTTTTCAAAAAAACGGTGCAATAAAATTATGTAAAATTTCACATTTTTAAGAAAGGGTGTTTTGTATGAAAAAAATCGTTTCATGTGTATGCGCTGCGGCAATGGCTTTGTCGCTTTCAGCCTGCTCCAAAAAAGAAGCCGACACGCGTCCGCTGGGAGAAATGCGCGGTATTTCAGCCTCCGAGCTTATTGCCGAAATGGGTACGGGCTGGAATCTTGGAAACACAATGGACTCCGAGGAGGGCGGCGAGACAGGCTGGGGGAATCCCGTCACTACCAAGGAAATGATAGACGAAGTCCACAGGGCGGGCTTTGATACTCTCAGAATACCCACGACATGGAAAAACAGCATAGGAGAAGCTCCCGACTACACCGTCGACGGAGAATGGCTGAAGCGCGTGGAAGATATAATCGGCTACGCTCTTGAAAACGATATGTACGTTATTCTGAATACTCACCATGAAACCGACTGGATAAAGCCTCAGTACGAGGGCCTGGATAATGTTAAGACGAAGTTTGCCGCTTTGTGGACACAGATAGCAGAATATTTTAAGGACTACGGCGATCACCTTATTTTTGAGGGTCTGAACGAGCCTCGTATCATCGGCGGTGCAAACGAATGGAACGGCGGCACCGAGGAGGGCAGGGACTGCCTTAATCAGCTCAACGACGTCTTTGTCAAAACCGTCAGGGCTACTGGAGGCAACAATGAGACCCGCACTCTGCTCATCACCACGTTTGCCGCTCAGCCTGTCGCCTCAGGAGTAAACGCGCTGACTATCCCTGACGACAAATACGTTGGAGTTTCGATACACGCCTATACGCCTTACCGCTTCACCTACGACTCCGTGGGCGAAAGCTGGAACACCGCCGTGTTTGACGATTCCTGCGCTTCGGAAATAGACGCGCTTTTCGCAAGCCTCAACGAAGCTTTTATCAGCAAGGGAATACCCGTTATAATCACCGAATACGGATGCGTATCAAAAATGATCGACAAGACATGGTACATCAGCAATACCGAAGAGGCGGCAAAATGGGCAAAGCATTATGTGAGCGCTGCTGAAAAATACGGTATACCCTGCGTATGGTGGGACAACGGCTACCACAAATCGGGCAACGAGCTCTTTGGAATATTTAACCGAAGCGAGCTTACATGGTACGAGCCCGAGGTAGTAACGGCTATCATGGAAGCGATAAACAGCTAAGCGAAGGTCTGCGCAGAAGACTGATATTATGGAAAACATCGGGCATAATACTTTCAGAGGAAATTTTTAAGTCGAAAGGAAGTTTTTTATGCCGCTGATAGAACTCAGAAACATTTCAAAGCTTTACGGCGAGGGAGAGAGCCGCGTCTCCGCGCTTGACAACGTTTCGCTGACTGTGAACCGCGGGGAGTTCGTGGCGATCGCGGGAGCTTCCGGCTCCGGTAAATCCACGCTTATGAATCTGCTCGGCTGCCTGGACGTGCAGACAACGGGCGAGTATTTTCTCGACGGCACATCCGTAAGGGAATTAGGAGAAAAAAAGCTGTCCCGGATAAGGAACAGGGAAATAGGATTTATTTTTCAGAGCTTTAATCTGATACCCGCTCTTACCGCAAGGGAAAACGTCGAGCTTCCGCTGATGTACCGCGGGATGTCCAAAAGCGTAAGGAACGAACTTGCAGTGCACGCTTTGCAAAAGGTGTCGCTTGGAAGCCGCATGGATCATCTTCCGGGACGAATGTCGGGAGGTCAGCAGCAGCGCGTTGCCATAGCGCGTGCAATAGCCGCGGAACCTCCGGTCATTCTTGCCGACGAACCCACGGGAAACCTTGACAGCCGCTGCGGTAAAGAAGTTATGCGTATTTTGTACGATCTAAACGCCCAGGGAAAGACCGTAATAATCATTACTCACGACGATGCGGTGGCTGCCCAGGCGGCAAGGACGATACGCATTTCCGACGGCAAAGTGGCTGCCGACGTGAGAAACTGAGATGGATATTCCGTACGCAGATAAGCCCCCTGTCCGGGAAGAGGATCGGGGGCTGTTTGTGTTGTTTGTTTTATTTGTTTTGTTTGACCGTTAATGGCATACGGCATACGCAGTATCGGGAAAAGTCCTACCGTAATATTGATTTTTTCCTTTTCTTTTCCTCATACAGAACGTCGTCCGCCTTGGCGAGGATCTTTGAAAGCTCCACTTCCATGCCGCACTTGAATGCGTACACGCCTATACTCATGTGAACGACATAAGGCTTGTCGTGAGTCGCGTTAAAGCTGTCGGTAGAAGCGGCTATCCTCTCGCGCACAATCGTTTCGACCTCCTCGCCGGTAGCGTTTTCGACCATGGCAAGGATCGAAAATTCATCTCCGCCGATACGTCCGATAACGTCGGAGCTTCGGAACGAATCATGAAGTATCTTCGCCGCGTTTTTGATCGCAAAGTCGCCGTCCTCGTGTCCGAAGGTATCGTTGATAGTCTTAAGGCTGTCAAGGTCGGCAAAGATAACAAGCGCTTCCCGACCCTCGTTCATCGGTGAGCAGATCATGCTGCTTGCCTGCGCAAAAAATCCGCGCCTGTTATACGCATTGGTAAGCACATCGATCTTTGACATTGCGTCAAGCTGAATGTTTTTCTCTTTGATCTGCATAAGAGTGCGTTCAAGCTCCTGCTGTATATTATCTTTGTCCTGAATAAGCCTGAGAATTTTCATTGCCGCGCAGAGCTGAGCCGACAGAGAACTGATATAGTAAAAATACTCGTATTCCAGTTCACAGAGGAAAAGCCCGTAGTGATCGGCGTTCAGGAAAATTGCCGAAAGCACCATGGTAAACCGTCTGTCCTGAGGGATATAGCTGTGATTGAACAGGTTTTTAATCGATATCTCCTGATCCTCGGGAGAAACTACCTCCCATTTATCGCCGTTGTGGTAGGATTTGAGCAGTACTTTCGGAGGAGGAGCCCATTTCTCGTCTTTATAGAGAGTCATGGCTTCCGGGAAAATATAGATATAGCTGCTGGCAACGTTAAGCCTCGTCAGCTTGTCGGTAACGGAGCCGTATCCCGAATCGTCATAGCTGTCGAAAAGCAGCATATCCTTTGTGATCGAGTTCGACTGCCACGTCAGGAACTCAATATCATCAACGCGCTTGTTGCTGTAGATCACTACCGCGCGCATAAGTATCTGGTACATTCCGATGGACATATCCTCAAGACGGCGCTTGTCGTCGTGGCTCTGAAGTCCCGCGGAAAACCGTCTGGACAGATAATTGATAACGGTGCAGAGTTTGTCCTGATCTATATATTTCATTACCTTGGGATTGAGCAGATCCTCAAAAGCGGCGGGAATGTAGTCCGCAGCCTTTTTTGTAAGCGTTATACCGCCGTGATCGTCTGATTCAAGCAGGCGGAAAACGTTTTCAAGATAGCGGTCAAAGGCAGGCTTTACGTGTTCAAGAAACTCGTTTTCTTTGTGATTTCCGAAAAGATATTTTCCTATAGCCGTTATCGTTTGGCTGTCGGAGCGGCACCAGCAATGGTTGAATACAAAAATATCGTCGCTTTCCGCGTCCGCACCGGTCGGGACAGAGTCTCCTCGGCAGCCACAGGATTTGCGCTTTACCATTGAGGAACGCACAAGGCGGCTGCTCAGCTTACCCGATCTGCGAAGCTCAAGGCATTCCGTGACTGCGTCATAGCCAAGCTCGGAAGCGTCGGCGCGCACGGTCGTAAGGGGCGGAACAAGATTCACAGCCACAGGAGAATCGTCAAAGCCCGTAATAAGAATATCCCTGCCGGCTTCAATACCGCGCTGTTCAAACACCTCGTAGGCTCCCTCCGCCATAGCGTCGTTGGCAAATACGATAGCTTCAAGGTCGGGGCAACGGTCAAGCAGCTCGCTTACCACAGCCTGACTGTACCGGGAGAATCTTCCGTAAACTATCCTGTTTTCGTCAACGGCTATGCCGTGCTTTTTCAGCGTGCCGGTATATGCTTCAAGCCTTTCGATAGCGTCTCCGTTAGTTTTCGGACCGCTTACAAAGCCGATCCTTTTGCAGCCGTGATCGGTTATAAGGTGCTCGATGCAGTCGATAAGACCGCTTTTATTGTCAAAGCAAACGGAGGGGTATCCTTCTACCTCGCTGGCTATAGTAATTATCGGAATATCGCCCATTGCCCCGAGGAAAGCCTGCTTTTTTTCATAGGACATACCACTGCCTATAGTTCCGATAAGAATAAGAAGCACGTCGATATCTTCGGGAAAAGCGTATGAAAAAAGGGTATTGTACTGATATTCGTACTCTGTGCGCTTTTTATCCACATATACCGCGTCGATGTATCTTCCGGGAAAAATGATAAGGTTAGCGTCGATTTCCTTTGCGCCGACTATTGCGCCGCGGCAGACGGCGGAGGCAAAGTCGTCCTCAAGGTGACTTATCATCAGACCGATATTAAGCCTTTTTGCCATTGAAAACCCCCTCCTCATAAAGGGAAAGCAGCATAAGCAAGTATACTGTTATTGTATAATTTGTAACTATTTCACATATTTAAACATATTATATCATGAAAATTATTCAAGTTTTAGGCGTGAATATTAAAAATATTATTAAAATATTAAAAAGTAATCGTTTAAATAGAAGTTTTTGGAATTAATTATAATGCAAGCATACGTCCTGATCCCTTTTAGAGCCTGTTCAGTATCTTACGGCGGCTTTGTCGAGTTTTTCCTGCCAAGCTGTGATACAAGTCCGCTTATTGAAACAAGGTTCTTTATATGCATTTTTCTGCTGTATTGCCATAAATTGGTTTTTACAGAAAACATTAAAGTTTATTGAATTTCTGCCGATATATTTATTGAATAGTGATGCAGCAGCCGCAGAATAGTAACGTAAGGAGATGCTTTTATGAATATCACAAGCATGGACATGAACAAACTGTTTCACACTCTTACCGGAAAAGCTCCCGCCAAGCCGATAATGGACGTTATAAAAGACGCTCATGCAAAACAGGAATTTGTTCCGTTAAACGAAACCCCCGAAAGCGTCAGACGGGATACATTTACCAAAGCGCCCGCGGGCGAGATAATGCCCAGCGCTGACAGCGTAGACAGGCTTATGGATTACGATACCGAGCTTGACATGAAAGTCCGCGCCGGTATGACAAAGGCGCAGCTTGCCACGCATTTCGGCAATATGGCTAAAAGACTTGACGAGGCGTACTCCCGCGGCGAATTTAAAAAGGAAGAGTACGACGAGCTCAACGCAGGACTTATGGAAAGCTATGATAAATATATTTCCAAGTGCGAGTACGTTGCCGCCGGCAGTCAGGTGCTTATAATCAGAGGTATCGAACGCAATAAAGCGCTCCGCGCGGGCAATACGGAGCAGTCCTCCGGCAGCAGAAGAAAAAGAAATATCGAAAATATACTTGACGGCATGAAAGAATACAGGGAGTCCTTACGCGCCAAAAACAGATCGAGCGACGCGATAACGGTGCTAAAAATGCTGGAGCAGCTCGAAAAGAGCAGCGGCGGGGACGGCTCTCACTGGAAAAAGCTTGCGGACGAGCTGAGACAGTCGATCAGAGATACGGCGGAGAAAGCCGCAAAAGCCGTTACCGAAAAAACTGATACGGAAGATATTGATATTGCCGATATACCGGACGCCGTTCTCGAACCGAAAACAGAATCGGCGGAAAAGCCCTCCGAAAGCGGCGCGAAAGAACCGTACACAGCCGATCCGGAAAAGATCAGACAGATAGGCGAAGAAATTTCCGAGCAGACAAACGCATTTGCCGCAAAATACTGTGTTACCGACAGAGAGCAGATGCGCGCTATGCTTGAAACTGTACGGCGGGGCGGCTCGGTTGCGGGAGGAAACGACAATACTTTCGGCGGAAACCGTGAACAGGACTGGTATGTTAAGGGATATGTACCTGTGGTTTATATGTAATACTAATCCCTCATTGAATTATGCACGATTTCTTGTTTATAATTCTAAGGCAATACCGCACAAAGATTGCGCGCGTATTGCGCAGTTAGATTTTTCGTTAGATTGCACTAAAATTTTGCGGGCATACTGGCGTATGTCAAAAAATTTTGGTACAATATGACGGAAAATATGCAAGCAAGACGTGTGCAAAGCCGTCAGGCGTTTTTTGCGCGGTATTGCCCTAAATAAGGGATCGGTATGAAAAATAAAATGTATATGCGGCATTCGCTCTGTCGGGGCGGACGCCGTTTTTTCTGCGTAAAATTTTTTAAAAAACTATTGACTTTTGAACAGTAGTGTGATATTATAAGCTTACAGCAGCTACTGTTCAATAAACAATAGAGAGGAAATGATGTTATGACTAAACGGCAATATCTCGGGAAACTGAGAAGACAGCTCATGTTCAGGCTGTCAAACAGCGAGATAGACGACATTCTTTCCGATATGGAGGAATGCTTTGAGGCGGGCGCGGCGGAGGGCAAGTCCGAGGAGGAAATATGCCTGAGTCTCGGCGAACCGAAAACGGCGGCGCGTTCTCTTATCAGCGAGCAGACGGGCGGCGACAGAGTCAAAACACTCTCGGAGTTATGGCTGCCGTTTATTATATCGGCGGGATTGTACGCGGTATATACATACTGCGGCTTCAGTCTGGATATTGACGCGCAAAATTATGTGCTGCCCATAATGTACGTCCTGCCTCTGATAATATGGGTGCTTTTTGAGCGCAAAAGCTTTTGGAACGCTCTTGCGGACTACAAATGCGACTTCTTTACATTTTTCGGCAGTCTGTCTATGATCGCGGCAAGCGCGGCGTGCAACGAAATTCCCAAAAGAATGGTTAAGCTTGCTGAATCGGATATGCAGACGTACGCAATACTTACGGCTGTATTTATATCGGTTGCAATGATACTGCTTGCAATATCGCTGTGGAAAAACGCGCCGAAATTTTTCGCGGCGGTACCCTTGATAGGGATAGCCTATACAGTGTACAACAGCGTATGGCTTTGCAAATCATACAGCGCATGGAACGGCGACCGACACGAAATTTGGGGCGTTGCGGGAATTGGCGAGGGCTATTCAAACATTCTGACGGCTGTTTTCGTCTGCGCCTCGGCGTTTCTGATATGGTCGTTTATCCACAGAAACGCGCTGACCCTTGCTTCGGCGTACAGCTCAATGACAGTCACGGGCTTCATGTTTTACTGGTACTATATGCTTTCGTCAATTGACCCTTCCGACAACAATTCCGTAGCATTTTTGTTTTTACAAAAAACAAGCGGAAAAAGCTACGTCATCTGGGGCGCGGCAATATCGGCGGCGGTATTGGTACTGACCGCCATAGCAAAGCTGACAAAAAGAAAGAAGGTCGGCTGATATGGATAAGGGACAGATGAAAAAAGGCGTGCTGGAGATGTGCATTTTGCAGGTGGTTTCTTCGGGAGAGCTTTACGGCTATGAGATAATGAAAAGAGTAACGGGGGCGTTTCCCGAAATAAACGAAAGTACGGTATACGCCATTCTGCGGCGGCTTCATGCGGACGGCTGCACCGAAAGCTACACAGGAGAGACTTCTGGAGGTCCTACGCGGAAATATTACCGCATAACTCCCGCGGGGAAAGATCACCTTGAAAAAATGCTTTCCGACTGGAAAGAAATGCTTGCGGCGATAACATCGCTTGGAATTTGACAGTTGATTGTTGTTGTATCTGTGCCGCCCCTTGAGGGGGACTTTGAGAAATAAAATGTACAATTCAATTAACCTTGGGGGTGACTTTCGCCGCGGGGCGTTCCCCGCCATTTTTCCCATATTTCGGGACAGTACCCCACTGTGGCTTGCTTTCCGTTGCGGACTATGGGCGTTCTGTAGAGCTTGGGACATTCCGCAAGCTTGTCAGCCTTTGCGTCGTCGAGCAGGTACTTGATATTGCAGTAATCCTTGCTGTTCTCGTCGATAAGCTTTTCAAGTCCGCCCACGGATTTGCAGACGCTTTCAAGCTCGCCCTTGCTCAATCCTTTGGAAAGAATATCCACCGACTGAAATTTTATTCCCCGCTCTTTAAAGTAACGTTCCGCTTTCTTGGTGTCGAAGCACTTAGATTTACCAAATATTTGTATATTCATCTCAATTCTCCTTTGTAATGGCTTCGTGTTCTTTGGCAAGTTCCTTTAAAAGCCACTCTACGCTTTGGCTTTGATTGTGTTGGGTAACCACCGCTTTCAGGGGTATGTCAAGTCCCCTTTCGCGCATGGCTTTCAGCAGAGCGTCCAAACGCTTGCTTGTTATTCCCGAAAATATAACGCATTCTCCCTCTGCGGAAACTTCCGAACCGTTGGAGGAAAAGCCTCCGTATCCGGCTAAAAAGCCGACGGTTTCTCCTGCCTTATCGGAAGGTATGGGGACGTACTTCATATTCAGAGAGGCTGCGGTTTCTTCAAGCTGAGACTCCTTTTCTCCGAGATTGTAGGATAAAACCGTCTCCGGTATTGTCGGGATAATTCTCGATCTCATATGAATTCCTCCTGCGCCGATATTTTTTGTACTGTTTAAAGTATAACTCAAAAACGCCCCGTTGTACAGTCATTTTACAAATTTTTATGCAGTATTATTGATAATAGCGGTTAGTTTGCTTTTCGCCTCGGTTGACATTTTTAACGGCAGGATGTATAATATATGTTGTATTCTGATGCTGATGCAGACGCACAGCGGATGGTGCGATACCGAATTTCGGATCGGAGGAAAACCGATGAAATTTAATCATACAGTAACAGTAAGCGGAATTATCAACGGCACCGTAAGGATCAGCGACAGAACGAAATACAGCGTGATAACCGCCGCGATAGCCTGCGTTCATGTGCTTCTGGTCTATGTTTTCGCAACGATAGGCTCGCTCCCGATGACCGTATACAATGTTTGCAGCGTTGCGGGATATCTGCTTTGTCTGCCTTTTATAAGGCGAAATGCTCTCGGCTGGGTGTTTGCGTACATATGCGTTGAGGTGCCGCTCCATTCCATGCTGGCGATCTATACCGCAGGGTGGGATTTCGGCTTTGCCATGTACCTTATCGCTATTGTTCCGGTGGGATTTGATATGTCCTTTGCGCTGAAAAATCCCCTGAGAGGGATAAAAATATCCATGATATTCGGGTTGGTCAGCTTTGTGATTTTTATTTCGTGCAGAATGTATTCCTACTATAACACTCCGGTTTACAGTACGGACAATACGTTTTTTGTGCAGGCCGTCTATTTTATAAATATGCTTTGTACGTTTACGCTGCTTCTTGTGTATTCGCTTATTTTCGCTTCGGAAATAAACGCCGCCCAGACGGTTCTGCGGCAGAAAAACACCGAGCTTGCAAACCTTGCGGCAAAGGATACTCTTACGGGATTTTACAACCGCCGCAAAATGCATGAATATCTTTTGAACGCCGCCGAGGGAAAAGAGCAGTTTTCCCTGATAATGAGCGACATCGACAATTTTAAAAAGCTTAACGATACATACGGTCATGACTGCGGAGACGAGGCTCTCAAAGCTGTTTCGGACGCGTTCAGAGGCTGCATTGCCGAAGGCGACAGAATATGCCGCTGGGGCGGTGAGGAGTTCCTTATACTTACTAACAGTACACTTGACGGCGCGGCGGATACCGCGGAAAAAATACGCTCCGCCGTGGAAAACTGCCGTCTGGTATTTGACGGGAACGATATAAAAGTAACCGTGACACTCGGCGTGGCGGAGTTCGATCCGTCGTCAACAATAGACAAGACTATCACCGCAGCCGATAAAAAACTCTATATCGGAAAAAGCAGCGGCAAGAACCGCGTAGTCATGTAAGAAGCAAAGGGGTGCCGAAATGCCGAGATTTTTTACCGACAAGCCTGCGGAGGATATTATTACGGTAACGGGAAGCGACGCTGCTCATATGGGATATTCCCTGAGAATGAAGATCGGCGACGCGGTCACGTTCTGCCATGGCGGGACTGACTATTTCTGCCGCATTGAAAGCATGAACGGCAGCGAGGTGGTCTGCCGCGTTGAAAGCTCGGAACCGAGCCGCTCCGAACCTACGGTTTCGGTCACGCTTTATCAGGCTTTTCCAAAGCAGGACAAGCTTGACTATGTTGTACAGAAAACTACAGAGCTGGGAATAACAAGGATAGTTCCGTTTATATCGGCAAGATGCGTTTCCAGACCTGATGGAAAGTCCGCGGAGAAAAAGCTTGAACGTCTGCGCCGTATCGCCGAAGAAGCGGCTAAACAGTCGGGCAGGGGAATTATACCTGAAATAGCTTCGCTGACCGATATGCGGGGAGCAGTGGAGGATATGAAAAAATGCGGCGTTAAGCTTTTCTGCTACGAGAACGGAGGAAATCGGCTTTCAGAAGTCAGTCTGCCGAAAAGCGGCTCAATAGGCGTAATGATAGGCTCAGAGGGAGGCTTTGAGCGCGCCGAGGCGGATATGGCGGAAGCGGCGGGAGCGGTCAGAATATGGCTGGGCGAACGCATACTCAGGTGCGAGACCTGTCCCGTGGCGGTAACGGCTATACTCATGAATCTGACGGGAAATATGTGATACCGGTATTGAATTGAAAATCTCAAATATGTACAAGCACGTTCGGAACGCTGTAAAAATGCGTTCCGTTCCGGCTTTTTTACGCATTTTTACGCAAAACGGGTATTGACAGATAAAGAAAAAAATGCTATAATAAAACGATAATTTGTGTTGCAGAATGTAACAAAACAGGAGGTTAAATCGTGAGGAAAATAAAAAAACCTGTTTTCTTCGTCGTTTTTGCGCTTATACTCTTATTTGCGGCTTCCGTATTTTTTGGAGTTACCACGTACTACGGCGATATGAATACAGTTTATGTCAAAGGCGTTGACAATATCCGCTTCGGTATCGACATCAGGGGCGGCGTTGACGTTACCTTTACTTCTCCGGAGGATATCGACGCTACCGACGCGCAGCTTGACGCCGCCAAAGAGGTTATCGTACAGCGTATGATAAATCTGGGTATCACCGACTACGAAAGCTTTATCGACTACGGAAACGACCGTATAATCGTAAGATTCCCATGGAAAGAGGGCGAAGCTAACTTTGACCCCGAGGAGGCCGTAAAGGAACTGGGCGAGACTGCCGAGCTGACCTTCCGCGAAGGCTACGAGGTGGACGAGGCAGGTATGTACACGGGCGTAACAAAGGATAACGTTATCCTTGTGGGTTCGGACGTACAGGAGGCATACGCCGCATACAGCGAGGACAAGGCGGGAAACCTTGAATGGCAGGTAAGCCTTGAACTCACGAGCGAGGGCGCAAAGAAATTTGCGGACGCTACGACACGGCTTGCTCCGAACCGCGGAGTCATCTCCATATGGATGGACGAGACCTGCTTCTCCTATCCTCAGGTTCAGACGGCTATTACTGACGGCCGCGCTTCAATCACGGGAAATTTCGACGCTGACGAAGCAAAGGCTCTTGCCGATAAGATAAATTCGGGCGCGCTGCCCTTTAAGCTTGTTACCGCGAGCTTTTCCACGATTTCTCCAAGCCTCGGTTCGGGCGCGCTGGAGGCAATGGTAGTTGCGGGTATTATCGCTTTTGCATTCATTGCGGTATTTATGATAATCCTTTACCGTCTCCCCGGCGCGGTCGCGGTTGTCGCTCTTGTCGGACAGGTAGCCGGTACGCTGGCGTTCATTTCGGGATATTTCGGCTTTATGAACGGTTCTATCCTGACTATTCCCGGTATCGCGGGTATCATTCTTGCGGTAGGTATGGGCGTTGATGCGAACATCATCACCTCCGAGCGTATCAGGGAGGAGCTTGCAAACGGCAAGACCCTTGACGGCTCTATCGAATCGGGCTTCAAGAGAGCGTTTTCCGCTATCCTTGACGGCAACGTTACGATGATACTTGTCGCCATAATCCTTATGGGCGCTTTCGGTACTCCCGACAGCATCTTCTCCAAACTGCTGCATTTCGTGTTCTTTATGTTCGGCCCCTCTACGGCGGGAACGATCTACTCTTTCGGCTTCACGCTTCTGACGGGTGTTGCGCTGAACCTTTTCTTCGGCGTACTCTGCTCCAGACTTATGCTTGCGTCTTTGTCCAAATTCAAGGCGTTAAGAAATCCCAAGCTTTACGGAGGTGTCAGACATGAACAATAAATTCAATATTGATTTTGTCGCCCGCAAAAAGCTGTTCTTTATAATTTCCATTGCGGCTATTGCGGTCTCGATACTTTCATCATTTATTTTCGGAGCTAACCTTGACATTCAGTTCAAGGGCGGCACAATCCTGACCTATATCTATGACGGCGAAATAGATCAGTCTCAGTTTGAGGCGGACGCTACCGCCGCTTTGGAGGGAATAGGCGTTACCTCCACGGTGGGCGAGGACTTTTCCTCTGGCAGGAACAACATTCAGCTTTCGCTTATTTCAAATACGGGTCTTACCTCGGACAAGCAGATAGCTCTTTCTGACGCGATATCCGAAAAGTACGCCGCAAACAACATCGAGCTTCTTGAATCCTCGGACGTTTCGCCGTCCTCCGGACGTGAATTTTTCCTGAAATGTATCGTCGCTGTACTGCTTTCATTTATCGTTCTTATCATCTATATTGCTCTGCGGTTCAAGAACATCGGCGGCTGGCTTGCGGGCGTATGCGCCGTTACCGCGCTGCTTCACGACTGTATCATCGTTTACGGAACGTTTATCATCTGCCGTATGTCTATCAACGCCAACTTTATGGCGGTAGTACTGACGATACTGGGTTACTCGATAAATAATACTATCGTAATTTACGACCGTATCCGTGAGAACGAGATACTTTACCGCAAAAAGAAAACCAAGGTCGAAATTGTCAACATGAGCATAAATCAGTCCCTTACCCGTTCGATTAACACATCCATCACAACTATCGTTGCAATGCTTGCGGTAACTATCGTCGCGGCGGTTTACGGAGTAACGTCGATAATTTCTTTCTCGCTGCCTATGATGATCGGTATGATCGCGGGCGCGTATTCGTCGGTATGCTTCACCTGTCCGCTGTGGCTGACACTTGAAGACAAAATCGGCAAAAAGCCGAAGGCAAATAAAGCTAAGGCGTAATTATGATAACTGTTTTCTGCGGCGGACGAAATTGTCTGCCGCAGATTTTTTGGAGGGATCTTTATGTGGCTTTTATTTGCAATATTATCGTCGGTATTTGCGGCTCTTACGTCGATCCTTGCAAAGGTCGGTATTGAGGGCGTGAACTCTAACCTTGCCACGGCTTTGCGTACAGCGGTAGTCCTCGTCATGGCGTGGGAAATGGTTTTTATCACAAACGCTCATACGGGCATTGCCGATATCGGCAGAAAAAGCTGGATATTTCTGATTCTGTCGGGACTTGCCACGGGGGCTTCATGGCTGTGCTACTACAAGGCGCTTCAAATTGGCGAGGCTTCAAAGGTAGTCCCGATAGACAAGATGAGCACCGTTCTGACGCTGATTCTGGCGTTTGTTTTCCTGCATGAAAAGTTTACGCCGAAGTCGATCATAGGCTGTATTCTCATTGCGGCGGGGACGTTATTAATGGTAATTTGACAGATAACGCATATCAGGCTTTTGGCGGCAGTTGGATTTGTTAACAAATTGTAAACTTTCAGATCCGCTTAGAAAAATGAAAAATTTTCCCGGTTTAAATGGTATTATAGACAGAAGTCCAAAACTAAAGGGGAGGAACTGTTATGAAATTCCGCAAAATCATTTCGGCAGCATTGGGAATAATGCTTGCCTTGTCGGCAGTACCATGCGTTCTCGCATCGGCGGCGGACAATACTTCCGCCAAAACGGAGGAAAACGCCGAGACCACAGCCATGAGAAACGCTATAGTGGAGGTAAAAAAGAGGCTTAACGTGCCGAAAAGCCTCGACCAATTTTCTTATGAGACGGAAACCCGATACGATACCATTTACTATAGGTTCACATGGTACCGCGAGGGAAAAGACGAGAAAAGCGGCAGGACCTATACTGCCGAATCAATGACGGCTGAGTATTTCAACGGATATTTGGGCAGTTATCAATACTATTCCTATGACAGCGGAAGAAGCGGCAAGCCCAGTTTTTCAAAGCTTACCGCAAAGGAGCAGGACGAGCTTGCGAAAAAATATCTGTATCAGCTCAATCCCGACCTGAAAGGAAATCCCGTTATCGAGCGCACCTCCTCGGAGCAGGAGCTTTTCGGGAAAAATGTAAACTACCGCATCAGCCGAAAGGAAACCGGCGTTGATTTTGACAAAAACTACGGCTCCATATCCATCGACCGCGATACGGGAAAGCTTCTCAGCTATTCCCTGAAATGGTGGAGCGACGCGGTTCTCCCGGACGCTTCAAAGAAATTGTCGGTAAGCGAGGTATCGGATATTTACGCCTCGCGCAAGCCGCTGAAAGCCTATTACGATCTGTTTACCGGATACGAATACAATAAGGAAACAGGGGAACGGAAGTCCATTCCCTACGTGCTGGCTGTATATGAGCCGACGGTAGGCGGCGAAAACGAGATAGACGCCATAACCGGCAAGTATACGTCTATGTACAAGGACAGGGAAAAACTTTCCTACACCGACGCTTACAGCTGGGATTACGATTATGACGATGATGAAATTCTTGAAGAAGAGCCTTCCTATGCCGGCGATTCCGAAGACGACTATCTGAGCGACGCGGAAAAAGAAGCTCTCGAAAAGGAAAATGAGTACATAAGCTACGAAAAAGCCCTTGAAATAATCAAGGCGGACGAGTACATAGTTTTCAACAAGGAGCTTGTTCTGGCGGACAACAGTATCTCTTATTACACGGACGGTCAGTTTGTGACCCGACCTTTCCGCAGGCTGAATTTTGAATTCACTACAGCCGATGAAACAAAAGACAGCATTTATCTCTATGTTGCTCTGGACGCCTACAGCGGAGAGATAATAAGCTTCAGCAAAAGCTATGATTACGGATATAAAAGCAAAAATAAAAATACGACCGCTCTTGATGAAAAAAAGTCTCTTGCCGTTGCAAATAAAGCCGCTAACCATTTTATAAGCTCCAAGGCGCGGGCGTACCGCTATGATAACGATGTAAAACCGACAAAAGACACAACAGAAGCAACGTTCGGGTTCACCCGCTATGTAAACAATCTGCCCGCCGTTTTTGATACCATGTCGGTCAGAGTGGATTCGAGGGGCGAGGTCCTCAGCTTTAGCTACAATTACCGTAATATAAAATTTCCCGAAGCAAACCTTGTTTCCGAAGAGGAAGCCTACAAAAAGCTTTTCGAGCACATGAAGCCCGACCTTTACTACACGGGATTTACCGATTTGCAACTGAAATCCCATACATATCTTACCTATAAATTTGAGCCGTACTACTATATAAACGCCGTAACGGGCGATAGGATCACAAGCTACGGAGAGCCATACTATACCGCGGAAAAGAAAGCCGAGCCTGCCAAGGAAGTCAAGCTCTACACTGACATAAAGGGTCACAAGTACGAAAAGGAAATAACCGCCCTTTTTGAATACGGTATCCGCATTACCGAAAGCGAAAAGCTGAACCCCGACGAAGCGATAACCATAGGCGAGTTTGTAACGCTTTGCAGCACGGCGCACGGAGGAAGTATCGGCGGTCTTTATCCGGATGAAAGAAAGTATAACGAAAAGACGGACAGCTATGAATATTTTGAAAACCCCATGCTGCAGAAAAAGCTTACTTACGGCGAGCTGGCGCGTATCTATGTGTACCTCTACGCAAACGACTGCCTTACTGCGGCGGGTATCGAGGGTATTTACGCACCGCCCTTTAAGAACGTTAAGCAGAGCGACCCTTACTGCGGCTACGCGGCGATCGCAAAGGCGAAAAAGCTTATTTCGGGTTCCGAGGACGGAAGCTTCGATCCGAGCCAAAAGCTTTCCCGCGGAAAGTGTCTTAAGCTTTTCTACGACTATATTGCCTCAGACAAGGAAAAGGACGTTTACGAAATAGTCAAAGTATAAAAGTATAATATTTTACCGGCGCTTATACTAATCCCTTATTAGAGCCTGTTCAGTATTAGACAGGAACGCTCCCGTTTTCTTTACCAAACGGGAGCGTTCCTTTTTTATCGGCTTTCGGTCAGCTCTTTCAGCTGTTCCGAGACTGCCGCAAAATCTTCGAGCCGAAGCTGTTCGGGACGGATATTTTCGGGAAGTCCCGCCGCCTTTACCGCTTCCGCAGCCGCGGACTTGGGTATCCCAAACGCCGAGGACAGGCTGTTGCAAAGCGTTTTTCTGCGCTGTGAAAACGCTCCCCGCACAACGCGGAAATACAGCTTTTCATCGCTGATCTTTACAGGCGGTTCTTTTTTTATGTCAAGACGTATAACGCAGGAATCCACATTGGGAGCGGGCATAAAGCTGCCCCGTGAAACATTGAAAAGCATTTTCGGCTCCGCGTAATATCTTACCGCCGCCGAGACCGCTCCTGCTTCACGGGTGCCGGGTTCGGCACAGAGCCGCACTCCCGCCTCTTTCTGCACCATTACCGTAATGCATTCGATCGGCAGACGGCTTTCCAGCAGGTTCATTATTATCGGCGACGTTATATAGTAGGGCAGGTTTGCGCAAACGGCAACTTTAAGTCCGTGGAAATGTTCGGCTATTATTGCGGAAAGATCGGCTTTCATAACGTCGTTATTTATGACGGTAACGTTTCCGCAGTCGGAAAGAGTCTCCTCAAGCACCGGAATGAGCCGTCCGTCTATTTCCACGGATACCACTTTGTCCGCACGCAGGGCAAGCTCCTTGGTAAGGACTCCGATTCCCGCGCCTATTTCAAGAACTCCCCAGCCATTTTGAGCGCTGCCCATTTCGGCGATCCTTGGGCACACGGACGGATTTATAAGAAAATTCTGTCCCAGCGATTTGCTGAAAGAAAAGCCGTGCCTTGACAGTATGTCTTTTATTACATTTATATTGGTAAGATTATCCATAGTAAATTATTCCTTTTTATTCGGTAGCTTTTTACGTCTTACGTCAGTTTTTCAAAGCGGCAAATATGTACACTGCGGCAAGAAAAACAGGCTGATGTATTATGTAGAACAGCAGAGAATGCCGTCCGCAGAAATTTACGACCGGAAGTCTTGCCGTATAGCAAAACCTTGGCAGCGAACCGCTTTTTACTATGTCGGATAAAGCTGTTCCCGCAAGAAAAATGAATCCGTAGGGAGCAAGGGGGAAATAGTCTGCGGAATGAAAATCCGACGAGGTTATGCCGATAGGATATAGCCATCGGATATTGTCGGGAACGTCAAGATGCACCCTGCCGAAAACCAGAAAGAGACTGTCGGTTCGGTAAAAGTCCGTAAAGATGACTGAAAGAACCGTGAACACTGCGAAAATAATTACGTTTGGTATTTTCTTCATCACAGGAGATATTACCCCGTATATGAGCATTATCATTCCAAAGCAGGACAGCACGCCGAA
The DNA here is from genome assembly GCA_947089135.1 of uncultured Clostridia bacterium. Taxonomy (GTDB): domain Bacteria; phylum Bacillota; class Clostridia; order Oscillospirales; family Ruminococcaceae; genus RGIG8773. The sequence goes on from CAMUJF010000006.1 coordinate 106,166, forward strand.
AACTATAGTTTCCTGAGGAACGAAAGCCGCAGTAATAATGGTAAGAGCTTCTCCTAAAAGATAGAGAGCCGCGCCTCTTTTCAGCACGTTTTTGGAAAAACCCGCGCATATTCCCGATACGGAAAACAGTACTACAAGAAAGAAGCGGTGGATAATTTCCATGCCGTCCGAAAAGAAAAACGGTATATTTGCTCCGCCGAAAAATATCATGTCGTACAGAAGATGATAAAGCATAACATAAATAATCGCAAATCCCCTGAGCGTATCCAGAAGCATTACGCGGTTGTTTCTGCCTATTTCCGCAGCTGCTTTCGGCAATGAAGTCTCCGTTAAGAAGCTTTCCGTTGCGGAAGTTTCCGCTGCGGGAAATTTTTCTTTTGTCAGCGTTTGCATAACGCAGTCTCCTTTTTCTGTATTTTATAGTATTTACATTATAACATACAGCGGATATTTTTGCAAGGCAGGTCTGATCATCGGTACGGAAATCAATTTATAGCGAAAAAATCCGAATTACGTGGTATTTATAGCGCTCCAAAAAATATCCTAAGAGCCTGTTCAGAATCTTTTTAAAATAATACGAATAAAGGCAATATTATCGCCATAAATCAGGACATAGAGCGCCGCGCTCCGCATCCCATAAGGCAATGGAACAATCCCGAAAATGTTTTTGTACTTATCAAATGAGACTAAGTTTTCAATACTTTTTATCATTTGAATTCCTCCGTATGTTTTTATTCAGTACCTTTACAACCTCGTCGATAATATCACCGCATTCACGAATTCTTGCAGCAATTTTTTCACGTCTTTCAGGTGTTTGCAGCGTTTCAAGGGTTATATTGAAGCCGCCTCCGAGAGCTTCGAGATCGTTTGCGCCGTCGTTGTGCCAAATATCGGCGGTGCGCTTGTACAAAAGACTGATGTCGTTAAGATATGTCATATCGGGATTCAATTCGATTGCTCGCTGTAAAAAATCAGGACAGCAGCATCCGTTTGCTGCAAGCGTAAAAACGAAATTAATATACATTGTCCGCGAATCAAATTCCTCAGGCTTTATTTGTTCAAAATACCCGTTTTCTATGTCATTCGCCCATTTGCGAAAAGCAGGCGCACCGAAGCAATATTTATCGTTGTCGGTTGTCAGAAGCTTTGGCAGCGCGTAAATTGTTTCACGGTAAATTTCCGCAGTATCCTTTTGTTTCTTTTTCCCACCGACAAATATCCAGCCGCTTTTATCAGTATCGTATCCCATCGCTTTATCACAGGAAATACGCTGCGGTTCGCTGTTATCCCCCGAAATATATATGAGCGTTTTTCCGTATTCCTCGTAACCCACAAACACACCGCAGGGCTGCTCCGAATATCCTGTAAATATAACGGGAACGCCTTTATCAATATAAGCAACAATTTTTTTCAGATACGTCTCTTTATTTTTGAGAAGCTCACGGCTGAAAACGTATGCGGCTGAATAACCGCACTTTTCAAAAAGTCCCTCAAAAAATTTTCTGTCGCCGTTGACCTGATAGTATGCGTTCACACCGTCGCCGTCAAAAGGCTGTTTGTAATGTTGAGCAAACAGGTCTCCGGTAAGTCCTGCAAAAAACAGATAGTCAAATTCCTTTTCTCCCAGACATTCCATTACATATGCGGCGCTCCCGTTGAAGCGGTAAATTTCGCCGTACTCTTCTATAATAAGACGGTGAATAACAGGAATAAGGTTATTGCTTCGCTTTGAGTTTACTGTAAGCTCTGCATTTTTTATTCTATACGGCTGAGAATACGCAAGCTGTGAGATACTGATTTTTTTGAAATATTTCATTCCCTGACCGTTAGAGCCGATAACAATAGGGTAGGCTTCTTCACGGTTCAGATCAAGGGACATATACGGGAAATCGGTTCCGCAATACCGTATTTCACCGTTTATTATGACCGCCAAATGCTTTTGTCCGACGATCCACGTAACATGATTGTATTCGTTCGGCTTGATACGTCCCCTGCGCGGAAAATTATAAAGGTCGTGAAAGATCGGCTGGTGAAAGCTGATTGCTTCCTCACGACAGCTCGAGCTGTTATTCATATTAATACCGAAATCCATAATTTTGAGATTTTCACCGTTGTCATAACTGTCAGAACCGTGATAAAAAATAATGCTGCCCTCGCTGTCACCGTATCCAAACTGCTCGTCGTCCATCGGTAAGCGGAAGTCTATATCCACTCTGAACGGCAGCTTTACAGACACGTTTGTATTAAGCGTCCGCGTGGAGATCCAACCGGTATATTCTGCTTCGCCGCTGTCAAGTACTCGGTAATGAGGGGCGTTGATAGGCGTAATCTTATCAAACGCGGCCTCCTTTTCCCACAATATCGGATTTTGACCGTTTATCTCGTCTTCCGTAATATCCGTGATTTCTACGGGCTTTGGATAAAGCGACACGTCGGGGATCCGTTTTTTTACCGGAACATATAAAGCGACAAGCTGTCTGCGCTCGTCGGGAGAGATAAGATTTTCTGTCATAGCGGCGTGGCGCAGACTGCCGTCCGGCGCGTAATCTATCTGATAAAATTTGTTTTCGTCAAAGCTTTTTATCAGAGTGCGAAAAGACTGATTCATATCGTCGTCGAGATATAAATTTGCCGCGGCGAACAGACCTCCGTCAAAAATAAAATCCGTAAAGCCGCTGTCATTTACAAAGCCGTCGAAAATTTTTGAGATCATAACGTCCTGTTGGTTTTCCCGATACTCGAAGCTTCCGTGATTCTCTGTTCTTATCCCGCTCATCTGAATATAACGCGAAAAAGCGTCGGTGTCGGAGTTTTGCGTATCGGCTTCAAGATATGAGGACAACACGCGCATTTTCGGCAGCTTTACAATGGAAATATCAAGCGGACGTGCAAACTTTTCCGATATTTCGGAAAGCTGTTCCATGCCAATGCTTTCCCGCACAGTGAGCTGCTTGTCCATTTCTTCATACAAAAGAGGCAGCGCAGAGATTTGTTTGATACCTTTTTCGATCATTTTATTCAAAAAATCATTAATAATGCGTTTAAGTTCGGACAGCGCCGTGACCTCGCGGTCTATTTCATTAAGCCTGTCCACAAAAACCTGCGTGATGTCCAGCATTTCACGGCTGCTGTAAATACGTAAGATGTCTTTTATCGGTATCTGCATTTTGCGAAGCACCATGATCTGCCGCAGCCGCTGTACATTCTGCTCATCATAATAGCGGTATTTCTCAAACTGCGGACGAACGCTTGTAATAAGTCCGGCTTCCTCGTAATAACGCAGCGTTCTTGACGATAGTCCAAGCTGCGTGCTTAGGTCGGTTATCTTGATCAAACTCATACGGGTCTCTCCTTTCTGTAAACAGTATACCACTTAACTTTAATCAAATTCAATAAACAGCGTTATACTGATCCCTCGTTAGAATTATGAACAAGAAATCGCCACCAAATCTTACGTATATGGATTTTGCGGCGAGAGATTGTGAATAATTCAATGAGGGATTAGTATTATAAACTGAACGGGCTTATTCCTATATACGCAAGCTGCAAATATTCAAAAACAAATATTTGCAGCTTTTCGTATACTCGCCGTTATTTTTAAATATATTGGAATTGCAATAACCGCGTTAATTGTGTACAGTGTTCAAAATCTCCATAATTTCATCAGCAACCGCACGGTCGTTGTCAAATACGATTTTATACAGCCGCTTCAGTTCGTTCTGCACATCAGGCTGCTGAATCAATTGGAATGACTCCTCCGTGGGAAGATACCAGGCTATTAACGAAGATGAGGCGTTAAATGCACTGATTGAATTCAAAGAAAAATGGCAGAAAACCTATCCGAGCTGCGTCAGAAGCTGGGAGGAAAATTGGGACATTTTATCCACGTTTTTTGCAATATCCCTCATCTCGTACCGAGCTGGCCGAGGTACGGAAGATAATATATACGACAAATACTGTTGAAGCCTATCATCGAATGGTGAGAAAATTTACGAAGTCCAAAGCAATTTTTCCCACGGACGATTCGATACGCAAAGTTGTTTATATGAGCGTCCAAGAGATTTCAAAAAGATGGACAATGCCCGTTCGAGATTGGGGACTTGCTTATTCTCAGTTTGCAATTTTCTTTGAGAACAGACTGGCAGCCTGAATTGGCAGCCTGACGGCTGTTGGGACTCCGTCCCAAACCCTGAGGTTTATCCGCTTGGGAACATCCGATGAAGAAAAACAGCGGATTTTACTCCGCTGTCCTTCACCGTATTGTTCCGCAGTTTGCGTCGGGTCGCTCCTCAGCGTTGCCCTTTTGGGGACTGCATTTTCAGTATTAACAATTTTTGTCGCAAAAATGCATTTACACAGTTTATAATTCAGACCCGAACTTTTTTCCCATATTTGTGTAGATGTAATTGTATAATTTCAACAAACAAATCTGGAATCTTAATTATGGGTTTTACTCAGCATAATAACTGACACAACATACTGGGTGTTATGTACTGCAGTACATAACACCCAACGCTCGAACTTTTCAGCTACGGGGAGTTTGCTGCTTACAATCAGACGTTAGAGATTGCCCTCGTTAATGTACCTCATTTCCTGCTGTCTGCCAAGATTGTCGATGGCGTAACGTTTTTTACTCCATCTTTTTGGCAGTGATCTATGATAGCTTTCCACGGGTTTGCATAACCCAAAATCTTAGCGCACTGCGTAGCAGGAAAATACTCCTTGCCGTCGATAATCATTACACCAAGTTCGCCGAACTCGGTATTGCTGAAAACTTTTATGTCATTCATAAAAATTTCCTCCGTTTCTATTGTTTTTTCAAGTTTCATATGCTACAATTGGCTTGTGCCATTGTAGCAACAAGGGGTTACTATGCGTATAGGGTAAACGATTGTTGACTACAATAATATTATGTGCAAATACACAAAAAAGGTAGGGATGTTATGTCTAAAAAGCTAAAAAAGTCACCAGAATACTCAGACTTTTTCAATAATTTAATTGATATATGCGATGCTTGTGGAACTTCACCAACGTCACTTGCAGAAAAATTTGCGGCAAAAAGTGTTCTCACAGCATGGAAACACGGAAAAATAGATGTTGATGTAGTATCAAAATTGTCACTTGAGCTTAATGTATCGTTAGAGCATCTTATTTTGGGTAAAGAAAATAGCTTATCTATTAGCAGGTTATCAAAAGATGAGCGGGAATTGGTGACTTGTTATAATAAGTTACCACCATCGGAAAAAATAAAGCTTGTGGCAATGGCGGAAGCAATAGCCGACGTATATGAGGAGCAAGTTGAAACGCAAGTAACAGAGGTAGATATGCCAATGATAGAAATAAAACATAGCTATTATAAGGTATCTGTTGGAACAGGCTACGTCAGCGATGGCGACCAATGGGACACTATTGAAATCCACGATACTCCCGAGGCGTAGCGTGCTGATTTGGCTCTTACTATTTCCGGTGACAGCATGGAGCCTGTATATTATGACGGTGACATCGTGCTTATAAAATCGCAGCCCGCTGTTGAAAACGGCGAAATAGGTATTTTTATAATCGAAAATAGTGGCTATATAAAAAAATACGGCGGTGACAGACTGATTTCTCTCAACGGCTTTGTCAGAAAAACAGAAACTTAATTTAAATCGCAAAAATGCCGCAGATACAAAATCTGCGGCATACGGCATATTTTTTCTGAAATCAATCTCCGAAAGATATTCCTAAGTGTCTTGCTGTGACTACAAGCTGGTGCTCCTCGGTAACAAATTTGGTCTTGCCTGCAACCTCGGACAGCGGATTTTCTGTGATAAGACCCTTTACCATTGCAACGGAGTATCCGTATTTTTCCTGTTCAATAAGCTTTGCGGCTCTTACTCCGAACTTTGTTGCGAGAACTCTGTCATACGCCGAGGGACTTCCTCCGCGGAGCATATGTCCCGGAACGCAGACCCTTGTGTCTATTCCCGTACCTTGCTGTATCTGGGCTGCAAGACGGTTGGTAGCAGTAACTATACCCGCTTCCTGACGAGCCTTTGCGCGTTCTTTCTTCTTCATTTTGGCTTCTTCCGTATCAAACGCGCCCTCCGCAACGGCTACTATTGAGAAAGTTTTTCCAGCCGCGCTTCTCTTATTGAGAGCGTCGATTACCTTCTTGGGATCGTAGGGAATTTCGGGAATTATAATAATGTCCGCACCGCCCGCAATACCTGCGTAAAGAGTGAGCCAACCGGCCTTGTTGCCCATGATCTCAACCATAAGGATACGGCTGTGAGACGCGGCTGTGGTGTGCAGACGGTCGATCACATCGGTAGCAATATCAACGGCAGTGTGGAAACCGAAAGTTACCTCTGTGCCGTAAATATCATTATCAATTGTTTTAGGAAGACCAATAACGTTCAGACCCTCGTCGGAAAGCAGATTCGCGGTCTTGTGAGTACCGTTTCCGCCCAGAGTAAGCAGACAGTCAAGTTTCTGCTTTTTGTAGGTGTCTTTCATGGCTTTTACCTTGTCCACGTTGTCCTCGCCGATAACGGACATCATTTTGAACGGCTGACGCTTTGTACCCAGAATTGTGCCGCCCTGAGTAAGGATGCCCGAAAAATCCGAGGGCTTCATTTCCTTGGCGATATTGTTTATCAGACCGTAGTATCCGTTCTGGATACCCACTATCTCCACATTGTCCTCTCCCATACGCTCGAAGCAGGCTTTAGCCACGCCTCTGATAGTAGCGTTCAGACCGGGACAATCACCTCCGCTTGTAAGGATACCTATTCTTCTTTTTGCCATAATAAAACTCCTCCCTCGTATTGTAAACGTATCTCGGAACGTTTTTGATAAGAACCTGAGATCCGTTAAAACCACATTTTCCCCCGTCTTTTCAGGCGGGGGATATTAACGTGTTATGCATTTACCGAAGCGGACTCACGTGCTTTCATCTGCATGAATTCCTCAAATTTATCCTTGGGCATGGGCTTGCCGTAGAAATATCCCTGAGCGTGGTCGCAGCCCGCTTCTTTCAGGATATCCGCCTGACCTATAGTCTCGATGCCCTCGGCGATAGTTTCTATCTTCTTGGACTTTGCTATCCTGATTACCGCGGATACTATCTCACGGGATATCTCGTCCTCTTCAAGGTACATTATAAATGAACGGTCGAGCTTCAGAAGCGTGATAGGCAGCACCTGAATGTAGCTCAGCGACGAATAGCCCGTGCCGAAGTCGTCCATGGAAAGCTTGACTCCAAGGTCTCTGATCTCCTGCATTTGCTGGATAGCGTGGTCGATATCTTTCAAGGCAAGTGACTCGGTAAGCTCCACGTCCAGCCACTGAGGATCAAGACCGGTCGCGTCCAGCGCACGGATAATGGATTCCTTAACGTCGGTCTGGTAGAAGTCAACGGCGGTAAGGTTGATCGAAACTGTGATGGGAGGAAGTCCCATATCCTGCCATGCCTTATTCTGGCGGCAGGCTTCGTACAGTACGAAATCACTTATTTTTGTGATGAGCAGAGAGCTTTCAGCGACAGGGATAAACTCCGAGGGAGGAACCACTGTACCGTCGGGTCTTACCCAGCGGATAAGAGCCTCCATACCGATAAGCGTACCGTTGCCCAAATGTATTTTCGGCTGATAGTACAGCACCAACTCATGATTCTCAATAGCCTTGACAAGCTCGTTTTCGATAGCCGCGCTTTTGATGATCTTGTCGTGGACAGCGTTGTCATAGCGAATAATATCGTTCTTTGTGCCGTCGGACATACTGAGGGAGAATTCCGCGTGGTCGAGAACCTTTGCAAAGTCTTCGCCTCCGTCAGACATTTTGCAGTAGCCCGCCGAACAGGTCATTCCCTGAGACGAGAAGTTATCGGCGCACATTATCTTGAATTTATCCTGAATAATGCGTATAATGTTTACGGGAAGATTTTCATCGCCGTTGTCGCGGATAAGCAGAGCAAAGTTATCGCCGCCTATCCTTGCGCCGAAGCCGCCCGAGGTGAGGGACTCCTGAACGACCTTTCCGAACTCGTTAAGAAGCTTGTTTCCGTTCGTATATCCGCAGGTGTCGTTGATAATGTGGAAGTTGTCGATATCCAGAACGATCACCCAGTAGGTTATGCCGGAATCGCGCGAACACTCAAAGGTCTCCTGACCTATCTGCATAAATTTGTTTCTGTTATAGATCTGAGTAACATCGTCGATATATGCCATTTTCTCGATAAGGCTGTCTTTTTCCTTGTTCCGGGTAATGTCCAGTATTGCGCCGCCTATGTCGGCAAGAAGCTTTGTTTCGGCAGGATTGATCTTGTAGCGGAACTGATACCAGTGGTAAGTATTATCCGCGGAAAGCAGCCTGAATTCGGTACAGTGAACGGTCCTGGCGGACTCCTCGTCCTGAGCCGTACAGTTTACCATAGCGCCTCCGAGGGCGTCAAAGGTCATTACATCGGAGGGGTGAAACCTTGCTCTGAGCACACCGTCGGAAATATACTCGCTGTTGATGCCGAGCATATTTCTGAGCTGCTGTGAAACATAATAGCTGCTGCTTCCAGAAGCTTTAAGAAGAAGTCCTATCTCGGAAAGCTCCATTGAAAGGCTGTAGCGTGTTTCGGATTCGGCAAGCTCCTTGGAATATTTGATGAGGTCTTCTTTCATTCTGATCGACTCGGAAAGATCGAGACCTATGGAAAGCATAAGATAACGGCTGCGTTTGCGGTCGGAGGAAACGCTTACTATGGAAGTGTTCCATATTGTGCAAACCTTTGCGCCGCCCTTTGCGGTAACGTAAAATTCCTCGTCGCGGTTGTTCACCACTGCCTGGAGACTGGGAGCGAAAGCGTCCGACGGAAGAACTTTTTTAAGCGTCTTGATGTCTGACAGATCCTGCGATGTATAGCCTATGGTATTTGTCAGGCAGCTGTTTACCTCCACGAATCTGAAGTCCGCGTCCCAAAGGATAGCCATTGCGTTTATGCTCTGCATGATCCTGGAGATATTTTCGCGTTCCCTGCGGGCTCTTTCACGCTCAAAATTAATAATGAAGAACGCAAGTATTGCAACTGATACTGCCGCCGCCGCGGCAAAGCAGCCCATGATGACAGCTGTATAGGCGGGTATTCTGAGCGCTATATTTAAGGCCGTGAGTGTAAACGCCGCATATGAAGCGATAATAACGATTATTTTTGAATATTTGCGCATTCCGATCACTCCTCCAGATGACATATTATGCTGTATATGATTTAAAACGTACGAGTCGGCTCCGGCAGCTCCTGACACGCTTGTGAGCCGGAGGGGTCGAAACGCGGAATTAACGTTCAGTATTCCTTACAAATATATTATACAAAACAAATTTATTTTTGTCAATATTTATAAAAAATAAACACCGAAAAGAGGATAAAGTTTCACAAAACCGTCACAATTAAATGTTAAAATATACGTTAGACGGTTATATGCCGCATGGCGGATATTGCTGTTTTCACATATCATATTTTGTTTTCGCCGGTTCGGAACGCGGGTATCATTTCCTGCGGTTTAAAAAATCAGAAAAGGAAGTGCGGTAAATATGCCTAAAATTCTTATTGTGGACGATGAAAAAATGATACGCAACGTTGTAAAGGAGTACGCCGAATTTGAGGGGTACGAGACCGCCGAAGCCGAAAACGGCATGGAAGCGGTGGATATCTGCCGCAGGGAGGACTTCGACATTATAGTTATGGATATAATGATGCCGAGACTGGACGGCTACTCGGCAGTGAAGGAAATACGCAAAACAAAGCAGATACCGGTGATAATGCTTTCTGCGCGGGGCGAGGAGTACGACAAGCTGTTCGGCTTCGAGATAGGCGTGGACGATTATGTTGTGAAGCCTTTTTCTCCGAAAGAACTGCTGGCAAGGATAAAGGCTGTCCTCAAGCGGGGCGGGGCGGCGGAGGAAAACAAGATAGAAAAGCTCCGCTTCGAGGGACTGGAGATAAACGTTGTCGGCAGAGAGGTGACTATCGACGGAGTACCCGCTCAGCTCACGCCGAAAGAGTACGATCTGCTGTTCTATCTGGTGCGGAACAAGGGTATCGCACTCTCCAGAGAAAAGCTTCTTGAAGAGGTGTGGGGATACGATTTTTACGGAGACGACCGAACTGTTGACACGCACATAAAAATGCTCCGCAGCTCTTTGGGTGAGTACCGCAAATTTATTGTCACCCTCCGCGGAATGGGCTATAAGTTTGACGCCGGAGCATCGGGAGCGTCCGCGCAGGCTTAGCGGGCTCAGCCGACGGCTCAAAGCATACGCCTGAGGCGGGAAAGGAAATTATGTGAAAAAGAATTTCAAAACTATACGCAACACGGTGTGGGTGTATTTTGCTATTTTTATCGTAAGCATAATCGCGCTGCTTTGGTTCAGCTTCGGGGTATCCCTCGAATCCACCTACAAGCGCACGAAAACAAAAAATATTTTTGATACCGCAAGCTATATCCTCACGGGCTGGAGCCAGGACGAATTTACTACCGATAATCTTGACCTCCTTGCCTATGACAACGATATGTGCATACTTATTCAGGACGCTTACGGCAATCGCGTTTATTCCTACGATATGATGGCGAACAACTGCCTTGTGCACGGAATTTACTCGGCGGGACTCTATAAGTACAGAGCAAAGGCCGTGGCAAGCTCCTCGGGGATATATTATGCCGAGGTCAAAAACCCGCGGTTCAACAACGATACAATGCTGTTCGTTATGGTTCTCGGAGACCGTGCAGATCCCAGCGGCTACATTTTCCTGAACACATCTCTGGAGCCTCTGGATTCCACAAAAACCATTATCAACAGCCAGATATTTCAGATAAGCATTATGCTTCTGGTTCTTGGACTGGGCATATCCTATTTTCTTGCGAGGCTTATCGAGACCCCGATCGTGCGCATTACAAAGTCCGCGAAAAAGCTGGGACACGGAGATTACTCCGCCGAGTTCGACGGAAGAGGTTACAGCGAAACGGAAACTCTTGCCGAGACCCTTAACTACGCCGCAGCCGAAATATCTAAGGTTGATTCTCTGCGCCGCGATCTTATAGCGAATATTTCCCACGACCTACGTACTCCCCTGACAATGGTAAAAGCATACGCGGAAATGATACGCGACCTTTCGGGCGACAATCCCGTCAAGCGTTCCGAGCACGTGAACATAATTATTGAGGAAAGCGACCGTCTTGCCGCGCTGGTAAACGATATTCTCGACCTTTCAAAGCTGGAGAGCGGCTCCGAGGGGCTTAATCTGAGCAAATTCTCAATTACGAAAAAAATACACGAAATTATGGGAAGATACACTCTGCTGTCGGAGCAGCAGGGCTACAGCTTCTATGTCAACGCGGAGACCGATTTCGAGACCGAAGCGGACGTTATCAAGATCGAGCAGGTAATCTACAACCTTATAAACAACGCCGTGAACTACACAGGCGATAACAAGAACGTCTATATAAACCTGCTCATAAAAGACAAGGACACCGCCCGCATTGAAATAACCGACACGGGCAAGGGCATCGAGCCCGAACTGCTGCCGCTGATATTCGACAGGTACTACCGCGCCGAGAAAAACAAGCGGGAGGTCATAGGCACAGGTCTGGGACTTTCTATTGTGAAGCAGATACTGAAACGGCACAATTTCAAATTCGGCGTTCGCTCCGAGCTTGGCGTGGGAAGCACGTTCTGGTTCGAGGTAAAGGGGCGCGTTATTGAGGAAGAGGGTGAAAAAGAGAAAAATGGACTTTCCGAAAATTGAAGAACTCAGAAAAAAGCTTGCCGGATTACGCCCTCTGAACAGCGGAGAGCTAAAGCGTCTGAAGGAAGAATTTATAATAGGCGGAGCTTACCACTCCAACGCTATAGAGGGGTCTTCTCTTACTCTGCGTGAAACCGCGCTGATACTGGGGGAGGGCGTTACAATAGCTGAAAAACCGCTCCGCGAGCATCTTGATGCAATAGGTCACAGAGACGCTTTCGAGTATGTTTCCGAACTTGCAAAGGAAGCTTCTCCGCTTACGGAAAAAATCATAAAGGATATCCATTCTCTTGTTCTTATGGGAGACAGAGAAAACCGCGGCGTTTACAGAAGCGTTCCCGTTACAATTGCCGGTTCCGGGCATACGCCGCCTCAGCCCTATCTTGTTCCCAAGCAAATGGAGCAGCTTATTATTGATTACAGTGAACTTTGCAGCCGTGTAAATATTATTGAAGCTGCTGCGGAATTTCATCTCAGGCTTGAATCCATACATCCGTTTATCGACGGCAACGGCAGAACTGGGCGACTTATCCTCAACCTTGAGCTTATGAAAAACGGTCTGCTGCCTGTAAATATCAAATTTGCAGACAGAGCGCGGTATTATGCAGCATTTGACAGCTATTCACACACCGGAAGCCCCTCCGCGTTTGCGGAAATGGTGGAGCTTTACGAGCGTGAAGAACTGGAGAGATATATCGGTATAATTGAGGGGAAGGAGAAACTTCCGAATGAAGACATTTAAATATATGCGTATTCAGGGGCGTGAAATTGCCTACCGAACGCAGAAACCTGTGGGAGTCTTTATCCTTAACTGGCGCAGGATACGTGACGGCGTTTACTCCAAAGAGGACACGGATATCTATGAGCAGACGCACAAATGGTTCCTTGAAAATCTTCCCGAGCCGCCGTTTTACGGCAAGGACAATGAAAATCCCGACGGAGCGGTAACATGGTTCAAAACCGAAAACGCGGACGTTATGCTTGAGCATATCACGCCGCTTCTTGAACTGCTTGAAAAGTACGGTATACCGTATGATGTTGTGTACACAGATACTCCCGGAAAGATCGTATATGAGGACGATTTTCAGGTCGGCGTGACCGACTGACCAATAAGACGGAAAGGAACAGTTTCTATGACTAAAAAAGAAAGAGCCGCCCTCGCTATTGCGGGGCTTGCCGATATCTACCCCGATGCGCGGTGCTCTCTTACTTATGAAAAGCCCTATGAGCTTATGATAGCGGGACGGCTTTCCGCTCAGTGTACGGACGCGCGTGTGAATATTGTCACAAAGCCGCTTTTTGAAAAGTACCCCACCCTCGAAGCATTTGCCGAAGCGGACGAGAATGACATCGCCGAAATAATCAAGCCATGCGGTCTTTACAAAACCAAAGCCAAAAGCATTGTGGGAATGTGCCGCAGACTTCTGTACGATTTCGGAGGCGAAATGCCCCGCACCATTGAGGAGCTTACCACTCTTCCCGGAATAGGCAGAAAGACCGCAAACCTTATTATGGGGGACGTTCACGGTCTGCCCGCCATTGTCACGGACACCCACTGCATACGCATCTGCGGACGGCTTGGTCTCACAAAGGAAAAGGAACCCCAAAAGGTCGAGCAGGAACTGCTGAAAATTATCCCTCCCGAAGCGGGCAGCGATTTCTGTCACAGGCTGGTAATCTTCGGCAGAGAATTCTGCACGGCACGAAGTCCCAAGTGCGGCGAGTGCCCTCTGAAAGAGCGTTTGCAGGGGTATTCCTGTAAAGCTTAAGCGATTTAATACTATATGTATAAGATCCTGTTCAGTCTTTAACAAGACTACATAAAAATTCCCGAAGCAAAGCGTATCAGGTCTTTCATTCCGCCGACATAGGCGTGAAAAATCTCCTCGTTCCAGACAATGCTGTTTGCGTTTAAAAATTTTTCAAGAATATCAAAATCTTCTTCGCTGAGGTTTTTTTCAAGGGTTTCATGCAGATTGTCGCGTATTTCCAGGGCTTCTTTACCCTCTTCCGAAAGATCAAATCCGCGGCTTGCTTCGCATAGTTCCGAGTCGTAAAATTCTCTTAAAAGGTCGTTCATGGTACATAAATTCCTTTCATAAAAATATGGGGGTGATCTTTTGTCAACCAAAGAAGCGAAAGAAAAAGCTTTAAACAAGTATTATGAAAACAACAGAAAAATCGGAGTTAATATAAGCAATGACATTTACACCATTCTTGAAGATTATTGCATAAAAAATGAAATTTCCAAGCGTGAATTCATTGAATCTGCTATTCTGTTTTACATTGACAAGCATTAGCTTTTTCTGCTATAATTATATCGTATTAGAACCAATATCACAACATATAAATCGTTAAGTTTTGGTTAATAATAGGTTAACGTAAAGAAGTCGAGGCTTGCTTCGCACAGTTCGGAGTCGTAAAATTCTCTTAAAAGGTCGTTCATGATACACATATCCTTTCATTATCTTGACATATTAGGCAGCAAAGCTGCCTGCTTAAAAAAGTTCGCCAGCCTTTCAAGGCTGCGAGGTCCACGGGGCAGAGCCCCTGGTCGCGCTCCGCAGAGCGCGAAACTTCCTATCGTTTAAGAGCTCCGCAAAGGGGTGAATTGAAAACATCGCGTTGTGATGTTTTCAAGAGGGGAACGCCCTGCGATAGAGGGCGTTCCCCTAACTTTGGTAACATTAATTGGTTTTCTGTAATTATAATTATACATTGCTGTGCATGGAATGTCAATTAACAAATAGTTGCTAATATTATGATAAAATATTAATGCAAGGAGGACAATGTTTTGGATGAAAAATATATGGAAAGACCGCCCAAATTTAATAAAAGCAAGTACAACACCAAATATCAAAAAGAACACTACGCACGCTTTTCTGCAAATTTAAAGCCCGAAGAAAAGCAGCGCGTGGACGATTACTGCAAAAAAGAGGGCATATCAAAATCCGATTTTATCCGTCTGGCTCTGGAAATGTTTGAAAATCAATGACCCGCGCCCGGCAGCCGTACCGCATAACCGTTCGTCAAAATAAACAAAATTCGCAAAATATTGCATATTTTTTTGTAAATCTGTTGAAAACTTTTGGCATATATGTTATACTGTATGTAAATATTTCTTTGCTTTGAAACGGGGCGGTTCTGCGTGAAAAAATATTTCAGCGAGTACATCGCTTTTGTTGCCTCCGCACTGGAAAACGGCTGCGCCGACCTTGCGGAGCTGCGTTCGGAAATGCTTGTCAAAATAGGCTTTATGCAGCATGAAAGACTTGTCCACCTGCTTGTGACAATTCTTTTTGCGCTGCTTATGTTCATGAGCCTCATTGCTTTTTTCGTATCGGAAAACGTCGGTATGCTTGCCGCCGCCGCGCTTATGCTGGCTCTTTTGATACCCTACATATCGCATTATTATTTCCTTGAAAACGGCGTTCAGAAGCTTTACGCGCTGTACGACAAAGCGTGCGGAAAAGCCGATAAAATGAAGGATTGAAAAGTCTGCGCGGCGGTGTGAACCGTCTGCCGTGTATGCCGAAATACAACTACCAACCTTTTCCATAATTTCCAACAGGAGTACGTTATGAATATCACTTCCGAAATAGTAGGCGAGATCATCGAAAATAAAAACATCTATGTGGATTTCCAGCCGATATATTCACTGAACACAAAAAAAGTTATAGGTCTTGAGGCTCTTGCCCGCGGGGATTACCACGGAGAATCGGTCTCTCCGGGTTTCCTGTTCAATTACGCACACGAAAACGACTGCGTTCTTTACGTTGACAGACTCTGCCGTGAAAAGGCTATGAGCGCTTTCGCACACAGGCATGAAGCCGCTCCCACGCTGTTTATAAACTTTGAGACCTCGGTGCTGAACAATATCGTCCCCGGAAACGGCGAGATAATGCAAACCGCTGCCGAGAACCATATTTCTCCCGAAAACGTGGTGATAGAGCTTAACGAGTCCTATGTAAACGACAGCTACGATCTGATGATGTTTGTGGACTTCTACCGCTCCAAGGGATTCCTGATAGCTCTCGACAACGTGAGCACAGGTCTTGACACTATGAACAGAATAATGTTGGTCAATCCCGATATTATCAAAATAGACCGCGCTATAGTCAGCAATATCGAGTCCAACGCTTACAATCAGGAGGTTTTCAAGTCCATAATAAACACCGCCAAGCGTCTGGGAGCAATGACGGTGGCGGAGGGCGTTGAAACGGTGGACGAGGTCATCACCTGTATGCTTATGGGCGTGGATTACTTCCAAGGCTTCTACTTCTCGAAGCCGGAGCAGTTCAACTACATATTTTCAAACGAAGCGCGGCTCAAGCTTGAGGACGCGGCGCTGAAGCTGAATCTGAGCATAAAGAAAAATCCCACGGTGGTGAACGTACAGATCGAGACCTACAAGAGGATAGTCTACGACCTTATAAGCAATCTTACCGGTATGGACAGGGACGAATACGACGATGCGCTGAAGCAGTACGTCTCGGAGCACAAGGAGATCGAGTGCGTGTTCCTGATAGACGAAAAGGGATTCCAGATATCAGACACGGTAATGGCGGAGGGCTGCGAGATACTGCCGGGCTATACTCCCGCCATAAGAGGCGTGAACCACGATATCAAAAACTATTTTTACGCAATAAAAGAACAGATCGAGGATCCGTTCATTTCAGGCTGGTACATATCAAGCGCCACGGGCAAAAGCTGCAAGACCATATCGTCTCACCTTTACGGCAGGGACGGAAAATTAATAGTGGCTTGCGTGGACTTGAAAAGAAGATAAAAATTCGGGGACGGAAAACCGTCCCCGTTTTTTACTCTATAGAATATTGTACCATGTGGGAAGCTCCATGCGGTACAATAGATCAAGCTGACGGCTTATATTCCTGAGCTCTGCGTCAAGCTCGTCGTTAGCTTCTTCAAGATAGGGCTTCACGCGAGACACAGAGGTGCTTATGGTATTAAGCTTGTCATCGCGGACGAAAACGCTCATTTTCCTTTCAAATTTGTTCCACTTTTTATTGAGCTTATCCGCGGCTTCGGAAGCCTTTTCAACGTCGTTTTTCTGAGTGTAAGCTGTTATTTCTTTAATAATGCTGTCAAGCTCATCGTTTTCGTCCTTTATGACAAAAGCGGCGAAAACCGAGTACGCCGCAATTGCCAGCATAAGACATACGGAGGTTATAAGGCGGCTCACAGGCTCACTCCTTTTCAATAAGAGAATAGTTGCGGTCGATATCGACAGTCATAAGGAAAACGTCCTTAACGGCTGTTTTTTCTTTTTTAAGGATATTTTCTGTCCACTCCTCGGTAAGCTCAAGCCGCTTCATTGCTCCGCGTACAAACTCGCCGTCCGAAATGACTACTTCGGGCGGGTTCTTGCTTTTTCCTTTCAGGGACATATCCTCGTTGGTAATGTTGCGGTACTGGTATTTCTGGTACACTGAAAGACTTCCGGTAGTCTCCACCACTGCAAACTGCACTTCGCTTATATCGAAAATTCCCTGACCGCGGAGTGCGGCGATAAGGTCGTCAACAGTGAAGCGTATTGCTTTCATCTGCTTCTGATCAAGCTTGCCGTCCTTGATTATAATGATGGGTATGCCGCAGGATAATCGTCTTATAACGCGGCTTTTTATTTCCAGCCATGACATTATAACGTCCAGTCCCGCAAGGGTTATTATCGGAACGATCCCCGTCAGAAGCGGCATACCCGTGTCCTCGACGGGAAGCGTTGCAATGTTGGATATGAGGATAGTCACCGCCAGCTCCGAGGGCTGAAGCTCCCCTATCTGCCGCTTGCCCATGAGACGGACTGAAAATATCAGCAGGGTATAGAGTATTATTGCTCTTATGAAAACTACCGACATGGAAAAACACCTTTCAGAAAATAGAAATTAGAGGATAGATGCGGAGGGAAATTGAGGTATTATAAATTCATGTTTATCGCACTAATGTAAATAAAACCGTCAGGGCTTGGCTGGTCAAGCTGAGCACAGCTTGCGGGTGACAAGGGGGCAGAGTCCCCTTGTCGCGCTCCGCAGAGCGCGAAACTCTTTCCCCGCGCCTCGGCTGAAAGCCGAGATAAGCAGAGCGCATAGCCTCAAAAAACGGAGAAAGGGGTGAGGAATGGCGAGAGCCATTCCGAGGGGGAGCGAACACGACCGCTCCCCCTTCTTGCGGTTTAAGCTGAGTATATCTTAAAAACAATCCTGTGGATTGTTTTTAAGATTCATCAGCTGTGGAACAAAAGGGCTTTGCCACCTCGACCCCCGCGAGCTGGGCTCAGCCCGACCGGCTAATCTCTGGCGGGTTTATTTGCGAGTGCGCTAAACAAAAATTTAAATCTCAACAAAATTCCCCGCTGCATTTTGTTTTCTCTGAAAATTATTCCCTTATAATACGAAAAAATTCTATGTATTTTTTTTGCTGCAAACGGTAATAATATCCATGAAAAATAACGACAAGGAGTATGAAATGAACCCGTCAAATCTGTTCGACTATAAGGATACCCCGCTGTCTCCGTCCCTTGCGGAAAACGTGTCCAACATAGAGACCGTTCTCGGAAAAAGCTCCGACCTGCTGCTGAATCCTTTTTATATCGGAAACATAGCCTGCAATCTGATCTGCTTTGAGGGACTGATATCCACCCAGACAATTACCAATCTGATACTGGCTCCGCTGACAAATCTTGACCCCAAGAAGTACCCCGCTGCCGATAAGCTTTTTTCTCATATACATGATAATATGCTTTTGGCTATCGACAGAGGAATGCCCCAAAAGTACGGCGAGCTTATCCACAGACTGATGAGCGGATTTGCGGTACTGCTGATAGACGGCTGTCCGAAAGCCTTTGCTTTTGGAGTTCAGGGCTATGAGACCCGCGGGATAAGCGAGCCGTCCTCGGAGGGAAATATCCGCGGCTCTCACGAGGGCTTTGTGGAAACGGTGCGGACGAATATGTCTCTTGTGCGCAGGAGGATAAAGTCTCCGCTGCTTCGGTTCGAGCTTTTCCCCATAACCGAGGTCAGCAAGGTGGACGTGATAATTGCCTACATGACCGACCGCGTACCCATGAAGCTTGTAAAAAAGATAAAGAAAAAGCTTGAGGAGCTGCCCCTTGAAAGCATACTGGGAAGCGGCTATGTGGAGCCGTTTATGGAAGATCCGAAACCCGCTCTGTTTTCCGGAGTGTCGGTAACGGAACGTCCCGACGTGTTCTGCGCGAAAATTTTAGAGGGACGTATAGGCATCCTTATCGAGGGCACGCCCTTTGCGCTTGTGTGTCCCGCTCTTTTTATCGAAAATTTCCAGACACTGGACGACTACAATTTCCGTCCGTTTTACGCCTTTATGATAAGGTGGATAAGGTATCTTTCATTTTTCCTTGCTGTATTCCTGCCTGCGGTATACGTTGCCGTGGTGACGTTCCACCCTGAACTTTTCAATCACACGCTGCTTATGACCCTTGCCTCAGCGGAACAGACCGCGCCTCTCCCTATTGCCATTGAAGCGTTTATAGTACTGCTTTTTTACGAGATAATCCGCGAGGCTGGAGTGCGTCTGCCCAAAAGCGTAGGCGGAGCGGTATCTATCGTAGGCGGACTGATAATAGGCGACGCGGCGGTGTCCGCGGGAATAATCTCAAATCCGCTGCTGCTTGCCTGCGCCATATCGGTAACGGCTTCATTTGTGATACCGAGTCTTAATCAGCAGATAACGGTGTTGAGGTTCATAGCCGTTGCGGCGGGAGGCATAAGCGGTCTTTACGGAATATCACTTTTAGCCGCCGCCGTACTGGTAAATATATGTGCCCTTGAAAACCACGGCGCGCCCGTGATGTCGCCGCTGTCGCCGTTTACTCCGAAAGCCATGCGGGACGTGCTTACAAGGATAGGCTTTCCCCGAATGGCAAAGGGACAGGCGAGCGTTGAAAGGCTTCACGGCGTTGATATGGACAGACAGTAACATTGATATATGATACTAATCCCTCATTGAATTATGCACGATCTCCCGCCGCATAACCGCATATATACTAGGCTCTATTGCAAAATTTACAATTTTGCAATACCGGCAATAAAATTGCCGGTCGGCGGCAAAGCCGCTATAGAGCCGCCGTTCATACTGCCCGCGCAAAGCCTAAGACTTTGCAAGCCGCCAATGGCGGCATATCAAACAATTGCATTGTTTGATATAGCGGGCAGTATATCAAAGCTTTTGCAGCAATTTCTTGTTCATAATTCTAATAAGGGATTAGTATGACTATCTGAAAAAGGCGGTTTTTTATGGAAGAAACAAAACATTATATCGGTTGGGGACAGTTCCTGCTCCTGCTGTTCATGTGCAGGGTCTTTACCCTGATGACCTTTGTGCCGTTCGCGCGGGACGGAGAGGGGCTGTCCCTGAGACTTACCGCGGCAGCTGTTTCCGCAGCGGTACAGGCAATACTGCTTATACCCGTGATACTTCTCGGCAGGAGCGCCACATCGGTAATACTGAATAAAAACAGTATCTGCGGAGCGATTGCCGCCGCGCTGTATCTGCTTTTTTTCCTGTTCTACACAGCGAACAGCCTTATGCATTTCCAGAGGTTTCTCAGCGCGCGGTTTTTCCCCTATGCCGACAGTCTGCTCTGGATAGCTGTGATACTGGCGGTGTGCGTATACTGCGCCTGTCTCGGCACGGAGGCTCTGGGACGAAGCGCGGTACTGCTTTTCTGGATATTTATTATCGCTCTCGCCGCAATGGCTGTTTCCTCTGCGGGAGACGCGGACAGCGCAAATCTGTACTTTGAACCGTTAGAGGCAAAGGGACTTTTTTCCGCGGTTCTGGACGACCTTTCCCGAAACGGCGAAATATGCGCGGCAGCCTTTCTTGCAGGACGCGTCCGCGATAAACTCAGGTGCGGCGTATACGGATTCCTGACCGCAAAGCTTGTACTTGCGGAAACGGTAATGCTGCTCATAGCCGCAGTTCTCGGAGACTTTGCCGCTCTCTCGGATTACCCATTTCTCGCCCTCGGCACCTTCGGCGGAGAGAGATTTATTCAGCGCAGCGACTCCCTTTATCTTATCGTATGGACAATAACCGCCGCTCTGAACGCCGCTCTTTTCCTGCACATCTCCGCCGAACTATTCGGAGAGGTTTTCCCGAAAATGCGTTTCAGGACTGCTGTGTCGGCTGTGCTTGTTTTCGGCATACTCTTTGCCGTAACAACGGTAAGAGGCTCTCTTGAAGATCTGTACGGTATTATATGCTCCGGCTGGGCGGTAATTCTTCTGGCAGGTATCGTTCCCCTTATCGCCCTGATAATTTCGGGAAAGTTGGGGAAACGAAAAAGTTCCGCCGAAAAAATTGAAATGGGAGAAGGTCTGCAATGAAGAAAATAAAACACAAGCTGTACCTTGCGGCTGCGGCTCTGACAGCGATTTTTTTCACGGGCTGCTTCGGCGGTACAGAGGTTGGCGAAAGAGCGTTCGTACAGCTTATGGGTCTTGAAAAGGAAGACGGAATTTACACCGTAAGCTTACAGCTGTACAAGTCGGAAAGCAGCGGCGCCGAACCCGACTTAAGCAAAGCCAACAGCGTTTCCGTAAGCGGAAACGGACCCACCGTTCAGGCTGCGATCGCGGACGCGGAAACAGAGGCGGGAAAGAAAATTTTTCTTGGACACATCAAAATGCTGATAATCGGAAGCGGAATTGAAAATCCCTCCGACGAGCTTGCACTTTTTCTGGACGGAAGCGTTTCCCCGGCCTGTCCCGTGGCGTACTCCGACGATCCTGCGGCAGTTGCGGAAACTCTTCTGACGGACGGTTCTTTCTCAGCCGAACAGCTTATGACCATAATGTCCCTGACAGCGGCGCAGGGGAAAACCGTCTATACCTCGGCGGCAAAGCTTGCGGCAGACACGGGAGTGCTTGACTGCGCGGCGGCTCTGCCCATAGTCAAAGCGGAAAATGATACCGTACTGTTTGACGGACTGACCTTTGCGCGCAAAAACGGTACGGCGGGATATCTTTCTGAGGAAGACGCGGCAGGAGTAAAGCTTCTGCTTGACGCATTTGAAAGCGAAGACAAAATAACCGTCCCCATAACGGCGGACGGCAAGCGCGCAACAGCGTTTATAACAGGAGCGAAAACCACTCTTAAAGCGGAGGAATCTGAGGACGTTCTTACTGTATCCGCCGACATAAAGCTGAAGCTCTATATTGCCGAAAATCCCGACGGAATAAGCGAACCGCTGATAGAACAGGCCGTGCGGGAAAGCGTTCGGGATTCCTGCATAGGCGCGTTTTCATCAGCGGTATGGTATAATTCCTGCGATCTTTTCGGCATAAAAAAGCTTGTCAGACGGGACTGTCCCGGCTTTTACGAGCGGTACTGCGAAAACGCCGAAAGCTATCTTGAGGACAGCTCCCTCAGCGTAAGCGTTTCCGACAGGCTTATCAGTTAGCTTCGTTCGTCATGCGCGTCATTAGCGGCGAACAGGGTGTCTGATGACCGTCCGCAGCCGTTCGGGAGCGCACTTTCTCGGATCGGACAAATATATCTCGTGATGAAGCCTTTCCGCGGAGAAGTCCTCGGTCAAGCCGTTTTCCTCCGCAAACTTTTTTATTTTCAGAATACTTTCGGGTTCGCTGTCGTAAGACCCCTTGTGCATTATCTGCACGCACAGCCCCTCGGTATTTTTCATAAACCGCGCCTTGCTCAGGTCAAGCTGCGGTTTTTTCTTTGCAAGCTTTTCCCGCGTCGCTTCAAAGACCTGCTCGGTAACAAATTCGGGCTGGCGTATCATTGACATCCATTTGAATTTATTTTTATCGGTAACGTTCAGTCCGTCGAAATCAACTCCGTCAGCATACCAAAGTCCCTCCAATGGCGGCACAACGTACTCGAAATAGCCCTCGGGCTGGCTGCCGTTTAGTTTGGACATTTTTACCGTAAAGGACAGTCCGTACAAGATCTCCATAGCCTCCTTGTATGAGGGACTTGTATTAGGATCGCCCTCGCCGTCCACAGCGAAAAATATCATTTCGGGCACGTCGATAAGGGACGGCTTTGCGGCTGGCTGATACAGGTCTTTGTACTCCTTTTTGTAATCAAGCTTTTCCATTTCTCACGATTTCCTTTCCGTTTTCGATAAGATCAATAACATCCTCCGCTTTGGTGAAAACGTCGTAGTCTCACAGGTCATAGTCTGCACTCCTTTGTTTCTCACCCTCTGTAGGTATGACATTTTCGTAAATCCACTTAATGTCCTCAATAGATTTGCCTATATTGGCGCGTCCGTTTCCGACAGGGTAAAATATCGGAAAGCACTTAAAAGTCTTGCCGCCGATCTCTTTGGCAAATTGTTTCTTTCTGCACTGAGAAACAGATATGTTTCGGTTTAGGAAAACAGTACTCACTTGATTCCCGAAAAGCACAATTACTTTGGGCGCAATTATTTCAATTTCCCTTTCAAGCAGCGCTAAGTACTCAAAATATATTTTGTTAGATATCAGTGCCGCGTCTGTCTGGGTGCATTTTCCTAAATTTGTTAAAAAGATTTTATTTCTGATTATCTCCGAATATACCCGATCTGCAAATTCCGGCGTCCAATCATTTGGCTTTCGTTTCTTTATTTCCTTATAAATTCCCTCGTCAAACTTTCCGACAGCGACAAATAAATCCCATATATTCTTCGTACCGATCCATGGCGCACGTATACCGGTCCAGTCGGGATACGAGGCTATATTTTTCCCTGTCGGATTCATAAAAACAAAACATATGTCGGGATTTTCAGTGCATCCTCCATAAAAAATTGATTTTAATTTAGGATCCCCATATTTTAGCTGCATTTCATCATATTTCTTATTTAGTTCGGTTAAATTCATTTTCTTACCTCGCACCGATCCTCTCCTGTGCAGCTTGCTGCTCCAAGTCCCTTTTTCATAATTTGTACTCCTTTTTATATGACAAATTTTCAAAGTCCCAGTACTCCATATAAGGCTTTGCAAGCTCGTAGCTCCATGAATAAATCAGCGCCGGCGTAAACTCCATAACACGCTCCGTATCAAGCTTCGAGTACGTCATATACGCGGGCAGGAAATATTTTTTCAGCGCCTTTACAAAAAATCCGTTGTCGTCCGGTTTGCCGATACTGCGGCATTTTCCCTCAACGGAAAAATTCTTGACGGACAGCGCGGCGTTTTCGTTTTCCGCAAGCTGCTTAAATTTTAGGTAATTTTCATCTGTCTGGAAGTAAAATTTGCCGTCAATAACGACCACGCTCACGGGACGGGAGGTTACTCTGTTTTCCGCGCAGGTGGAAAGAACCATTACCCCGTGAGCACCTATCTTCTTCCACAGCGCAGGAAGCCTTTGCGAAAATTCCGTATCCGTAAAGATCACTTCCCTTTGCAGTTTTTGATGTGAGCTTTCAATTTTTTCATAGCCCAGTCGTAGTGGCTTGAGGTGTCGGAAACAAAATAAGAACCCAGCGCGTTTCCGCCCGTCCATTTAAAATACCCTTTTGTGAAAAGCTCTTCGTTTGAGAATCTCTCCGCAAGCTTCATTGTTTCGGCGTGGGATTTTTCAACCAATGCCTTTGCTTCTTCAAGGGACGTGGATTGATGCTTTTCCCAAAGCTTAAAGTTCATTTCGCCGTAAGTCTTCCAGTTGTAGGGTTCGGGAAGAAACGGCTTGCTTTCGCCGTTTTCGTTTGCCTTTACCCAGTTCAGGAGCAGCATATGCCACTCATAAAGATGGATAAGAACGTCGCGGAGATTCTTGTCCCGCTTCCAGTGTGCTTCTTTCTTTTTCACGTCCGCCGAAAAATCAAACGGAGTTGAAAGCTGTTCGTCAGTAAGGGAGGAAATAAGCTCATTCAGCTTGGCGTAATTTTCCTCAGCCGCTTTCAGCAGCTCGTCCTTTGTTGTTGGTCTGCTCATAATTTTTACCTCATTTCAAGCCAATGTAAACTTTTATATCCGCAAGCTTCGGGTCTGCGCTTCGGTACTCCTCAAAATCGCAGATATAGGAACGGTCTAAGTCCATGTCCCATAATTCCTGCCAAAGCTTTTGTATGGCGGCAAGCTGTTCCGCCGTATCCATTTCTCCCGTTATGGAAAACACCGCGTATTTTCCCGCGGGGATTTTTATAACGCTCATGCCCTCCGGAAGTCCCTCCGCGCTGTTCACAGCGCACCCCACGGCGGCGGTGTAGTCACCTTTTTCGTCCGAAGCGTACTCGGTGTACAGACCAAGAGCATAAGCGTCAATGCGGTTTTTCACGGAATTATAAATTCCCTCCGAGTAAAACTTCTGCCACAGTCCGCCTATAACGGCTCCCATTTCCGGCGATGCGTTGTTTGTCCTTGCTGTAAGGACGGCGGCGGTTTTTTCTTTCAGTTCAACAATTTCATAGTTCATAAAATTACCTCGTTTCATTGGTTTATGAAACAAGTATAACACATATAATGTGACAACAGTACGTCACATTAAAAAAAGAGGGCAAATTTTTTTCCGCCCTCTTTCCTTTTAATATTTATGTATAATCCTACATCGCGATCGCGGATTTTCTTCTTATGCAAAGTGCAAGATATCCGTACATAGTTCTCCAAAGCATACTGTAATCGGGGTATCCCGCTTCAAAGCTGTCATAAAAATCCTTGCTCTTTAAAAATATGCTGTTGGTATTTTCAAGCGCCTCGGACTCAAAAGCCTTGATGACCGTTGAATCAAAGGATTTAACGATCTCCGCGATCATCGGCTGCATTACCTCGCTGAGTTCAAAAGCCCTTTTGTTCATTATTTTTGATACGACCTTTTCCACCATAGGCTCTTCAATGGCGGTCGTAACGGTATAGACCGTACCGAATTTGTCGGTAAACTCGTCGCAGTAGCAGAACAGCTTGCCCAATTCATAGCCCTGATAGTTTTTACTTACAAGCGTTGCGGGAGTCTGAAACAAGCCGTTGATAACGGTTTTGCCGATCTCCTCAAGCCTGTCCGTTCCGCTTTCGTCGGGTATCTGCTTCCATCTGCTCTGAACTTTTCCGGTTATCGCCTGATCCTCGATAAGAACGTGAGCCGCCAGCCAACCTGCGCAGGCGCCCGCAAAGTGTTCCATAGACTCCATGGAGTAGCCCTGCGATGTTACCTCCCTTTCCAGAGCCGGGATAACCACGTCACGCATATTGTCGTGAACCTTTTTGTGCATCTTATATCCATGATAACCGATAGAAAGCTGATAAGCCTCCTCCTCGGCAAAATGCTTTACCGCATAGCTTTTCAGATATTTAAGAGCTTCGACGCAGGTCATTTTATTTTTTTCAAAATTATTATCCATAAAATTTCTTATGATGCGTCCAACAATTGAAAAAAGCTGCTTGTGGGCGTCGTCGATCTCCTTAACGCCTATGCTGTAGTCGTCGCTCCATTCAAAAATAGTCTGCTCCATAATAATCAATACCTCCCAATGTTATTAATATAATTTTAACATATTGCGGATTAAAAGTCAAGAGTTTCCTGCCAAACCGCGGGAATAAAACTTGCCGTAAAAAATGCGGTTAATTTGTGTTTATTTTTACTTGACAAATGATGCAAAGTGATGTACAATATTTTATACGACAAAGTTAGTTTGCGCTAATTTAGAAAGGAAATTCTTATGACCCTTAACGAATTGAAAACGGGACAGTCCGCAGTAATAACAAGCGTAGGAGGGGACGGCGCCCTCAGGTGCAGACTTCTCGATATGGGACTTATCCCCAAAACCAAAGTAATGATACGAAAGGTCGCTCCTATGGGAGACCCTATAGAACTGTTCCTGCGGGGCTACGAGCTTACCATTCGTCTTGAGGACGCTGAAAAAATAACCGTTGTACCCGATAACGCAAAGGAGGCTGTCTCCGTATGATACTTGCTCTTGCGGGAAACCAGAACTGCGGAAAAACCACTCTGTTCAATCAGCTCACAGGCTCTAACCAACACGTTGGAAATTTTCCCGGCGTAACGGTGGACAGAAAATCAGGCGAAGTCCGCGGGCACAAAAACTGCGAAGTGGTCGATCTGCCGGGTATTTATTCCATACGCCCCTATACCAACGAGGAAATAGTGGCGCGGGATTTCCTTATAGACGAAAAACCCGACGCTATAATAAATATCGCCGACGCCACAAATATTGAGCGCAATCTCTATCTCACCCTGCAAATGCTGGAAATGAACATACCCATGGTGCTTGCGCTGAATATGATGGACGAGGTGCGGAACAATGGCGGCACTATCGACGTAAAGGGACTTTCCGAGCGGCTGGGAATACCCGTTCTGCCTATAAGTGCAGCAAAAAACGAGGGTATAGACGAGCTTATTACCAAAGTAATCGAGTATGCAGAAAAAAAGAAAAAGCCGAAGAAGCTTGACTTCTGTCACGGAGCAGTACACCGCTGCATACACGCCGTATCCCATATGGTAGAGGATCATGCCGTGCTTGCGGATATGTCCCCCAGATTTGCGGCGACAAAGCTTGTTGAAAATGATCCCGACATCAACAAAAAGCTGAAGCTCAACGACAACGAGCTTGAAATGATAGAGCACAGCGTATCCGAAATGGAAAAAGAGCTTGACATGGACAGGAACGCTGCGCTTGCAGATATGCGGTACACCTTTATCGAGGAGGTCTGCCGCGAAACGGTGGTAAAGTGCCGCGAAAGCAAAGAGCATATACGAAGCGTTAAGATAGACAATATCCTGACAGGGAAATACCTTGCCATACCGCTTTTTCTCTGCATAATGCTGCTTATCTTCTGGATCACTTTCGGTTCGGTGGGAGCATGGCTCAGCGATATTTTCAGCGGCTTTATCGACTTTGTTACGTCGGGAATAGACAAGGCTCTGACGGTGTACGGACTGAATCCGATAGTACATAGTCTTATCATAGACGGAATTTTCGCCGGTGTGGGAAGCGTTCTAAGCTTTCTGCCAACGATAGTCACACTGTTTTTCTGTCTGTCAATTCTGGAGGACAGCGGCTATATGGCGCGTGTGGCTTTTGTAATGGATAAGCTGCTGCGTAAAATAGGTCTTTCGGGACGATCCTTTGTACCTATGCTTATCGGCTTCGGATGCAGCGTTCCCGCTATAATGGCGACCCGCACCCTGTCCTCGGAAAGGGACAGGCGCATGACTATATTTCTTACGCCATATATGAGCTGCAGCGCGAAGCTGCCTATTTACGCAGTATTTACGGCGGCGTTTTTTCCGAGGTACAAAGCCCTCGTCATGATGATACTTTACGTTTCGGGAATGCTTGTGGGCGTTGTCTGCGGACTTATCATGAACAAGACAAAATTTAAAGGAAACCCTGTTCCGTTTGTAATGGAACTGCCCAATTACCGTCTGCCGTCGGTGAAAAGCGTAGGAATGCTTATGTGGGACAAGGCAAAGGATTTCATGCAAAAAGCATTTACGGTAATATTTTTCGCAACTATTATTATATGGTTTTTGCAGACCTTTGATATGCGGCTGAACGTTGCGGAAAACAGCTCGGACAGTCTTCTCGCCATTTTGGGCACGATAATCGCTCCTTTGTTCAAACCCCTCGGCTTCGGAGACTGGCGTGCGGCTACGGCTCTTATCACAGGCTTTTCCGCAAAGGAAGCTGTGGTGTCCACGCTTGCGGTGCTTACGGGTTCAAGCGTAGCCGATCTGGGCACGGTGCTGGGCGGACTTTTCACTCCGCTGTCCGCGGCAAGCTTCCTTGCGTTCACACTGCTGTATACCCCATGCGTTGCGGCGATTGCTGCCGTAAAGCGTGAAATGAACAGCGGCTGGTCGGCGTTTGTAATGGTGCTTATGCAGTGCTTTGCGGCTTGGGTGGTGTCCTTTGGAGTATACAATATAGGCGCGCTTATATTCGGCAGTCCGTGACCTTTCGTGCTGACGCTCATACTAATCCTCATTAGAATTATTGACAAGAAATCGGCACAAAAGCTTTGATATATTGTTGCCTGACGCGCAAAACACAAAAATGGGTAAAGGCGGGTAAAGACGAATAAAGACGGGTTTTAATTGAACAAATGCGGATATAGCGCGGTTTATCGAGGGTAAAGCTGACAACGTTGTGAAAAAGTGGAAAAATATGGTGTCAAAAAAATAAAGGCATTTTCGGCTGATTTTTTGTAAATCAACTGGAAATGCCTTTTTGCTGTTTTCGCGTTAAAACTGCGTTTTAATGAAAATTGTTATGTTGCTCAAATGGCTTGTTTACGTTGTTTTATAATTAAAACGGTATTAAAATTGATTTTAAAATGCATAAAAACATTGCCTTAAAAATTGGAAATTTTTTAATGGGAATATGGGAACTAAAATCAAGGTTAATGGGAACCAGTTCCCATTAACCTTTTATACTACTTTTTGTAGTTTTTTATAAGAGCCTGTTCAGAATCTTTTTAAAATAATACGAATAAAAGCAATGGAGAACA
>CAMUJF010000007.1 GCA_947089135.1 uncultured Clostridia bacterium
AAAAGCCGCTGAGAAGATACTTGCCGCCTGTGAAAACAAGACCGCTCTGCTGATAGGCTGCGGACTTTCGGTTACCGACGGCACTAAGGCTCTAGTGAAAAAACTTATAAAAGAAGCGGCGTGTCCGATAATTCTTGATGCGGATGGCATAAACTGCATTGCGGACAACATAGATATAATCAGAAACGCAAAAGAAGAGCTTATCGTCACGCCCCATACGGGAGAGCTTGCAAGGCTTTTGGGACTTACAATTTCCGAAGCGGCTTCCGACAGGCTTACTGCGGCGGTCAATTTTTCCAGAGAGTACGGGGTGACAATCGCCGCTAAGGGAGTCCCCAACTTTGTGGCGGGAAACGGCAGGGCGTATATAATCCCTGCGGGAAATCCCGGTCTGAGCCGCGGAGGAAGCGGAGACGTTCTTGCGGGGATCATAGCTTCGTTCAGAGCCCAGGGACTTTCCGCTGTTGATTCTGTTGCTTTGGGAGTTTTCGTCCACGGCGCGGCTGCGGACATTGCCGCTGAGGAGCTTTCCGAGACCGGTATGCTTCCCTCCGACGTGACGGAGCGTCTGCCTTTTGTGTTCAGAAAACAGAACAGTTAGGGCAAACGCTGTGCTTCCGTACAAGTACAATATTTACGCGCTAAGAGTGTGCTTAAAGCTTAAACAGTAATTTTCCCTCTGTTCTTTGAATGGAGGGATTTTTATGCGCATTTTCAAACGGCTTGCGCCGGTGTTGGCAGCGGCGGCGGTAACTCTTGCGCTTTCATCATGCGCGGGAAACAAGGGAATACTTGTTAAAACTCCCGATCTGAACGTCCCTTTTGAGGCGCAGATCAAAATTCAGGCGGGAGAGCTTGAAATGAGCGGAAACCTGAAACGCTACGGCACGGGGATATGGGCGATGAATGCCGAGTCTCCCGAAACTTTGGCGGGACTGGAGCTGTCATACGGAGACGAGGGCGTAAAGGCAAAGCTTGGAGAGCTTGCCCTGGATATTCCCGCCGAAAATATCAACGACGGAGCGGTGTTCGCACAGATATTCAAGGCGGTGGACAGCGCGGCAGCCGCAGAGGAGCTGTACTGCTCCGACACCGAGGACGGCAAGGTGTTTTCGGGAGAATTTGCGGGAAAAGCTTATTCGATCATATTTGATCCCGAAACTCTCGCTCCGGTAAGGATCGAGATACCGGGCGCGGAAATATGCGGTGAATTTGAAAATTTTCGGATTATGACAGGAGAGCCTGAAACAGGAGAAACGCAGGTCTCGGAAACTGTTGCCGCACAGACAGACATTTCCGAATAGGAGACAAGTATTACAGCGAGATTACAAATTATTAAGCAACGGTTAAAAGTTATAAAAAACGCTTGCTTTCTTTGTATACTGTGCTATAATAATGGTGAACTCGGAGGATATCCGGGAAAAGTTAATACCGAAAGGAATTTTAAAAAATATGAATATTAAAAATGTCAGAAAAATTATTGCGTCAATATCTGCTCTTGCTCTTAGCGCGGTTTTGTTTACAGCCTGCAGCGGAAACGACGGCAATGAGGAAAATACATCAACTCCGTCAGAAACTTCAGCTGTTACCGAGAACGATACAAGCGAAACGGCGGCTGAGACCGGGGAAACTTCCGCAGAGGATATTCCCGAAGATGACGGCGAGGGTGAAACGGACGGAGCGGAATCCGCCTCTGCCAATCCCCTCCAACCCCTTATGGACGCGATTTTAGCCGTAGGCGAGTGGCCTGCTCTTATGGAAGTTACAGACCCTATGATACTTTTAGACTTTTTCCTGCTTAATGCTGAAAATGAAAATTACCGTAATCTGATAGTATATCAGTGCCCTATGAGTTCGCCGATGACAGAGCTCATTATAATCGAAGCTGACGATGTTGAAGCGGCAAAGACCGACCTTGAAGCCTGCAGAACAAAAGCTATCGAGCAGGACGCCTTTTACCCCAACGACGTTGATGTGGCAAACGCGTCGATCGTCGGAACCGAGGGGGACTATGCGTACTTTATTCTTACCGATAATGTAGCCGAAGCCGAGCCGGCTTTGATCGAAGCTATTAAAGCTCTTTAAAGCTTTAAGCAAATCAAAATAATGCAATCATGCGCCGTATGAACGTCCGCGTTTGTACGGCGCATTTTTTGTTGACGCGTGAACCTCCCTTTTTTCTTTATTCTGTGCTTTTGCAGCGATTTCTTGTCCATAATTCTAATAATGGATTAGTATAAAATATTAAAAATGATTTCGGTGTAAATTTCCGCGTACCCCCTTGAAAAACGGACAATTTCGGTATATAATATACATATGTGTTTTATGCCGAAAGGAGGGACGGCTCAGATGTTTTATTGCTGCGGAATAACGGACAAAGGTCCTGTCCGTGAAAATAACGAGGACGCTTTTCTTATAAACAGGATCGTGATGTCCTCTGCGGAAATGGAAAGCAACGTTTCCGCGCCTATGATAGCCGCCGTTGCGGACGGCGTGGGAGGCGAGGCTTCGGGCGAAATTGCCTCAAGAATGGCTTTGGAGCTGCTTTCCGACCTTAAACCGTCCCACAAGACCGATTATGAGAAAAAAATTTTGTCGGTGCATAATTCTCTGAAAAGATACGGCATTACCCACAATACCGAAAATATGCAGACCACCCTGTGCGCTCTTGCGGTGGACGACAAGGGAAACGCAGTTATGATAAACGCGGGAGATTCGAGAATGTACCTTTGCCGCGGGGGGAAAATAAAACAGCTTTCACGCGACCAGTCCTTGGTGCAGATGCTGTACGACCAGGGCATAATCACAGGAGAGCAAAAACGTACCCACGCCAGAAAAAACGTTATCTTCCCTGTTCTGGGAAGTCTTTCCGAGGATCCTAAACCCCAGATAGCGCCTATCGAGGGCGGACTCCTTCACGGCGATGTGATACTCATTTGCAGCGACGGGCTTTCCGATAACCTTACCAACGGCGAGTTCGAGGATATTCTTGCGCAGCCGAAAAAGCTCCCCAAGCGTCTTGCGGACTTAGTGGAGCGGGCTGTAAAAAACGGCAGCCGCGATAATATCACGGCTGTGGCTGTTACCTGTTTTTCGGACAAGTAGACCGAACATACTGCTTTACTTGCTTTGATTACTTTAGGAAGAAGTAATAGATAAGTCCGTACAGAACGGAAGCTGCCGTTCCGTAGAGGATAACGGGACCCGCTATGGCGAAAATTTTCGCTCCCACTCCGAGGACGAAGCCCTCCGCTTTAAATTCAAGGGCGGGAGAAGCTACTGCATTTGCAAAGCCTGTTATGGGTACTAAAGTTCCCGCGCCGCCGTGCTTGGCGATCTTTTCGTACAAGCCCAGCCCCGTCAGAAGCGCGCTTAGAAAAACAAGAGTGATTGACGTCCACGCGGCTGCGGTCTTGTCGTCAAAGCCTGCTTTTCCGTACAGGTCGGTAAGTCCCTGACCTATGCAGCAGATGATACCGCCGATCACAAAGGCTTTAGGTATGTCTATCCAGCTTTTGGAATTTGGCGATATTTTTTTGACCATTGTACTGTACTGCTGTTTTGAAACATTCATAAAAATTCCTCCGTTTTTGCGGTTTTTAATGGTATTATACTAATTCACGACTTAATTGTGTACAAAAATTTCAAGCAAAATTTTGCGTATATGAATTTTGCGCAGAAATTTTTGTCAGCGCAAGGCGCAAACACAATTGGAAGTGAATTAGTATTATTGTCCCGCGGAACGGAGAAAGTTATTCCCGAAAGGATAGGTTTTATGCTTAAAAATATTTTAAAGGGCGAGGACTGCGCGTCCTGCCGCATATGCTGCGTATTCGACAAATACGACTTATGGGAGACTCCGGTACTGGAGGAGAGCCTGAAGAACAAGGCGTCGGGAAAATTTCCCGATACCGCTTTTGTGCAAAAGGGTGACGGCTGGCTGTTCCGCATGGAGGAATCGGAGGACGGTCTGTACTACTGTCCCATGCTCGACCCGAAATCGGGGTGTATGCTCGGTGACGACAAGCCTTTTGACTGCCGCATATGGCCCTACCGCGTAATGGAGCTTGGGGGCTGCCGAGTCATATCTATAGCGTCGATATGTCCGACAATGTACGCAAAGCCTTTGTCGGAGCTTTGCGGAGAGCTGGAGAAAAACGGTCTGGCGGAAAAAATTTTCGCTTATGCGGATTCCCACCCCGACGCGGTAAAGCCCTACGAAAGCGGATACCCGATATTGCTGGTGAAAAAAGAGGAGGGCTGATACCTCCTCTTTTTTGTTCTTTTACAGTTCCTTCCGGACAAACTCGCAGATCTGCTCCGCAAGCTCCCGGTTTACGCCCGCAGCCTTTGCTATCTCTTCAACGGAGGCCTTTTTGAATTCCTCGCGGGTCTTGAAAGCGGCGAAAAGCTTCTGCGCCTTTTTCTCACCTATCCCCTTTATTTGTGTAAGTCCCATCTCGTAGGACTGCTTTCTGTGCTTGCTTCGCTGATAGGTTATGGAGAATCTGTGCACCTCGTCCTGTATGCGGGTAACAAGCATGAATGCGCTTTTTGTCCCCGAAATTGAGATCTCCGAGCCTGACGTTGCAATGGCGCGGGTTCGGTGGTTGTTGTCCTTGACCATGCCGAATATAGGCACCGTCACGCCCATTTCACGGAGTATGGGTTCTACGGCGTTTACCTGTCCCTTGCCTCCGTCAAGCAATATAAGGTCGGGCATACGGCTGAAGCCCTCGTCCGTTTCGTTTTCGTCAAGACCGTGCTTGAACCGTCTTTCCAGTACCTCTCTCATGCTTGCATAGTCGTTCTGTATCGCAGTCTCCTTTATGGAGAATTTTTTATAGGCTTTTTTTAGGGGACGTCCGTTCTCGAAAACCACCATTCCCGCGACCATGGACGAGCTGCCTAAGTTGGATATATCGTATGCCTCAATGTATCGCGGAGGTTCGGGAAGTCCGAGAATTTTCCCCAGAGCCTCCAGAGCGACTATCTCCTTGCCCGTTCTTCCCACCTTTATGGCAAGGCTGTCGCTTGCGTTGGATTTTGCCATCATGATAAGCCGCAGACCCTTTCCCCGCTTTTTGGAGGAAATATCCACGGCACGTCCGCACCGTTCCCGAAGCAGCTTTTCAACCATTTCGGCGTTGGGCAGTTCCTCCTCGGTGATTATCTCCCGCGGTATTCTCGACGGAGCGGAATAGTACTGCAAAACAAAATCCTCAAGCATATCCGCTTCGCTGTCAAGAGTACCTAGATCAAATTCGGCGCGGTCGTACAAGCGTCCCCCGCGGTACATAAGGGCGGCGGCGCAGGCGTTTTCACCGTTCTGGGCGACCGCGATTATATCCGTGTCCCGCATATCGTCGTCCATTATCTTCTGACGGTCGGCAGCTCTTTTTATTGCGGATATCCTGTCCCTGAGCCGCGCCGCAAGCTCGAAATCGAGATTTTCCGCGGCTTTGTTCATCTGCTCTGTAAGAGTTTCAACAGAAGCCTCCGAGCCGCTTTGAATGTACTCCACAGCCTGATTTATTATTTCCCCGTACTCCTCCGCGGAAATATCCCCTGTGCATACTCCCATGCACTGCTTGATGTGATTGTTCAGGCAGGGGCGGTACTTGCCTATATCACGCGGAAATACCCTTTTGCAGGTAGGCAGCATGAACACCTTGTTGACCTCTTCGACAGCCTGTTTAGCCACAAACGCGCTGGTATAGGGACCCAGATATCTGCCGTCGCTTGTTTTCTTCAGCTCCGCCGTAATGCGGGGGTACTCTCCGTCGGATATCTTGATATAGCTGTAGCCCTTGTCGTCCTTTAACAAAATGTTGTACTTAGGCTGATGCTGCTTTATCATGGAGCACTCCAGCACAAGCGCCTCGTATTCGCTGTCGGTAACGATAAAGTCATAATCGAAAACGTGGGACACCATTTGCGCCACCTTGGGAGTATGGTCGGGAGTCTCGCGGAAATAGCTTGTCACCCTGTTTTTCAGGTTCTTGGCCTTTCCGATATAGATGATATTGCCGCCTTTGTCCCTCATTCGGTACACACCGGGCGAGGTGGTAAGCTTGGCGGTTTTTTCTCTCAGATAAGGAAGTCTTTCATTCATCGGGAACACCTCAGTATATTATATAGATAAATCGCTTTGAATTTTTACGTGTTTACGTACATTATTTCCCGCAGGAGCTTGCCGCCGATATTATCGTCAAGATATTTTCCGTTTGGGACAAAGCCCTGCCTTTCATAAAAGCGTCTCGCACCGATATTGTCCTCCAGCACCCACAGAAATATGTTTCTGTAACCCATTTCTTTAAGTTCACGGACGGCTTCCTCAAAAAGCTTTTTGCCATAGCCTTTACCCATGAAGCCCGGCAGAAGATATATTGCCACTATCTCGCCCCGGTCAGCCATGTACTCAAAGCGGGAGGGACAAAAGCTTGACGTGCCTATGAGTTCACAGTTTTCCTCGGCGACGAGCGTGTGCATACCCGCCTTGTCCGCGGAAGCCGCCCACTGTCCTTTCGGTATGCTGTCAAGATATTCCTGCGGAATTATCCCTTTGTAGGCATATTTCCAGCTTTCCTCGTAAATACGGCTCAGAGCGTACCTGTCGTCCTCCGGGCGTAATCTTCGTATATTCATAGTAAACTCCCTTAAAAAGGGTACCGCTTTAGTTCGGTACCCTTTGGTTTGGCTTTGTCACGTTGGTATCGGATAGCAGCCTATATAGATTCCCTGTTCCGCGTACTCCTGCTGTTCATCCGAGGATATTTTATGCTTTATGCCGTCGGGGATAGGCTCCTCCGACCAGAGCATATAATCGACCGTGCCGCTGTCGGGGTCGAACTCGCCGTATGCGTAGCCCGTGAAGCTTTCACCCAGATATGCGGAGCAGTCCGTATCCGTGCCGCCGAAGCTGAACGCTGTTCCGCCGTTGTTTGAAACCGTACTGCCCGAATATGCACGGTCGTCAACGATCGCCTGAACAAGCATCGCGGTAACAGCCGTATGACAGCTTTTCGCGTTGGCATTTGCGGCTGTCATCTTTGACTTTTCAACATAGCTGAGCATCTCGCGTCCGTAGGGAGTTTCCTCCATAACCGCGGTAAAGTCGCTTTCAATGTTTTCAAGCAGCGTATCAAGCTCCTCCTCGGTAATGTCAAGAATTTCCCCGTCCGCGTCAAGCTCAGGCATAGGAGTACCCTTTTCTACCGTCACAACACCATTCGGCATATAGGATACCTCAGCCGAACCGGTAGTCGCCGAAACCTTGTCAAGAGTTATCTCAAAGGATTTTTTATCCGTCTTTATCGTACCCTCTGCCGAGCATGAAATCTCTTCGTCGGGAATGTCCAATGTAAGCTTATAGTCCTCCCCGTCCCTGTAAGAAGCTAAAACTGCTACCTCGGATGCCTCTCCGTCTTCGGAAAGAGATATTACAACAGACGAGCCGTTTTCTTCCTGCGTAAGGTCAGCCGCTATAAAATATTCCTCGCCGTCGCCGCTGATACCTGCGCGGAAGCTTTGTTTATCGGAATTTTCCGGGTCTGCGCCGTAAAGAGCGTCCATAAAAAAGCACGCAGTCTCGTCGTCGACCGTAACAAGCAGATCGACGTCCGACATCATAAGGGCGTGGCTTTTGCTGTTTACATAGTGCACTATTTTAAGATCGCAGCCGTCTATCCCGTCGAAAACCGACATCATCTGTTCCTTCATCTCGTCCTTGGTGTAGTACTCAAAAGCGGTTTCGTCCATGTAGTCGTCAATATAAACGTCAACGAATTCCTCCCACATATAAACGATGTCGTCTTTTGAATAGCTGTATGTAACCGTGTTTGCGCTTACTGTTTCGCCGCCGATATCCGCTTCGACTTTTTCTTCGGTAACAGGAGAGTGATTCTCGGCAAAGTTCTCAAAAAGCGCTGTCATATTGTCAGCAGGCTCGGTGTTTCCCTCAATCGCAGCGGATATACCGTCTATGTACTCGAGAAGCGCGTCGTAGCTCTCCTGATCCATGGCATACTCCGAACCTGAATCGGGAGCGAATATTGAAGCCGCCAGCTTTTCCGCAAAGCCCTCAAAGGTTATGTCGTAAACATGTCTGCCTGAATTTCCGTTGGTACCTATTTTAAAGCCGTCCTTGCCCGTATAGAGGTAAACCTCCGCTGACGTGCCCTCCGTACCCGTAAGCTTATAGAGCTGAGCGGTTTTTTCGTCCTTTTCGCTGACATACAGTTCTCCGCTGAAGCCAACCCCTTCGACCTCAAAATCCAGCTTTAAGGAACCGTCTTTGCAGGCTTCGCCGAGCAGTTTGCGTTCCGCGCCGAAGCTGTTTCCGGCAATAGCGTTCACGGTGTTTTCCTGCGCCATTGAAATATATTCCGCAGGCTGCTCGTTAAGCATTTTAGTGTAATTGGTGCACCCCGACATGGCAAGCGCCGAAGCGGCGGCTAACGTTCCGCAGAACACAGCCTTAAATCCTCTCAAAATCTTTTTCATGATCTGTCCTTTCTGAATCAAAAATTCCATTCGTTGTATTTGGGTATCCTTTTAAATTATACACCCGCATGGTTTTTATGTCAATTATTTCGTAACATTTTATCAAATATTCTTCAAAAACCCCAAAGCGGACGTCCTGCGGTCTCCTACAATTGTGCAGACAAAAAGCGGGTCAGTCTATGACCGACCCGCTTAAACATTATCTTTTCTCAACGCTCTTTATACGGTATCTTTTTTTGCCGCCCTGAACAACCTTGAGCTTTTTGTTATGGGGCATGATGTCGGGAAGAGCAGTAAAGAGCAGTACTCCCGAATTAAAGCTTCCCGCAAAGTCTCCGTTCAGAATGCCTCCGCCTGAGGAAACGTCCGAAATGTGATCCTTGTAGATAACAAGGGCATAGGGCGAAAAGCTTGAGCATACGAACTGAATGCACCATACATTGTCGATATCCACAACAGCGCAGGGCAGAACTTCCAGAGTCGTGTCAGCCGTGCGTATCCAGTCCTCGGCGTCGTCCATTCCAATCTCCTCGGTATCTTCCATTCCATCGCCGATGTGAACAACCGTGATGTAGTCGCGGTACGCGATAAGTCTGTCGGGGATAGGCATGGTTATCGTAACTGTATAGCCGTCGTTGGGATCAACCTCTATCTTTGTCCCCTCGCTGTAGATGCTTATATCGAAAGGATAGATTATAAAGCTTTTTAATCCGTCGGCATAATGCTTGAGAACGTCCTTTACAGCTTCGGTGGATTCTCTGTTAGTAGTGAAGTATACATCAACAGGCTCGTCGAAAGCAGCATGATTGGCGCTTGCGTCGATGTATTCGCTGTGGGAAATTCCGTAAGGCGTCGTACCTCTTACAGTAAGAGTGTTGTCTATGTCTGTATTCAGACCCGTGGAGGGAGTAGCAGACACAGCCATGGAATACTCGCCGTAATATCTCTCGCCGTTGATTGTCTTATAAGCCGCGACCATATAAGTGTACTTCTGTCCGTTTTTAAGTCCGGTGTGGGAATATTTGGTGCCGGTTATTACTGTTATCGCCTCGAACTCCATTGTTTTTGAGTTGTAGAGGTAAACAACATAACCCTCAGCGCCGTTGACTTTTGTCCAGCTCAGGTCGATCTGGCGATTTCCTGCAGTCGCGGTAAGATCCACAACGGAATTGAGCGAAACGCCTATTGTAACGGTTATGGATTTTGTCGGACTGCTGTAAACTCTCAGTCCGTTTACGGTCTTGTAGGCAACTACGTAGTACGTCCAGCTGTCGCCGTTGCTGAGACCGGTGTGGAGATAAGCAGGCTTGCTCAGGTCGAACTGGTAAGAACGTCCGCTGCTGTATGCGTAAAGGACGTAACCCTCCGCACCCTTTACGGCAGTCCATGTCAGAGAGACCTGACCGTCTGTTGTGACCGCGTTGAAGTCCTTTGGTGAAGCAAGATCGTCGCCTATTTTAAAGTTGAGATGGTTTGATTCTCCGCTGTATACTCTTTCACCGTTTACAGTCTTGTAAGCTGTTACATAATATTCGTATCTGTCGCCGTTGCCGAGACCTATATGCTGGAATCCGGGCTTGCTCACGTCGACGTGTTCCCACGATCCTCCGTTTTTGCGGAAATAAAGCTCATAGCCCTCCGCGCCCTTTGACGCCGACCATTTAAGGTCTACCTGTCCGTCCTTTGTCGTACCTGTGAAATCCTTTGGTGCGTCAAGCGCAATGCCGACGATTACCCATGCCTCATCCGACCATGGACTGTAAACCGTTTCACCGCTGACCTCCTTATAAGCCAAAACGCGGTAAGTATATCTGTCGCCGTTGTTAAGTCCTGAGTGAACATATTTCACATCGGTAAGGTCGAAAACATTATCCTTGATTTGAGTTATGTCGTTTACAAATTCAACGCGCGTGCCGTCCTTCTTTATATACTTATATTGAAGCAGATAGCCTTTCGCGCCTGACACGTCCGACCAGCTGATATTGACCGTTCCGTCGGTAGTGGTCGCTTTCAGGTTCTGCGGTCTTGCAAGGGTGCTGCCTACCTTAACCTTTGCGGGTATGGATTCTTCGCCGTAAGTCGTTTGCGATTCATACTGCACCGTAACAGTTTTGTACGCAGTTACGTAATATGTTATCACATGGTTAAGCAAAAGACCCTTATGCACCTTTGTATTTGTCTTTGAGTCAAGGGTGCCGGACACGATCTCTCCGTTATATTCGTCTGTATAGCGTATAGTATATCCCGTGGCATTGTCAACCTTATCCCATTTGATCGTTACTTCACCGTCCGCAGTACATTCGGCTGTAACATTTTCGGGAATTCCGAGAAGACCTCCCACCGTTACATTAACAGACGTCGAGGGACCGTAAAAAGGCTTCGGCGGACCGGACTGGGGATTTACATTAACGTACGGCGTAACAACGTAGGTATACACCTCGGTGTTGAACAAGCCTTTGTGGTCGTACGACAGATCGTTCGGTCCGAAGGTGTCGTCCGAAAATATCGGCTGGCTTCCATCTGGAACGACCTCAACTTTCTTGGTGTCGGGATTGTACTTCTTTTTCTGGAAAATTTCAAGCTTGTATCCGTCGGCGTTTCCGTAACTGTTATTTGCGGTTTTTGAGGGAGTCCATTGCAGCTTGACTTCTCCATTGTCGGTGGTATATGTAATTCTTACCGTGGTAAGGTTAAATTCCAAAACACCTCCGTCACGGGCAGCCGTGCCGCGGATCCTGTTTGTATCGTTCCTTGTCTTTGTGATGAACGGAACAATATAGTAATAATACTGCGTATCCTTATTGATTTTGGTATCCGTATAAGAAAGCGTTTTGTCATTGAGGATCTCCGTAATTTTTTCGATCCCGTATTCATTCGGTTTACCCGCATTGCTGACAAGCACGTCTACAAGATCGCTCACCTGAATATCCTCGGTAGAACGGTATATCTCAACGCCTGTATAGGTACTTGACGAATCCTTTTTCCATGAAACGGTTATGGACGATTTTGTGTAATCAATAGTGTCAAATTCAATATAAGGAGCAATATACAGATCCTTGCACAGGTTTTTGTTATCGTCGGGATAACTTTGATACAGCTTGTATATGTTTTCATCGCCTTGGCTAACGGCATACAGGCTGCTGGTTACAAGCCCCGTGCTCGTAACATTATAAGATGTCGGGGTCCCGCCCCATATGTTTTTGTACGCCTCAACAAATATCCTGTAATGATGTCCGTAAGCCAGATCGTTGCCAAAAAGCGTTCTGACACTGCGGCTCATTTTGGGGCTGGTTTGCGCGCTTACCGCAATCTCCTGCTTTTTGGCGGCCATTTTATTAGTGGTGTAATCGTACAGATATACCCAATAGCCGTCAGGATATTCGCCTTGAACCGTCACACCGTCGAGTATCATCTGCGGCTGATCCCATTCGATGTTAACGTCCTTACTGCTGTCGGGATAAAATTCTTCCGTTGCCATACCCGAACTGATATCCACAAGTGCAGCGTTCATTGACGCCGCGTCAAAATGCGCGTCAGCTTTCCCCAAATCCTTTGTACCGCCATTCAAACTCGTAACGGGGGCGAAAGTCGATCCTCCAGAAGGAGTAAGCGTTGGAATTGGATTTCCCTGCTCATCTTTCTCACCGCTGTCCGCAATATACACCCAAGCGGGAACCCTGAAAATCGGGTTGATCTTTATATTCAAATCATTTGTGTAATCGCCGAGCTTGACTTCAAAATCCTTGATGCTTGTATTTGTGTTATTTATCGATTGATTGTACAGATTTTTTCCGCTTTGGTCGTTGATAATGATATTATATCCGGAAATAAACTGGGTAAGTTCATACGTCGTGTTGAAAATATCAGTGTATTTTTCGCTTTCAAGCTCCCATGAGAGCCTTACGTTTCCGTAGGCTTTGATGGGTTCGCCGATTTTAACGCCCGTATATTTGGAAGCAGCCTGATAGTCCTTATCATGAACTACCAAATCGGAACCGGGCGTTTGGTCAACCCAAAAGCTCTCCTCTTTGCCGTTGTATTCGAGCTTCAGCGGACCCATTGCCGCCGCAACGTCAAAGCTTATCCCCAGTTCCGGAACGAACATCATCACGAACGAAGCCGCCAGAACGGCTGACATGAGCCGTCCCCAGAAAGATCTTTTAACATAGACGATATCGTCCTGTCTGCGTCTGCCTTTTTTCTCGCTCGGCTGCTTTATGCCGAGGAATTTTCCGTTTTTGTCCGACAGAGCCATATCGGCGCGGCACAGGAACGCGTACCACAGCTTGACAAACAGTTCAGCCGTCACGCATGGAAGCCATAGAAGCTTGTTTTTAGACCTCTTTGCCTTTAAGCGCCGCAGTATTTCTTTTTTGGTATTAAAGTCCAGCATAGATACCCTCCATATATATTGGGACGGTAAAACGCCCGTTAATTTATTCAGACAAACACCTTGCCATTTTTATAATAATACCATATTTTCATAAAAAAGTAAAGCAGTTTATATCGGCAAATTTGCACAAATTTATACAGCAATCATCAATATTTTGTATAAAACCGCTTACATTTGTTTCCTGACCACGCCGTATTCGTCGTCGAGACGGTACATGTGGCAGCCTCGTGTCGTTCCGCTCAGGAATCTTCCCATTTCGTCCTCGTCCAGATCGGCGGCGCAGACGTATTGCTCCCAGTCCTCGTCGTAAACGTAATTTACGCAGCTTTCGCAGTTTGAAGTCTCATGCGTGCTCATAATCTTATTTCCACCTCGTTTCTTATCTCCATACTGCCGGGAGTTACATTGCAGTCGTAAGCCAGCAGCTTTACTCCCCTCTCCGCTGCCTGCCTTAAAGCCTGCCCGAACTCCGGGTGAGTCCCGTCGTTTGGTGTAAAGTACCGGACGTCTTCCATTTG
The DNA here is from genome assembly GCA_947089135.1 of uncultured Clostridia bacterium. Lineage (GTDB taxonomy): Bacteria > Bacillota > Clostridia > Oscillospirales > Ruminococcaceae > RGIG8773. The sequence continues at coordinate 13,417 of CAMUJF010000007.1, forward strand.
TATCACGAACAGCAGATACGTTTCAAAGTCCTCGTCAAGACATCTTGCCAGCTCGTTTATATGCTTGACTCCCCGCTCGGTGGGAGCGTCGGGGAACATAACTATACCGTCCTGTTCGAGAGTGACCCCTTTTACTTCAAGGAGTATCCTTTTTTCGTTTTTCTCTATGTAAAAGTCGAACCGCGAGTTTCCGTAAGTATACTCCGGTCTGATATTTCCTCCGGGAAAAATATTCGGCAGGAACTCCGCCGCGGCACGGTTGGGAGCGGCGCTGTCCATGTTGATGAGCCTGTCCCCCTTGCGGACGGTCACAAGGTCGTAAAGGGTCTTTCTTTTTGAGGACGGTTCCGCTTTTTCCAGCCAGACTGTGCAGCCCTCCGTAAGCAGTTCTCTGCACCGTCCGGTGTTTTTAACGTGGCAGACCTCTGTCCTGCCGTTTATTTCGGCATATGCCACAAATCTGTTGGGACGGGATATGAACCGTCCTTCAACGATATTTTTGTATTTCATATAGTATCACCACGCGTCTTTTTAAAGATGCAGCCAGATCCGACAAATCAAGCGGAACAGCCTTGCCATCCCGCTTTGTCGTCTTAAAATTTTATTTCGTTGCCTTAATGTATCAATGCAGAATTTGACCGTATGTTTTGCGTCTGTACCTCAAGGTAGTTATTTATTGTCCTTATTATCCTTGTTTTTTTCGCCGTATTTTCTCCGCAGCAGGTCGGCGACAAGAAAAATTATCCCTCCCAAAAGGGCAATATTTACAATAGTACCTATAAAAGTAACAGGTTCAAAAGAAAAAAACACGTAATGATCCATGATATGCGCCTCCCATAGATATACTTTAATTTAATTTTAATACAGACAAAAACTGTTGTCAACGGACGTTAAAATTTTCTACGTTTTCCACAAAAGGGAACGGCATATATGTGCAATCGGCACAGCTATGCCGCGAACTGCCGTTTTTTACCGTCGGAATGATAAAAAAATTTCCAAAAAGGTATTGCAAATTTGAGCAAAATAGGTTAAAATAAATATATGCTGTTGTCCTCGCAGGGAAATCGTTCCTCTGCGGGACAGCCTTAAATTTAAATTTCTTTTAGGAGGAATTCTATTATGGCAGTTAAAGTTGCAATCAATGGTTTCGGACGTATCGGTCGTCTCGCATTCCGCCAGATGTTCGGCGCGGAAGGTTATGAGATCGTAGCTATCAACGACCTCACAAAGCCCTCCATGCTGGCTCAGCTTCTCAAGTACGATACCGCTCAGGGCGGTTACTGCGGAAGGATCGGCGAGAATCTCCACACGGTTTTCGCTGACGACGAGGCAGGTACTATCACAGTTGACGGCAAGACCCTTAAGATCTATGCTATGGCTAAGGCTAACGAGCTTCCTTGGGGTGAGCTCAATGTTGACGTTGTTCTCGAGTGCACAGGCTTCTACTGCTCCAAGGAGAAGTCCCAGGCTCATATCGACGCAGGCGCAAAGAAAGTTGTTATTTCCGCTCCCGCAGGCAGCGACCTTAAGACTATCGTATTCTCTGTAAACGAGAACACTCTTACTAAGGATGATACAATCATTTCCGCTGCTTCCTGCACAACAAACTGCCTTGCTCCTATGGCTAAGGCTCTTAACGACTACGCTCCTATCCAGAGCGGTATCATGTCCACTATCCACGCTTACACAGGCGATCAGATGATCCTTGACGGTCCTCACAGAAAGGGCGACCTGAGAAGAGCAAGAGCAGGCGCTGCTAACATCGTTCCTAACAGCACAGGCGCTGCTAAGGCTATCGGACTTGTTATCCCCGAACTGAACGGCAAGCTCATCGGCTCCGCTCAGAGAGTTCCTGTTCCCACAGGTTCTACAACTATCCTTACTGCTGTTGTTAAGGGCGCGGACGTTACCAAGGAGGGCATCAACGCTGCTATGAAGGCTGCTGCTTCCGAGTCCTACGGCTACAACGAGGAGCAGATCGTTTCCTCCGACGTTATCGGCATGAGATACGGTTCCCTGTTCGACGCAACACAGACAATGGTTGCTAAGATCGCCGACGACCTCTACGAGGTACAGGTTGTTTCCTGGTACGACAACGAGAACTCTTACACATCTCAGATGGTAAGAACTATCAAGTACTTTGCAGAGCTTTAATTCAAGGCTTTGAACAAAAATCCCTCTGTCATCACGGCAGGGGGATTTTTATTTTGACTTCCTTTCCCATTTCGCGGCATTTGTTTATTACAAACCACGTGCCGCGCGATCTTCTGTCCCAGAACGCAAGCACGATATCTGCGTTTTCAATAATAGTTATATTACGCTTCAGGGGCGCGCTTCGTCCGTATTTTTCGTATTCGGGCAGAAATTCCGTCAGCTTTATATTGTGGGCGACAGCATAGTTTCGGGCGCAGGTGTCAACTCCCATTGCTCCGCCGGAAATAATTTCAGTTGTATTTTCGGGGAGATATTTTCCCAGATCGTCTATTGTCAGACTTCTTGAACCTATTACGGCTACTTTCACTGAGTATCACTCTCTTTTCAATTTATTATATAAATAATTTTAGGACAAATAGTCCAATTTGTCAATAGGACATAATGACCTAAGATATAATATATTTGGGTGATATTATTGTGAGACTGCGAATAAGAGATTTGCGAGAGGACAGAGATTTAACGCAAAAACAGATATCCGAATATTTAATGTGCGACCAGTCGCTTTATTCAAAATATGAACGGGAAGAACGAGAAATACCGCTGAACTTTTTAATTAAACTTGCGGATTATTACGATGTGAACATTGATTATCTTGTGGGGCGCAGTTCCGTATCAAAGCGATATAAATAGTTAAAGGGTGTTTCACGTGGAATACAAGAGAATACGAAATTTAAGAGAGGACAGCGACCTTACCCAACAGCAAATGGCAGATAAGCTGTTCATAAACCGCCGTACCTATTCAAGCTATGAAAAGGGAGTTCGGGGTATTCCTGTAGAGACTTTGGGAAATATAGCCGATATATTTGGAACAAGCGTTGATTATCTTATGGGCAGAACCGATGTGAAAAAGCCGTATTCAAGGGGAAAATAACAAATTCAAAATAAATTCCGTCTGTTACAAAACAGGCGGTTTTATTATTGCTTTTTTCTGCTTAATAAGCTATAATTAAAGCTAAGGAAAGGTGATATTATGGACATATCGAAACTTGCAAATCAGCTTGCATTCCTTATGGAGGCGGACAGGCTGAAAAATATTTACCGTCAGACCTACACAAGCACCGACGATCTTCCGCCCATGCCCGACGGAAGCAATGTCTCAAAACCGTATCCGAGACGGGAAAACGACGCGGAGCACAGCTTTTCTCTTGCGCTTTTCACGGCGGTGCTGGCGGAGTACTCCAACGAACCCATAGATGTGCTAAAGACCATGAAAACGGTTCTGATACACGATATCGTGGAGATAGACGCGGGCGACACCTACTGCTACGACGGTGATGGGAACACCACAAAGGCGGAGCGGGAGAAAGCTGCCGCCGACAGGCTTTTCGCGCTGCTCCCTCCCGAACAGGAAAAGGAGTTCCGCGGTCTGTGGGAGGACTTTGAGACCGGTAAGACTCCCGAAGCAAAATTTGCCGCCGCTATGGACAGGGTACAGCCTCTTCTGCTCAATCTGCACCGGAACGGCATTTCCTGGAAAGAACACGGAATCAGATTCGGTCAGGTGGAAAAGCGTGCGGCAGGAATTTCCGACGGTTCGGAGATACTGTACGAACATATTTACAAAAAGCTTCTTGAGGCCCGCGGCAAAGGCATACTGCCCGACTGAATATCGGCATTGACCGTGATCGCATGAACACGGCGTCAGCAGTCCGCATATAATGTAATACTGCTCCCCGATTAAAAGTTCACAAAAATCAAGCAATAACCTGCGCGGGTTTTTGTCAGTACTTTTTATCCCGGAACAGGACAAAACACGGCCTTTGTGTACCGACCGTGTTTACGCCATATGCAAAATTCGCAATGCGAAAGGACTGAATATTATGTGCAGCAATTGCGGCAATAACAACAGCAATAACAGCGGCGGCAACAATAATAATAACAACAATAACAACAGCTGCGGCTGCTCCGATAACAAAATGTGCAGAATAGCCGTTACTGTCGAGGACAACTTCGCTCCCTGCACTTTTCCTCAAAGATATTTCGACGTAGTTATAAGAAGCAGAGACGGCAGCACTACCCTTACGGGCAGAGTAGCCGGCGGCGGCTCGGCAATATTCAGCGTGCCGTGTGATTCCTGCGGATGCGACAACTGCGGCGACGGAAAGGAATATGCCGTTACCGTTACGGGAAACGAGTTCTCCTCGCCCCGCGCCCAGACCAGACGGGTCAGATGCTGCTGCGGTCAGACTGCGGGAGTTACGTTTATTTTCATGACGTTTGAGCCCGACTGTCCTCCCAAGTTCTGCCCCCCTTGTCCTCCGCCTTGTCCCCCGGAACCTCCCTGCTGCTGTCCGCCACCGCATCATCACCATCATCATCACGATTCCCGCGAAGACCGGCTCGATCCGCTTACTCAACTCACTCAAATTGCCCAACTCGCTCAATTTGTTCAAACCGGGCAAATTGGGCAGACTGAACAAACTGAGCAGACCGACCGGTCTGTACAGACATCACAAGCTCCCTGCCCCTGCGACATGATAAGCGAAATTAACGAGATTATTTCAGGAGAATAAGGAAAGCGGTTTCTTTGCATCAGGAATAAAAACAGAAAAAGCTGCCGTACCCGTTAAGGTACGGCAGCTTTGGTTTGTCCTGATCCGCGGACGTATCGCCGTCCATGGGATATCGTCCGTATGCTTTGCTGTTTTGCATTGATCGGCAAATGCCGCAAAGCGTCCGCCGTGGGAAGCAGTTAAGGATCTGCGCATAATCCTCAAAATGCTTCGGGCTTTATCCGCGCATAGGACTCAGGCGCCGGGTAAGGCGATTTACGCTCTTACGTCGAGAATGCTTCCGTTAGCGCCGGGGAAATGAGGAACAGCTTCTGCCATGTCAAGTATGCCGTTGATCATGTCCGTATTGGCTTCCATGGTTTTTTTCATCATGGTCAAGCCGAGATCCTGCTGAAACTTGGCGGAGCTCATAGCCATTGACATATTGGCAATAGAAGTTACCATATCCATACACAAGCCTCCTTTTGACATTTTTCCGGCGGCGGCTGAAGTCCGCCGTCAGGAAGATTTGAATAAAAATATTGTTATTCCGCAGACATGGCTTTCAGCTCGTTGAGAAGACTTGAAAATATTTTAAGCTCCTCAAGACACTGATCGACCGCGTCCTTGGTACGGACGACCTCTTTTCTCATTCCGGACGAATATTCGTCTATGCGCTTTACAGCGGATTCGATCTTGTCGGCGGCTCCCTTGCTTGTTTCGGCAAGAGTCCTTACCTCCTGAGCGATAACGCCGAAGCCCTTTCCGCTTTCCTTTGCGCGTGAGGCTTCTATGGAAGCGTTGAAGCCGAGTATTTTTGTATTGAGCGCAATGTTCTGTATAACCTTTACCGTTTCCGCGGTAGCGGCTACCTCCTTGGCTGTTTCATCGGCAATATGGTCTACCTTTTCAAAAGCGCCGGTAAGAGCGTGTATACGGCTTGAACCGTCTTTGAGAGCGGCCTCCGCCTCGTCCGCTTTCATAAGGATAGAATGATTCAGGGTAGTCAGACCGGAGTTGGACATATTTGCAAGATAGGTATTATAAGCGGTCTGGGACAGCACCTTTGCTACCGTGCAGAGAAAATCTGCGGCAGCGTCCACCTGTTCCTTGTCAATGATCTTTATTTTTCTGAGAGCCTTTATGTACAGGTTAGGATCGACTCCGATCTCCTCGGCGATCCTGCGGAATTTGTTCTCGTCGGGCTTTTCGGTAAGCACCTGTCCGCCGATAAATGAACCGATAAATGTACCGTTGAGCATTATCGGAGCGGCAAAGTCCACAAGTCCCGCATGGCAGAAATATGCGGCGGCGCGGCCTGTGCGCATTGTCTGCTCTCCGCCCTCCTTGTCGCACCTTTCGCACCTTGAACAGCCGATCGAGGACTGTCTTGTATAGTTCATGCAGAAGTCTGTAAAATTGCTTCCCTGGGTGACGGCGTTTCCTCTTTCGTCGGTTGTGAGGGCAGCCATGCCTGTAAGCCTGGCAAAGCCGTCCTGGATCTCCTGAAGGGTATTTACGTCTATCAGATCGGTAAGCCTTACATCAGCCATAATGATACTCCGTTCTCCGCTTTGGGGCCATTCCGCCGCGGCTGTATTTTTTATAATAATGATACACTATTTTACCTGATTTGTCAAGGCGGATTTTCATCTTTGCAATGAGGATCGTTATGATGATATAAAATTGATTTCCTTGACTCATATACGGAAAAGTTTTTGCTTCTGTACAGAAATGAGGGTTCCGCTAAATTACGGATATCGGAAGCATTTTTGAAAATTTACATTTTACCCCCTTGACAAATCGTGGAGATTGTAGTATAATTATGTAAAGTAATTTTGCTTTACAATGACGGCTTCCGCCGAACATCAGAACAGCAGCAAATACTACAGGTCTATTGGAGGGCGGCAGCGTTTATGAACAGCGAAAAAAATCTTCGGGTAGCGATACTGCTTGATTATTACGCGCCCATGCTTACCGATAAGCAAAAGGATGTCATCGATCTTTATTACAACGAGGATTTGTCTTTGTCGGAGATAGCGGAGCACGAGAGCATTACCCGTCAGGGCGTGCGCGACAGTATCAAGCGCGGCGAGCAGACCCTTTTCGATATGGAAGAAAAATTTCACCTTGCCGAACGGTCGGAAAAATTTTCGGAACTTATGGATCGCATACTGGCAATTGCAAAGGATATAAAGTCCGAGTGCTCTTACGGCGGCAACATCAAGATGGCTTTAAGGCTTGCGGATACGCTTCTCCGGCTTGCCGAGGAGAACAGTGAATTGTTCTGACAGAGGCGGACGGAAAGCGGGAGACATACATATATTTTTGAGAAAGTGTGGTTTTTATGGCGTTCGAGGGTCTGTCCGAAAAATTAAACGGCGTTTTCAAGCGTCTTAAAAGCAGAGGAAAGCTTACCGAGGCGGACGTTAAGGAGGCTATGCGCGAGGTGCGTATGGCTCTTTTGGAGGCTGACGTAAGCTATAAGGTCGTCAAGGATTTTGTAGCAAAGGTGTCCGAAAGAGCGGTGGGAGAGGACGTACTGAAAAGTCTTACTCCCGGTCAGCAGGTCATCAAGATAGTTAACGAGGAGCTTATCGCTCTTATGGGCGACAGCAACGCAAGGGTGAATTTTCCCTCAAAGCCGCCCTGTATCGTCATGATGTGCGGTTTGCAGGGTTCGGGCAAGACCACCCACGCGGCTAAGCTTGCGAAGTTTTTCAAGGAGCAGGGCAAGCGTCCGCTGCTGGCAGCCTGCGACGTGTACCGTCCCGCAGCTATAAGCCAGCTTCAGGTCGTGGGCGAAAAGGCGGGAGTTCCCGTTTTTGAAATGGGACAGATAAACCCTGTTACCATTGCGAGAGAAGCCGTCAAGCACGCAAAGGATTACGGAAACGACCTTGTTATCCTCGATACGGCGGGACGTCTTCACATAGACGAGCAGCTCATGGACGAGCTTAAAACTATAAAGTCCGAGACCGAGCCCCACGAGATAATGCTTGTGGTGGACGCTATGACCGGTCAGGACGCGGTAAACGTTGCAAAAGCGTTCGACGACGCGCTGGGAATAAACAGTGTGCTTATGTCCAAACTTGATTCCGATACAAGAGGCGGCGCGGCGCTGTCGGTACTGGCGGTAACGGGCAAGCCTATCAAGTTTGTGGGTACGGGCGAAAAGCTTGGGGATTTCGAGCAGTTCCACCCCGAAAGAATGGCTTCCAGAATTCTCGGAATGGGCGATATGCTCACCCTGATAGAAAGGGCGCAGTCCACATTCGACGAGGAAAATTCCAAAAAGCTGTCCGAGAGGCTGAAAGAAAACAGCTTCGATATGACCGATCTGCTTGATCAGATGAAGCAGATACGGAAAATGGGTCCCCTTAAGCAGATAATAGGAATGCTCCCCGGAGTGGGAGACAAGATAAACGACGCGGACATCGACGACAGCCAGATGGGCAGGATAGAAGCTATCATACTGTCCATGACTCCCGCGGAGAGGGCTAAGCCCTCAATAATCGACCCCAAGCGGAAAAGGCGGATCGCGGCGGGCAGCGGGAACTCCGTTGCGGACGTGAACAGGCTTTTGAGACAGTTCGAGGAAATGCAGAAGATGATGAAGCAGTTCGGCGTTATGGGCAGGAACGGCAAGGGCAAAAAGAACAAGCTCAGGCTTCCTCCCGGAATGATGCCTCCCATGAGATAAGGCGGCTATGGATATTTTCTATTTTATACTGTTCGGCGCGGTAGGGGCATTCTGCCTTGCGGCGGCGGTAAAGGACTGGAAATGGTTCATAGACTACTGGTCTTATCAAAACGGCAGACCAAGTCAAAGGCTGAAAAGCAGGGGCGTGCTGCGGTTTCTTATAGGCGCGGCGGGGGTTCTGCTGATGCTGTTCGGCACAGCGGTATTGATTGGGTGGATTTGAGGTGAAAGCGCGCTAATAGCGACGGTACGGAAAAATCCCGAAACCGAAAAATCTTATTCGTTTTAACTGCCGGACGTGGTTTTCAGACACAAATATACAAAGGCAATTTTTATTGCCGCGAGAGTTATCGTCTTTATTGAGGCAATAATTGTTTTTAGACTATACGTTTCACCAACGCTTTGATTTTGAAAGGAGAATGTCTTATGAAAAAACTGTTGGTTGTTGTTACCGCACTTGCTTTGACTGCTTCAATGGCGGGCATTTCCGTATCGGCTCACGGCGGACATCACGGCGGAAGACGTCAGAGCAGGAACATCGCTGCTGTTTATTACTGCGGAAAAGGCTGCGACTTTACCGATGAGGACGGTGACGGCATCTGCGATAACTGCGAAAACCGCAGATATTATTGCGAGGAAGATTGTTCCTTTAACGATATCGACGGAGACGGACTTTGCGATACCTGCGGAAACAGCGGGTACTACTGCGGAAAGGACTGCACCTTTATCGACGGGGACGGCGACGGTATCTGCGATAACTGTGATACCAAAGGCGTTTGCAGCGTCAGACCGAAGGCGAAGTCCAAGGGACATTGTCATCATTAAGTTCATTACGCAAAAGCGTTGTGATAAATCGGAGAACAGAGCGGGTCGTGTTCAAGTAACGGATACTGATCCTATCCTCTATTCTCTAACTTCTATCTTCTAATTAGGAGGTGTATACCAATGGCGGTAAAAATCAGACTGAGAAGAATGGGCGCTAAGAAAGCTCCTTTCTACAGAATTGTTGTTGCAGATTCCAGATATCCCAGAGACGGAAGATTTATCGAGGAGATCGGCTACTATGATTCCAAGACCGAACCCTCGACCGTAAAGATCGATGCGGAAAAGGCTAAGAAGTGGATGGCTAACGGCGCGCAGCCTACAGAGACTGTCAAGAAGCTTTTCGAGAAAAACGGCGTGCTTTAATTGCTTAATTGCTTTAATTTTTAATGCGCTGTAAGGCTTGGACGGCTGAATGCCGGGAAAAGAACGTTAAGAGGATATAGGCGGAGGCAGAAGCCTCCGGCCTTAGGTTCTCTTGCTTCGTTTTATCAGAAAAGGATGGTAGTTAGTAGTTATGGAAGAATTGCTCAGAAGTATCGTGTACGGTCTTGTTGAGGACAGGGACGCGGTAAAGATTGATATAGACGAACCGGACGCGGAGGGCGTTACGGTTTACCATCTGCACGTTGCCTCCGCCGACATGGGACGGGTCATAGGCAAGCAGGGAAGGATCGCCAAGGCGATACGTACCGTTATGCGCGCCGGCGCGGGAAGATCCAACCAAAAGATTATGGTGGAGATTGACTGAGCTGCGCGGAACGCCTGCAAATTTCAAAGCTGTTATAATGCATGGGGAAATGGCTTTCGGGGTATTTCCCTTTTTGCGTATTCAAAGGGGGAAACGCAAAGTGGATCATGAGGACAAAAGAGTAATGCTTGCGCGTGAAGCCTACGAAAAAGCGGCTTCAAGAACGGTAAGGGGAACCTATGGCAGCTTATACCTGGCGACGGCGGCGATCGGCTTTCTGGCGGGAGCCTTTATTTCATTAAAATTTAAAGGAACGGAACGTCTTATATGTGTGCTTGCGGGTGCAGCGTTGGGGTTCGCAGCAGGTCTGCTGACAGTGTACAGCATAAAAAAAGCTTTGAAAAAAGCAGAAAAAATAGAACGCTTGGAAGGCTACAGCGATGCTTTTGTCAAAGAATATATACGCATTTGCAAAGCGGCGCACAGTGATATTACTATGAAATCCCATGCTCTGACGCTGGCTTCCGTTTACAATATGCGCGGTGAATTTTCCAATGCAATTCTGATGCTGTCCTGTTTTGATGAAGCGGATTTCTTTATAAGTCCGAACTATGCCCACACATATTATTCCCAGCTTATGCTTGCTAAGCTTATGACGGGAAGTCTTGTCGCAGCGGCAGATACGTATGTCCGCGGACTTTACTATATGCGGACTTATGCGCACAGTCCGGTTTCAGGCGGATATGTTTCCATGGCTTTAGCGGTATATGAATTCTATGCAGGGCATTACGACGCTGCTCTGCAGTGTATAGCAGATTCGGATGAAGCTTATGCCGCAGTTCCTGCCAAGCCGCGGGACAGACTTCCTGACGAAAATGCGTGGGCGATAAACCGCTACTGGCAGGCTTGTTGCCTTGCCGGCAAGAATATGAAAAAACAGGCTATGGATATATTGAAAAGCACTGTAAACACATACACGACAGATTATTATAGATCGGAAATAAACAAGCTTATGGAGGAATTGTCAAATGAAGCAATACCTTGAAATAGGAAAAATAGTAGCGGTACAGGGGCTTAAAGGCGAAGTGCGCGTTGAGCCTTGGTGCGATTCGGGAGAATTCCTGTGCGAGTTCGATACGCTGTACTTTGACAAGGGCACGAAGCCTGTGGAGATAACCAAGTCACGGGTGCAGAAAAATATCGTTGTTATGAAAATTGCGGGGATAGATACTCCCGAACAGGCGCAGAATATCAGAAACAAGATACTCTATATGGACAGGAACGACGTGGAGCTTGAGGAGGGCTCTTATTTCGTTCAGGATCTGATAGGTCTTACGGTTATTGACAACGACAGCGGCGATGAGTACGGAAAGCTCTGCGAGGTGTCCTTTACGGGGGCTAACGACGTGTACCATATCAAATGCGCGGACGGAACAGTCCGCCTTATACCCGCCATACCCGACGTTGTGATGAGTACCGATATTGAAAAGGGTATAATGAAAATTCACGTTCTGGAGGGACTTTTCGATGACTAAAAGAATACGGGTGCGTGTGAAAAAACGTCCGCTGAGGATAGATATTGCAACGCTTTTTCCCGATATGTGCGAGACAGTTCTGAACGAAAGCATTGTTGGCAGAGCGCGGAAAGCGGGCAAGATAGAGCTTCACTGCCACCAGATAAGGGACTACTCCACAGACAAGCACCGCCGTGTAGACGATACTCCCTACGGCGGCGGCATGGGCATGGTAATGCAGGCTGAGCCTATTTACCGCTGTTTTAATGAGGTCACAAAGGATTTTCCGAGAAAGCCCCATGTTATCTATATGTCCCCTAAGGGTACTGTTCTGACACAGCAAAGAGCCGTGGAGCTGTCAAAAATGCGTGATCTGTTTATCATCTGCGGACACTATGAGGGCGTGGATCAGCGCGTCATTGACAAGATCGTTGACGAGGAGATATCCATAGGGGACTATGTTCTCACGGGAGGGGAGCTTCCCGCGCTGGTACTGACGGACGCAGTCGCGAGAATGTGCGGCGGAGTGCTGTCCTCGGAGGAATGCTTTACAGAGGAGAGTCACTTTTCGGGACTTTTGGAGTATCCTCACTATACACGTCCGGAGGTGTGGGAGGGAGAGAGAGTCCCCGCGGTGCTTTTGACGGGACATCACAAAAACATAGCCGAGTTCCGCCGCAATGAAGCCGTTAAAATAACCAAAGAAAGACGTCCCGACCTATACAAAAAGTTCACAGAAAATATCAATATGAACAGCAAATGAATTATAACCTACAGAAATATTAAAAAATTTAGTATATAATCCACATAAAAGGCTGTGGAAAATTGTTCATAGGTAATAAATTTCGTTATTATTACCAAAAGTTCGGGGCGGCGGTATCACTGAATTAAATAAAAAGCAGAAATTTTGCTCTATAGGCATTTTAGTAACATTTTTTCGTTGACTAACCGATAATTGCAGGGTATAATATATAGCATAGAAATACACATATAAACCCGTGCAAAAGAAATAAGTTAGGAGAGAGTATTATGTTCGTCAAAGATGTAATGGTTCAGAATCAGGTCGGTCTCCACGCGCGTCCCGCTACATTTTTCATTCAGAAAGCGAATGAGTTCAAATCCTCCATCTGGATCGAAAAGGAAGAGCGCCGCGTAAACGCCAAGTCCCTTCTCGGTATCCTTTCCCTCGGTATTGTAGGCGGCACACAGATCAGAATTATCGCCGACGGAGCCGATGAGGAAGCTGCTGTAACAGGTCTTATCGAACTTGTTGAAAGCGGTTTTGCAGAGGAGACCAGATAAGTCTTTTGTTATTATTGATCGGGAGCGCACGCTTTTTGCCGCGCTCCTTTTATTTTTGCCGTTTTGTTTTGCGCTTTTGCATTTTTTATTGTCAATATTGCAAAATCACTTGAAAAAAGACGTGAAAAGTGATATAATAAATCGAATATACAAACAAAAAGAACCAAAGGAAAGGATCGGTCGCAAATGGAATTCATAGAACAGCTCATTAACGGACTTAACCTGGGCAGTATCTACGCCCTTATGGCGCTGGGCTACACAATGGTTTACGGCATTGCCAAAATGCTGAACTTTGCCCACGGCGATATTATCATGGTGGGAGCTTATACACTTTCGGTGGCGATTGCTACGCTGAAATTTCCTCCCGCTCTTGCTATAATCGTCAGCATGGCGGTCTGCTCCCTGCTGGGAATAACGGTGGAAAAGATCGCTTACAAGCCGCTGAGAAACGCTTCTCCGCTGACGGTGCTCATTACAGCTATCGGCGTGAGCTACTTTCTTCAAAGCCTTGCGCTGCTTATATTCGGTTCAAACCAAAGAAAGGTCGAATCCGTAATCACCATGCAGCCCATAAAGCTCGGCGGTATCGAGCTTACAGGCGAATCGGCGGTAACTATCGGCGTGACCGTCATAATCATGATATGCCTTACTTTGTTTATCAACAAAACAAAAACCGGCAGAGCCATGCTTGCGGTGTCGGAGGACAAGGGCGCGGCTCAGCTTATGGGCGTTAACGTCAACAAAACCATTTCGGTAACATTTGCCATAGGCTCGGCTTTGGCGGCTGTGGCGGGAGTACTGTTCACCTCCTCATACGGCTTTGTGGGACCATACACAGGCGCGCTCCCCGGCATTAAGGCGTTCGTCGCCGCCGTTCTGGGAGGCATAGGTTCTATACCCGGAGCAATGCTGGGCGGTTTCCTGTTGGGCATAATCGAGAGCCTTTCAAAGGCGTACATATCCACCCAGCTTTCCGACGCCATAGTTTTCGGCGTGCTTATAGTGGTGCTGCTTGTGAAGCCCACGGGACTTCTCGGCAAAAAGCGTATGGAAAAGGTTTAAGGGGGTACGGATATGAAAATAAAAAAGCATTTGAAAAATATAATTTCAATTTGTATCGTCCTTGCGGTATATGTTGTAATACTTTTGCTTGTGCAGGCCGGGGCGCTTTCAAGGCACTATCAGTCCTTGCTTGTTCCTATAGGCATAAACGTTATTTTGGCGGTATCACTTAACCTTACGGTGGGTTTTCTGGGCGAGCTTACTCTCGGTCATGCAGGTTTTATGTCCGTGGGAGCTTATGCGGGCTGTTTGTTTTCGGTGTACTGCGATCTGCCGACAGCGGTGGAGTTTCCCCTTGCTCTTTTAGTCGGCGGCATTGCTGCTGCGATTTTCGGCATAATCATAGGCATACCGGTTCTCCGACTCAAGGGAGACTACCTTGCTATCGTTACCCTTGCTTTCGGAGAGATAATCCGCTCTGTTATCACAAACCTTGATTTCCTCGGCGGCGCGGGAGGTCTGAGAGGCATTGCCAAATACAAGAGCACTTCAAGCGCGTTTACTGCCGTTTTTGTTGTACTGGCGCTTACCGTTATCATTATCCGCAATCTTGTGAAATCGCGGCACGGCAGGGCGATATGCTCTATCCGCGACAACGTTATCGCTTCGGAATCCGTGGGAATAAACGTGGTGTTCTACAAGCTTCTTGCTTTTGTTACGGCGGCGTTTTTCGCGGGCATAGCGGGAGTACTCTACGGTCACAATTTAGGTATCCTTAAGCCCAACACCTTTGACTTCAACAAGTCCATAGAGATACTTGTTATCGTGGTTCTTGGCGGTATGGGAAGCATTACCGGCTCGATAATTTCCGCAATAGTCATCACGCTGCTGCCGGAGGTGCTCCGCGGTCTGGAGGACTACAGGCTTCTCATCTACGCGGTTGTGCTCATCGCAATGATGCTGCTGAATAACAATCCGAAATTCAACGCCTTCAAGGAAAGCTTGAAAGCGAAAATCCGTCCCGCGAAAAAAGCGGCTGCCGAAAAGGAGGCTGACTGAAATGGCTCTTCTCGAAGTAAAAAATTTAGGCATAACTTTCGGCGGACTTCACGCCGTTGACGATTTTTCATTTAAGGTTGAAAAGGGTCAGCTTTACGGACTTATAGGTCCCAACGGCGCGGGAAAGACCACAGTGTTCAATATGCTGACAGGGGTCTATAAGCCCACGGCGGGAGGCTTTACTCTCGACGGTGAAAATCTTACGGGCAGACCTCCTATAGAGATAAACCGCAAGGGCATTGCCCGTACCTTTCAGAATATACGCCTTTTCAAGGATATGACCGTTATCGACAATGTTAAGGTAGGTCTGCACAACGGCAAGAAGTACACAATTGCCGAGGGCATATTCCGTTTGCCCCGTTTCTTTAAAGAGGAAAAAGAGCTTGACCAAAGAGCAATGGAGCTGCTGAGCGTTTTCGGTCTGGAGGGTGAAAGGGACGTGCTTGCGTCCAATCTGCCATACGGTAAGCAGAGGAAGCTTGAGATAGCCCGTGCTCTTGCCACAAACCCCAAGCTTCTGCTGCTTGACGAGCCTGCGGCGGGAATGAATCCCAACGAGACTGCGGAGCTTATGGATACCATACGTTTTGTACGTGATAAATTCGATATGACTATCCTTTTGATAGAGCACGACATGAAGCTTGTTTCGGGTATATGCGAAGAGGTCTCGGTGCTCAACTTCGGGCAGGAGCTGGCACATGGAATTACGAGCGACGTACTGAACGATCCGAAGGTAATTACAGCATACCTCGGCGAATAGCGGGGAGCCCCCGCAGGCAATCAAAATCCTCCGCAAGCTCCGGATTTTGCGCGCTGCAATTTGTTGTGAACGGAAAATTTATTCCGCGTCGGAGGCTCTGTGTGCTGCTCTTAATAATAGAAATATTTTTGTAGGGGGACGTGTCTTCCGTCCCGCTGTCGCAAAACTGAGAGCAGAGATACCATGTTCCCGAAAAAGCGGATTTATCGGATCATTTTCGGAAAGGAATGAAACGCAATGGCAATGCTTGAAATAAAGGACTTACAGGTCTGTTACGGCGTGATAAACGCGATAAAGGGCGTTTCCTTTGAGGTAAACGAGGGAGAGATAATCGCTCTTATCGGCGCGAACGGCGCGGGCAAGACAACTATCCTGCACACGATAACGGGACTTGTTCCTGCCAAAAGCGGGTCGATAATGTTCGGAGGAACTGACCTGCTGAAAACTCCCGCGCACAAAATAGTTTCCATGGGCATGGCGCACGTTCCCGAGGGACGGCGCATTTTCCAGGAGCTTACGGTGCTTGAAAATCTGAAAATGGGAGCCTACACCCGCAAGGACAAAAAGGAAATTTCCGATACGCTGGAAATGGTCTACAAGCGTTTTCCACGTCTGGAGGAACGCAAAAGCCAGATCGCGGGAACTCTTTCCGGCGGCGAGCAGCAGATGCTTGCAATGGGCAGGGCGCTGATGTCCCACCCGAAAATTATCCTTATGGACGAACCCTCTATGGGACTTTCTCCGTTGTATGTTACCGAAATTTTTGATATCATCAAAGAGGTAAACGCGGGAGGAACGACGGTGCTGTTGGTTGAGCAGAATGCGAAAAAAGCCCTGTCCATAGCGAACAGAGCCTATGTGCTTGAAACGGGAAACATCGCGCTCAGCGGCGACGCCAAGGAGCTTATGAATAACGATTCCGTTAAAAAGGCTTATTTGGGTGAGTGACGTTGAAAAATATAATTTTGGCAGTATTTGCCGTTCTTGTTATTGGTACGTCTTTAGTTCCGCTTGCGAAACCGTTTTTTGCTCCCTTTGCGGAAGGCGCGGACACGGAAGTATGGTTTGACTTTTCACAAGAGGGGTATCCGCGTGGCGAGCGGGAAATGGCTCTGCCGGAGTATCCGGATACGGTTTTTCATTGCGACGGTTTGAATCTTTGGGCTGAAAAGGCGGGAGAGGAAATATCCCTATATGGCGGTATGCCTATATGGAGCGTGTATTTCTGCGACCTGAACGGCGACGGGAAAAGGGAGCTTTGCTCTCAGGTAAGCTGTGGATCGGGCATTATCGACGAGCATATTGAGGTATGCGATTATGCCGCGGGCAAGGGTTATAGCCTTTGGGAAAGAGGGGAATATGACTATTTCCTGAAGCTTGAGGACGGAGAGCTCATGGCTTGGAAAAGTCCGTATACGCTTTACTATATTGACGGGCAGATCACCGCAGAGGGAAAGCTTGCTCTTACAGAAGATGAGAGCGGACAGGTACAGTTGGTTATAAAATGAACGCAACTTTTGAAACAGAAAATATTAGTGCGGGAGGCGCTTTTATGGATAATTACGTAATAACCATCGCCCGCGGCTTCGGCAGCGGCGGTAAGACTATCGGAAAAATGCTCAGTGAAAGCCTTGGCATACCCTACTATGACAAGGATCTTATCAAGCTTGCCTCAGAAGAGAGCGGCATTAACGAGGCTCTTTTCGGAAAGTCGGACGAAAAGGTAAAGGGCGGCATTTTCGGAAAGCCGAAAAAGTACAGCGGCGAGCTTGCAAAGCCCGACAGTTCAGGGTTTGTGTCCGAGGAAAATCTTTTCAGCTATCAGGCTAAGGTGATAAAATCCCTTGCGGACAATGGAAGCTGCATCATCGTAGGACGCTGCGCGGACTTCGTTCTGAAAGACCGTGAGGACGTTATAAAGGTGTTTATCTGGGCGGATATGCCTACCTGCATCAAAAACGCCAACATTGTATGCGGTCTTAACGAGCGTGAGGCGGAGAAGCAGATAGAGCGCACCGATAAGGAGCGTTCGGCGTACTACAAGGCGCACACGGGCAAGGACTGGGACGACGTGCGGAATTACGATCTGTGCCTGAACACAAGCCGTCTCAGCTTTGAGAAGTGCGTGGAGATAATCAAGAATTATATTAATGTTCTGTGAATTAGATTTCCCGAAAATCAATATAAAAAAGTTGCACGCCTGTGACGTGCAGCTTTTTTTATTCGGTATGAACTTTCCGCGCTTTCCTTGACGGAAATAAAATTTTCCCGTAGAATAAAATACGGAGAAGGGAGCCGAAGTACCAGTATGCTTCGGTTTTTTATTGCAGGGAAATGATAAAATGGCATTGAATGTACAGCAGCAGTTCCTCACGCCCAACAAGTACAGCAGACCACAAATACATCTTTCAAAGGTGACGAAAATAGCCGTCCACTATGTGGGCGGCGCGGGCAGCTCAGCGCAGAACACGCGGGACTATTTTGAGTCCCTTAAAGACCAGATACCCGATCCCACGGGAAAGTGGTGGCTTAACAAGGACGGTACCTACAGAACCTTTAAGGGTGAAAAGGTGGGTATCCGCTATGTTTCGTCCCATTTCGTGGTGGGACTGTTAGGCGAGGTGATACAGTGTATCCCCCTTGACGAAATGTCCTACTGCACAAATCAGGCGAACGGCTACAGCGTTTCCATTGAGACCTGTCACCCTCTTGCGGACGGGAAGTTCAACTCCGTTACCGAGCGCAGTCTTATTGAGCTTACCGCAGAGCTGTGCAGGAAATTCGGTCTTACTGAAAAGGACGTTATCCGCCATTACGATGTGACGGGAAAGCTTTGTCCACTTTATTACGTCACCCACTCAGAGGCATGGGAGAACTTCCGCGCGGAGGTCGACAAGCTGCTTAAAGGCGGCGAAAGCGAAAAGGAGAAAAGCGAGTCCAAGGATACCGAGAAAAAAAGCTTTCTTGTAAAGGTTCTCGACCCCGCCTTGAATATCCGCAGATATCCCTCCCTGACCGCACCCGTTGACGGCGTTATCGCCGACTGCGGAGCGTACACGATAGTGGATACTGCTTACTGCGGAAATATCCTTTGGGGAAAGCTGAAAAGCGGCGCGGGCTGGATATCTCTCGGCAGCAAATATGTCAAACGGTTGGAGGTGCTGAAATGAACGGTCTAAAAGAATTTGCAAAGGGTATCATGGCTGCGGTCTGCTCCGTGTGCGGATTTGTTTTCGGCGATATGGACGGTCTTATGACCGCGCTGATAATCCTTATCGTTATGGACTACGTTTCGGGAGTCGTTGCGGCGATCGCCGAAAAAAAGCTGTCCAGCGCGGCGGGAGCAAAGGGTATTGCCAAAAAGGTTTTCATGCTTCTGATAGTTGCTGCGGCAAACGTTGCGGACGTAAGCATTATCGGCGAGGGGCACGTTCTGAAAAGCGTTACGGCGGCGTTTTATGCTGCGAACGAGTGTCTGTCGCTTATCGAAAACGCGGGACGGCTTGGCGTTCCCGTACCCAAAAAGCTGCTTGACGTTTTGGAACAGCTCAAACAGGACAGCTGATACTACTCACCGATTAAAAGTGTAAATAAAAAATCTTCACAAAAATCATATATGCAAATTTTTGCTTGATTTTTTATATACTTTTTAACCGGTGATTAGTATGACAAAAAACGGTTCGGAGACTTGCTTGTTCTCCGAACCGTTTTCTCCATTTTACCTTTTGTGTTGCTGAACGCTCATTCTTGAAATACTTAGTCAAAATAATCAAACGGCAGTTACCCGATGTGGGTAACTGCCTGATAAACTGGGATTTGTTCATTAAATCTTTTTAACCTTAACCAACAACATCATAGGTCTGCGCATTTCATCACGCATTCCCGGAATATCCATCATATCTGCCGGAGGCGCTGCTTCCTCAATAGCTTCAATTTGAAAACCACATTTTATAAGCGGATTCAATATCTGCGTTAATGTGTGATGCTGTTTGACCACTCGATGACCAAGGAAATTTGTTTCCCTTTCTCCTGTATGGTAGTAATTGTCGATTGCCCAATATTGAGGATTTCCGTTTTCATCATAAATCCAATCCTCGTTAATTCCTGCGGTGAAGGTCGGATGTTCAATATTGAACAGGAAACAACCTCCCGATTTCAATGTACGATACACTTTTTGATAAATACTGTCTAAATTTTCAATATAGTGCAGCACCAAATTAGAAACAACCAAATCATAAGAGTTTTCAGGATAGCTGTATTCTTCAATACCGCAAACTTCATACTTGATTTGGGGATCAGAGTTGTCAACAACTGCTCTTGCAATCATTTTTTCACTGCTGTCAATACCGAGAATTTCAGACGCCCCCATTTGTGCAGCATATTTGCAATGCCAGCCATAGCCGCATCCTAAATCCAAAACTTTTTTTCCCTGTAATTCAGGAAACAGCGGCTGTAATTGATGCCACTCGCCGGCAGCTTTCAAACCGTTTTTACTTCTTCCCATTTCCGCATATGCGGCAAAAAATTCACTATTATCGTAAGCATTACTCATTAGTCTTTACCTCCGCAAAATTGAATTTGTTGCTCTGAGTATATCACAACCAACTCCGCGCAGTGCGGTTTTAGCAGAGGCGTTCCCCTCTTTGCGGAGCTCTTGAACGATAAGGAATTTCGCGTTCTGAGGAGCGCGGCAAAAGGGTTTCCGCACTCCGGACTTCTGACGAGCTGTGCTCAGTTCGACAGAATGCATTATATTACGAATAATAATTTTATAATTTTAAACAGTTCGGGAAACAAAAATTGCTCCCGAACTGTTTTATTTTACTGATATCTTTTGCTGTTCCGTCTGCTTGCCGTACCTGCCGACGAACCGCGGGAACGCTTGTAGTCCCGCTTGCCGACACGGTCGTTTCTGTCGCTTCTGTAATCCCTGCGGTCCCTGTTGTCTCTGTTATCTCTGCCGCTTCTGCCCTCGTAAAGCTTTATCTTGATCTTCTGACCGTTTATCTTTATACCTGTCATAGAGTCGATAATATGCTCCTTATCAGCTTCGGGGACTTCAACCGTGGTGAAGCGGTCGTAAATATCTATCTTGCCGAAATTCTTGCCTGCCATTCCGGTAGCGTCAACAAGAGCTCCCAGAACAAAATTGGGCGCTATCTTGTTTGCTCTGCCAAGGGAGATTTCCACCTTTACGCTGCCTGACTTGCCCGTGCCGCGGCCGCCTCTTTCGGTGCGGAAAACAGGCTTTATAAATTCGGGGACATTTCTTGTCTCCGCTGATATTTTCATTCCCAGCAGAGCCGCCGCAAGCTGTTCGGCGGAAAATCCCTCCGCTTCGAGAGCGGCTACCTGTTCGGAGAAGCGCTCGTATTTTCCCGACATAACGCAGTTCTTGACCGCTTCGGTAACGGCATTTGCCTTTGCCGTAAGAACGTCGTCCCGTGTGGGAAGTTCCCTGCGCTCGATATGCGCCTTGGTGTACCGCGCTATATCCATAAGGTCATTGACCTGCCGTCTGCCGCTTGCAATGGTGTAGGCGATCCCGCTTTTGCCCGCTCTTCCCGTTCTGCCTATGCGGTGGATATAGTACTCGCAGTCCTGAGGAATGTCATAGTTGAACACCGCGTCCACATCGTCCACGTCAATGCCGCGGGCGGCGACGTCGGTAGCGATGAGTATGTTCAGTCTGCCGCTTTTGAACGCGTTAAGCGTCTGGGTACGGCTCGCCTGTTTCATATCTCCGTGAAGTCCCGCGGCGCGGAAGCCCTTTGATACAAGCTGCTCGGAAAGCTCGTCCACCATTTTCTTTGTATTGCAGAATATAATTGAAAGCTTTGGCTCGTAGGCAAGCAGAAGTATTTGCAGAGCGTCGGTCTTTCTGCCCATGGGCACGTCGAAATAAAACTGCTCCACGCTGTCCACCGTTCGGGACTTCTGCTCCACTCCCACCACGACGGGATCTCGCTGGAATTTTTGTGTGATCGCCATTATAGGTTCGGGCATGGTCGCGCTGAACAGAACGGTCTGGCGTTCCTCGGGTACAAATCCGAGGATAGTTTCTATGTCCTCGCGGAAGCCCATGTTGAGCATTTCGTCAGCCTCGTCGAGAATAACTGTGCGTATACCGTCAAGCTTCAGGGTATGACGGTTTATGTGGTCCATGATCCGCCCCGGAGTACCCACCACAATGTTTGCGCCGCGCCTGAGCTGAGAGATCTGCCGTTCTATGTCCGCTCCGCCGTAGACAGCGCAGGTTCTGACCCAGGGCATGAAGTCCGAGAACTTGTTAAGCTCGTCGCACGCCTGCATTGCAAGTTCTCTTGTGGGGCAAAGGACAAGTATTCTGACGGTATTGCCGTCGTTTTTTTGTACGGACGAGACTGCAGGAATACCGAATGCGGCGGTCTTGCCGGTGCCTGTGTGGGAACGTCCTATAACGTCTCTGCCCTCCAGAAGCAGGGGTATGGTTTTCGCCTGGATCTCGGTGGCTTCTTCGTAGCCGATTTTTTCCACCGCTTTAAGTATCTCCTCCGAGAGTCCCAGTTCGCTGAATAACATAGTAAGAGTCCTTTCGAGAATTGTATTGTGAATTTTTTCGGTCTTTTTGAAAATAGATATTAATTATACCACATAAGTACAGATTTTGTCAACCTTTTGTCGGAAAACTATTGCGGATATTTTTTGCAGTACATACCGCACAGCTGTGCAGTTCTCAGAAGTATAAAACGCTGTCAATTGCTGAAATATACAATAAATAAAAAGTATTTTGTAGAATGCGCCGAATTGCCTTAAACTGATTGACCGATACCGAAAAATATG
This sequence comes from uncultured Clostridia bacterium, assembly GCA_947089135.1. GTDB lineage: Bacteria > Bacillota > Clostridia > Oscillospirales > Ruminococcaceae > RGIG8773. Next base: position 35,798 of record CAMUJF010000007.1, read on the forward strand.
GTAAAATGATATAAAAATTAAGGGGAATTTGCGTTTGTTTTTGCCATTCCCGTCATGGAAGGACTGACTGCTGTGAACAACGTTATACGAAACTACATTAACAAAACATACACGCTCGTAATTATTCTTACCACAGGAAGCACTACTATTGCGGGCGCAACGTTCCTTTTGATGAAAATGTTCGGTCTGTATCCGGACGTTTCCTACACGGGACTGGGTGTCTTCCTCGCAACCTGTATTATCTATTTGATAGCGGGCTTTATACTTATCAAAACAGCATATACGGAAAACCTTGACGGCGGAAAGTACCTGAAGCCGAGAATGCTTACGGCGGGCAAGATATTTCTGAATATCCTTTTTGTGGTTCAGTTCAACTTTATCGCGTATCTTATCCCGTCAAGAGACTACTGGGGGTTTGCGTTTTTTTTCGTGATCGTGATGTCGTTCCTGCTTGACTTTAAATTTATATGCCTATGTGCGGGCGAAATACTTGCTTCGCTGGCTGTCCTGTTCATAATTAAACCGTCGTCGCTTCCTGTCAGGGACGAGCTTTTTGCGGCGGACACGCTGCTGAGGATAATAGGCGTGGTTCTATCCGTTTTCGGAGTGGTGCTTCTCGTTTTCTTTGTAAACAGATACCTTGTCAACATTAAAAAGGATGACAGCGCCAGAGTGGAAAATATACTTATGGCGGCAAAATCCGTTTCGAGGGATCTGCTTGATTCCGGAGAAATACTTACCCGCATATCCGAAAGCGGAAGCGATATAGCAAAGGAACTCGCCACTACAGGCGAGGAGCTTCTCGCAGGCAGCAATATACTCAGCGAAAAAGCAAGCCAGAGCATTTCAAATCTGAACGAGCTTAAAGACTGCGGAGCAAGCCTGAACGAAAATGTGGAAAAGGTCGCGCAGACCTCGCGCGAGCTTTTGGACAAGTCCAAAGAAAACGAAATATTCATTCACGATTTGAAAAAAGCAAACGACGAGATCGCGGAAGCTATGAAGTCCACCTACGAAGCTGCGAAAGGTCTTCAAGCTGCTATAAAGGGTATCGACGACACGCTGGAGCTGATAAACGACGTTGCTTTCAGGACTAATATCCTGTCTATCAACGCGGCGGTCGAGGCTGCTCATGCAGGCGAAGCCGGAAAAGGCTTTGCCGTAGTTGCGGACGAGGTCGGAAATCTTGCAACCAGCACTCAGTCCTCCTTGGAAAATATCCAGGGCATAGTGGATCAGGTTCGTGCAAATATTTCCCAAATGCAGAAACGGGTCGAGGAAAACTACACTAAGCTTGACCGTCAGAGCGAAAATTTCTCAAACGTTTTTGAAAACCTGGTAACAATGAACGGACTTCTGCAGCAGACTGTAAGCGATATAGACGCAGTTAATGAGGCTCACGACAGACAGTCCGAGGTCATCGGGCGCACTACAGACATAAGCGAGGACATCGCCGATTCCATTAACAATGAAAACGCAGGCTTCACGGCGATCTCGAATATGGCGGAAAACAACGCGGCGGATATTGTTAAAATGTCCGAGCAGATCAAGGCTATCAACGAAATGGCAGAGCGTATAGGCGATCTTCTGGAAACATAACATTAATAAAAAAGGAGGCCCACGGCAATGGCATATTTTACGGTAAGACTTTTCGCAAATTCCCTCAGGCGGCGCACTACCTTTGAAATGTTCATTCCCAACGATATCAGAGAGGACATTCCCCATGAAGAAAAAAAGGGAAAAATAAAAACCCTTTTCCTGCTTCACGGCTACACAGGGGACGCGGGAAACTGGGTGCCTGAGTATATTGCGGAAAAATATAATTTTGCTATCGTTATGCCAACAGGCGAAAATGCTTTCTGGCTGGACGGCATTTCTACAGGTCACAATTACTGCACTTTTCTCGGTGAAGAACTTGTGAACTATGTCCGCAAAACTTTCGGGCTTGCTATGTCCGCCGAGGAAACTTGCATTATGGGACTCTCAATGGGCGGCTTCGGAGCATTGCATACGGCGTTCAGATATCCGGACGTATTTGGAAAGACGGCAGCTCTTTCTTCTGCGCTCATAGTTCACGGCATCGCAGGAATGAAGCCCGGAGAATGCGACGGACTTGCAAACTATGAGTACTACCGCGAATGCTTCGGGGACCTTGACAAGGTGCTGGAGAGCGACAACAACCCTGAGACCCTTGTAAAAAGGCTGAAGAATCAGGGGAAAAAGATCCCGGAGATATTTATATCATGCGGTACGGAAGATTTTCTGCTTGAAAATAACAGACAGTTCCACAGTTTTCTTGACGAAAACGATATAGCCCACACATACATTGAAAGCGCAGGCGGACACGATATGACGTTCTGGAATGAGTACGCGGTAAAGTTTTCCGAAGCTATGTTCGGGGAATAAGGCAGTACGCAGTTCCCAATATATTTATGAAAGGAGCTTGCCTCTGCACGGCTTGTTCGGCGCGGACGGCATAATGTCATGGTTACTAAAGTTAAAAAAATATTTGCGGCAGCGGCGGTTATGGCTGTTGCATTCTCGGCTGTTTCCTGCGGCAGCGGCGCGGGAACGGGAGCGCTGACGTCGGAGAGCGTTTCTAAAACAGTCTCTGAATCAGCAAAAAAGGATACAAAGCCAAAGCTTTCCAATCCCGACGCAACAAAAGAAGCGCAGGCTCTGTATGAATACATTACGGACACCTACCGTAATGGCATTATTTCGGGACAGCAGGAGTCCACATGGATGGGCAGCGACCAGTACGAGTTCGACTATATCTACCAAAATACGGGCAAGTACCCCGCTATAAGAGGTCTCGACTACATGAACGACGACTTCGAGGGTGTAAACAAGCGCGCCGAGGAGTGGTACGAAAAAGGCGGCATAGTAACGATCTGCTGGCACTGCGGTTCGGATTTCAGCCACAGCTGGGACGAATGCATGAAAACCGAAATAAAAGACTGGGACAAGGCTCTTACCGAGGGTACTGCCGAATACAAGGCTCTTATCGAGGGAATGGACAAGGCAGCAAAAGCCTTAAAGGAGCTTAAAGACAAGGATATCCCCGTGCTGTGGAGACCGTTCCACGAGTTTGACGGCGGCTGGTTCTGGTGGGGAAAAGGCGGTGCGGACAACTTTGTAAAGCTTTGGAGGATCATGTACGACCGCTATACCGACCACTGGGAGCTTGACAACCTTATCTGGGTACTGGGCTATTCGGGCAACGGAAAAGGCTACGACAAGTGGTACCCCGGAGACGAATATGTTGACATCGCGGGCGCGGATTCATACAACGACGGAGCTAACGCAAAGCTTTACACAAAGGTGCAGGACGTTGCCGGCAAGGAAATGCCCATATGCTTCCATGAGTGCGGACGTATCCCCACCGTGAAGCAGCTTTCCGACGGAAAAGCCGACTGGGTATGGTTCATGACCTGGCACACCGAGCATATTACCGATCATAACGATAAAAAGGTACTCAAGGAGATCTACAACGACAAATATGTTATAACCCTCGACGAGCTGCCCGACGATCTGTATGAATAAATCCACCAAAAGCTGAGCCTTTATCTTTGCCGCCGCCTATGACGGGGTTGCCGCAATGCTCTTCCAAGGCGGCAGAAATGTTTGAGCACAAAGATTACACGAAAGGCTGAAAGCGATAAAGAAGTTTTTCAAAAATATTGTTACACCGACAAATACAGCGGATCACAAAAGCCGCGGCGTCTCTCATGTTGGCGCTGCGGCTTTTGTACGTTATTTTGTAAGCGTAAAATAACCCCACCCTGACGATCCACTCGTAACAGATTCACGAAAGTAAAAAGGCTCGGAGAACATTAATGCTCCGAGCCTGAAATAAAAAGGGGTCTGATTTTGTTTTTGTGCACACGGTTATGATGTTTTTAGCGATTAAGCGATTGTGCCGTTTTTCGACATTTACACAGTTTAAAAATCAGACTGTCAAAGAGAAGTGCAAATATTACCGCTTTTTTTAGCCGACATATAAATATCTTTAAATTCCGCAGACATATTTTTACCGAAAGCCAAATTAGAAGTTGTCACCAGCCCATCGGAAATGATCACATTTTTAAACGGTATCAGAACCGCTCCAATAACCGCGGGCAGCGGTCTGCCGCAAAGCATTTCGTCCCATGAGGAGCATATTCCGCTGACAAGATAAACTTTTTCATTTTCAGCGCAAATAAAAATTGTACCCTTTTTCAAATGTCTTTCCACAATAAATTTTCCGTAAATTCTTTTCTTCCAGCCGATAACGATATTTTTATGCTCCTCGGACAATTTTTTCTCCGCCAAATATTCGTCTATCAATCCGACGTCAGCCCACAGTCTGTCTGCAATTTTCTTTGCGCCGCTTGGATCAATTCTTTTCCCCAAATACAGTTCTCCAATTTCGGGATTTACCTTGAATTTTTCATTTACAAAATTCAACAGCGGGAAAAATATTTCATAAAAAAGCTCCGCGTTTTCTTGTGATAATACCATTTTATTTCACCTCTATCCGTATTGTGGGAAAAATCCTTAAAATTATTTTTTACTTGCTTTAATTATACCATATTTTAAGGGAAAAATCAACAAAAAGTCCAATTTTTCAAGCTTTTTTGTTGTAGAATATTAGCGTGGAAATCAGTACATTATGCCGTGTTGAAATGAGTTCTTTTCGGTGGAAAATCTTTCTTTTTTAATTCTTTCATATTTATGGCGAAATTGATTTTATGTTTTTGTAAGTAATGTTTGACACAGCATGAAATAAATGCTATAATTAAAGTACGACAAATTCAATAAGGGGTTCGCCCCGTCATTTAAAGCAGGCAAGCCGCAGCGAAGCAGAGCAAAGAGGCGGAGGACATCTTGCCTAAATTATAAAGGAGTGGTCTGCTGTGATTTTTAAACCCTTTCAGGACTTAAAACTTTCCGCATTGGGCTTCGGTACGATGAGACTGCCCACCGTAAACGGAAACGATCCCGACATTGACGAAAAAGCCGCCGCCGAGCTTGTAGACTATGCAATGAAAAACGGCGTAAACTATTACGATACCGCATGGGGCTACCACAGCGGAAATTCGGAGATAGCAGTGGGAAAAATACTTAAAAATTACCCCCGCGAAAAATTTTACCTTGCGTCAAAATTTCCCGGCTATGACCTTTTCAATATGACAAAGGTCAAAGAGATTTTTGAAAAGCAGCTTGAAAAATGTCAGGTAGAATACTTTGATTTCTACCTTTTCCACAATGTCTGCGAAATGAATATCAATGAATACCTCGACCCGCAATACGGCATTTACGACTTTCTCACCGAACAGAAGAAAAACGGCAGGATCAAGCACTTGGGCTTTTCCGCTCACGGCTCCTACGACGTTATGAAGCGTTTCCTCGACGCTTACGGCAAGGACATGGAGTTCTGCCAAATACAGCTCAACTGGCTGGACTGGACGTTTCAGGGCGCAAAGGAAAAAGTGGAACTTCTTAAAGAGTATAATATCCCCGTATGGGTAATGGAACCCGTACGCGGCGGAAAACTTGCGAAGCTTGCCGAACGTGATGAAGCTGCGCTGACCGCTCTGCGTCCCGATGAGAAAATACCCGCATGGGCGTTCAGATTTATACAATCAGTTCCGGAGGTCGTTGTAACTCTTTCGGGAATGTCGAACTTCGATCAAGTCAGAGACAACATCAAAACCTTTGAGGAGGACAAACCTCTTAACGAAAAGGAAATGGCGGAGATCCTTTCCATTGCCGACAAAATAGCAAAGAAAGCCTCGCTTCCATGCACAGAATGCCGCTACTGTACATCACATTGCCCGCAGGGACTTGATATCCCGGAGCTTATCAAGCTCTACAACGAGCATTGTCTCACAGGCGGAGGATTTATCGCTCCTATGGCGTTAATGGCAGTCCCCGACGATAAGAAGCCGTCCGCATGCGTTGGCTGCCGAAGCTGCGAAGCCGTATGTCCTCAGCAGATAAAAATTTCCGAAGCTATGTCCGACTTTACTTCAAAGCTGGCTTAATACTAATCCCTCATTGGATTATGCACAAGCTCCCGCAGCAAAACCGCGTATATCAAAGCTTTTGCAGCGATTTCTTGTTAATAATTCTAATAAGGGATTAGCATAACGTAAAGTACATAAAAACCGCCGCAGACCCTGTAAGCCTGCGGCGGTTTATTTTTATTGAACCTGATTTGAAGTATTTGCCGTGCCCGTTTCGACCGTTGGTTTTGCAGACGTAACAGGCGGCGCGGTGACTGCGGGAGCTGTTTGCGAGGTTTGAACAGGCTTAGCAGCAGGAGCAGCAGGAGCAGCCGGGGCAGTCGTAACGGCGGGCGCAGTGTTCGTTTGCCGTTGCTGCTGTGTCTGCTGTACGGAAGCTTGAGTTTGCTGCGGCTGTTGTACTTTTTGTGTTTGTTGAGTTTGCTGAGTTTGCTGAGTTTGCTGAGTTGACTGGGTTTGAACGGGCTGACCCGTCTGACCCGTTTGTACCTGAGATACCTGTCCCGCAGGCTGCGAAGATTGCGCAGGTTGAGATGGTTGAGCAGATCCCGCAGGCAGTCCGTTAACGTCCGATGTGTCCGAAACGGCAGGCGTCGTTGCGGGCGGAGCAGTATATACGACAGTTCCCGTGGGAGAAATAAGCAGCCGCTCTATACCGTCTATCAGCTTTGAGGTGTTCGCCGCAAAAACATTATTGATGAACAGCACGTCGGTGGCTCCCACGTCCTTGATATACTGCACTGCGTTTTTGCCGAAATATCGTATGTCGATAACGTATATCTCATCGAAGCTGTCGATAAGATAAGGTGCAAAAGCGTTTCCGTAGGACTCCTTGAACATGACGATCTTGCGTCCCGTTCCCGCCGAGGTGGTTATCTTGACGTGTATTCCGTCGCTGCCCAGGAACATTCCGTACATCGCCGAGCCTGTGGCGTATTCGTGATAGATCGGGTTGGCTTCGGAAAGAGTAAGCGTTCTGTAGTTGTAAGTCTCGCCCTTGAAAGGCGATTTCGTCATATAGTAGGTAAACTTATCGGGGTTATTTTTCAGGGTAATGTCGTTGGTATAGCCGAACAGCGAACCTACAAAGGCCTCCTCCTTGGTCTTGACGGTGTAGTCGGAAAGAGGCGGAGGAGTTTGTCCTATAGCATTGCAGAACGCCGTATAGGCATAGTATGCGCCTAAGTCTGACCAGTGATGATCGGTGCGGAAATAGATATACTCGTCCTTGTGGGCTTCAAGGACTGAATAAGCGTCTACAGGTATCACGCCGTCGGTAAGCTTGCTGTAAATAAATTCTATTTCGCGCTTTTCGGAGTTGGAATATTTTGCATACTTTTTCGGCAGATAGAATTCCACAGACGTGGGGACAACCATGTTGTAGACGTTCACGCTGTCTCCCAGCTCGCGTTTATAGGCGCTTATAAGCTCTGCGTAGCGCTGCCCCTGCTTATCGTTTCCGCCGAAAAGCATTATACCTGCCTTTTCTCCGTACATCTTCACGCCGTTGACGAGTATTCCGTTATTGAGGAAATCGGTTATATCTCCGGTAAATTCCTCGTCTCCCTCGTTCGCCGAGCTTTGCGAAGTTTCAGTTCCCGCAGTCTCCGGGGACAGCCCCATTATAGGAGGAGCAGTCTCGGCGGCAGAGCTTGCCGTATCGGAAGCAGCTGAAACTTCACCTGTTCCGCTGCCTCCGCCGTGTATGCTTGTACCGGTCGTTTCCGCCTCCGGATTCAGGGATTCCGCAGACAGTATAGGTTCGTCGGGCGCACTTTCAAGAGAGTCTATTATCTCCCCGTAGTCTTCGTCTTCGTTTTCGTTTACTATCTCAACACCGTAAAACTGAGGCGAGGGAAGTCCCTTCGCGTTTTCAAGCACGGCGGCGTATTCGTTCAGCACATCGCGGAACGGAACAGTGTCGGTAAAATATTTATCAAGCTGCTCGGTAAATCTGCCGCTCAGATAGTTTTCTATTGAAAACTTCGGAGGCTTTTCAAGCTCGCGGTTTTCGGTAACAGAGACCGAGGGTCTCTCAAGAAGAAGCATAGCGATTCCAACACCGAATATCAGCGCAATAAAAACCGAAGTGGTAATTATTGCCGCCGCTCTTTTTCGGACGTCGGCTTTCAGATTAATTCTCACATATCCCATAATATCAACCTCAATATCAATATCTGAAATAAAGGAACGGATTATAGCTTTGTTCTACAAGAAGTATAGAGCTTACCGCAAGTATTCCCACAAGAACGATATTTTCCGCGATCTTTGCCCATGTGTAGGCAAAAGCGGACTTGGAAGAGAGCGCCTCGGTCTTTTCGGAAAATATCCTGCATACCGGACAGGAAAATATTACCGCCGCAATTATTACAAAGCAGCTTCCTTTAAGAAGAGACATTGTTATCTCGTCCGAAAGCGGGATGCCGTTCCTGCCGAACATTCCGAAGAAGCATTGCTTCAGCTTTCCGAGGTCCTCGAAATAGAACAAAGTCCAGCCCGCAATCGCAGCCGCCAGCAGGTAAAGGTGTCCGAAAAGAGAGGGAAGCTTGTCAAGAACTTTTCTCAGGAACAGCTTTTCTATCGCCACAAGAAAACCCCAGAACAATCCCCAAAAAATATAGTTCCAGCTTGCTCCGTGCCAAAAGCCCGTCAAGAACCACACCACCGCGAGGTTCAGCACCTGATGACGGCGGTTGCCTCCCATCGGGATATACACATAGTCGCGGAAAAAACTGCCCAAGGAAATATGCCATCTCCGCCAGAATTCCGAGGCGGATTTTGAAATATAGGGATAGTTGAAGTTTTCCTCAAAGTGGAAACCGAACATAAGCCCAAGTCCGATAGCCATGTCTGAGTATCCCGAAAAATCGTAGTAGATCTGGAACGAGAACATTATTATCCCTGCCCACGCCGCCGCCGCAGAGACGGGAGCGGTTTCAAAGGTAAGCAGCTCGTCCGCAATACTTCCGAGAGAGTTGGCGATAATCACCTTTTTGCCGAGACCAAAAATAAAGCGTTCCACTCCTCTGCTCATGTCGAATACCGAAAATCTTCTGCGGGATATCTCGCTCGCCACCGTGGTGTAGCGGACGATAGGTCCTGCCACAAGCTGGAAGAACAGCGAAACATACAGCAGAAAATCAAAGAAATTGCGCTGAACTCTTGCTCTGCCGCAGTAAACGTCCACCGTGTAGGAAATGGTCTGGAACGTATAGAACGAAATGCCTATCGGCAGGGTAAAATGCTTCACGGGTAAGGAAAGTCCCGTCGCCAAATTTATGTTTTCCATGATAAAGCCGCTGTATTTAAAGAGAATAAGCACCCCCAGATTTATTACCAGAGACATTATCACTCCAAGCACCGCAGCACGGCTACGCCGTCTTCTGCACCTCGCGATAAAGAGACCGTTCAGATAGTCCACAAGGGCGCTTCCTATAAGCAGGAGCACCCACACGGGCTCTCCGAACGAATAAAAAGCCAGCGAAAATATTATAAGCACGCCGTTTCTGTATGCCGTGTCGGGGAAAAAATAGTACAGCGCCAAACACAGCGGCAGAAACATATATATGAAAAGCAGGTCGGAAAATACCAAATTAAGCACCTCTCCGTATTTTTTGTCGCATATGTCCATAAGTCACATAAAATTATTGTATCACGAATGCGGTAAAAAATCAACAAATTTTATGCCAAATTTTCTGCATTTCACGAACTTTATATTGTAGCAATCAGCACTTTGCCTAAAAACAAAAAAGCGGACTGACCGTCCGCTTTGCATATATTCAGTATTCGTATGTCCCGATCACTTTCAGGTCGCTCAGCCTTGCGGAAATGATCCTTCCGCTGCCGACGATAAAGAGCGCTTCTCCGTTTATCGAACCGCGCCTGAAAACCGAGCTGTCGTCAACGTCCAAAGAATCAATAACTCCCTTTTGTGTGATCGTTCCGTTCTCGTCGTATGTAAAAACATAATAGCTGTTTTTGGTTCCGAATTCATTGTGGCTGTAGACCGGTACGCCGATCAGCTTTTTATCTTCATCAATAAGCACCGCGCGCCTGTCTGTAAGAGCCTTTGAAAAGACCTCACCCTCGCCCTCTGCAAAAACAGTTCCGTTAACCGTAAGACCCGTGTCCGCATCATACATGGTAAGAGCAAGTCCGCCGCCCTGGGCTTTCCCGACGCCGAGAAGCCTATCCTCGGAACAGCTGTAAAGATACGCCGAGTTTCCCATAATGGACTGCGCCAACACAGGGGGACTTTCGGAAAGGTCAAGAACGATGACCGGCTCGCCGCTTTCCTCGTCGATTATCCTTGCAAAGTTCCTCTCGAACCGCACCGCCGAAGCCTTTCCCTCCGGGAAAAGCCGTCCCGCGCTGTTTATTACCGTGAGAGATTTGTCAAGAACATAGACCGAAACGGAGGTTTTTCCGTCCTCGTCCGTTGTTTCGGCGGCTATCCTGAAAAGTCCGCCGTATTCGTTCATGCTTTTGTTGCCGAGGACTTTGCCGTCGACCGCACCGCTTGAGCGATAAGTTATTCCTCCGTCCGAAAGAGCGAAGGAAGAAATAATACTGTATTCTCTGTCTTTTTTGCCCTCGCCCACAACGTACAGCGTATCCGCCGAGCAGTAGGCGTTTTTGCTGGAACCGAGAACGGCTTTTACCGAAGCCGTCGTTTCAGGTGAATTTGTGTTTATGGCGGATACCACCGTATAGTCGGTACTCGCCGCGCCGCCGGGAATAATTATATCCTCAGCGGCAAGATAGTGTTTTTCTCCGTTAAGGTAATATGCGGGAACAAAGCTGTCAAGGTCTTCCCGCGCGTCAAGCGGCTTTACCCGGTAATCCGAATAAGCTGTCACCAGATAAAGCACACCTCCGGCAATTTTTGATGAAACGTAACTGCCGTTCTGTTTATAGGCAGTGGTGTGAGCAGGATTTGCGGGGTCGCTTATGTTGTAGATATCGACCGCCGCATTGGTACGGCTTACGGCAGATGAGTTTGCGGGAATTGCAGACTTCCCGTCATTGCCGTAAGCATCTCCGCTGTAAGCAGAGCCGCCTGTTCTGTCGTCTGAAACTGTTTCTTCGGGGACGCCGGAATTTTCGTCAGCCGTTTGTTTAGTATCCGCGTCCTGTGCTGGAACATCGGGAGCGGGAGCAGAGTCTTGGGCTTCCGAGGAACTTATGTCAGTTTTAGGGGTTCCGTTGTCAATGATATAAAGTTCCTCTTTTTCCTTTGAAATAAGAATGAGTCTGTCGCCCTCTATATATATTTCTACAGGGGGTTCAAGCGAGCTTTCTATCTCCGAAACGACTTCCATCGTCTCGAGAGAAATAATGCATAGCGTACTTCCTTTAAGGCAGTACAAATAGTTTCCGTCGGTCTTTACGATGTCGGCTTCCGAGATATTCGGGTCGCTGAAATCGGTATGATCGTTTACGGTGCCGTCGTCGGATATACGACCGTCCGGAATTTCCGCCGTTTCGTCCCCGACGGTCCTTTCGGAATCGGGAGCGTCTCCGCCGTTAAGTGTGATACCCGTATAGATTTTATACAGCGCGTCATAGGAATCGGGTGAAGTAGCTTCGTACTCAATGGGAGCTTCAAGCTGCTTCTGGGATTCTCTTTCGCCGCCGTAAGCAAGCATACCGACCGCAAAAACGGCGCAGGCTGCGATCGCCGCGGAAGTCCGTATAATAATGGCTCGTCTTTGTGCAGAATCTCTTGAAACGTTTTTGGGCGTTTCTTTTACGGATACCTTGCTCCTTTCGCGGAGCATTTCGGCGATATTCTGAGGAAGAAGTTCGTCGGGAACCTCTACCTCGTTGATTATCTCGCTCAGTCTCTCTTCAAACTTCATAATTCCGGCCTCCTTTCTTCTAACGTTCCGAAAGCATTTTTTTCAGCTTTATCTTTGCCCGTGCCGCCTTTGAACGAACGGTGTTTGCAGATAACCCCGTCGCCTTGGCGATCTCTTCGCTGGTATAGCCTGAAACAATGCTTAACGATAAAACAAGCCTTTCGTCCTCGTTCAGCCGCCTGAACTCCTCCATTATTTCCAATCCGCCGTAGTTTATCTCTTCGGATCTCTCTTGTTCTACACTTTCGAGTACGTCAAGTTCTTCACGGTAATCTCTGTTCTTTATATATTCCTTCTGTTTGTTTTTTATCTTTACAGTAAGGATCTTGATTATCCATGCTTTAAACGCTTTTTCGTCTCTCAATTTTTTTATGGAGGAGTAGGCTTCCAGAACTGTGTCACTAACCACGTCGGAAGCGTCGTGCTGATTTTTCAGGTTTACGAAAGCGATCCGGTATAAGTCCTTATAGACCAAGGAATACAACTCGGCAAACGCGTCCGCGTCGCCGTCCCGCGCCCTGAGGACGCATTGGGAGAAGTCGGTATTCATTCTGTATTATCACCTCTCGACCGTTTTATGTTTCTATACGGTTTTGACAGCGACACCATACCGTGATCTTCCTTTAAAAGACCTGTCATATAAGTAGTGGCAAAAAAGCTTTGTTTTGTTGCACCGCTCTTTTTGATTTGTATACATGCACAAAAAAATATTTTGCGTGCGCCCAATTTGCAGCGCAATGCACAAATCAAGAGTTGGATATAGTACCGAAGTCAAATAAAATTCAAGCAATCAATATTATTATATCCGTTTTTTCCATGAATTTCAACCCCAATCGACTAAAGTTTACTCTTTCATAACTTTTTGGCGGCGGGCGGGGAGCCCCCGCGGACTGAGTCACCCTTGATGTTAAATGTTAAAGCGGGTTTATTTGTCAAACCCCCTCAAGGGGGCGGGAAAAATCATACATATAAAAATATCCCGCCGTAAAATGCGGCGGGACGGAAACCGTGGTTATTTTACCGAATTTTTTATCTCCCTGATTTTTTTGTAATGCCAACGCGCTTTGTATATGCAGTACGCAAGACCTGCAAGTATCGCTGTGACCGCAAGTATTTTCAGCCATATCCGCGGAGAATTTAAAGAAAGATATATAACTGCGCCGCTCGGTGTGCAGTACATAAAAATATCAAAAACAAAAAGCATTGCAAGCACGACCCACTGCCAAAATATCCTCTTCTCAACGGACAGCCTGCTTTCCGCGGTTGTGTATATGGGCGGAAATTTCCCCTCGTCCGCCGCCTTGCGGAAATACACCTTGCCGTGACGGCACATGACGTATTCCGCGCCGTAGGTACCCGTCACGAACATAACGTAAGGCGAGGTTATCTCTTCCATGACGGGCAGTTCGTTGTTATAGTCCACGCGGTAGACGTACTTTTTATAGCACGGCTCAAAGCTGTATTTGTACCCCAAAAACGCCCCCGAAATGTTCTTCAGCGCAAGTCCCTTTTCGGACATCTCGGTGATCCAGTTTTCTTCGCTTTCAAGGTCGCTGAAATATTTTTTGTACTCATATTTTTCGGACATTTCACTCGCCGCCTTTCTCGTTACGAACATCTTCAAGCTTTTTTATTTTTTTGCGGAAGCGTACTGCCGATACCAGATAAAATATCATAAGAATTCCCTGAACTGCAATAAGCGTGATATTTGCCGCAAGGTCGGTCTGCCAACCGCGCAAATTAAATCTGTACGCGCTGATAAGCATACACACCAGCCAGCCGACAGCACATATAACGCTGCTGCGGAATCCGTTTTTAGCGTCGTCAAGACCGATTTTTTCGCGAGTGATTTCCGGCGGGAAACCTCCGTCTGCGGAAAGCTTTTTCAGGCTGCGTATTTTAAAAATATGCTTCAAAAGCATTATCCCCATTAACAAAAGCAACACAAAAAATATGCTGATGCTCATACCGCCCCAAAAATCCATTTCATAGCTTTCATCTATAAGCATACTGCCGAACACAAGTGCGTAAATCAGTGCGATTATCAGTATGAGAGAATACCTTTTTATTTGATTTTTCTCGGCGATGATACGGCTTTCAAGGCTTGTATAGACCGGCGGAAATTCTCCTTTGTCTGCCGCCTTGCGGAAGTAAAGCTTGCCGTTTGCGCAGCAGATAAATTCCGCCTCGTAAGTACCCGTAACAAACATTGTGTATGGCGAGGTTATTTCCTCCAAAACGTCCAGTACATCGGGATTGTAGTCAATGCGGCAGACGTACTTTTCCGAACAAGGTTCAAATAGGTACTTATCGGCAAAAAAGCCCCATTCGATCTTTTTCAGTACAAGCCCCTTTTCGGACATTTCGTTCAGCCAATTCTCCTCTTTTTCAAGGTCGTAAAAACGTTTTTTGTATTCATATTTTTCGGACATTTCACTCGCCGCCTTTCTCGGACTGAATATCTTTAAGCTCCTTTATTTTCCTGCGGTGACAGACTGCAAAAAATACAGAATACACAATGCAGACAATTCCCGCAATTATTGCGACAATACTGAAAATAAAAGCCATTCGTCCGAACAAGTTATCGGAATGAAACGCGTTAAAGCAGTTCGGCGCAGCAATGTTGATGAGAACAATAAACGTAACCGCTCTGACAATGTACAGATAAAATCTTTTTTTCTCGGCGGCGATACGGCTTTCAAGGTCGGTGTACACAGGCGGGAAATCCCCGCTGTCCGCAGTCTTTCGGAAATATACCTTGCCCCCTGCGATACAAACAAATTCACAGCCGTAAGTCCCCGTAACAAATTTTATGTACGGCGAAGTCATCTCCTCCATTGCGCCCTCGGCGTTGTAATCCTCGCGGTAGACGTACCTTTTATCGCAGGGTTCAAAGCGGTAAACGTCCGCAAAAGCTCCCCATTTTATTTCTTTCAGCGCAAGTCCCTTTTCGGACATTTCGTTGAGAAAATTCTCCTCTTTTTCAAGGTCGTAAAAGCGTTTTTTGTACTCATAATTACCGTTCATGTTCAGTCCTCCTTTATGCCCGCGACTATTTTTTCGCCGTTTTCCGCAAGCTCCTTAAGACGCTTTATCTCGTCGTAAACAGCCTGCTTGCCCAGTTCCGTAATGATGTACTCCTTTTTCCTGCCGCCCGAGAATTCACTCAGCGGCTTTATCAGCTTTTTGGTGCAGAGGGTGTTCAGCGCGCCGTACAGCGTACCTGCGCCCAACTTTACCCGTCCCGAGGACATTTCCTCTATCTTCTGCATTATCCCGTAGCCGTGGTTAGGCTCGAACAGCGACAGAAGCACGTAGTACACCGCCTCCGTCAATGCTCCCCTGTCAAAGCTTTCCGGCATAAAATCATCTCCTTTGGCGGGGGAGTCCCCGCGGATTTAGTGTCACCCCCAAAGTTAAATGCAAGGACATTTTACTTTGACAAGCCCCCTCAAGGGGGCGGGGGACATTACAGTTATTTTACTTTTGCCGATATAACGGCTAATGTTATAACGTTTGTTGTTATATCGGCAACCGTTATATTCATTATATCGGCAGACGATATAATTGTCAAGAGAATTTTGCAAAAATTATATATAATTTTTCAAATTTTTATTGTGCATATCAAACAAAAACAGGAACGGCAAGCCGTCCCTGTTTTTGTTTTAATTATTTGACTAATTCCAGTCCCGCCGCCGAACGGCTGTAATCCTCGGGCAGAGCAAGGTACTTATCCCAGCCGTGCCAAAAAAGTCCGCCGGTAACTTGGAAAAACATACGCATATCCCAATAAAGGAAATTGCTTGTCATATCCTTGCGGACGTACGGCATAAGCCGTTTTTCAACGCCCTCCCCGATAATGTCCGCGTACTCGCAGGCAAGTCCGCGCATTTCTTCTCTTATGATACTAAACATTTCCTCGCGAACCGCATGGGTAAAAATCGGGAGCTGCACTGTAAGACGTTCGCCCTCCTTTTTCAGCAGACCGTTTTTCAGGAAGTACGCCGCCTTTTCTTCCTCGTACTCGGTAAGTTTTTTGGCAGGGTCTTTCGCAAGGTCAAACAGCAGGGAAACATTATTCCCATCCACCCACCTGTCACGTCCGATCCGCCAGTCCTCGGGACGTCTGCCGTCGTTGGGAAACGGAGGAGCTTCAAATCCATTCACAAAGCTAACGTGTCCGTAATCGGCGGTATCAAAGTTCTGAAATAGACAAGACCAGCGCGTGTCCTTCATTTCATTAAAAAAAGAGCCGTCAAAGTTCTCGTCGGGCAGTATATAAAAAACCGTAAGCTGATATTCTCTGCCGTCGTCAGCGTATTTCCCTTTGTACTTTTCAAGATACCTTTCTCTGCCCAGAGTACCGAAAACGTCCCCCGCCGCACTGTACAAAAGCCACATCAGATAGCCGTACTCAAAATTATTCCCGTAAAAATCAAGGGACGTTATTTTATCTTTCAGCGCAAGCAGTTTTTGGGAAATTTTTTCGGGAAAGCCGTTTTCGTGGAACGCCTTGTTTGCGTACAGCTTTGCCTCCGTATAGCCCTGCCTTGGAAACACACAGCAGTTGGAAAGATACTTCCCCTTTGCAGGAGAAATCAGGAGCTTTTCCTCTGTCATTTTTTCGAGAATTTCCTCAAGATAAACGGGGGCAATACCCATTTCGTCCGCAATATCGTTTACGGACTTTTGTTCCGAACGGCAGATTACCATTATCTGCGGAATGATTTTAGAGCTGTCCATAAGGCAGGACGCCTGCATTGCCGAGCCGCCCCAGAACCAGTCCGCCTGAGCGGGAGCGTACGCCGATTTGCCGATATTATTCATATTATCAAACCTTTCTTTAAGCTGTTTTCTCGCGTCGAAAAGTCTGCGCTTGACAGTACCGACGGGAATTTTCAAATCGTCGGCGATGCCGTTTACAGACTGTTCGCGGAGATAAAAGCGTATCATTATTTCGCGGTAAGACGAGGCAAGGCGCGAAAGGGAATAGTTAAGGGCGGAAATATCCTCCTCGGCGATAAGCTTTTCCACGGGCTGGGGGACGTCCGCGGCAATACCGCCCGCCGCCTCGATAGGCATATCGGGACTGCGCTTGTGCCTGATATAGTCGGCGTATTTGTTCCGCGCTGTTTTCCAGTACCAGGAATAAAACGCGGTAATTTCCCTGCCGCTTGCCAAGGCCCGTACCGCTTCGTAAAGAATATCCTGGGCAAGATCCTTTGCGGCTTCGCTGTCGGAAATCCGCCTTACGCAGAACAAATAGGTATTTTCTATAAGTTCGCCGTTGATGTACTCGTTCACTTTCTCACCTCACCCGAAATCCACAAAAATACTGTAAACCGGTTTACGCTTAATAGGTCGGAAAGGCTTTAAAAAGGTTCGGTAAAATTTTGCACAGTCAGCTATTGACTGTCAAAGCGCCTCCGCCGCATTGGCGTTTTGAGAGAAAAGCATATCCACCTCGTCCTTGAGGACCGGATATTTTTCCAAATCTGGACTTTCCTTAAGCAGCTCCTTTGCCGCACGCTGACAGTCCGCAAGCAGCTCCCTGTCGGCGGCAATGTCCGCAAGCTTAAGATCGGGCAGACCGTGCTGACGGTTTCCGAAAAAGTCTCCCGCGCCCCGCATTTTCAAGTCGTATTCCGATATCTCGAAGCCGTCGGAGGTTTTCGTCATTATCTCCAACCGCTGTCTGGATTCATCGGTAACGTTCCCCGCGATAAGCACGCAGTAACTTTTGCTTTTGCCTCTGCCCACCCGTCCGCGGAGCTGATGAAGCTGCGAAAGACCGAATCTGTCCGCGTTTTCTATAACGATAATATTTGCGTTTGGCACGTCCACGCCTACCTCCACCACCGTTGTGGCGACGAGAATGTCAAGCTCGTGTTCCTTGAAAGCCGCCATTATCTTGTCCTTTTCGGCGGCGGACATCTTTCCGTGGAGAAGTCCCGCCCGGTATTCCGCAAGGACGGTTTTTTTAAGTCCCTCGGCATACCCCTTTGCCGCCGCAAGCTCGTTTTCGTTTTCCTCTATCATTGGGCAGACGATGTATGCCTGTCCCCCCTCGTCAAGCTGCTTTTTAACAAAGCCAAGGGCGCGTTCCCGAAGCTTTGCGGTAACGGCATAGGTCTCGGTTTTCTGTCTGCCCTTTGGAAGCTCGTTCAGCACTGAAACGTCCAGATCGCCGTAAATTATCAGCGCAAGGGTGCGGGGTATTGGCGTTGCGGACATTACCAGCTTGTGGGGATCGGAACCCTTGCCCGCAAGAGCGGAACGCTGTCCCACACCGAAGCGGTGCTGCTCGTCCGTAATAACAAGACCTAAATTGGTAAATTCGGTACTTCCCGAAATAAGCGCGTGAGTTCCCACGGCTACCATGCATTCTCCCGACAGAATTTTTTCGGACGCTTCGGCTCGCTGCTTTTTTGTCATAGAGCCCATAACGCGGCACACAGATATTCCCAAAGGCTCCAGCATTTCCGAAAGAGTGGAGTAATGCTGAGCCGCCAAAATTTCTGTGGGAGCCATAAGCGCAGTCTGGAAACCGTTCTTTGCCGCAAACAAAGCCGCCGCGGCAGCTACTGCTGTCTTGCCCGATCCAACGTCTCCCTGCAAAAGCCTGTTCATAGGGTGAGTTCCCTGCATATCGGCGATAACGTCCCTTACAGCGCGCTTCTGGGCGTTTGTCATCTCAAAGGGCAGTGACTTTCCGAAAGCCGCCATGTCCTCGTTTCGAGGAGACATTTTGCAGGAGTTTTCGGTACGTGTGCGGTTTTTGATCAGTATCATTCCCAATTGCAGACGGAGCAGCTCGTCAAAGGCAAGCCGTCTGCGGGCGATCTCGGCGGCATGGGAATCCTTGGGGAAGTGTATGTTCTTCAGCGCGTATTCAAGAGTGGAAAGGGAGTACTCCAGTCTGAGGCTGTCCGGCAGGGAATCGGCAAAAAAGCTGTCGTCCGCGCTGTTTAAAACCTCATAAACGTTGGTTGTGACCATAGCGGCGGTAAGTCCCTCGGTGAGAGGATAAACGGGACGGAGCAGATTCTCCTCGTCCGCCTTGAGAACCGTAGGGGAATTCATTTCCTTTCGGGTATGGTTTCCCGACACTTTTCCGCTGAAAAGGTATTCTTCCCCCTCGTGAAGCGCGTCGGAAGCAAAGCGGTTGTTGTAGTATACTATGGTAATGCGTGTCCCGTCGTCGTCCTCGGCGAAAATTTTATATAAAACAAGCCCCTGACGGATACGGGCGGCGGGACTTTTTTTAACTACCATTGCTTTGATAACGGCGTGTTCGCCTATCTGAGCGGAGTTGGCGGGAACAGGCTCAGAATAGTCGGTATACCGTCTCGGAAAATGAAATATCAGGTCTCCCGCGGTGTTTATCCCTATTTTTGAGTAAAGCTCCGCACGCTTTGCTCCCACGCCTTTAAGCTCGCGGACGGGTGTGTTTTTAGTCATAGCATTCTCTCCGAACAGTGTTTTTATTGTTTTATCATTTCATGCTAATCCCCATTAGAATTATTGACAAGAAATTGCCGCAAAAATTTTGATATATGCGTTTTTGCGGCAAGAGATTGCCAATAATTCAATGAGGGATTAGTATCAAGCATATCAGCATTTTTGATGTTTGTCAATAGCATTTATATTCCCGGACAAAAATATTTGATAATATCCATTGTTCAGTTTGTATTTTGCAAACCGTCAGCCGTGCGGCAGCCGAGGCTATCAGATAAGTCAAAACACCAAAGAGGATAACCGTCCGGGCTATCCTCTTTGGTGTCTATATAATATCCGCTGTCAGATCAGTATGCAACGCCCTGCCACTTCATAGCGTCCGCAACCTTCAGGAAGCCTGCAATGTTAGCGCCCATAACCAGGTTGCCCTCCGCGCCGTACTCCTTAGAAGCATTGTACGCATTGTGGAAGATGTTTACCATGATTCCCTTGAGCTTGGAGTCTACCTCCTCGAACGTCCAGCTGAGTCTCTCGCTGTTCTGGGACATCTCAAGACCCGAAGTTGCAACACCGCCTGCGTTTGCAGCCTTTGCAGGACCGAACATAACCTTTGCTGCAAGGAACTTCTCAATAGCCTCGGGTGTGGAGGGCATATTTGCGCCCTCTGCAACAGCAATTACGCCGTTCTTGATAAGAGCGTCCGCGGACTCGCCGTCAAGCTCGTTCTGCGTTGCGCAGGGAAGAGCAACGTCGCACTTGATAGTCCAGATTCCCTTGCAGCCCTCTGTGTAGGTTGCGTTCTTGTGGGACGTTCTGGTGGTGTACTCTTTAATTCTGCCGCGCTCAACCTCCTTGATCTGCTTAACGAGATCAAGCTCTATTCCGTCAGGGTCGTGGATATAGCCGTTGGAGTCGGAGAGAGCAACTACCTTTCCGCCCAGCTCTGTAGCTTTCTGTGTAGCGTAGATAGCAACGTTGCCCGAACCGGAAATAACAACGGTCTTGCCCTTGAAGCTGTCGTTCTTCATGCAGTTGAGCATTTCCTCTGTAAAGTAGCAAAGACCGTAGCCTGTCGCCTCAGTTCTTGCCAAAGAGCCGCCGTAGGAAAGTCCCTTGCCGGTAAGTACGCCTGTAAACTCGTTACGGAGTCTCTTGTACTGACCGAACATATAGCCGATCTCTCTTGCGCCTGTGCCGATATCGCCTGCGGGAACGTCGGTATCAGCGCCGATGTGCTTGGAAAGCTCAGTCATAAAGCTCTGGCAGAAAGCCATTACCTCGCGGTCGGACTTGCCCTTGGGGTCGAAATCGGAACCGCCCTTGCCGCCGCCCATAGGCAGACCTGTAAGGCTGTTCTTGAATATCTGCTCGAAGCCGAGGAATTTTATTACGGACGCGCATACGGAGGGGTGAAGTCTCAGACCGCCCTTGTAAGGTCCGATAGCGGAATTGAACTGGCAGCGGAAGCCGCGGTTCACCTGCACGTTGCCCTTGTCGTCGACCCATGAAACGCGGAACTGAATAAAACGCTCAGGCTCAACGATCCTGTCGATGATCCCGTTTGTCTCATAGGACTTATCCTTTTCAACAACAGGCTCGAAAGACTCCAGAACCTCTCTTACAGCCTGGAGAAACTCAGTCTCGCCGGGGTTGCGCTTTTCAACCTTTTCGTACACGCTCTTAAGGTACTCATTTTTAAACGCCATTGTTTAAATCCTCCTTGTATAATTTTAACACTTATTACTTTGCGGATATCTCTCCGCACTCGTTATTATGTAAATAAGTATACACCATTCCGCTAAAATTTGCAAGAGGTTTTTTGAAAAAATTCCAAAAAGTTAAAAAAATTGTTATTTTTTAAGGAAAGACAAGCTATTTTGAAATATTTTTACAGGCACATTTCAAAAATTACGCCTGTCCGAAAGTACACGAACAGGCGTAATTTTATTCGGTAATTGAGTACCCAAGCTCTTCAAGCTTTGAAACCGCCGTACTGTCGATATCGGAAATATCTCCGCTCTCAATAAGAGCCGTGCCGTAAATCGGCGCGGCAGGCGGGTCAAGCTCCTCTATTATAATTATATCGACCCAAAGCCTGTCCCCCGTGTTGAAGCCGTCAAAGGAAATTTCCTCCACAAAACGGGCGGGAGTAATTTTCAGAATATCAATTTCGGACAGCATACCGTACTGTTCGGAGGGAACAAGAAAGCAGTCCGTTTCCGTCCGCACAAAATATCCGCTGTGACGTTCAAGAATCGGGTCTTCCGTTTTTATGCCGATAGCCGCGTGGTAGCCCATATCCTCCAAATTCAAAAGAACACCGTCGTCAATGTCTGAAACGTCTCCCGATTCAATAAGCCTTAGCCCGTAAATACGCGCCTGCCCGGGATATGATTCTGCGATACTCATTACGTCAACTTCTATTCTATCTCCCGTTTTAAGGCTGTCCATGGGGACTTCGCCCTCTGCTCCCTCGGCAAAACCAAATGTCACCGGAAAGTAATGTGTTTCGGTACTGCCGTTTTGAGCGGTATAGCTTTGTTCCTGAATTATCATATCGTCGGATGCTGTCCGCATATAGTACCCCTCTATGCTCCAAATTTCCATGCCGTCGTCGGCATCCTCCGCATTGGAAACCTCCGAGGTATCCGCGGTAATTGAAGTATCCGAAGTAACAGCCGCGCTTGAAGTACCGGAAGTATCCTCGGTCTTTGAGCAGCCCGCAAGCAGTACCACCGCGAGAAAAATTGCAGGCAACAGTTTTATTTTCAGCTTCATTTTTATATCCTCCTCGTATAATTTTAGCCGTTAAGTACGCCAAGGAAACATAGCTTTGCCAAGCTTCTATAGTAAAAGACGTAAACCGCGGGGAAATCTTACAGCTTTTCAAAAATTATTTTTTCAGCATCTCCATGCAGATCCGATAGTCCGGCATAACGTCTCCTACCACCGCGTAGAACTCCGCGCTGTGGTTCGGCACGATAAAGTGGGCGTACTCGTGAACAAACACATACGCCGAGCAAATTTCGGGGTACAGCATAAGACGGCTGTTCATCACGATTTTTTTATCCGAAATATGGCAGCTCCCCCAGCGGGACTTCATTTCGCGTATCTGAAGTTCCGCCACGTCCACGCTGTAGCCCTTTGCAAGGAACATCAGCTGCGTGCGGCGGTTAAGTGTCTCAAACAGCTTTCGGGTCTCGTCGGCATAAAATTTTTCCAATACCTTGCCGACCCTGTTTTCGTACCGTACAGTAACCGCGATCTCATTTCCCGAAATGCAAACGCTTTCCTGCGCCGCATAGGATATGCTGTTATCAATTATTATATGCAGGATATAATTTTTTCCCAAATAGCAAACCGTATCGCCGTTTTGGAATTCATCGGAAGCCTTTGGCAGCACGGGAGCAGTCTTTTTAGCGTCGAAGCGATCCAGCGCGGAAAAAATAAACTCCGCGTTTTTTAAGATGAAATCCTCGATAAATTTCACTGACACCCGCATGTTTGCGCTGATGTAGACAATTCCGTCGGGCTTCACCCGAAGATTGACGTTTTTGACCTTTTTTCGGGTAAGCGTCCACCGTATCTCCCTGCCGCCCGCGGTGAGCGTTCTGATGCCGTTACCGTCCACTGTAGTCCTCGTCAACGGTTATGACCGTGTTAAACCGTTCGTCTCTGCCGATAATTTTTTTCTTTATATCGTCTACTATCCTGTCACGCTCCGAGGGCTTTCCCGCGTCCGTCAGAACAAGGTCGAATATGAGATTTATGCGGTTCTCGCCGTCGGTAATCCTGAAATCGTGTATGGTGCAATTGGGAAATATCTCCTGCGCGCATTCAAGAACCATGGCTTTAAGACCGTCCACATAGTCGTTGTTCACGGTAATAGGATCGGTGTGAATGACCGTCTGGATACCCGTCTCGCTGAGTATCTGCCGCTCCACGTCGTCGATTATCTCGTGTATGTGTACCATATTTGAATCGTCGGGGACTTCCGCGTGTACCGAGGCAAAAACTCTTCCCGGACCGTAATCGTGCACCATAAGGTCGTGTATGCCAACGATTTCCTCACGGGACATGATTATTTTACTCAGGGAGTCAATGGTCTCGCGGGAGGGCGGAGTACCCAGCAGCAGGTCGATAGTTTCCTTTGCAAGGTTGTAGCCGCCCCAGACAATATACGCCGCCACGGCGATACCCACAAAGCCGTCGATAGGAAAGGGCAGAAAGCTTCCTATAACGGTGGCAAGAATAACCGTGCTTGTGGAAATAACGTCGTTTATGCTGTCGCGGGCGGTTGCTTTCATTACCGTGGAATTTATCTTTTTGGCGATGTAGCTGTAGCAGAAGTACATCCACAGCTTCACAAGCACCGACGCCGCCAGAATGATCACCATGGGCAGGCTGAATATAACGTTTTCGGGATTTGATATCTTGTCAACGCTGCTCTTGAAAAGCTCAAAGCCCACCAACAGTATTATAAACGAAACTATCAGCGAGGAAATATACTCTATCCTGCCGTGACCGTAGGGGTGCTCCCTATCGGGCAGACGAGTGGACATTCCCGCGCCGATTATCGCCACAAGGCAGCTTCCCATATCGGACAGGTTGTTGAACGCGTCCGAGGTAACGGCAATGCTGTGCATGAGTGTTCCCACCGCAAGCTTTAAAGCGAACAGAAAAAGATTGCATACCGCGCCGACTGCTCCGCCGAGTACGCTGTAGTTTTTCCGCACGTTTTTGTCGGTCACGTTTTCGCTGTCCTTGATAAAGGTTTTAGCAAGAAATTTTATCATAATAGTAATGTGCTCCTTTCCCCCATACTAAATAAGGGTACCGTCGGGTACCCTTGAAGTTCAAAACACAACAAACAATATATATGCCGCGGCGGCAAGAATTATTACTGCGGCAATACCAATGAAAAGCCACACTCGCCTGCGCGGCTTTTTAGGCTTCTCCATGGTTTCCATAACGGAAAAGGTTTCTTTCAGGTCAAGCTTCATATCCTTGATGTCCTGCCTCAGCTGACGTATCTTTTCCTTGTCGTCGGAAGCCCTCATTCTCATTTTCGGCATAGTATCCTCCATACCTGTCAGTCCGCCCGTTCAGACGGCTCGGTCTGCCCGCTTCGGCCGTCCCGGTTACTCTGCCTGATTGGTTTTCCCGGACTGTTCGTTTTCCCGTGCAAATTTAGCCGCTTTTATCATTATAGCGCACTCAAGACGCTTTTTCTGTATCTCGCAGGAAAGCTTGTGGGCGGTCAGGATATTTCCCGTATAGATGTAGTTGTTTGCGTTGCAGCCGCCGCTGCAATAGAATCTCGCCCAACATTTTGTACATTCTTCCTTGGAGTAGATATGCGCCGCCGCGAAGCTGTTTTTCATTTCTTTGCTGAACGTTCCGTCGTACAAATTTCCCATTTTGTAATCGTCATATCCTACAAACTGGTGACATGGGTATATGTCTCCGTCCGGAGTAACAGCAACATACTCGTTTCCGCTGCCGCAGCCCCGAAGCCTCTTTATGGCGCAGGGACCCTGATCCAAGTCAAGCATAAAGTGGAAAAAGTTAAAGTGTTTGCCTTGCTTATCATGCTCCAGAATTATCTCGGCAAGTCTTTCGTACTCCGAAAAAATAGCGGGAAGCTCTCTTTCGGTCAGGGCATAGCTTGCGGAAGCCTCGCTTGTAACAGGCTCAACGGAAATCTGGTCGAAGCCCTGTTCGTACAGGTGCAGAACGTCCTCCGCAAAATCAAGGTTATATTTGGTAAACGTCCCGCGGACGTAATAATTTTCGTAGTTTCTTTTTTGGGCAAGTGTTTTATACTTGTCCATTATCCTGTCGTAGCAGCCCGTGCCGTCCACGCGCTTTCTCACGCGGTCGTTGACCTCTTTGCGTCCGTCAACGGACATTACCACGTTGGACATTTCCTTGTTGATGAAGTCCATTTTCTCCTCGTCAAGGAGCATACCGTTAGTGGTTATGGTAAATCTGAAACGCTTGCCGTATTCTTTTTCTTTGCTTCTGCCGTACTCCACAAGCTGCTTCACCACGTCCCAGTTCATAAGGGGCTCGCCGCCGAAAAAGTCAAGCTCCAGATTTTCCCTGTCTCCCGAATTTTCAAGCAGAAAATCCATAGCCTTTTTGCCTGTTTTAAAGTCCATATGCATACGCTTGCCTGTGCCGTAATCGCCGGTACCCGCAAAGCAGTATTCGCATCTGAGGTTGCAGTCCTGTTCCACAAGCAGGCACATAGCCTTTACCGGAGCGGCAACGGAATACTTTGCAAACTGAGCGTAATCGTCCTCGGAGAAAAGAACGCCCTCATTGTAAAGCTCCTTTACCTCCTCATAGCAGGACTCTATATCCCTTTCGACGTAAAAGCGGGAAAGCTTCTCCACCACTCTTTTGGGGCACTTGTCCTCAAAGGGAGGCTTAACGTTGTCCAACATATCGTAGGTAAGCTCGTCCACAAGATGAACGCCGCCGCTGTTTGCGTCAAGGACTATATTCAGTCCGCCCAGCTTGTACTTATGTATCATAAATGCACCTCATTATTTTAAATAAAAAAGCAAATAAGGGACATTCCTGTCCCCCGCTTGCTCTCTCCCGGAATTCTTACAATTACTTCTCGCACTTCTGATTCGCTACTGTACAGGAAGTCTTGCACGCGGACTGGCAGGAAGCCTGGCACTTGCCGCAGCCGCCCTTAGCGGCAGTCTTTTTAAGATTAGCTTTGTTGATGGTAACGATATGCTTCATTGGAAAAACCTCCGATAAAAATTATTTAACATACATTATATCACACTATTTGACATATTGCAATAGTCAATTTAACGAAATCTGCGGGGAGAATTGACCCCAAATATTCCGCCTATTGAAGAACATATCAATATTATTAACAGTTTCGTAAAAAGTCCTCCTGCGGAAAAGCTTCTCACGAAGATAAGTCCTCCGAGAAAAACCGCCGCAAAAATAATTATCCCGCAGGTCAGACCCGTTTTCATACCCTGTCTGCCGCGGCGTTTTGCAGCCGTATAACCTGCCGCAAAGCACCCTGCGCACAAAGCGGCGTTTGCCATGAGCAGGAAAGTTCCGTCAGAAAGGTCTATGACCGCGGCTATTCCCGAAAACGCTAAAGAAACCAGAAATACCGCCCCCGTGCAGGCAAGCGCGGAGAACAGTATCATCAGCAGCTTTTCCGTCCTGAGCTTTTCCGCGGAAGTTTTCCTGCGCATAAAATTTCCTCCGTTCAGCATATCGTTACTTAATGATTATGCCGAACGGAAAAAAATAATGACGGAACAGACAAGCCAAACGTTGGGAAAATGCCGATTACTTCTTGCTTATCGCTTCCTCGGGAGCGTCGTGTACCGTGGAATTTTCGGATATCGCCCACAGCTTGACGCGTATCTTGGAGCGGTCTCCGCCCGTCTCGATAACGACCGTGCCCGTCTCATCGTTCTTGCGGACAACGATTCCCACGATACCGCCGATAGTGGTCACCTCATCTCCGATCTGAAGATTCTCGCGGAGCTTTTTCGCTTCCTTTTCCTTTTTGCTCTGTGGGCGGATCATAAACAGATAAATAACGAGCGCAACCAGTCCGAAAGAAACCAAATAGTACAAAAGCTGACCCGTTGGACTGATACCCGCCGCATTGGGATCGGCAGCCCCCGCGGACGCGGCATTTTCGGCGCGCATTAAAAAGCTTACAATAGCTGTATTCATTAAACTTCCTCCTGTAAAAATAGACATAATACTATTATAACACTATTTCGGAGGTTTGCAAGAGCGTTCACAATTTATTTTCATTTATAAATGTAAATTTTTGGTGAAGCGACAAAATGCGAAACATAGGCGCTATTGGACTGCAAACTGCTCACCCGATAAGCAAAGCGAAAACGCCGCTTTACTCTATATCGGACACGTCTATTTCCGACCAAACGGGGTAGTATCCCGACTTTTTGGCGGTATTTTGAGAAGCGATATTGCCGCTCCATGTGCTGTAGTAAGGCACCGCACCGTGCATAAAGACCGCCTGAGTCAGCGCGGAAACAAGCTCCGAACCGAGTCCCAGACCGCGATACTCCGAAATAACGTCTATGCCGATCTGCCAAAACCGTTCGCTGTCGCTGCTTGCCCCCGCCATACCCACGATACGCCTGCCGTTAAAGGCGCATACTGCCAGCACGTCCCGCCTCGTGCCGCAGGGACGGTACAAAAGCGCATTGCCGAAGCCCTCCGCAGAATAAAGCTCCGAGGCTATTTCGGCTTCCTCATAAAATTTCAGCCTGAAACCGCTGTGCGCAGTATATTTATAGGGCGTTGCGGGAAGGTAAAAAATGCTGTTCATTGATATTGCCTTGTTGTACTCCGCAAGCTTTCGGTTTATCAGCCATATCTGCTTTTGGTCAAATATTCTTGCTCCGTCGTACTTTTTCGCCAGCTCCGATGAAAACTCCAGCATTTCGCTTGCGGCGGAAATTACCGCTCCCCGTCCCATAGCCGCAGCCTTGAAAAAGGACGGTCCCGATTTGAAATGCCGCTGACCCGACTCCGTTCTCGCAAGGGTGACCTTGTTTTCGGAACGGAGAAAATCCTCCGCGGCACAGCAGTAATCCCTTGCAAGCTGCTCCGCCGCGGAAGCGATAAGTTCATTTTTAAACTGTAAGGACATCAGCCCGCCCCCCTTTCGGAGGAGATTCCGCAAGCGGAATGTCCGCCTACGGACAGATATTCCTCAAGCAAGCTTAAGCCTATACTGTCGCGGCGGAGAATCTCCCGCGCTTTTTCGGGGGTGAACCAGTCCGCCTCGTCCACCTCCGAGGACAGTACAAGCTCTCCCTTTTTTACCTTGCAGATAAAGCCAAGCATAAGGTTGTCACCCTTTGCGTGATACCAACTTCCGATGTAGCGGACGGACAACACGTCCAGACCGATCTCTTCCTTGACTTCACGGGCAGCGGTATTTTCGGGAGTCTCGCCTCTCTTGACATAACCCGCTACGTTGACATAGTTTTCGGAAACATAGCCCTGCTTTATAAGAGCGACCTCGGAACCGTCTTCGGTAATACAAAGGCATATTACGCAGGGGTACGAAAAGGGAAAAAAAGGACGCTTGCAGCTGTTGCAGTAAGGCACTTCCCCCTCGTCGCCGCAGACCTTTGGGACAAGCTTTTCCCCGCACTGGGGACAAAAAGTAAAATCCATTGATCCCTCCGATAAAGTTACATAAGCTTATAGGCAAGGGCGTTGAGTGCAAGCAGGTAGCTGTCCGCGCCGAAGCCGAAAAGAGTGCCTGTGCATACGGGAGAAATCACCGACGTATTGCGGAATTCCTCACGTCCGTGGATATTGGAGATATGCACTTCCACAACGGGTATCTTCACGGCGGCGATAGCGTCACGGATAGCGTAGCTGTAGTGAGTGTAAGCTCCCGCATTGATGATTATACCGCACTTGTCGCGGCGCGCCGCGTGTATACGGTCGATTATCTCGCCCTCGTGGTTGCTCTGGAATATCTCGCAGCCGTCGAAGCCCAGCTCGGCGGCTTTTTTCTCAATATCCGAGCTGATATCGGCATAGCTGTCGGTGCCGTAGATACCGGGTTCCCGCTCGCCTAAAAGGTTAAGATTCGGTCCGTTGATAACAAGTATGTTTTTCATGGCAAAGTTCCTTTCGTTCGGAGATTGTTTTATGTATATGTATATTTTAACTCCAAATCACGGATTTGTCAAATATTTTTCTCCGCCAAAAGCTTAGGACGTTTCGCTTTCCAACGATATTGAAACAGCGTTCACACGCGCGGCAGTATCTCCTTAACCTTGCCGTAATAACATATTGCTCCGCCAACTAAACCTTTACAACAATCCATGCCATAAATCAAAAATCTCTGCGTTGTCCCACCTTGCAATACGCAAGTATTCCTGCGGCGTGACGCCTTGATATTTTTGATTTCTGTCGGCATCTTGCCGGCAAGGTTTAATTGGCGGAGCAATAATAATCCGCAAAGGCGGCAATTACTTCAAAACCGTTTTCGACCTTTTGATAAAAAAGACTGTTGTCAGAGCTGTTCCAAGCAATACTGCAGACAGTATCAAAACAATTTTCTTTTTCACGCTTTTTCGCTCCTTTCGGTTTTTTTCTTTAACAAAACCGCCGCCAAGGCTATAAAAATAAGGTACGCGATTATCGAGACAACGCTTGCCTCCGCGCCGAATTCACCGCCTGTAATAAGCGGGGACTTTGTTTCCAGAACATAGTTGAAAATACAGTTTTCCATTGCCTCGTCGCTGATGTTGAGTATTCCGCTCGCCATAAAAATATTCCAAATGCTGTGCATGAACGCCGCCGGCCAAATACTGCCGCTTTCATAGGTCACAAGGGAGAAAAGTACCCCCACAACGCTGCCCGCTGCCAAAAGCTGAATAAAGCTGACAAGGGATAATTTCCCGTTCAGAGCGTGAGCGGCGGCAAACAATACCGAGGGGACTATTACCGCGACCCATTTGCCCCAGCGCATTTCGAGAGCTTTCATTATCACTCCGCGGAACACTGCCTCCTCCACTGAGCCCACGGCAAGTCCCACCAGAAACACTGACTGGGTAACAAGGGCGGCGATCTGCTTACCGTCCAATGCGGGATTTTCCCAATGTCCTGCGGTCATAAGAAGTCCGCCAACGACTATGGACGGCATTATAAACGCAGCCGCAGCCCAGACGGGTTTTATTTTGTACCTTGTGATACGGCAGTCCGCAAGTTTAACGCCCAGGAACACACCGCAAAGCAGCTTCAGTGCAAGCAGGGCGAATAACGGATACAAAACCGCGGAAATTACGTTTCCTACGGCTTGGGGAAGTCCCATTACAACGGGTATGCTTCCGAGAAAAAACGCCGTAAGCTGCGAGATTATCATTAAAACTATTGCAAGTACGGCACAGACTGCGGCTCTCCACGCCGCCACCGTGGAGGGAGTTTTTTTAGTATTATCCATTGTATCATCTCCTATTGTTTAGATGATAATATTATATAATGTATATTATTGCTTGTCAAGCAATTCTTGTTTGCAAACAAAAAAACACTCCGCAACTTTTGGTTGCAAAGTGTTTTCGGTACAATGTTAAATTAATTTCAAAGTCCTGATAGGAATTCCCGCCTAAGCTTAGGACGCTTCACTTTCCCGCGATATTGAAACAGCGTCGATCCGGGGAGGATCGCCGTAAATATCTCCGTTGCCGTATATGTATATTCTTTCACCGATCTCAAATTTCTGCGTGCCGGAGTACCAAACCGCATTATTGCATTTCACTGTTCCGAGACCGCCGTCAAGCTCCACCATGTAGAACTGGATATCGCCGTTGTCGTTTGTCAGTATCTCCTTGACCTCGCCGTAATAATCCTTCGGGTCGTACGGAAACGTGTCTATAGCCTCAAAGCCGTTTTCGCCGCACTTTACCACAATATACTCATTTTTTTCACCGCTTTCAAGACCCGAAGCTTCGGTGTACTCAATATAAAACGTCACACTTAACGGAATCACCGGCGTGTCATTTTCAATGCCGAACTGCTCCGCAAGGGGACTTTCATAGTATTTGTCCGCTACGCTTGTGCTTTGACCTATGCTTGCGTCCCGAAACTCCAGCGACACAACGTCTTCGCTTTCGGAAAGCTTTTTCAGATACACCTTTACCGCCGATTCGGGATCTGCCGTCAAAGGCTCGGTCAGACCGTCCCCGTCGGAATTCGCTTCGGCGACGTCCTTATAAGTTTCGGTTGTCGGTTCGGTAAGGTCATCCAAAAATTCAATTTCGTTTTCGGCAATGATCGTCGTTTCCGAAACGGTAGTGGTAGTCACGCTTTCTGACGATGTTTCCGAGCCGTCCTTTGAACAAGCGGAAAGGCACACCACCGCAAAAAGCGTTACCAATGTTCCCGATATAATTTTTTTGTTTAACATAATAATACCTCCAATATATCAGTACCAAGGCGCGAACTTATCAAACCGCCAGCCGTCTTCCGTGTTTACCATATGGTAGTCCTTTTCGTCAAAGTTTATTTCGTAAGGGTTGTCGCTGTGACAATATGTAACTACCGCCTTAAAAGCAACTTCGTTTTCGTCCGCGGAAACAGGCAAAAAGCAATGTCCGAAGTAGGACATATCCATACCTCTTGTACTGTTTTGGATAATAAATTCTCCGTTTTTGTCAATGTACGTGCCCATAGCAAGAGCTTTTGCGTAATCATATGTAAGTCCATTGCTTACTATATCAATAAAATCCTCTACAGTAAGCGAGTCGGCATATTCTTCCGCAAGGCAATGCTCAAGCCAAAACCAATCGTGCATTGTTCCGTAAGCCTGCGAAAAAGCGCTGCGCTGTTCCTCATCAAGAAAAGCGGGAATCTCATAGGAGCTTTTTTGACCGTACAGGCTGCTATTGTAAGTTTCGGTATAGGTTTTCTCGTTGTCGATAAAAAATTCCCTGCCGTAACCCTCAAGACCCACGTTTACAACGGCATTGTAAATACCCGATTTGCAGGCGGAGTAGTCAAAGTCCTCCGCTTGCAGAAGATAGTCCGTCTTATGTCCGGGCTGAACCGTGAAATCAATATTAAGAGTATCGGAGCCGTCAGTAAATTTTACGGGCTTGGAGATATCATAATTAATTATCTGTATGCTGTCAACGGTAACAGGCTCGTCCGTAAAGTTTGAAAATACAAATATAAGTTCTTTTCGGTAATTCCACTCGCCGTTGTAGTGACAGCCGCGCAGTACTTCGGTGTCGCGGCATTCCCAGTCGGCTAAATGCCAATCGTCGTATTCGTTATACTGCTTTACTATAGGCTGAATGAAGTATACAAGTCCATTTTCCGGGCAGACCGTACCGTAATCTTCAGTTTCGGCAGCGTCCTCATAGGTTTCAGCCGCGGGTTCGGTAATGTCTTCCGCAAATTCAATTTCGTTTTCGGCAATGATCGTTGTTTCGGAAAAAGTGGTCGTCACGCTTTCTGACGATGTTTCCGAGCCGTCCTTTGAACAGGCGGAAAGGCACACCGCAGCCGCAAGAAGCGTACCCAACATAATATTTTTATTGTTTTTGAATTTGAACATAAAAACATCTCCCCTGTCGTTTGGTTAAATTATACACCTCTGACATGGGAAATGCAATTACACATTGGTTATAATACTGTTGCATTTTGGAAACAATCAAATCTGTATTCCTTAATATTTTTGGAAATAAAAATATCAGCGTGACCTAACATTCTGACGCCTGTTTCAGAACCACTTATATGCTGTAAAATACCGATCGGTCAAAACCTGTTGAAAAAAGCTGGCGCGCCGTATATAATTTAGTTGGAGGTGATAAAATGGAAGTTGAAATAAAAATTGACCCGACCTGCAAAATCCCCAGGATCGTTATTGCCGCAGACCGTATTACCGATGACGTCAAGGCGCTTGCGGAAAAGTTATCGGCGGAAGACCCGCAGTCCCTTTCAGGGTTTAAGGATAACACCGTTAAGATCCTTGAGCCGGAGGAAATTATCAGAATATATTCCTGCGGCGGAAAGATCGTTGCCGTTACGGACAGCGGCGAATTTCAGCTGCGAAAGCGCTTATACGAACTGGAAGAAATTTTGGAGGGTAAAAAATTCGTACGCATTTCCAACTCCGAACTTGTTAATTTAAAGAGGGTAAAGGAATTTGACCTGAGCGCGGCGGGAACTATCTGCGTTTCCATGTCAAATTCCGACGTCACATACGTATCAAGAAGATACGTTGCAAAAATCAAAAAAATACTTGGAATTTGAGGTGCTTTATATGAAAAAAAGAATAATTGCAAGAATATGTTTGGGTTTTCCCATAGGCGTTGCGATAGGCAGCATTATAACGGTCATAATATCGCTTATCTGGGGCGGCGGAAATTACATTGTGTGCACGCCTGAATTTACAGAGCTTATCGGCAGCGAATCTGCGGCGGCGGCTCTGCAGACCCTGTTATGCGGTATAATGGGCATAGGATTTTCGGGAGCTTCCCTGATATGGGAAGCGGATAACATCAGCCTTTTGAAGCAAACGGTCCTGTGCTTTCTTATATATTCCGCGTTAATGTTCCCCGCCGCGTTTTTTATGGGCTGGATGGATCGAAGCATTACAGGGCTGATTGTTTATGCGTCAATTTTTGCGGCAATTTTCGCTGTAATATGGATCATACAGTTTCTGTTCTGGAAAAGCAATATCAAAAGCATAAACGCCATGCTGAAAAAATAATTTTCAATTAAAAATTTAAACGTCTGTGCAAAGCCATGCCAAACTTCGGCTTTGCACAGACGTTTTTGTATCTTAATGGAAAACGTTTTAAAAATCATCAGATCATTTTAATTTGTTGTAATATTCTTTCATAGTCCGGGCATCCTCAGTCTGAGTGCCTGCGCTTTCGCAGATAAATGTGGGAGACAGGTTCCTTTCGTACACAAGCTCCATAAGCGGTTCAAAATCGGGGCCGTACCCCTCGTTTGCTTCAAAGGTGAGATGCCTTTTTTCTCCGCCCTTTTCGGTGTACTCTATTTTGGAAAAGTGTGAATGGAAAATCTCCGCACGCTCTCTGCCAAGCCTGTTTTCTATGGTATCCAGAATTTCCGCAAACTCGGCTTTGCCTTTGATCGCACCAAACGTACGGGCGTTAAGGTGTCCGAAATCAATGCAGGGGATAAAGCTGTCGTCAACGCGGCATATCTCCATGACCTCGTTAAGATCGCCAAGCTGGTTTATCTTTCCCATTGTTTCGGGACAGCACCGCACGTTTTCCAGTCCGTTTGCAATAAGAGCCTCGCGGGCTTTTTTCATGGTAGCCTTTGCAAGCTCCAGAGCCTCCTCGCGTGTCATTTTTGAGCATGAACCGCTGTGTATGACTATCCTGTCTCCGCCCATAGCCTTTACCGCCTGAGCGGACTGCAAAATATAGTTTATGGAATTGTCCCGCTTTTCCTCCTCGATACTTGACAGGGAGATAAAGTAGGGCGCGTGTATGGAAACGGTTATGCCCTTTTCCGCTAGAGCCTTTCCTATCTCCGCGGCAGAGGTTTCGCTTACCCTTACGCCCTGTCCGCACTGGTATTCAAAGTGGTCGAGACCAAATTTTTCAAGGTATTCCCCAAGCTGTACCGACTTTTTGTAACCCATTTCCTTAAAGCTGTCCGCCGTTCCCGCGGAACCGAATTTTGCGCTCATTTCTTTTCCTCCGATTTCGATATTTCAATGAATTTTCCGCTTTCCCTGTCAAAAGCCCAGTGCTCGTCGTCAAACCAACGGTTCATATACTGAGTGTATTCTTCAATTACCTGCGACGAATATTCCGTGCCGAGTATTTTGTCTATTGAATTTATTGTGTACTCAAACCAAAATTTCCGCGAATCGTATTCCACATCGTAAACGTACTTTTTGGGTTTGATGATTTTCACTGTTTTTTTATAGTATTTCCATTCTTGGGCGAAGCTGTCTCTGTTTTCGCACTCGGTATGCGTACCGATACTTATGAAAATATTTTTCAGAAGGAAAAAACGCATACCATTTTCATCACCCAAATACTCCGTTTTATAGTAACCCTTTTCCATGAAAATATAGTAAAACCCTTCGACGCGGCAGTATCCGGATCTATGCTCAAAATAATCATCAGCAGCGACAATGTCAACATAAAGCATAAGCTTTTCGGGAACGCAGGCTTTTTTGCAGTCCTCGTAAATCTGTTTTTTCAGCCGTTCCCATTTCGCACGCTCTTCCTCATCCATTTTATACGTGTATAATTGTTCGGCAGTCATTGACGTACTCCTTAGTCAAATTTGCTGTACCGTTTAGGCAGCAGCGGCTTTTCAACCGCACGCTTGAATCTGAACGGCAGACTTGCTTCAAACTCAATGGGATAAACAAATATCGAACGAATCCCCGCAAGATTCGCGCCTAAAATATCCGTAAATATCTGGTCTCCCACGGCTGCTATGCGGTTCTTGGGTACTCCTGCCGCCCGCAGTTCTGCCGCAGCCTGTTTAAAACCTTTCGGCAGGGGCTTTGCGCCGTTGGGGACGAAGTGCAGTCCCAGCATTTCAGCAAAGGGAGTGACCCGCTCCGCCTTATTATTGCTTACGATAATAAGCTTTATTCCCGCGGACTTCATGCCCTCTATCCATTCAGGAATACCCTCCGCAGGAGTCGGATTATTATGGGTGGTAAGGGTGTTGTCCACGTCCAGAATCAGAGCCTTTATTCCCCGCTTTTTCAGGGCGGACGGGGTTATCTCCGTTATTTTTTTCAGAGCGTATGTCGGTTTGAATATTGCCATAAAAAATTTCCTTTCGGTCAAACCTTAAGTATCATGCGTACTATCCATATAGCCAGCAAGTGAGCGGGATAAAACGCGTAGAAAAAGTATTTATTTACCTTTATTTTACTGTTTGTACGCAGGAAAATAAAGGGAGCCGCAAGCAATGCAAATATCGTCCAGCCGATACAGAGTCCGCCCACAAAAAGGCTTTTAGGATCGTCTGGCTGCCCGTTCCACAATGCGGTGATGTACTGCAAAACATACAACAGCGCGCCG
Source organism: uncultured Clostridia bacterium (assembly GCA_947089135.1). Taxonomy (GTDB): domain Bacteria; phylum Bacillota; class Clostridia; order Oscillospirales; family Ruminococcaceae; genus RGIG8773. The sequence goes on from CAMUJF010000007.1 coordinate 71,720, forward strand.
ATTGCAGGGTGATTTCTGCATATGTAGAAAATAAGCATAAGAACAATGCCGTTTGCAGAATAGTCAAAATTAATAAATGACATCAGCAGGAACGCGGCGATAAACAGCCACCATTTGCGCTCCTTAACGCCGACCATGGCGATCAGGCTCACAAACAGCGTGAAGAAAATGTTCATGTTCATCCATTCCTCACGCCAGTCGTAGGGGTGAAATGCCATGATATAAAGCGGCTGACTGATAAGCGCGAAAATGCCTAAGCGTATAAGGTACTTTTTAACGCTGCGCGTATAGAGCAGTCCCACCGTAAGGCAGTACGCAAAAATCGGGAACGCAAGCCGTCCTGCCCAGCGAAAAGCGGGTATTTCGTGGAAAAATACGTTTCCTATATGGTCTATGAGCATGGAGATTATTGCAATAAGCTTTAAAAGGTTTGTATCGAGATTTGTTTTGAGACGCGCTCCCTCCGACGGTATTTCGGCGGGCGTTGTAAGGAGTTTCCAAAAGCGTGTTTCGGTAAATTTACTCATAAATAATTCCCCCCCAATATATTATACGATATATAATATTATAAATCAACAAGTCTATTGAAGTGTTGCTGTATTGTAAAGTTATCGTTAACAAATAATTAACAGCAAAATTTTAAACTGTCAGCCGAAATAGCCTCTCCGCTCGGCCTCCTCAATAAGTCGCGGCTGTATCAGCGGATACGTCCATTTGTCGGGCAGACCGTCAAGCAGGCATATGCTTTCTATTTCGCTGTGAAGTTCCTTTTCAAAGGAGAAAACCTCAGCAAAAAACAGCATGCCAAAGGTTTCCTGTCCGTTGAAATTGTCGTCTGCTGTAACCGAGTACACGCAAACAGGCTTGATATTGAAATCCAACGCGCCCGTTTCCTCGTAAAGCTCCCGACGCGCGGTATCGGAGATGTTTTCGCCGTCCTCGCGGTGACCGCCCGGTATTTCAAGCGTATCCCTCTGTCTGTGCTTGCAGAAAACCGTCCTGCCGTCGTGTACGGCAATTATAACCGCAAATTTTAACAGATCGTCGTTTACGGTATCGTAAAATTTTACCTCCATACTATACCTCCGAAATTTCCGCCATACACCATAAAGCTGCGTGACGATACTGCACTGCCTGCCCGCCCCCTTGAGGGGGCTTTGCAAAGTATAAAATCACGATAAATCATATTTGGGGGTGACACTGCCAGCGGTGGCTCACCGCTCTTTTGCCCTCTGCTTCGCGCGGAGGGTATTGTCAAGAATACGCTTTCTTATGCGGATAGACTGTGGAGTAACTTCCAGAAGTTCGTCGTCGGCAATAAATTCAAGGCTGTCTTCAAGTGAAAGACGTCTTGGCGGAACAAGCCTGAGTGCGTCGTCCGAACCGCTTGCGCGGGTGTTGGTAAGGTGCTTTTTCTTGCAGACGTTCACCACAAGGTCTTCGGTCTTGGGGGACGCGCCCACGATCATTCCCTCGTACACGGGAGTACCCGCGCCGATAAAGAGCGAACCGCGCTCCTGAGCGTTATAAAGACCGTATGTTACCGCTTCGCCCGTCTCAAAGGAAATAAGCGAGCCTGTGTTTCTTCTGGGAATATCTCCCTTATAAGGCTGATAACCGTCAAAAACAGAGCTGATAACGCCCTCTCCCTTTGTGTCGGTGAGGAATTCCGATTTGTAACCGAAAAGTCCGCGGGAGGGAATAAGAAATTCAAGTCTCATACGGCTTCCCGAGGGGTGCATGGACTGCAATTCAGCCTTGCGTGTACCAAGCTTTTCCATGACCGCGCCAACAAAATCCTCGGGAACGTCTATAACAAGACGTTCAACAGGCTCGCAGCGTGTACCGTCAATGTCCTTATAGAGTACTCTCGGAGTGGATACCGAAAGTTCATACCCCTCACGGCGCATATTTTCAATGAGTATAGAAAGGTGCATCTCGCCACGTCCCGCAACGCGGAAGCTGTCGGTGTTTTCGGTCTCGCTCACGCGGAGGGAAACGTCCCTCAGTATCTCCTTGAAAAGTCTTTCGCGGAGCTGGCGCGATGTGACGAACTTGCCCTCGCGCCCTGCAAAGGGGCTGTCATTTACCGAGAACGTCATTTCAACGGTAGGTTCGGAAATTTTCACAAACGGGATAGGCTCGTAGCTTGACTGATCGCAAAGGGTGTCGCCGATAGTGATATTCTCGATACCCGATATCCACACTATATCGCCAACCTTAGCCTCGTCGGCAGGGACTCTGTTAAGCCCCTCTATCTGATAAAGAGTAACTATCTTGCTGTTGAACGGCTTGCGGTTTTCATGGTAATCGCCTACGATAACAGGCTGATTTACCCTGATAGTACCGCGCTCAACCCTGCCTATGCCTATGCGTCCCACATAATCGTTGTAGTCGATGCAGGAAACAAGCATCTGCATGGGAGAATCCGCATCTCCCTCTGGAGCGGGGATATGGTTCAGTATCGTTTCAAAAAGGGGCACAAGGTCTGTTCCCTCCTCGTACTGGCTGAGAGAAGCCGTACCTGCGCGTCCCGAACAGAACAGCACGGGACTTTCTATCTGCTCGTCGCTTGCGTCAAGGTCGAGGAGCAGCTCCAGAACCTCGTCGCCTATCTCGTCAAGGCGCGCGTCGGGACGGTCTATCTTGTTTACAACAACGATTATCTTCAGACCCATTTCAAGAGCTTTCTGCAAAACAAAACGGGTCTGGGGCATACAGCCCTCGGCGGCGTCAACAAGCAGTACAACGCCGTCCACCATTTTCAGTACGCGCTCCACCTCGCCGCCGAAATCCGCGTGACCCGGTGTGTCGATAATATTTATCTTTACGCCGTTGTACATAACCGACGTATTTTTTGCAAGGATAGTAATACCCCTTTCGCGCTCCAGATCGTTGGAGTCCATGACTCTCTCGGCAACGTTCTGATTCTCCCTGAACGCTCCCCCCTGCTTGAGCATTTCGTCCACCAGCGTAGTCTTGCCGTGGTCTACGTGAGCGATGATCGCTATGTTTCTCAAATCTTCTCTTACCATAAAAATTTCCTTTCCAAATCCTGTTTATTTGTATATTTCTTTAAAATTTTTGCTGTAAAAAATCCACAAAAATTGTATACCTATACTATATATTTTAACATTGCCATGAAAAAATATTAATTGCGACAAATCGCTCCTAACTTAAAAAATCCCTGCGCCGGACTGTCTGATAGTCTGCGCAAGGCTTTCGTTCAAATAATAATGCGTCCCGCCCGATATCCGAGCAGGACGCAGATGGTGGAAGAGGGTGGATTCGAACCACCGAAGCCGAAGCAACAGATTTACAGTCTGCCCCCTTTGGCCGCTCGGGAACTCTTCCGTTAGAAGCAAGAGGTTTAAATGCAAAGCGCAAGAAAACCAAAAGCAACATAAAAATGGAGCTGGTGGACGGACTCGAACCCCCGACCTGCTGATTACAAATCAGCTGCTCTACCAACTGAGCTACACCAGCTTAAATCACGGAACCTAAATTCCGCTTTATAGCAAAGCCGGAGCTGTCCGAAACAGTCCCCGCTTCTTTACTTCTTTAAGCGACTTAATTATTTTATCATAACAATATGCTATTGTCAATAGCTGTCGGATTTTTTTACAATTTGTTCATATTAATGTGCTGTCACGCTTTTGCTCCGCGTAATAAGTATACCCGGAACTCAATAAAATATCCGCCTGAATAAACGGCGCAAAAATCAGGTATAAAGCCGTTTGATGTTTTTGGCGTGCTTTGTCTTTTAATTTCAATATTTTTAAAAATTTTTTTGAAAACTTTGCAGTACTGCTGCCAAAAGGGTACCGCAAAGCTTTTTCGCCTTTATTTCCTTACCGAAGTTCCGCAGCCTGATGAGCTTGTCTTTGAGACAGAAATACTTCCCACTCCGCTTGCCATTACAGCTTTACGCAGGAGGGGTCTGTACATAAACGGACATTTCAGCAGCTTTCCCGCGATCTTTATCCGCATGGACAGTATCCGCGCGGCATAGGCTTTATGAGGATCGGCGGCTCCTCCGTTCAAGACCTCCGCCAGTATCCTTGCGCTGTTTACCGCAAAGCTTATCCCCTCCAGCGAACTGGGACTTATAAGTCCCGCCGCTTCTCCGATGAGAAAAGCGTTGTCCCTGCCCGTGCTGACGTCAAAAGGCGAAGCGGGACGGAGCACCGCGCAGGCTTCGGTTTTCAGCGGTTCTCCGAATTTGAAGCCGTACTCCGCAAGACGCTTTTTCTGTCTCTCAAAGCTTTCTCGGCAGCCCTTGGGAGCGAACGCCCCTCCGAAAATAAACAGGCTGTCCTTTGATATAGACCAGGAGCAGCAGTCGCTTGTTTCCGGGTCGAAAATGCAGCTGTAGAACGGATTTGCGTGCTCCTCGGCAAACCATTGCTGTATAGCCGTATAGCGGCGTATCTTCTTTTTGGGGTACAAAAAACGTCTTACCGACGATACGGCTCCGTCCGCGCCGACGATAATACGGGCGGAAATTATCCGTTCCGAGCCGTCGTTACCGCGGCAGACGAGACGGTAAGAGCCGTCCGCACTGCGCGAAATTTTCCTGCATCTGCCGCATACCCTTTCGGTTTTTTCGGGAACAAGGCTTTCAAGCCACAAATCGAATTTATGCCTGTCAAGGTTCATATAGAACCGCTGGTAATGTCTTTCGCGGCGGCTTTGCAGGTCAATGGTGCGGACTGAAAATATCTGCGGATCGACCAAAATGTCCTTTGGCAGGGTCAGATCGAATTCCGCAAACGCCTTTTGAGCGTCGGGAGAAAGAAGTCCTCCGCAGACCTTTTTGAAACTGCTTTCAGAGGCTGTTTTACCGTCTATCAGCGCCGTGCGGAAACGTCCGTCCAGAAGCCGCGCAAGCGTTGCCCCCGCAGGACCTCCGCCTATTACCGCAATATCAAAATCCGCCATAATTATCCCCCTCCGCGATCTTGCCTCTAATAAAGCAGCCTTAGTAAGGCAGCCATACCCTCATCTGATTTTCGCCGCGGTTTCCCCATGTGTAGTAGGGCACAGCCGTTAACGTTTCGGAAATCCTTTCGGGCTTTTTAAAGCTGTACAGACCGTCCCCCGAAGCTGTTCTGTAACCGTTTAATTTAAGTGACTGCACTCCTCCGAGTTCGGAAACCGTTTCTCCCGCGGTAATTTCCGCGCCGTCGTCAAGGCTCAGGGAAAGCACGTCCCCGCCGTTGTCGGCTCCCTCGAAGCAGTACACCAGCGCGCCCCGCTGAACTGCCGCGCAGCCTGTGTTTTCCGCAGCTTTGGTATTTGAGTACACAAATCTTGCGCTGCCGTCGAGAATCAGTTCAAGAACGTCTCCCGCCTTTACCCCGATGTAAGCGTACCCCGACTTTATTTCAGGGGAAATTTTTTCTCCGTTAATGGAAATTCCGGTGTGCTCGCTCCAATCGGGAATGCGTACCGCAAGTACTCCGCCGCCCTCGGAAACAGTATACCGAACCGTAAATCCATGTGGGAAATTTGTTTCGCACAAAAGCTTCATGCCGAATGAGAAATCCACCTCGCCTGCGGCATAAAGATGACAGTAAGCGGTACCGTCACCCTCGCCGTAGGCATATGTGCCGAATGCTGCTATAGTTCTTGCCACGTTGGGAGGACAGCAGGCGCAGGCAAACCATTCGGGTCTTTGGGGCTTATCGTGCCAATGGGTAGCGGCAATTCCCGAAATGCCGGGGATAACCTCAAGAGGATTAACGTAGAAAAAACGTTTGCCGTCAAGCTGCATACCCGCAAGGACGGTGTTGTAAAAAGCCTTTTCCATAATGTCGGCATATTTTCCGTCGGGGTAATTTTCAAGCATTCTCGAAGCGAAAAACATCAGTCCGCAGGAGGCGCAGGTCTCGGCGTAGGCGGTGTCGTTGGGCAGGTCGTAGTCCACCGTGAAAGCCTCGCCTATGCCTGTTGAGCCTATGCCGCCCGTGATATACATACGCTTGTCGGAAATGCTGCTCCAAAGTTTTTCGCAGGCTTCAAGCAGACCCTTGTCCTCCGTCTCGGCAGCAAGGTCTGCCATTGCGGTATAGAGATAAACCGCGCGGACGCTGTGTCCAACCGCGTCGAACTGCTCCCGAACGGGCGCAAAGCTCTGCTGATAATAAAGGTCGTCGGCGTTGTTTCCCCAGACCGTCCAGTCCCTCTGCTGCGCTTCTTTTTTGTAGAAATTTCCGTCCGCACCCTCAACAGGAACTCCGCGGACGTTTATAAAATGCTCCGCAAGCTCCAGACAATGCTTTTCGCCTGTGGCGCGGTACATTTTAAGAAGCGCAAGCTCCACCTCCGGGTGTCCGGGATAGCCCTCGTGCTTTTGAACAATAAAGTGGTCGTAGATATGCTCCGCGTTTTTCAGCATGACCTTCAAAAGCTTGTCCTTGCCTGTGCCGTTAAAGTAAGCGACCGCCGCCTCCATAAAGTGTCCCGAACAGTAAAGCTCGTGTCCCTCGAGGAGATTTGTCCACCGCTTGTCCCTGTCCTTTATTGTAAAATATGTATTGAGATAACCGTCCGCGTCCTGTGCGGCGGCAATAATGTCAATAAGGGAATCAGCGGTCTCTTCAAGCTTCGGGTCGGGATAAAGCGCAAGCGAGTACCCCACCGCTTCAAGCCATTTTGCCGCGTCGCTGTCCTGAAATACCATGCCGTAGAAGCCGTCGCCCGCGTCCTCCCCGCGCAGAGCCGCAGCCGCGTTTATGAAATTCTGGACCACATGGCTTTTCTCCGCACCCTCGGCTTTATCGCAGAGGACGTCGTACTGATAGGGGATAACAACCTCCCTGACAAGCTTCTGGTATCTGCTTATAAAGCCCTCCGAGGGTCTGAACTGTTTTATTGATATCTGCTGCTGAGTTTTCATGTAAAAATTCCTCCCATTAAAATTAGAATATAGGCTATAATTGCACGTTAAAATCGCGTTGAATTTAAATGTCATGAAAATAATCGGGATTATCGCTAAGATATTCCGATAAATTATTAAAAAGATTATTTCGTATCTTCAACAACAGAATAAACAATGCCTTTATCATCAAGTCTTGTTTCCAATTCTTCACGGGCAGCAAGGGTCGCAGTATCACCAAGTAGAATATGTACTTCAAACTTGCTTTCTGTTTCGCACAATTCCTCTATCAACTCATCAATTTCGCGTAACTGATTGTTATATATGTATTTTTCACCGTCAATAGTAATATTTACAAAGAAAGCCTCCTGAACCGTGGTTTCAGCTATAGTTTCATCTGTGGTTTCCAATATAGTATCCGAAACAGTAGCGTTTACCTGAATCACTTCATCAGTACCACCTTTTCCAAAACCTTTGAAATCAAGTATGCCTAATTTGATCAGCAAGGCAACGACAGCTATAGATATTAAAATTATGACTATGATCACTCCTCGAGACTTGCCTTTTGATTCTTTTGACATAAAAGCACCTCACTTTTCCTTTTTTACGTCCGCGCAATAAAAACTTTTATACTCGTCTCTTACTGACTTTACCTTTTCTATAAGACCACCGCGTTCCTTTATCCGTGCAGAACCTGGATCATGACCGTTGTACATAAAAATACATATTATCACGTCGTTACGGTCAAAACCATTTTCATCCATAACGGAAATTATACCGTTTTTTACACTATCCGTATCCGACAAAACCGCTCCTATCTGCTTATCACCGTTAAAAATAATCATTTCCCACTCTGTTGAATTTTTCATTGATAAATCGATTTTCAGAACTATACCGTTATTAAAGTCCCAAAGTGCTTCGGCGTTTGCAGCGGCATTTTCATCTGCGTTGCGAAGCCGTTCAAATTCAGTATCCGCCTCTTTTTGCCATTGGCTTTTTTCTTCCTCAAACAGTTTACGGTCGGCTTCGAGTTGTTCAAATAACGCGTTTGCATTCTCAATTTGAGCAGTTGCATCTTCTTTTATTTTATCTGTGGAAAACTTAAAATTTATAAGAAAGAAAAATAATATTATCATTGTTATATCCAACAATGATGTAAAATCCAGCGATACTCTACTTTTCATTATCTCCACCATTTCCGTCTAAATCAAGATTTTTACGTTGTATTCCAAGATTATATTTTTCGTTAGCTTTTTCGATTTTTGAACTTATGCCACTGTCTAAAAGTTTGAACAGAAAACCAAAAAACGCGCCCCAAAAAGTAGATGTTAATGCACTGAAAAAATTATTTGTTATGTCAACATTATCGGCGTTTAAATCTAATGAAATAAGTGCCAATACTGTACCGATCATTCCCAAAAGCGGAAATATTGAGATAATATTCACAAAATATCCGTAAAATTTATCCTGCTCAAAGTGAATTTCCATAAGTTCTGCTTCCGAATAATTTCTTTGTTTTCTTAAAACTTCAATTTTATTGCCATTTTCTTTTCTTTTTATTAGCTGTTCATCAAAAGAATCCAACAACTTTTTATTGCTCTTTTTCGTTCTCAAAAACACGAAAAAATTAACAAGAGAAATTGCAACAATTATAAAATCATATCCGTGAAGATTTTTCCAAAGTGTGTTAATAATCTTAACTATATCCATATATCATTCCTCCAAAAGCATTATACACTATTTTCTGCTAAAATTCAACAATATCATAAAAAAATTATAATTGCTTCCATCGCAAGCGCGGCAATGCACGCCGCTGCCGCTACCGCAAGCAGTCCCTTGTTTTTAAAGGCAAACAGTACCGCGGCGGCTGTTCCCGCCGCTGCCGAAGCAATGTTCCCGGTGGAATAAAAGACCGCGGGAACGGTCATCGCACCCAAAACCGCATAAGGTACATAATACAGAAAGTCCTTTACAAAACGGGACTTTATTTTTTTGCGGAATATCACAAAGGGCAGCATTCGCACAAGATAGGTCACCCCTGCCATTACTCCGATATAGGCGATAAGCTTTACAGTCATTCCGAAGCCTCCTCAGGGTCTTTTTTCGGGAACAGCAGCGCGCCCGCCGCCGAAGCCGCAAGCGTGCAGATTATTATTGCGAAGCCCGACGAAACATGGGAAAACAACGGTATGTATTTCAGTCCGCAGCTCATTGCCGCTGAAATTATAACCGTAACGAGAACTCCCACTGACTTTCTTGCGGGGGGGATAAATATGGCGATGAACATTCCGTAAATGGCTATACCCAAGGCGGAGCGCAGCATTTCGGGCAGAACGCTTCCCGCTATGCCGCCTAGAAGCGTTCCCGCCGACCAGCATAAAAACGGCAGCAGTATAAGTCCGTACATATAGCTCGGAGTTATCTCCTTTGGCTTTCCCGAAGCCACGGCGAAAATTTCGTCGGTTATGCCGAATGACGCAAGAAATCTGTGGGGAGTCGTAAAGCCTCCGTCCAGCTTTTGGGACAGCGACAGGCTCATCAGCGCGTAACGCATATTTATTATAAGCTGAGCCAAAGCCATTTCAAACAGCGTTCCAGCGGCGGTGATTATACCCAGTCCCGCCACCTGTCCCGCAGAGGTAAGATTTGTCATGGAAATGACCGTCGCCGCAAGAGCGGAAACTCCCTGCGTAACGGCGGATATTCCGAAGCTGAACGACACCGACAGATACCCCAATCCGATAGGCACGCCGTCCGTCAGACCCTCTCTGAACCCAAGTTTTTCCGATCCCATAAACAAACCTCTTTCCGGCAAAATTACTGTAAAATTACAAACAGTCTACATTATACCAAATCCTATCGGAAATTTCGTGTACAGTATATTAACTTTTATGCAGACCCTATAAAACCGCCCGGATAACGCATAATGCATAAAAAGGACGCCCTGTCTCGGAGAGCGTCCTCAAAAGATCATATTTCCGTGTATTGCATTTGCGGCAGACCGAACGCCGCCCGTCACCGAACCTCCGCATTGTGTCTCGGAAAGCGTCTGCGCTGTATAGCAAGCCTGATAAGAGTGCAAAGCACCTCTCTGCGGCTCTGCATCTTCATTCTGTCGGCGCGGCGCAGATCGTCCTTGCTGTTTATCCTTATTTTCAGCGTGGGAACAGCGTCTACAGCCTCCGCCATAGCCTCCGCATAGCACACCGCGCAGCGGCAGCAGTTGAAGCGTTCAAGCACCTGCGGCAGAAGCTCTGTAACCAGTTCTCCCGTAATATCTATCTCCGCGCCGTTTGCACCCTTGCGTACGCTTTTCGACGTTATCCTCTCCACCTTGAAGCTGCTGTCCAGAATAGGATTCGGAGCGGTCTTTTTTCCTCCTGTCAGAAGCCGCATGACCGCTTCCGTCTTATTGGACTTTGTGTTCTGCGGCGCTTTGCTGCTTTTGGCAGATTTATCAGTCTTCGCGGTCTTTTCCTGTTTTACAGTCTTTGAAGTTTTGGCAGCTTTTGCAGTCTTTGCAGTCTTTGCAGCTTTGTCCTTTTCTTCCGTACCGCCGGTATTTTCTGTTTCTGCTGTTTCAGCAGTCTCTGCCGTTTCAGCAGTTTCTGCTGCTTTAACAGTTTTTGCCGTTTTAGCAGTCTTTTCAGCTTTAGCAGCCTTTGCGGATTTTGCAGACTTTTCTGTTTTCCCGCTTTTTTCCGTCTTTGTCTTTGCAGCCGCATCAGCCGCGGCAGACCTACCCGCCATATCTCAGGATCCTTTCAGTTTACTTGTTTTTCCTTTTAAATCCGATCACAGTCCTGTCCTCGTCAAAGGCTTCGGGATAAAGAAGCTTCGCCAGCCTGATATAGTCCTTTGCAGCTTTGCAGCCGGGGGAATAGGTAGTAAGCGTTTCTTGGTGGGCGGGAGCCTCCGCCGCAGCCACAGAAACGGATATCTTAACCTCCAAAACCTCTGTTTTGAGCTGTTCCGCAACTATTTCCACCATTTCCTCCACCTCTTCGGCAAGGGTCTGGTTTTTGATATATTTTGTAAGCAGTATCCCGCGGACGTTCAGTCTTTTATTATAATACTTCTTCACCGCGGTGATCGTCTCTTTCAGCTGCGCTATTCCCTGAAGGGACAGTATCTCGGGAGTCATAGGGATAATAAGGTCGTCCGCCGCCGTGTAGGCGTTTATGGTAAGTATTGACAGCGCAGGCGGCGTATCAATGATAATATAATCGTAGCTGTACCTGATTATTTTCAGAATGTCCTTTAAAATAAACTCCCTGCGTTCGGAGGTAAGCTCCAGCTCGCTTCCCGAAAGCAGGATGTTTGACGTTATAACATCGCATATATGGGTAGTCTTTACAGCGTCCCTTATATCGCAGGCGCCGGTCATAACGTCGTGTATGGTATATCCGTCGTCCTCCGCACCCAAAGAAAAGGAAAGATTTCCCTGCGGATCCATGTCAATGCAGAGGACGCGCTTGTCCCTGCTTCGGAATATCCCCGCAAGGGCGGCGCAGGTAGTGGTCTTTCCGACCCCGCCCTTCTGATTGGTAACAACAATAACAGTCGCCATATTCTAACGCTTCCTCAGCCTTTCAGCTTATTTTTGTCCGTTTGCTTCAACAGCACGTCTCCGGTCTCTCTCCATTACCTGGCAGTCAAAAATAAATCTTGCCAAACGCTCCTCCTGGGTCTGGTTCACGTCAAGGAAACGGCAGCCGTAGCCCTCGATCTCCCCGCTGTCGTTACGCTGAACGCGGAGCACCTCTATCAGCAGCTTCATTTCGCCGTCAAGGAAGTTCAGCATTACCTGATCGCCGACCTCGAAGCCGGAAGTGGACGAAAAGAAAACTCCGCCCAGATTCAGGTTGATTATGTGAAGCTCAATGGGGTCGTCGAAAGCAAACATTTCCTCGCCCCTTATGTAGAACGGGGACAGCCCGTTCATATCCACCATTACCTTAAAGCTCCTGCGGCGCTCCTGGAGCACCTCGCCCTCGCCCACATGAAAGTTGATCTGGTACTCGGTGCAGATATCTATTACCGTATTATATTTTACACGGTCGCCGTTAAAGTATTCAAAAATGACTTCGATCGGCTCTCCCTTGGAAACAAGCGGAAAATCAGTGCCCTTCAGCATAACAAGGTCTTTCCCCTTTATCTTGAAAAAATCCCTTGGAAAAGAAACGGACTTTGTTGACAAAAGCATTCTTCCTCGCTGGTTATAGACCAGCACTCTGTTTATTTTATCCTTATTTATCATAGGCGGTTATCCCCTTAGCCGTATATTTTTTCAATCACTTTAATTATACAAAAAAAAATTGGATTTTGCAATAGGTATTTTTCAACTTATGAAATTTATAAAATATTGAAGGTATTTTTTGTGTAAAATACAATAAAATTTCTTCCCGTACTATACAAATGCAAAGAAAAATGCTATAATAAATTAATATTTTACGTTTAACTTTTAAGTGAAAACCTGTGAATAAAGGAGTCTTATGAAAAAGAACTATTTATATATCGTCCTTACAAGGACGGGAACCGTATTTTCCAAGGCAATAGGTCTTGTGACGGGTAAAAAATACACCCACGTGTCCATAGCCTCCGACGAGCTTCTTACGCAGATGTACAGCTTCTGCCGCGACAAAAAGGATATGCCTCTGCCCGCGGGCTTCAACAGGGAAGACCTTTTCACCGAGGTTTTCGGCGCGTGCAGGACCATACCCGGAGAGGTATACCGTATTCAAGTTACCGACGAACAGCTTGAACGCTATAACGATGTTATTCGGCACTTTATTCTTAACCGCAAGGCCTACTCCTATGACGTGGGTGCTTTGCTGCCCATGGCGCTGCATATACCCTACAAAACGAGGAACCGCTTCGTCTGTTCGGTATGGGTGGGCTTTGTTCTGGGAAAAAGCGGCATCTGCCACAATATCGCCAAACAGCCGTCCCTTATAGAGCCGGAGGATTTCCGCGGCATTGAGGACGCGGAGCTTATCTACCGCGGAGATCTTAAAAAATACCGCAGCTACATAACAGAAATGCGCGCCGCCGCAAATATGTCCGAAAACGCGACTATACCGCTTTACAGCGACGAAACGGCGTAAAATTTTATTGTCCAAAAAACATCGCACGCTTGGGGGGATCTTAGGTGCGCAAGATGATTAGAGTCAACGAAAAGCGTCTGAGCGCAAAATACAACAGACGCATTTTTCTGGCGTCGCTTCCCGCCGTAAGTATGCTTGTATCGCTTCTGGCGGTCGTCCTGCTTTTTGTTTCGGGAAACCGCCGCGAACTGCCTCAGGAAATGTACAGAACTATATTTTACGTGGCGTACGCCGCCTGTGCATACGGCTTTGTGGTTTGCCTTATAGGCTCGGTTACCGAGGAGATACTGCTGCGGGCGCACAGGGAGCATACCTATATACATATTTCCGGTTCTGTAATGGTGGTATCGCAGCATACGAGAACGGTTTTCCGCGACGGAAAATGGATACACTATAAAAAAATGTGGGTGATAAAGCTTGCCGACGTAACAAACGTCGAATGCATACGCAATCACCTGACCATTACCGCCGAAGCAAGATATTTTAACGAGGACGCCTGCTGGCTCGGATACTCCGAAACCGACGACGGCATATCGTTCAACCGGAAGTGGTACGACGCAAACGGCGGCAAAACCGTGAAAAGCGTTGAAGTCACTGACTTTTACACCTATGGCGACCGCATAGCCCGCCATATCGTCCACTGCGCCGACAAAACGCGTGAGCGGGACATCAGGCGCGAACGCTTCCGCGCGGAAATGCTGGAAATAGCCAAGGGAGTCAAACATACAGGCAAGCTGAAGGACAGATACAAGCCGCAGAAAAAACGCTACAGGTAATTATTTTTTACCGAATATACTTTTAGTATAATTATTTACGCACTCGACAGCCTCGCCGCTCAGAAGCAGCACCGACATAAGATTGATAACAAGCATGAACCAGTTGAGCAGATCGGCGGCTCCCCAGACTGCCGAAAGCTCCGTTACGGCTCCGAAAAAAGCCGCGGCGGTGTACAGTATCCTATAGACAAAGACCGCTTTGGAATTTCCGATTTTGAGTGCGCCGCATATATAGCAGACGCATTTTTCCCCGTAAAAGTACCAGCCCAAAAGCGTACAAACAGCAAATATCACCGTTGAAGCGGACACAAAAAACGGCGCAAAATTTCCCAGTCCGCGGCGGAAACCCTCCGTTACCATTGCCAGACCCTCCGCTCCCGACGTGTCCGCCCCTGTCAGCAGGATAACGAACGCGGTGGCGGTACAGCATATAAGCGTATCTATAACTATCTCGGCAACAGTCCACATACCCATTTTCAAGGGTTCTGTGCAGCCTGTTTCCGTGTGTACCAACGCCGAGCTGCCCATGCCCGCCTCGTTGGAAAAAACTCCGCGGCGGAGTCCTACTGTCACGGCTTTTTTTAGCGCAGAGCCTAATATTCCTCCCGCTATTTGTGAATAACCCATTGCGGATTCAAAAATTAATTTTAACACCTGAGGAATATTTTTCTCAAATAATACTATTACGCAAATTGCTCCCGCAATGTAAAAAAGAGATACTGCGGGAACTGTTTTTTCAGCAGCGGAGGCGACCTTTTTTCCTCCGCAGAAAATAACTGCACAACAAACAAGAGCAGCGGCAAATCCAGATATCAGCGGAGAAATGTGAAACTCCGACATTGCCGCCGCAAGCGCGTTTGTTTGGGTCATGTTTCCGATGCCGAATGAAGCAGCCGCGCAAGCAGCCGCGTACACGACCGCAAGCCGCGGCATTTTTGCTCCATGCGAAACGTATCCCATGGGTCCGCCTCCGAAGCGTTGGTATTTTGTTCCAAGGACATTTTCCGCAAGACCCGTAGCCGTTCCGAAAAGAGCTGATACCCACATCCAAAAGACTGCGCCGGGACCTCCCACGGAAACTGCTGCCGCCACACCGATGATATTGCCTGTCCCCATTGAAGCCGCAAGAGCGGTCGACAATGCCTGAAACTGGGATATCCTGCCTTTTGAACCTTTGCCCGCATTCTGACCCCGCTGCTTTTTTTCAAAAAGCGTGGATTTGAAAATATGTACTATATGTATAATATTAAAGCCCTTAAAACGCAGGGTAAAATAAATACCCGTACCAAAGACCAGCGCTATTGTTCCGAATCCCCATAACATATCGTTTAGTTTATTAATAATATTACATATCGTATCATAAACTGTTTCGTGCAAAATAATTCCTCCCGCCGAAATACTTCGGAAAAGTTTTTGTTTTCCGGAATGTGATATACTATAATGAGTATGCAGCTTTACACAACCAAAGACAAACGAGGTTTTTTACTATGAAAAAATACTATGCGGACAGAAAAAGTTTAAAATTCCTTAGAGTATTTACATTTCTTCTGATAATTTGTATAATTATTGCATTAAAATACCTGCTGTATTTTCTTGAAGCAAGATATCCGGAGTATTTTGCCCTCCCTAAATTCACGGTGCCTGAAATAATTATTTGGATCTTTATCGGACTGCTTGTAACAGCATATGTTATTTTCCTGATGATTATTCTGCCGCTCTGGTACCGTTCGGTGAGCTACACTCTTTCCGCAGACGAAATAATTATACGCTCGGGAGTTTTTTTCAGCAACACGGTCTATGTGAAAATGTCATCGGTGCAGTACACCACCACAGTGTCGATGCCCCTTTCCAAATACACAAGCTTTAACTTTTTGTTAATAAACGCATACGGCGGACGGCTTGTCATGATGTTTTTATCCCACTCCGACATGGAAGAAATTCACAAAAAAATACGCACATATCTCAGCAGCAGAGGAGGACTTTAATGTCGCGTCAGCATAAAATCGCAATTTTAAAATATACCACCAAGAACTTCTGGATGCTTCTTATCCCTTTGGTGCGCGGTCTTGCGGCGGTGAGATTTGACGTTTACCGCTGGCTTCAGGGCGCGTACTGGGATCTGATCGTCGTTATGCTGATGATCGGATTTGCGGTTCTGAGGTGGTATTTTGTGCGCTTTGAGGTGGGAGAAAAAGGAATTTCAGTTTCCCACGGGATTTGGGTAAGAAACGAATTTACCGTTCCATATTCCGCCATAGCCTGCGCTTCGGCGACCCGCTCACTGTGGCTGCGTCCGATACGGGCGGTGACGGTCGCACTGGATTCGGACTCCCACTCCACCCTCGGACACGGCAAAAAAGCCGATGTGGAACTCATCATTAAATTAACCGATTATACAAAGATTTACAACAATATTCCAAATAAGTCCACAAACACAAAAATTACCTACAAGGCTTCAAAAGTCAATCTGATATTTTTTTCGCTGGTATTTTCATCCACTCTTTCGGGAGTGATATTCCTTGGAACGCTCTTTATTCAGGGAAGCCGCATCGTCGGCGATCAGCTTGAGGAACAGTTCATGAACGCCGTCAGCGGAGTGACCGAGTTTATGCAAAAAATTATTTCGGGAGTCACCCCTGCCGCCGTTGCGCTTACGCTGATATTCGCGCTGGGCTGGGGATTCTCGTTTATATCCAATCTGCTGAGGCACATCAATTTCAGGATACAGCGGTGCGGAAACGATATCACCGTTCGGAACGGATTCTTTTCAAAATGGAAATATTATGTAAACATTTCCAAGGTGAACTGCGCCGACCTGCGACAGAATCTGCTGATGAAAATATGCCGCGTAATGTCCGTCCACGTAAGCTGTACAGGCTACGGAAAGTCCAAAAACGAGATACCCGTATTCGTACCGATAACAACAAAAAAGCGTGTAATGAGTTCCATGCAGATGATGCTGCCGAGCTTTACTCTGAGTAATATTACTCTGAAAACAAAGCCCTCATATATTCTGCCGTTTCTGTGGGGACCCCTCGCAGCAGCCGTCGGACTCCCAATAGGTGCGGTAGCTGCCGCGCGGTTTTTCCCCGCATGGAGCGGCATTATAAAGTTCCTGCTGATAATGGGGGAAATTCCCTCGCTTTATCTTATCGCCGTAAAGATAACCGCAAAGTTTACCACGGGAATAGGCTTCGGCGACGATACAATGACCCTGAAGTACTGCGCGTTTTCTCAATTTCACACCGTTATAGTACCCAAAAGCAGAATTGCATACGTAAAACTGTCCCGTACTGTTTTTCAGCGATTTAACGGCACCTGCGACGTATGGGTATACAGCCGCGGAGAAAGAGCCTCCAAGCACCGCATACGCGGCATTGATGTGAAAAAAGCGGAGGAATTATTCGGAAATTTTGAAAACAGCCGAGAATAAAATCACAAAACAGGGATATTCAAATGCCCGAACGCTCAAATGGCAGTATCCTCCGAAAACGGCAATAGGTTACAAAGCGTTTACATTTTTTAAACTTTGGTTACAGCAAATGCCGCGGGAACGCCCGAATCTCACAAACAAAACAAAAATCGTCTCTTTTTACGGTCATTTTTCATAATAATTGGCTGTAGCGACTGCCTTGACTTTTTTGTCGGTTTGTTGTATAATTTTGAGTGTGTCAGTTTGGACGCGCTGTGCGCTTATCTGCGCTTATCCGCTTTTAAAGCAAACCTCCGCTGACGCTCAACCGCTTAACAATGTAATTAATTATTAATGCAAAAACGCAAAAGCATATTTATCTGCGCAAAAACTGCAAAACTATTGACCGGAAGGAAGTTGATTATGGAATCTGACGGGTATCCCCGAAGTTGGATCATTCTTGCTGTAATACTTATCTATAAGGGATTCTGCACCGTGTGCGAATCGGCTGTTGCTGAGACCGACAGGCGAAAACTGCGCAGCTGCGAAAATTCAAAGCGCTGCCGCATTCTTGCCGATATGACGGAAAGACCCGCGCGGCTTATGACAGCGTTTTCCGTCAACAGAACTCTTACGGGCATCATAGCCGCATATCTGGCAATGATATACTTTCTGACGCCTCTGTCGCAGGCTCTGTACGGTCTTATATACGACCCGAACGAAAAAGAAAGTCTTGCCGTAACTCCTCTGACCGACGTTATCGCTGCGTTTGTAATAATGCTTACCACGGTTATCGTTTTTACATCGTTCTGCGAGGGTATCCCCAAAAAGATCCCCGCTGCCAAAAGCGAAAAATTCGCGGTGTTCTGCGTGCCGTTCATAAGCATTTTGGTAACGGCTCTTACTCCGCTTACCGCGCTTTCGTCGCTTATCACCCGCCTTTTTGCCCAGCTTTTCGGAGCGAAAAGCTCTTCAGAACCCGACCTTGTCACCGAGGAAGAGATACTCATGATGGTGGACGCGGGCAATGAAACGGGCGTTATCGAGGAATCTCAGCGGGAAATGATCAACAATGTTTTTGAATTTGACGACCTTACCGTCTCCGACATAATGACTCACCGAACCGATATAACGGCGGTGGAAATGTCCGCGAAGGTGTCCGAAGTCGTGAACGCGGCAATAAGCAGCGGCTTTTCAAGAATACCGGTCTACGAGGAGACTATAGACCACATTGCAGGAATGATATGCGTAAAAGACCTGCTCTGTCTGGTAGGCTCCGAGTCCGCTGAGGATACCGAAGCCAAAAGCTTCATGCGAGACATAATATATCTGCCGGAATCCGTTCCATGCGGAGAAGCCTTTAAACGGCTGTCGTCGCGGAAAATGCAGATGGCTGCGGTAGTGGACGAATACGGCGGAACGGCCGGTCTGGTGACGATGGAGGACATCGTTGAAAAGATCGTGGGAAATATTCAGGACGAGTACGACGAGGAAGAAGCCGAGCTTACCATGATATCCGACGATACCTACGTCATTGCGGGAACTGCCGACCCTGAGGAGATACTTCCCGTTTTCGGGATAGAGCTTCCCGAGGAAAACGGCTTCGATACAATGAACGGCTTCATTGCCGAGCTGTTGGGACGTATCCCGGAAGAAAACGAAAATCCCTCCGTACAATACGGCGGAGTGCTTTTCACCGTTCTCCTTACGGAGGACAGGTGCATCATCAAGATCAAGGCAGAAATTATCAAGGACGATACTTCAACAAATGATGAGAAGGAGAGTATGCAAAATGAAGAAAAAAATTAGTCTGATCCTTGCGTTCTTAATGGCGGCGGCAATGCTTGCCGGCTGTAAAAAGACCGACGAGGATTCGGCGGGGCTTCCCGACGTTCCGGAGAGCACCTCGTCCGTTTCGCTCACAACAATGACGGTGTCGGAATCCGAGACAGAAACGACTACCGAAGAAACCACGACCGTTTCCGAAGAGACGACGACCGAGACAACTACCGAAAGCGAAACCGAAACAAGCGAGACCGAAACGACTACCACAGCGGCTTCCTCCGAAACAACGACCGCCGCTTCCACAACAGCCGCAAAGGCTTGGAACGAGACCGAGATCAGCGAGACTCTCTACATAAAGACCTCCTGCTATTCAAGGACGCAGGCTATCGTAGGCTCTGAATCCGTCAAGAAATACGACGTCGGTCAGAAGATAAACATTGTGGCGGCGACCGACACGGGCTACTACAAGCTTGCCGACGGAACGTTCATCCATTCCGACTATGTGACCGACCAAAAGCCTGCGGAAGCTACAACCGCTGCCACTACAGCTCCCAAGAAACCTGAAAAGACCGAGGAAACCACTAAAAAGCCCTCCAATAACCACCCCGTAAATTCCGCCTATACAAAGAGCTACAAGGACAGATATCCTTATCAGCAGCTCACAAGCGCCGAACAGCAGCTTTATGCCGATATCGTTGAGGCTGCGGAAAACTTTGAAATGCAGATCGACGTTTCCACTTCTCTCCCCAGCGACACTATATTTAAAGTATACGCTCTTGTATACAATCAGGAACCGCAGCTTTTCTGGCTTTCACCCCAGGTTCCCATTTCTCTGGGCGGAATGCTCAATCTTCAGTTCGACCTTTCTCCCGAAAGGGCGGCTGAGATACAGAAGGACATCGACGCCAACGTCAGCGATGTAATGACCAAGGTAAACAGCTACACAAGCACAGTCAGCAAGCTTAAAGTAATTTACGACTGGGTCATCACGCATAATACGTTCAGTCTTCAGGGCAACTACAAGACCTGCGGCATTTACAACGGTTTGGCAGACGGCGGCGAGCTTCAGTGTCAGGGCTACGCAAAGACAGTTCTTTATCTCTGCGACGTTGCCGGCATTGAATGTATGGTGGTTACCGGAAACAACACCGAAGGAAGCACTCACGCATGGAACGTGGTATACTGCGACAACGGCTACTATATCCTCGACACCACATGGGGAGACCCGCAGACAAATTACGGAAGAAGCAGCTATATCCGTTATAACTTCTTCCTTGCAAACGACGAAATGATCAAAAATACTCACCTTAACGTCAGCACTGTTGCAAGAAAGGGCGGCACACGCATCAAGCTCTATAATCCTCCCGCCTGCACAAAGACAGCATGCTATTACTTCAAGGCTTACAACAAGGAATACAGCGACCTTGATTCAGCGGTTCAGGCTATGTACGCCGAGTTTGACGCAGCCATCGCCGCAGGAAAGAATGTTGTTCATATCAGGGTAACGGATCACGACCTCTGGGACGCGCTCCGCGAAACGTCGCAGTGGAGAGCATTCCAAAAATACGCCAAGAGCAAGGACAGCAGCGTAAAAGAACTTAATCAGGTAACTATGCTTACCGAAGACGTTCTCGTTGTTCAATACGATATAAAATATAACGATTAAAAATCAAGCATACGGGGCGGGGGTCGGATAAGCTTTCTATCTCCTGCCCCTGTATTCGTGATTAAACACAGACCAAGGCGCGCGCCCCGCCGTAAAAAGGGCTGATACTAATCCCTCATTGAATTATTGGCAATCTCTTGCCGTAAAAATGCATATATCAAAATTTTTGCGGCAATTTCTTGTCAATAATTCTAATGGGGATTAGTATGAAAATAAAGCGAACTTTGAAAGGAAATCAATATTATGTGGAAAAATAAAAAAATAGGTTCCGCGCTTGCGTTTGCAGCGGTTATAGCAATGCTCGCCTCCGGATGCAGCAGCGGAGAAAACAACGGAGATTCAGGCGATGAGACCTCGGCGTCGGTAAACGTGATAGGCGATCCCGGCAATGCGGACGGAACAGCCGCTCCGGACGGCTCGTCCGTTGAAATGGTGACCGTTACAGACGAAAACGGAGAAGCTGTTACAGGAGCCGGAGGAAACGTTCTTACAGAACCGGCTGTTACAGAACCCGTTCCATCAAATACGCTCAGCGAGGACGACATTCTCAGCGCTATGGCTACGACGACAGCCCCCCCTCAGCTCGACATAAGCCAGACCAATACCGAAAGATACGGCTACTCCACCCTTACAGCCGAGGAGAAAAAGCTCTATGACGATATCGTTGCGGGAATAGAGGGACTCCGCTATAAAATATGCGACGAGGACGCTTACACCCTTGAGGAATGGTCCAAAATATACGGTCTTGTCTATATGCAGGAACCCCGCCTTTTCTATATGAACGCCAAGCTCAAGGTCGGAAAGCTTTTCTACCTTACAAAGGACGCCGCCGCTATCAACGAGATGCAGAAATCCATTGACGCGGTAGCCGACAAGCTTGTTGCGGAGGCAAACGGTAAATCCACGACCTTTGAAAAGCTCAAGGTCTTTCACGACTATCTTGTACTCAACTCCACCTTTGAGCTTAAGGACGAGATAACAAACTACAACGCAACCATTTACAACGCTTTCGGAAGCGGAGAGCCTCAGGGAAATATCCAGTGCGCAGGCTATGCCAAGGCCATGCAGTACCTCTGCGACAAGGCGGGCATCGTCAGCATGGTGGTAACGGGCGAAACAAATCAGGGACAGTCCCATGCGTGGAACGTTATCGACATCGACGGCAAATGGTACAACCTTGACGCTACATGGGACGACCCCATTCTGAATACTCCCAACTATAAGAATATCCGCTATAACTTCTTCCTTGTTCCCGATGCCGGCATACACAACATAACCCATATGCACGTCGGTCAGAAGAAAATGTCCAGCGGCAATTACATTACCTATTTTACCCCTCCCGCCTGCGTTGACAACGACCAGAACTACTTTGTGAAGACCGGCAAGGTCTACAGCGATTTCGATTCCGCGGACAAAGCTATCAGAGCCGAGATCGAAAGAGCCGCAAAGGACGGTTCAAGAACGGCTCAGATAGCTGTAAGCTCCAAGGACGTTTACGATCAGGTCTATAAATCCAAAATGGACTACAACGACTACGCCAAGGGCTTTTCGGGAGTTAAGGGAGTAAACGACGAATGCAGCGAGAGCCTGCTGCTGATTGAATTCGACGTTATTTACAACTGATTGGAAACGGTATGAACAAACGAATTTTTGCCGCCGTTCTCTGTGCGGTACTTGCGGCGGCTCTGCTGTCCTCGTGCAGGAGAGTCGCCGAAGAACCGTCGGGAACCGACGCAAACACAAATAACAATTACTACAGCGAAAGCGGCGATTTTGTCTCGCCCGTATACGCCTCTCTTTCCGAGGACGAAAAGGCTGTATACGACAAGATAAAGACCGCCGTCTCCGGCTTCAGGGACACGGTAGCCTTTGATCCGCCAATATCAAGGGATACGGCGGCAAAAATATACAGGCTTGTATATTCCCAGGAGCGCAGCCTTTTCTGGCTCAGCAATCTCTTTTACACGCCGGAAAGCGAAATATCCGTGCTGCCGCTCCACTATCTTTATGAAAAGGAAGACGCGGAAATAAAACGCGCGGAGCTCGACATTGCGGCTTCCACAATAATAGGAGAGCTTCCGGCGGACGCTTCCGATTTTGACAAGATAGTGTACTTTCATGACAAGATCGCCGCAAGCTGCGCTTTCAGCAATACTGCGGAACACGTCAACTCCGCATACGGAGTCCTTGTGACCGGCTTCGGCCAGTGCGAGGGGTATGCCGCGGCAATGACCGCTCTCTGCGACAAAGCGGGTATACCCAACTATACTGTGTTCGGAGAGACTTCCGAGGGAGTTTCTCATGCGTGGAACAAGGTGCTGGTAAACGGAAGCTGGTACAACGTCGACTGTACATGGGACGATCCTATCCTGAAAAGGAACGACCCCGATTTTGTACGCCACGACTATCTTATGGTAAAGGACAGCGAGATCGAGGGAAAGACCCATTTCCCCAGCGAGCTTTGCAAGGGGCTTACCTCCGGCGAAAGCGATGAGCTGAACTATTTCAAGGGGAAAGACCTGCTCTTTGACACCGCCGCCGAAGCGACCGAAGCTCTTACGGCGCAGATAAAATCGGCGGGACTTGCAGGCAAAAGAGAGGCGGAACTCCGCCTTTCCTCCGAAAACGCGTACTTTGCCGCTATGGCAAGGCTTTTCGACAGCGGAGAGCTTAAAGACATAATCGAGGACATAAACGGCAGCTGCGGAACTCATATCCGCTCAGCCTATAAGCACAACAACGACGATATGCATATAATCCATGTATCACTTATATACGAATCCGACCCCGACCCGGAAGAATAATTTTTTACTGTTTACTAAAGGAGCGTGCGGCAAATGCGGAAAAATCTGTCAAAAAAATTTATTTGCCTTTTAACCGCGGCTGTCGTATGCACTGCGCTGCTGACAGGCTGCATTGAAGGAAACGCCGCGGACTGGGAGGACACCCTTCCCTCAGCCGAAACGGAAAGCTCCCGCCCAACGGCGGTCTATCTTACAGAGGAAACAACCGAAAGCAGTCCGCCGATAACTTTTTCGGATACGGAATCCACAAAGCGCACCGCATTTTCCGAAACCGGTCCGGAGCTTGCCACAACAACTGCCACGGAAAGCGTAACCACTGTTTCATCAGGCGTCTCGACCGTTTCCGGTATTCCCAACGTTCCCATTTCGGAATTTACCAGCACCACGCCGATAGACTTGGCGACCTCTTCCGTCCCGCAGTCGGAATCCACCCAGCCGTCCGAGAGCCAACCGGCTTCTGTGACGACCGCGCCTTCGGCAGCTTCTGAGACAAGAGCTTCGGTAACGTCGGAAACCACAGGTTCCCTGGACACTGTGACAAGCACTGTGGGAGCGCCGTCCGCTTCGGATCTTGAGCGTCCTTACAGCTACAGGTTCCTTAATGATAAGCAGACTTATATCTACGACGAAATAATAAAAGCGGCTGAACAGTACAGCGGCATGATAACATTTTCCAAGGACATGGATATCACCTCCGAGGATTACTGCGACGTTTACCAGATAATTTACGACGAAGAACCGTCGCTGTTCTATCTGGACAAAAAAATGCAGTACGCCGTCAATTCCTCCACTAAAAAGCTTGCCAGCTCAAAGCTGATGTACAAGTACGAAAACAGCGTTATCTACAAAATGCAGAGCGAAATAGATACCGAGGTAAACAAGATACTTTCGATGATCGAACCTGATATGACCGAATACGATAAGGTCAAGCTATTCAACGACGTTCTGGCGTCTACCGTCGTCTACGACGAAAGCGCCCCCAACTGCCGCGATATATACGGAGTGTTCGTCGATAAAAAAGCTATCTGCGGCGGATATTCAAAAGCCTTTTCATATTTGTGCAGCAAGGCGGGTATAGAAACTGCCGCCGTTACAGGCGACGCGGACGGTCTGCCGCATATGTGGAACAAGGTAAAGATAAACGGCAAGTGGTATAATATAGACGTAACATACGCCGTATCAGGCGATGGAGCTGACGATTATATCAGATACGATTACTTCTGCGTACCCGATAAAATGCTTGAAGAAAGCCGCACTATCTATGAACAAAGCTATAAATACCCTGAGGCGAATTCGGACGACGGCAGCTATTTTGCCAAAAACGGTCTTGTTGCCGACAGCTGGACGGAAGCAAGAATAATCCTGCGCGACGAGCTTATCAGGTGCTCGGAGAAAAAAGAATTCCCTGTACAGGTAAAGTGCTCAAGCAAAAAGGTCTATGAGGAAACAACGTTCAATCTGTTTGACAGCTCGACCAAATATGCTCTGGACGTTTACGAGGAAGCATATGAGCCGTCTGTGAATAAATACAACACGTCTGTTGTCAACTTCAGCTACGACGAAACTTCTCTTGTCATAAAGCTGTTTCCGGAATACGAGTAATACTGAAATTTAATTGCAAAGTGTGCAAAAAATCAAGCAAAAGCTTGCATATATGTGGTTTTGCGAAGACTTTTTTTCTGCGCTTTAATTAAATTTTAGTATATGTTTACCGCGGCGCGGTTTATTTTCCGAGCCGCATGATCGTACAGTTTGAACAGACAGTTGTCAATACTTAATGTCAGCCGCGGTACGGACGTTTCAGACCGGGACTCGCCGCTGCGTTCGGGAGGCACAGATTTGCGAAAATTTAAATTTACGTCGGTATATACAGCTGCCGCGCTTATGCTCTGTATTCTTACGTCGGGCTGCTCAGACAGCCAAAACAACGAATATCATATTTATTCGGACGGAGTCCTCCTTGATTCCGGAGTTATCACTCCCGTCAAAACAAGCACAGCCGATTTTTACACTCCGGAGGGAATGGAAACAAACTATTACAGAACCTATGCCCTCAGCGACAAGGAACGCGAAATATACGACGATACCGTAAAAAATCTCGGAAGGCTCAAAGAATATGTGACTCTTCCCGTGGACTCCTCTGTTTACGGAAAAATACTTGAAACTATCCGTCTCGAACAGCTTTCGTTCAATCACATTTCCACATGGCGGCTCGATTACGCAACCGCAAAACAGGAATTTGAGGTGAAATTTACCTACCGTCTTACCGCCGATGAAATAAGCAGCATGAACTTAGCGGCGGAAAGAGCCGCAAAGGATATTATTTCGCAGCTTACTCCGGATATGGACAACTATGAAAAGCTGAAATTTTTTCACGACTATCTTGTCCTCAACTGCGAGTCCGACTCCGAGGACGAGTACGCCGATACTATCTACGGCGCGCTTGTACGGAAAAAAGCTCTATGCGAGGGCTACACCAAAGCGTTTTCATACCTTTGCAACCTTGCGGGTATAGAAAACGTTATCGTCACCGGCAAGACATATGTCCCCCATATGTGGAACATGGTCAAGCTGAACGGGAACTGGTATCATGTTGACGTGACCTGGGATAAGCCTGACGACGAGCTTCATGAGGAATATCCCGACGTTATACTGTATCAGTACTTTATGGTAACGGATTCGGTAATAAAAAATAACCACACTATCGTCCCCTACCCTGCCGAGCCGCCTAAGGCATATGGTACCGAGGAGAACTATTTCGTCCGCGAGGGAGCAGACGTGACCTCCGCCGACGAGCTGATGACCGCCGCTGAAAACGCTATCATTGACGCTGTAAAAAGCAGAAAAACCAGCGCCATGATCAAATTTTCCACTACAGATCTGTACTTGTCCTCTATTGCCGATCTGGACAATGAAGAGCTTTTCACTCCCGTAATAGAGCGTGTGAACGCAGAATGCGGAGAAAATATCGGTCTGCTCTGGACAGATTATTATGGTCAGTACCGTATACTTACTTTTATAATCAATTACAAAAACTAAAGACCGCCTTTTCTGATTTGGAAAGACGGTCTTGTTTTTTTATACCTTAGCCTTTTCTTGACTGAAAAAGCCTTGTTATAGCCGCAAGAAGCATATCCGGAACAAACCTTGAAGCGATCACCGCCGCCTTGACTGACGCCGTGGGAAAAATCAGAGCCTTACGCGCAAACATTCCCCTGACAGCGCATTCCGCGGCATATTCGCTGGAAATTCCTCTGAGAGCAAATTTTACTCCGGCGGTGCTGTTAAAATGCGTATCAACAGGTCCCGGACAGAATGCTCCGATATAGACCCTGCTGCGCTGACAGCGAAGCTCCTCCCGAACAGCCTCAGTAAGCCGCACCACATAGTTTTTTGTGGCGTAATAGGTCGCCATCAGCGGACCCGGCATAAATCCCGCTATTGAAGCCACGTTAAGGATATAGCCTTTGTCCCGCGCGGAAAAATCCCTGAGAAACAGCTTCGTCAGTATATGCACCGCGCCGATGTTCACGTCTATCATATCAAGCTCCCTGTCAAGCTCGGTGACGCAGAATTTTCCGTACAGACCGAAGCCCGCGTTGTTTATCAGAATGTCCACGCCGTATGCCGAGGCTTCCTTGTACAATCGCAGACACTCGCCGCGGCGTGAAATATCCGCCGCTATCACCTTTACGCGTCTTGCGCCTATCTCCTGCCTGAGAGCCTCCAGGCTCTCCTTGTCCCTGCCGGTGATAATAAGCCTGACCCCCATGCTGCCCAGCTTTCGGGCAATATCTCTTCCGATACCTGAACTTGCGCCTGTTACTAAAGCTGTCATTGTCAGCCCTCCGTTTTTTCAGTTTTTAAGGTTTTGCTTCTGCTTTTGACTTTTTCCTTCTTCATTCTGCGCATTGCCTTTGCCTGAGCCTTATAGCACTCGTACGCCCTGTTAAAATCGTCCCTGCCGATCTTGCCGCCGCCGTAGCAAACCGTCGTAAACGGTACGGTCAGCGGTTCAAGACTTTGCCCGAGCTTTTCCTCCGAAAGGCGGTTCATCTGTTCGGGAGTAAACGCTTTAAAGCTTTCTCTGAAGCGGTTCTCGGCATTTCTTATATGCCTGTTATAAAGCATGACCACGCCTTTCCCGCTTTCAGCGCATCCTGCTCTGAGCCTGAATATCCCCTCGGTAATTTTGGGAGACAGCATTACAAGCAATATAAAAATCCCGAATCCGGCTATAAATACTGCGGCAGTAAGACCGATCGCCGCATAATCAGTCCTGCCGTCTTCGGAAGCCGTTCCGCCCCCCGAACCGATATAGCCCGCAGGAGTAGGTTCAAACCGCGTCCAGCCCGCCACGGGAATATACACCTCCGGATAAGCATGAGCATTGTCGCTGTATATAAAGTAAGTTCCCGCATTTTCGGGAGACGGCTGAGGAACAAAGCCCTCGGCATATCTTGCCGTAAGCCCTGCCGCTCTTGCAAGCAGGACGTAAGCGTCCGCAAAGTCGGAGCAAATGCCTGTCTTGCTTTCAAACAAAAAGTATTCTGTAGTATCCATACCCTCCGGAGGTTCATATCCGAGATCGTACAGAAATTCGCTGCCGGTAAAATATTCCTCGATCGCCTCCGCTTTCTGGCGGTCGTATACCAATCCCTCCGTAAGCTCGTCTGCAAGAGCCTGTATTTCCGCCGATACCTCTGTAGGGTAATTATCGCGGTACTCTTCCGCAAAAGTCTGAGCTTTTAAAAATTCGCTCAGAACAAGGATCTCCTCGGAATCGGCTTCGGATTCCCAAACGGCGTCGATCAGGAAATCTCCCCATTCCTCAAGACTTATATCTCCCATACCGTTTGCAATGATACTTTCCTGAGTTTTTTCACTGAAATACCGCACAGTATAATTTACGTTCGGAGGCAGCAGCGGCAGATCGGTAAAGACCTCTCCCGCGTCCGAGCGTGCGATCCACGAAACGTCCGCATTTGAAACGGATATCTCAGCCGTCCTCAGCGGAGCGGGAAGATATACCGCCGGAAAATTCTGAGCGTACACAATACTGTAGCTTTGTGAATCGGTAAGCTCCGCAAATCTCTCCGCCCACGGGTACTTATTTGTAAGCAGATCGCTTTCATCATAGAAAGAGCTTTCCTCAACAGTTGCTTTGTTTTGTTCTATGACATTCTCCACTGCCTCGGCAAGCCTTTCAAAGCTCATGAGCTGCGATGTTTCCTGCCATTTTTTGTTGCCCCTTACCGTTTTGCTGTCGTCTGTCCAAAGACCCGTTTTGCTGTCATATACATTAAAGACCTGCGTTTTCATATAGGTTGGCTCGGGAGAACTGATAATATACAGAAGAACGCTTTCTCCTCTTAAAAGTTCGTCTGCGCGTCCCGAAAAGGTTTTGTACTCGCCGCGGTATTCCGTTTCGCCGCTTCCGCCGAAGCTGAAAATATTTACCGCCGCTTCAAATTTATCGTAATAAGGAGTGACCGACGGCTTAGGCGCGAGCAAAGCAAGTAGCACCGCTGCCAGAGCGAAATCAGTATAGACCGTCATCGCAGCCCCTGCCGTACCTCCGCGGACAGAACCCTTTAAAAGTTTTTTCCGTCCGTCAATAATAAAAAATATTAGATTTAAAGAGGCGATCAGCGCGTAATAAGCGGCAGGCACTCTCGCCGCCGCCTTTACGGCGATCGCAAACGGTATCAGAGATACAAGCGCAAGCATCGAGGAGCGGTAGATTATCCTCGTAAAATAATAAAACGCCGACGTAAGAAAGAACACCATCAGCGGCATAAGGGTGAGCATAAAGTCCGCGACAGTCTCCTCCGCCTGCGCGCCCGAAAAGAACCACCTTATAAAAGCGACCCAGCTGTCCCAGTTCCTGCCTATGAACAAGGTCGGAACTACCGCGAAAACCGTGACCAGCGTACCGAAATATATAAAGCCTCCGAACTTTTTTCTGCGGAAAAAGTCAAATGCCTTTATCAGTCCAAAGGAGGCAGCCGACCCTGCCAACGTGTAAATATTGAACGCGTTTTCGGTATAAACATACAGTACCGCCGACAGCGCCGCCGCGCACAGCAGCCATAAAAGAAAGGTCTCCCCATGTTTTTTCGCCGCGCTGAAAATTTTTTCCGACGCCTCAGACATCAGCTTTTTCCGCCTTTTTTAGTCATAACAAGTACCGTGGCAAGCACAGCTATCACAGCAGCCATTATCACAATTACGATAACAACGCCTATGCTCAGCCCACCCTGCTGAATGGTTTGTACAGGCTGCGCCTGTGCGGGAACTGCGGCAGATTCAGCAGCCCCCGTGTCCGCCGCCTGCTCCTCCGTCACCGTTTCGGAAACGTCCGCCGTAGGGTATGTATCATCATAGGCGGCGCTGTTTTCCTCAGGTATCTCGGCTTTGAGGGAGTACTCCCCCGTAAGGTCTGCGGCTATTGTAATATTGTTCTGTTTCCAGCTTTCATAGCTTTCCTCGGAATCCTCATAACAGTGTACGGATGCGCTGACGTTGCGGAAAACGTCGCTGTCCAGCGCGGGGGCGGCTTCTCCGTATGCGTAAATATCTTTAAGGTTATTGCAGTCGGCAAAAACGCTGCCGCCTATCTTTTTTACGTCGGGACCTATCGAAATGCTCTCAAAGCCGCACTTGCTGAACGTATTTGGATACAGCTCGGAAATTCCCGCGGGAATTACAAATTCCGTAATAGACTTGCAGTCCTGAAACGCGCCCTCGCCTATATAGGTCACTGCCGCCGATACGGGAACTTCCTCCAGCGCCTCGCAGGACGCGAAAGCGTAGTCGTCGATTTTTGTAACCGTGGACGGCATCAAAACCTTGACAAGCTTTCTGTTCCCCGAAAAAGCATTTTTGCCGATCTCGGAGGTGTTTTTCGGCAAAGTCAGCACAGTAAGCTGATTGCGGGACGGCAGGGCGTTTTCGGGAATTATCCCGCCCTCGGTCTCCGTACCCGCAAGCTCGATTATCTCCAGATTTGGAATCGCGGTAAGCGCGCCATAATCCGCCTCGTTAAGCGTACCTGACAGCACCGCTATATTCTTTATAAAATTGTAGTCTGTGCCGTCGGCAGCCTCGCTTATTGCGTCCGCAAGCTTTCCCGTTTCAAAGGTCTGCACCGTAAGGTTTTCCATGCTTTCCGCCGCTCTTGCGGGAATAGCCATTATCACTATACCCACTAAAAGAGCCACTGCAAGAACGCACACCAGTATCCTTGCAAACAGCGGTTTTTTCTTGTTTTTATTGTATGTAAACTTTGCCATATTTACTCCTCAATATTATTTGTTATAAAAAAAGTAATCATTTTATTATCAGAATCAAAATCAACAAATAACTGATCTTGATTTTCAAAAATATATCTCAATTGATTTCCGTGTGGGTCAGCTACATTAGGACCGCCCAATACAGCTATAACATCTTCGTATGTACTATTAGGTGTTATTCCCATTATTTCAAAATCAGGCAATTCTCTATTAAATCCGCCTAAATAAAATCCTACAATATTCTTATTTATTAAATCCTCGTTATTGCTATTAAAAAATACAGCTGCAATATACTTATTTTTGTAATATAATTCACTGCCTATTTTATCAAACGATTGAGTATGGGCATAAACATCAGATAATGAGTAATCTAGTCCTAAATCTGAAATACTGCAAGGCAATTTTATTTGTTTATTATTTATTTTAATGTCGCCATTCAAATCATCCATAGTCCAATCAGTAATTTCAAACCCGGTAACAAACTGTGTTTCTTCCTGATTGTCCGAAGCAATTGTTTCGCTGACAGTTTGAATTGTACTTTTGGTTTCAGTGCTGACGTCAGTTTCAAAAGGTTTGCCGCATGCGGATAAGTAAAGTGATATGATTAGTATGCCAACCAACATAAACTCTTGTTTAAGCCGTTTTTTTGATAAAAAACACTTGGACTCAATTTCGCTTTTTGTCATGTTTGCTTACCTCCAATTTAGTTTTGCAGCCGCTTTTTATACATCGGCTCTAAACATTCTCCGTCTCGGCATTCTGTACCGACGCCTGCGGAGGCGTGCGGCTTTCCTCTCCCCTGCCTATTGAGAACCGTCCTGCAACCTGTATCTCCTGAGGCGTAAACAGCAGCACGTCCGTGGTAAGGGGATTTTTCGCCTTTCTGTACTCGCTGAGAATGACCGTACCCAGTCCCTCCAGGATATTGTTGGTAATATTTTTAAGCACCAACAGGTTTTCCCTGGACGGAGCCACTACCAGAAATTTCGCTCCCAGCTTTTCGTACACCGCCGACCTGAACTCGTTGCACATGATAAGCGAGCTGCAAAAAGCGGGTGAGGAAATTTTAAAATCCAGAGCCTTTATGCCGTCGCCAAGGGTTTCCTCTTTTATCTCGGCTTTTGAAAGTATCCTGCACATATTTCTGTCCGCCACCGAAAATACCACCTCGCGTGGCACTCCCCACTTTTTCAGGGTGTCCTCGTCGAGAAAATGTATTATCTCGTCGTCGGGAGTATAGACGGCTACCTTTTTCAGACCCTCCACAAAGTCCGCGCTTATCATATCCGCGGTAACGTCCTTGTCACGCATGATGAGCAGCCGCAGAAATTCCTGCCCGTTTGTAAAGGACACCATTCTGCCCTTTGTCAGACAGTCGTGCTCCAGACGGTTTATCAGCATATCCAGCTCCTCGTCGGAACGGCTTTTCTCATATGCCGCCCGCGCGTCGCTCACGTCCACGGTAAACATCACCGTGCCGTTGGAAACCTCGTACTGACCGTCCTCACGCTTCGATACTATATTGAACTGCCGCCGCTTCAGCGCGTTCCTGAATCCGGCGTCAAATTTATCGCGGACGAAAAGACCGCCGAATTTTTCCGCAAGCTTCATAAGCCGCGATTCTCCTTTCGGTAACAAGTAACAAATACATACAGTAAGTATAACATATTTGACGGGATTTGTACACAGGTTTCGTAAAAAAATCTTCGGATATTTTTAATCGCGCCTAATCATGACGCTGTTCTTCATTTGAGAACATTTCACAGAACCGTCCCGCAAAGGCAGGCGGCTCTCCCTTTGCGTAGAGGTGGGAAATATCCCCTATTGAGCTTGCTCTGAAAAAGGCGACACCCTCCCTACGCTCCTCGGAGCATAGGGTCGTAACCGACGTGGGAGCTGTCATGAGACTGTGCCATAATATCATCGGCGAGACTCCGAAAAGATGTCCTAGCATAACGCACTGCACTCCGAAGTGACAGAAAAACACAATGGTATCCTCGTTGGGCTTTTCCGCGCGGTAGACAAGACCGTCCCGTTTGTAGCCGTGGCGTTCAAGCACCTCGTCCAGACCGTCCCAGACTGCTTTAAGTCCCGACTCCATTCCTGCCGACTTCATTATCGGAACATTGTACCAACCGTCCTTTTGGTAATATTCGGGAACGGCTGTCCAGTCGGCGGGGAGCATATCCCACGGTATCCGCTTCGTACCCGTCACAGAGTCGTCTATCCGCACGTCATACTCCCGAAGCCATGGCAGGACTTCCGCTTCGCGCCCTGCCTTTTTAAGCGTAAGGGAAGCAGTGTCCCTCGCCCGACCGAGAGGTGAAACGTAGTACTGCTTAACATCGAGGGGAGCAATGCGTTCCGAAAGCATATCGGCTTCGCGCCAGCCCTTTTCGGTAAGGGAGTCTATGGAATAATCGGGGTCGCCGTGGCGTATTATCAGAATTTTCATATATGTAAAGTCCTCCGTAAGGTTTTCTTTAATTATAACGCTTTCGGGGTATTATGTCAACTTATCCTGATCCCTCATTGAATTATGCACGATTTCTCGCCGCAAAACCCGTATATTAAAGCTTTTACGGCGATTTCTTGTTCATATTTCTAATGAGGGATCAGTATTAAAACGGCGGACAAAGCCCTGTCCGCCGTAAGTATTATTATTTCAGGTTTATTATTTCCCTGCCAAGCTTTTCCGCCATACGCACGGTCTGTGCCGTACCGCTGCGGCGGCTTTTTTCGTCGCGGTAACAAACACATACATCGCCCAGCTCGGCAAGACGGGCGTTCCGCAGCTTCATGCAGTCTTTGCCGTAATGCTCCGAAACAATTTCAACGCTGTCTGCCTCTTCAAGTATTTTTCGGTACTCCTCTTTATCGAAGCTGCTCCATCTTGCGATATGTTCCTCCGGGGGACACGGCAGTATCAGATGCAGCTTTATAAACGGAACGCGCTCGTCCCGAAATTTCAAAACAATACTTTCGCAGAGCATATCCCAGCCTATAGCTCCGCCTGCGTAAAAGTCTGTCGCGCCGCCGAGGATAAGTTCTTTTATGGTTGACATAAGCTTTGGAATGGTTTCCAATTCATTTTCGACATTTCTGTGACCTGTAAAGAATACTGATTTCATTAAACATCACCTTTAATTTAATATAATTGTATAAATTATAACCTATCACATAATATTTGTCAATAATATTATGTGGCAAGTTATTAAACTTTAAAACAATATATACTATAATTTATTATGTCAGAGGTGATATTAAATGGAACTTGACTGGTTTGAGGTCGGCGCAAGAATAAGCAGCCAACGCAACAAATTAGGACTTAAACAGCAGGACATATATGAAACTATGTCAATTTCACAAAATCATTACAGCCGAATTGAAAACGGTCATGTTGGCATATCTATTGAAAAACTGATCCAATTAAGCGATATCTTGAATATTTCAATTGATTATATTCTAACAGGAAAAATACCAAGGTGTAATAAAACTGATTTTGAGAAAAAATACAGCGAGCTTACAAATAAACAAAAGAAATATATAGATCAGCAAATTGACTGTCTCAAAAAATTTAATTTAAGATAACTGAACAAGGGCTGCGATATTAAGAGAAAGCAGCATTAAGGGCGGTAATTTTTCCCGCCCTTTTGTTTTTATTTAATATTTTTGAAAATTATAGTATGCGCGTGAAGTCGGGGGTCAGACACCCAAAAGGGAGAGGTGGGAGAAAAATCAGGACTAAGGGACGCTGGGACTCCCCCCTCTCCCTTTTAGGTTTCTACCCCCGCACCCCCTACTTCCTTAATCCCACACCCCTCTCCCAACGCTAACTAAAAAGTCTTTAGTTGACTAAGATAACGCGCATAGCGTAGCAGGGGAGGAAGAGAGTAAAGGAAAAGGGAGATGCACGAAAAACATCGCAAGCGATGTTTGGAAAACCATAAGGGAGAGGGAGGGGGCGTGCGAGCGTCCTTTAAGTCCCAATGAGCCCCCTCCCTCTTCCTTTGGGTTGTCCCCCTCGTACCTCCCGCAATAAACTATAATTTCCAAGAATAATAAATCAAGACAAGGCAAAACAAAAGTACAACGCTAAACAACAATTTATTTCATAAAAATTGATTTCCGCAGCTGAACTGTGTCAATACTTGCCTTTAAAGGAAAAATATGTTATAATTAATAATAAATAAAGCCGCGAAAAGGAGGCTCTCTCATGAAAAACGAAACCGACGTGCTGGAATTCGATTTTCCCGACTACGAGGAGCCTTACCCTCCTTTCCCCGACATAAAGGTCGCGGACTTTGACAAGGAAGATTCTTATGCCCGCAACAGGGATATTGCGGAAAAGCTGTACGCGGATAATCTGAAAAAAGAAAAACTCCGCGCCGTAAAGCTCCGCAAGACCGAACGGAAAAGGCATAAACAAGCCGCGCGCTTGAAAAAACGTCCGCTAAGAAGAATACTTTCCATTATCGGACTGTTTCTGCTTGTCGAAGTCTCGGCGCTGTTTATTTCCGTCGGCGGAGGCGAGTGGCTTGTCGGTCTTGTTTTTGATGACAGTCAAACAATGGACGAAACAAAAGCAAAAGAATTTTTTGAATCGGTAAAGATCACAGCGCAGATTGAAAGCGTGGAAAAATCCTACAGCGATTACGGAAACACAGCTGTGACGGTAAAATTTACAGTAGAGAACATAGGCGATGCGGGGATAAGCTTCAAGCCTTGCTGGTTTTACGCAGTATGGGACGACGGATATACGAATCCGATGATAGCGGACAGCGAAAGATTTTCATACAACGACAAGAAAGGCTTCTGGTACAACGCGCACGTCCCTGCCGGAGAACAGGTCAGCTTTTCCTCCAAATACTATGTATCGGAGGAAACCAAGATAGAACGCCTTGCCTATAATGTCTACGGCGGACTTTTCCTTTATGTGAATATTGACGGCAGTTAAGGAGGGTACAGCTTGAACGAGGAATATGATATAGTGGAAATGGATTTCCCCGACTATGAGGAGCCTTATCCTCCGTTTCCCGACGTAAAAGTCGCGGACTTTGACAAGGAGGATTCCTACAGCCGCAACAGAGCAATAGCCGATAAGCTTTACGATGAGAACCAAAAAGAGGAAGATCGGCGCAGGGAAGAAGTCCGACGCGCCGAACGGGCAAAAATGGAGCGTCTCAATCCCGCCGCTCTCCGCCCTAAATCAAAGATCGCGAAAATTGTCCCCGCCGCTGCGGCAATATTGGCAATAACGGCAATGGTCGCCACAAGCCTTACCAGCGGGGGAATGATAAGACCTCCCGACGGCGCAGTTTCTTTAAACGAAGCAGCCGCGGAAACGTTCGGACCGTTTGAAAAGGAAGACGGAACTGTCGTTTACAATACAAGCAGCTTATGTTATAAAATTTCGCTGATAAAGAAAACATCGGACAGCCTTTCATTTTCTGTTGATATTAAAAATCTGTCTGAAAACAACTATACTTTTCAAGATGCCAACTTTTATATTTCGGACGGTACAAAATGAATTTTTGTCCGTACTGATCCAAACGTAAACTACAGATTTGGGGTATTATACTACGGATCTTTCCCTGCCCAAGTCTCGTTTGAAACAAAGAGCGGCTTTGACTGCAAATATATCGGCTATTACGAAAAATACCCGTCCGAATACTACAGAACACAAAGTCCCAATGACTTTGAGATTTCTGTTGAAGAGCTTTTATGACAATGCGGTAATATCCTCAATAGTAAGCATTGGCTGTACCGCCTTGTTGATCGAATAGGCAAGCAGCTTTGCGGTACGGTCGATAAGCTGATCCACGTCACGGGGAGTCACCATCATGTTTGGCAGATGCTTGTCGGGAGGATTTCCCGTAATGCTTTCCACAATAGTGTGCATATCCACAACGGTGGGTACTCCTATGGCTATCACGGGAACTCCCACAGTAGCCTCGGAAAGCTCCTTGCGGCGGTTCTGCACCCCCGAACCGGGAGATATCCCCGTGTCGGTAAGCTGAATCGTAGTACCCAGGCGGGACACGTCCGAACAGGCAAGAGCGTCGATAACTATAACGCAGTCGGGCTTAGCCACGTCGCATATTGATTTTATTATCTCCGCAGCTTCGATACCCGTCTGTCCCAGTACTCCGGGAGCTATCGCAGAAACGCTGTTGAGCTGTCTCAGCTCGTGACCGTCGGGAAGCACGTCCTGCAAATGACGGGTTGCGATTATGCGGGACACTACAAGCGGTCCGAGAGCGTCGGGAGTAATGTCCGAGTTTCCCAGTCCCGCCACAAGAGCGGTCTTTCGTCCGCTGCCTTTAAGAGCGATTATTTCGGCGGCAATGTTTGCCACCTGCTCGTCAAAATCCTGCGGACTTGCCGAAAGCCTGTCGGTCTCCACAGTAACGTACCGTCCGCGGCTTTTGCCTATGCGCATACCCGCCGCGTCGTCGGCGACTATTATTTCCGTTACCGAGCAGGCGGAGCTTTTCCGAAGCTTGCGCTTTATTCCTTTCGGCAGACTTTCAGCGTCCTCGTCGATCATTTCAACGGCAAGGTCTGTTCTAATTGACATGGTTTATCTATCCTTTCAAATGCAAGATTTATAGGGGCAAAAAGCAGGGATCGGCTTTTTCGGCATTTGTTTTGGACATAATAGCCAAAAAAGCTCAAAAAAATTTTTTATAATTTTTCACGGCGGCTATTGAAATAAATGCGAAAAAATGTTAATATTATTGTTAGGCGTTTTCATGTCCGCGCGTACGGTTAAGGCAGTCGTACTGTCAAGCCGCCCGACGGAGGATAGGAACTGCCGTCCGTAAAGTACACACCTCCCGCAGAGCCGTCCGTGTCAGGCTCCCGCGGCGGTTATGCCGGTTTTATTTTTATTTAGTATTACCGCGAAAGAACAAATTATTTAATTGTTTAAGGAGAGAATATTATGCCTAACATCAAATCCGCAAAAAAGAGAGTTAAAGTTATCGCTGCAAAGACAATGCAGAACAAGGCTGTTAAGTCCAACCTCAGAACCGTTCTCAAGAAGGCTGACGCAGCCTGCGCAAATAAGGCTGATGATTCCGAGGCTGCTATCAGACTGGCAATGAAAAAGGTTGACCAGGCTGCCGCAAAGAATATCATTCACAAGAACGCTGCCGCAAGAAAGAAGTCTCAGCTTGCAAAGAAGCTCAATTCCGCCAAGGCATAAGAGCAATCGTATAGGAGAATTACAAGCCCGTCCTGCCGTAAAAGACAGGACGGGTTTTTGCATTAGGTAAAAATATAAAGCAGGCGCGGGAATCGGAGCAGCTCCGTTTTCCGCGCCTGCTATTCGTTATACAAGCTTTATAATCATAAGATTTCGGTACTGAATATCCGCCGCTGTCTATCTTGCGCGGGCGGCATTGTTATTTCCATTGCCATTGCTGTTGCCGTTTGCGCCGTCTGCTCCATCTGCTCCGTCAAGAACGTCTCCGACGATATCCTCCGCGCCTGTTACAACATCGTCCACGATATCGTTCACATCTGTGCCAAGCTCTTCAAGGAATCCGTCTCCGTCAACATCGCCCGTCTCGGAGTTCATTCCGTCCGACTGTGATTCGGAGCCCGTCATGGTATCCGACATTGATTCCGACTGGGACTGGGACGATTGAGACGACTGGGAAGTCTGAGAGGTCTGTGATTCCGCAGAACCGCCGTCGCCTCCCGAACAGCCCGTAAACAAAACTGCCGCTGCCGAAAGCGCAATTATTGCTGAAAAAATCTTCTTCATCAGGAAATTCCTTTCCCGCGGGATTTATGCTTTCCGCGTTCTGTTATCCGTCAACAATATCAATAAGAATATTTTTCGTCATCGCTTTCCCCTTGCACGGTTTCGTAATACAGCTCTTCAAGCTCCCGATCCTGTGCGCTTCTGGGTATGCGCTTTGCGGTATCCCATAGCTCCGCGGGAATGGCAGCCGAATCTCCGTATATGCTGATAATATAACCGTTTTCATCGGCAATATGCATCGGCAGTCTGCTCCTTACAACGTCGCATACGTCTTTGCCGAAATCGTACACATAGCACTCTCCGTATTCGCCTGGTTTGTATATACCCGGCAGGATTTTTAACGATTCGTCTATCATATTTATGCTGCGGAACTCGTCAGCCGTAAATACTCCCAATCCCCAGCTCATGGAAGAATACGACAGAACAGAGGAAATAATTTCCTCGTCGGAAACGTTCTCAATACGCCTCAAGCCAAAGCCAAAATATTCCAGAAGCTCAACGGTGTTTGCAAAGCTTTCGGGAACAACTATGCGAGTAGAAGCAAAGTCCATATCGCCCGTAGGATAAAACGTCCAGACATTATGCAGATCGGAATAATAATAATTCTCCTCGTTAATAGCCATAATATCCTTTGTGTAGGCTTCCGCAAGCTGCTCATAGAAGCCGCGCCTGCAAAGGGAATCAATGCTTATTTCCGTAAGGTCGTCTCCTAACAGCTGCGTACGTGTGTAAGCCTTATATTTTCCCACTCTTTCAAAGCTGTTCCTATCCTCTTTGATTTCACTGTTGTATTCCATTTCCTTTTCATATACCTTGGGTATTTCGGAAATGATGACCCTGAATTTCTCGGCTATCTGACTTTTGTACTCCTCGGTAAGATCAAGCTTCGAAAGAATATCGGCTGTTGCGGGATCGTAATAGTTATAGCTTCTCTCCATGGTTCTGCCGCCCGTAAGATGATAGCGTATCCTTAGGTTCGCGTTTTTGGCGGCACTGTAATGAATATTCGTCCCTTCCTTATCGCATCTTTTAACAAAGTCGACCTCCGCCTTGTGCGCGTCAAGAATTATTCCGATGTTTTCCTTATCCTTTAATACAATGGGCTCGCGGGCAGCCTCAAAATAGTCTTTGTAATCGTCGTTGCGAACGTGTGAGTAATTCATTACGTATGTGAACGTATCATACGCGCCCTCATATCCGTTTCCCCTAAGCTCCACGGAAACCACCGACGACGCGGAGGGTACTCTGCTTTCCAAACCGAAGCCGCCTGTTTCGTTTCCGACCCATATCAATCCGTAAGCCGCAAGGAACGTCGCCGCATATTTTATTATGCTCACCCAAAAGCGTTTAAATCCGCGGTTGGTAACTACTTCAAAGATCATGTATACTATTGCCGTTATGATTATCACGGGTATCAGCCCTATGGGCTCTTCTACTATAAATAACGATACCAGACAGAACATCGCGCAGGTTACCGTTATATAGTAAGCAAGCTTGAACACAAAAGGCTTTGACACCTGCTCCGCGCGGCGCTTTCCGTATAGGAAGTACGCCAACGCTCCTATAGCCGCCGTAATAAGCAGATACGCGACCGCCCATATTCCGAAGTTTACATTTCCGCCGGAGATCTCGCCGTTGGTTACCCAGTCAACAGCGGCAATAACGCCTCCTGCGGGAGAGGTGTAGGAAATTATTTTGTACATTGCCGCGTAAGGACTAACGCCGTAAAGCGTGTCAAATATTGAAAGCGTAACGCATACCACAGTCAGCGGAACAAGCGCGTTGATAAGGATAGTGTAAGCTATAGACTCAAACTTGCTTCCGCAGCAGACCGTAATAAGCACAGCTACTGTATATAGCATTATCATTACCAGCACGCCGCACAGTATCAGCTTCAGCAGCGCCGGCGCAAGCTCCGAAAACCTATCGCATACATACGGTACTGCACTCGGAATATTACACTGCTGAGCCTCGCTCCAATAGTATTCCGTTCTTTCAATGGTTTTGCCGTCCATGAAAATAAGTCCGTAAGCCGTAAACAGCAGAGAAAAAACCTGCGCTCCAAGGAACGGAACGATATAGGTAAACAGTCCCGAAAAATAGTCGGAGAGAAATCTCTGCCTCGCGTTCATGGGCAGCGAAAGCTTCATATCCACCACAGATTTGTCATGCAGATAGGAAAAGCTGTTTACAGCGGGAAAGATACCCAAAAATCCCGCCAAGCCTGTAGTAATGCAGCCTATGACCAAATAAGGCGCCGCGCCGTCAATATCATTGCCGCCGTATATCGAGATTATCATAGCGAGTATCACCGCAGGAGCGGCAATAAGGTGCAGAATAGAAAGAATGATAAACAGCTTTTTATCTCCCAGAACGTTTTGCCTCCAGTTGTGAAGCGCGGGGGATATCCTCTTTTCTTTTTTGTCACCGTTAGTATTAGTCGATACCGTTGCAGTCATAACCCATACCCTCCATTTCGTAAATGAAAATTTCCTCCAGCGTAAGAGGTATCAGATCCAGCACCTTTGGCTGCTTTTTCTCCAGTTCGGCGCGTATCTCCTCTTCTCCGCCCTTTACTATCAGATAAGTAATACTCTGCTTCTTTTCGTAGTGGAGCACCTGAAGTCCCCCGAAATCATTTTCGCCGCAGTCCTCCGCAAACGCCGCCTGGACCTTGTGTATAGATCCCTTGACGGAATCAAGGTCGCGGTTGAACAGGAGCTTTCCCGAGTGCAGCAGAGCCGCTGTATCGCAGACCTCGTTTATCTCTTTAAGGTTGTGGCTGGAGATTATTGCCGTCAGCTTTCTGTCAAGCATAGCGTCCACCAGCAGCCGCTTTACGATTATTCGCATTGTGGGATCGAGACCGTCAAAGGCCTCGTCCAGAAGCAGATAATCGGTGCAGGCGGCAAGTCCCGTTATAACGATAGCCTGACGCTTCATGCCCTTTGAAAATTTATCCAGACGCTTCTTTTCGGGCAGCTTTATCACTTCGTTGAGTTTGTCGAAAATTTCGTCGGAAAAATTCGGATAAAATCCCTTGTAGTATTTCCGCATATCGTTAAGGGTCATCGCTCCGAACTGTACGGTTTCATCATTGATGAAAAACACCTTCTGCTTTGCGGACACATTGTCGTACACAGGCTCGCCGTCAATAAGCACCTCTCCCGAGGTCTGTTTATAGACTCCCGACAAAAGCCGCAGGATAGTGGATTTTCCCGCGCCGTTTGAACCGAGAAGTCCGAACGCCGTTCCCGCTTCGATAGTAAGGTCTACGCCGTCCAGCGCGTTAAAGCCCTCAAAAGACATCGTTACATTTTTAAGTTCTATCATATACATTCCCCTTTCATTGTTTTGTTAATTGCGCTCAAGCCATTCCTCAAGGCAAAGACCGCTTTTGTGTATTTCCTCCGCGTATTCGCCCACATATCTGTAATGCCACGGTTCATAGTCTATGCCCGTTATATAGGACTTGCCGAAGGGATACCTGAGAATAAACCCGTACCGATAAGCGTTTTCATAAAGCCAGTCATAGACCTCGTCGTTTGCGGAATTATCCTTGTCCGCGTTTATGTCCACCGCCAGACCCAACTCATGTT
Organism: uncultured Clostridia bacterium; assembly: GCA_947089135.1. GTDB lineage: Bacteria > Bacillota > Clostridia > Oscillospirales > Ruminococcaceae > RGIG8773. The sequence continues at coordinate 113,818 of CAMUJF010000007.1, forward strand.
CGCTGGTTCCCGGAACTGCCACCCATTCCTCCGCCATGGCTCTTGCCCTTTTTTCGGAGTATCCCTTTTTCTTAAAAGCGCGTATCTTATCGTCAAGCATACGCTGCTGTTCGGAACGGGTGCGGTAGCCCTCTCCCACAACGGGATATATGCCCTCCGCTCTCATGTCGTCGAACATTCTTTGTAGATCGGGATAAATGTCCGAGTCCACACGCTGCCCGTTAGAAAGCTCGGTAAGCTCCGGTTCGTAATTTTCGGGAATTTTATTTTTGCCGTTCACCAAAATAAGAAAGCGGTTTTCCGGTATTTCCGCCTCAACGAAATCAACAGCGTCAGCCGCGGCGACCGCCGAACCGTAATCCGGAAGCTCCGCAAGACGTTCAAGCGCTTTTCCCGAAGCAACTCCGACCGAAAATATTATAAGAGCGGCAGCCAAAGCGGCAAAAATACCTCTGCCCCGCTTTTTCTTTTTATTTTTTACCTGTTTAGTTCCGTTCATGATTTGATATCTCCCGAACCCAAAACACTAAATCCGCTTATCCTTTCGGTAAGCTCGCTTTTGCCGATACCCGCGTTAAGAGCCTCGGAGACTGCCTTGTCAAAGTCGGCGAGCGCCGCGTCCCTGACCGCCTCGGCGCTTACGTTTGCCACAAAGCTTCCCCGTCCCGCAAGAGAATATATTACCTTGTCCCGCTCTAAAAGCTGAAAGGCTTTCGACACCGTGTTGGGATTGACTCCCAGTTCCTTTGCAAGCTCCCGCACGCTTGGAAGCTTGTCATTGGGCATAAGCTCCCGCTTCAGAATAAGCTCTATTATTTTTTTATAGAGCTGTTCATAGATCGGAGTTCTGCTTTGCAGGTCGATGTTATACATATAGTTCACCCTTTCCGTAAGCGTTTGAAACAACTTATAGCTGCCGCACGTCTCATGAACGGTGTGCGGCGGAAGCGGACTGTCATTATCGTTCCGTTTGTTCCCGAACGCACGCCTCCCCGCGGCAAGCAGGTCGTTTTCTTCAAAGGATTCTACGGCATAGAAAAACATAATTGACCGCTTCCTTTCAAACTGTACTAATTCAACTAATACAGTTATAACACATAGTACACATTTTGTCAAGAGGCAACCCAAACTGTAATATTTTTGTAATTTTTAACGCAATAAATTTACATTAATTTTTTCAATAGTTTGCCGCGAAAATCAATTTATATGATTTCACAAGTTTGCTTCACGGTATGTACTGCAAAAAATAAAAAAGGTATTGCCAAAATAAAAATAATGATGTATAATATCAGTGACAAATAAACGCGCGGGAGCTTGTATTACAGGCTGAGAGGAAGGTGTGACCTTCGACCGTACCTGATTTGGATAATGCCAACGTAGGGAACGCTTGAAAAAAGCCTTTTACAGAAAGCTGTCCGAATCGGGCGGCTTTTGTTTTTTGTCCCATTCTTTTGAAAGGAAGTGAGTAACGGTATCTCCAATAAAATTGGAGTCCCGATATCGGTCGGGCGGACGGGAGGGGAGCGCCTTTTGTCCGTATATCCCCGATATGCAATATGCAAACCGCAAAAGGGGATAATAACAGCGATGGGAAGCCGTGTTCCGGCGTGAGAGGAAGCCATTCAGCTTCGACCGACCAAACGCGGAATATTTTCCGCTGCGGAAATCGTTCCGTACATTTTCGGGAGCGGCGCTGTTCGATAGTTATACCGTTCTCAATTTATTTCAAAGGAGCTAAAGTATGAAAACAGTTCAAACCGTTAAAACAAAAAAACTGTGTATCGCCTGCATTCTCTGTGCTGCCGCGGTCGCAGGGAGTATGTTCTCGTTTCCCGTTTTCGGCAGCAGATGCGCTCCTGTGCAGCATATGGTAAACATACTCTGCGCGGTGATACTCGGACCATGGTACGGCGTGGGAGTTGCCTTTACAGCAAGCCTTTTGCGCAATATTTTCGGTCTGGGCAGCCTTATGGCTTTTCCCGGAAGTATGTTCGGTGCGCTTTTGTGCGGGATAATGTATCACAAAACGAAAAATCTTCCCCTTACTCTGCTTGCCGAGGTTTTCGGCACGGCAATTCTCGGCGGATTCTGCGCGTATCCCGTTGCGATTCTTCTTATGGGGCAAAGCGCGGGGGAGATCGCTTTCTACGCCTACATAGTTCCGTTTCTTGTTTCCACCGCGGGAGGCTCGGTTTTGTCGGGGATTCTGCTTGCGGCTGTGGGAAAAACAGGAATTGTGAAACGTCTTGCGGAATGAGAAAGGAGCACGATTATGTTTGGTGAAATGCTTGAAAACGTTCGGAAAAGCTGTCCGCTGATACACAATATAACAAATTACGTTACGGTAAACGACTGCGCCAATATCCTGCTTGCCTGCGGAGGCTCGCCTATTATGTCCGACGATATCGGCGAGGTTGAGGAAATAACCGCGCTGTGCGGAGGTCTTAACATAAATATAGGTACGCTGAACAGCCGTACAATCCCCTCAATGCTTGCAGCCGGCAGAAAAGCCAATGAGCTGGGTCACACCGTCGTCCTTGATCCGGTGGGCGCGGGGGCTTCAAAGCTCAGGACGGATACCGCCTTAAAGCTTTTGGAGAAAGTGAAATTTTCCGTAATACGCGGAAATATTTCCGAGATAAAGACGCTTGCGGCGGGAAACGGTACTACCAAAGGCGTAGACGCGGATTCGGCAGACCGGGTTACCGAGGAAAATCTGGAGCGGGTATGCGCTTTTGTAAAAGCTTTTGCCGCTGAAACAGGCGCGGTAATTGCAGTTACTGGCGCGATAGATATTGTTGCCGACAGCAGTACGGCATACTGCATTTTCAACGGACACCCGATGATGAGCAGCGTTACAGGAACAGGTTGTCAGCTTTCCGCGTTGACAGCGGCATACGTTGCTGCAAATCAGGAAAATGTTCTTGAAGCGGCTGCGGCTGCGGTGTGCGCAATGGGAGTGTGCGGCGAGATCGCCTATGAACGTCTTGAACCGAGGGACGGAAACTCGTCCTACAGAAATTATATCATTGACGCGGCGTACAATCTGAAAGGCGGCATTTTGGACAAGCGCGCAAAATACAGGATAATATGAAAGGAATGATATTGTGAATTGCTCAAGGGAAACCATGCTTCTTTACGCCGTTACGGACAGGAGCTGGACAGGCAGGCAGACTTTGTACGAGCAGGTCGAGTCTGCGCTCAGGGGCGGCGTTACCTGCGTGCAGCTCCGCGAAAAGGAGCTTGACGAGGCGGCTTTTTTAGAAGAAGCCGCAGAAATAAAAAAGCTCTGTGCCAAATACGGAGTACCGCTTATCATCAACGACAATGTGGATATTGCGGTCAAATGCGGCGCGGACGGCGTTCATGTGGGACAGTCCGACATGACGGTGGGAAACGTCCGCAAAGCCGTAGGAGACAAAATGATAGTCGGCGTATCGGCTCAGACCGTGGAGCAGGCTCTTGCGGCTCAGGCGGCGGGTGCGGACTATCTTGGCGTGGGAGCGGTTTTCCCCACTTCCACAAAGTCCGACGCAAGGGAGGTATCCCGCCAAGCTCTGAAAGATATTTGCGCTGCTGTTGATATTCCCGTTACGGCTATCGGAGGAATAAACAAAAGCAATATTGCGGAGCTTTCGGGGACGGGCGTTGACGGGGTCGCGCTCGTTTCCGCCATATTTGCCGCGGAGGATATTGAGGCGGAGTGCAGGATTCTTAAAGGACTTTCAGCGGGAATGATTTCAAAATAATTTCCGTCGGGACAAAAGCGGCATATCGGGGGCACCACCTTATGCCGCTATACAAAAATAATGCAAAATAAAAAGGAGAATCTCAATGAAAACAGCATTATCGATCGCCGGCAGTGATTGCAGCGGAGGCGCCGGTATTCAGGCAGACATCAAAACAATGACCATGAACGGAGTTTATGCAATGAGCGCGGTTACGGCTCTCACAGCGCAGAACACCACGGGCGTGTCGGGAATATCGGAGGTCTCACCGGAATTTTTAAAAAGTCAGCTTGACATGATCTTTACGGACATTTACCCCGACGCGGTCAAGATAGGCATGGTATCCTCCGCGGAGCTTATCGGGGCAATTGCCGAACGGCTGACGTTTTACGGGGCAAAAAATATTGTGGTGGATCCCGTCATGGTTGCCACAAGCGGTTCAAGGCTTCTTAGGGACGACGCGGTTTCCGCGCTGATGAAAAAGCTTCTTCCCCTTGCGGCGGTCGCTACCCCGAATATTCCAGAGGCGGAAATACTGGCGGGAATGTCTATCCGTACAAAAGAGGATATGGAGTCCGCCGCGAAAAAAATTGCTGAGGAAAATTCCTGCGCCGTACTTCTTAAGGGCGGACATTCCCTTTGCGACGCGGACGACGTTTTATGCGCAAACGGGACGGTAAAGTGGTTCAGCGGCAAACGCATAGAAAATCCCAACACCCACGGCACGGGCTGTACTTTGTCAAGCGCGATAGCTGCAAATCTTGCAAAGGGATTTTCCCTTGAGGAGTCGGTGGAAAGAGCAAAGGACTATATTTCGGGCGCTCTTGCCGCCATGCTCGACCTTGGAAAAGGCAGCGGTCCCATGGATCACGCCTTTGCTTTGAACGGAAAATTCGCCGAAGAGAAAAACTGAATACCAACAAAAGGAGAACCGAATAATGAGTACTCAAAACTACAAAACACAAATGGAAGCCGCGCGGAAAGGCATTGTTACCCGCGAACTGAAAACAGTTGCAGAAAAGGAAAAAATGACCGTGGAGGAGCTTATGCCCCTTGTGGCAAGCGGAAAAGTTGTTATTCCCGCAAATAAAAATCACACCTGTCTTGACCCCGAGGGCGTGGGCTCTATGCTGCGGACGAAGATAAACGTTAATCTGGGAGTTTCCCGCGACTGCAAGGACTACGACATTGAAATGAAAAAGGTAATGTCGGCAGTGGATATGGGCGCGGAGGCTATCATGGATCTGTCCAGCCACGGCAACACTCAGCCGTTCCGCCGCAAACTCACGGCAGAGTGTCCCGCTATGATAGGTACTGTTCCCGTGTACGACAGCGTTATCCACTATCAGCGCGACCTTGACACCCTTACCGCAAAGGATTTTATTGACGTGGTACGGCTTCACGCTCAGGACGGCGTGGACTTTGTTACTCTTCACTGCGGAATCACCCGCAAAACAATTGACCAGATACGCAGGCACAAAAGGAAAATGAACATCGTTTCCCGCGGCGGCTCTCTTGTTTTTGCCTGGATGTGCATGACGGGTGAGGAAAATCCTTTTTACGAATACTATGATGAGATTCTTGACATTTGCAGGGAGTACGACGTTACCGTTTCTCTCGGCGACGCCTGTCGCCCAGGCTGTCTTGCGGACGCTACCGACGTGTGCCAAATAGAGGAGCTTGTCCGCCTTGGGGAGCTTACCAAACGTGCTTGGGAAAAGGATGTTCAGGTCATGGTTGAGGGACCGGGACATGTCCCCATGGATCAGATAGCGGCAAATATGAAAGTCCAGCAGACTATTTGCATGGGCGCGCCGTTCTATGTTCTGGGACCTCTTGTTACCGACATTGCTCCCGGATACGACCATATCACGGGAGCGATCGGCGGAGCTATCGCCGCCATGAACGGAGCTGCCTTTTTGTGCTATGTTACTCCGGCGGAGCACCTTGCTCTCCCCAACGTCGAGGACGTTAAACAGGGCATAATCGCAAGCAAAATAGCCGCCCATGCCGCGGACATTGCAAAGGGAGTACGCGGCGCAAGAGATATCGACGACCGAATGGGAGACGCCCGCCGCGCTCTTGATTGGGACGCTCAATGGGAATGCGCTCTCGATCCTGAAACCGCTAAAGCCATAAGATCCGACCGTTCCCCCGAACACGACGACACCTGTTCCATGTGCGGAAAATTCTGCGCCGTGCGGAGCATGAACAAGGCTTTGAACGGCGAACATATCGACATTCTGTAGTAAATAAAAAATACAGCGCGGATAGTTATTTGTCCGCGCTGTTTGGCTTTTATACTAATCCCTCATTGAATTATGTTGCAAGCTCTCACCGCAAAACCACATATATTAAAGCTTGTTACGGTGATTTCTTGCTCATATCTAATAATGGATTAGTATTAGGAAAATTCCGCCCTGCTTCTGCGGTAGGCGTCGTTGTCCTTTTGGGCAAGCTCGCTCTGAGCGGCGGCAAGCTGCTTCCTAAGCTTGTCGGCTTCCTCGCCGGAAGCTGAACGAAGCTTCTGTTCAAGACGTTCGGCTTTTTCCCTGAGCTTTTTCAGTTCTCTGTCCACCTTGCCTGTATCGCAGGTGCATTCCTCCGATTCAGACTTCTCCTTTTCGGACTTTTCAGGTTCTTCGGGCTTATTCTCCGGTTTGTCGGATTCTTCCGGTTTGTCTGCCGGCTTGCTTTCGGGTCTGTCGAATTTAATTCCGGCAAGTCCGTTTTCGCCGTACTCCATATTATAGAGTCCGATCGGTTCGTCCTTTTCGGAGGGTATGTATTCGTCCCGCCTGATGTTTTTCCCGCTCTCGTCAACGGGAACTCTTCCCTGCTTTTTCATGTCGTCCTGCGCTGCTTTTTGAACTTTCTGCAAATTCGCTTGTTTCAAAATATCAATGCTGCTATTGTTTCCGATTTTCATTTCAGTGCCTCCTTTCATGCGGTTCTACTGAAATAGAACCTTACTAAGTATATTCTACCACAATAGAATATACTTGTCAATAACGTTGGAATAATTTTCGTGTTGCTTGTTTTGCAAAGCCATTTTTAAGGGTGCTATATAAATGTGCGTCAGTTGATTGTGCGGTGTTTTGACAGAGGGTTTTTTTCTTGTTATTATGATTTGGAGTCATTTTATGCTGCGCACTTGTAAAACTATAATTTTTCAAGTGCGCAGCAAGTACGCAGAGAGTTCGTTCCGATATGGTTTTGTCACTTCGCAGAAGCGTTTCATAATGGTCTGTGACTATCATTCCGATATCCATACGCACACTCTCTCGTCCTACCTGTACCTGCAAATCTCCTCAAAATCAAGGCTTCCGCCGAAAATATCAAGCGCGCTTCCCACGGTGAAATCCAATCCTCCGCATTGTTTAAGAACTTCCAGATCGCTCATGGAGCCTATCCCTCCCGCGTATGTAACCGGAAGTCTGCCCCACTTTCCGAGCATTTCCGCAAGAGGACGTTCAACGCCCCGCGCCTTGCCCTCTGCGTCAACCGCGTGCACGAGAAATTCCGCGCAGTATTCCCCAAGGGTATCCATAGCGTCGGAAGTAAGCTTCACGTCTGTAAACTTCTGCCAGCGGTCGGTTACAATAAAGTAATCGCCGTCCCGTCTTCGGCATGAGAGGTCAAGAACGAGACGTTCTTTTCCCACAGCCGCCGACAGACTTTTCAGTTTGCCGAAGTCTGCCTGTCCGTCACGGAAAACATAGGACGTGACGATTACGTGGGACGCTCCCTTTTCAAGAAAATCTACAGCGTTTTCGGCGTTTATGCCGCCTCCTATCTGGAGTCCACCGGGGTACGCCGCCAGAGCCGCGTAAGCCTGTTCAAGGTCTGCTCCGTAGTACTCCGACCCCTGCGGATTAAGGATAATAACGTGTCCTCCCCGCAAGTCCCTTGACTTGTACAGCTTCGCGTAAAAAGCCGAGTTCTTGTCGGAGACAAAATTTTCCCGCGCTTCGTTTCCCGCGTCTGCAAGACTTCCTCCTACTATCTGCTTTACCTTTCCGTTGTGTATATCTATGCACGGTCTGAATCTCATGGCATTTCCTCCGTTTTCGGTAATTACGTATTATGATACATCAAAAAATACTTTTTGGCAATACCATATACAAAAATATAAGGCAAAGGACGGGAAATATTGCTGTACTTAACGCTGCCCCTCTGTATTATCTCAAAAATTGAGGAAAAATTTTTCGGTAATATTCTTTTCCGACAAGGGAAAATTATTAGCGTAAACCGTGTTTGCGGCGTTTTAAGCGTTGCACCCTATAAACGTTTGAATGCCGCAAATGCGTTTATTATAAAGGTTTCGCGGGATATAAAAGTCCCGCGAAAAAATTTTTTTGAAAAATTTTGCAAAAACGCTTGACAAATGATTGTAATTGTGGTAATATATTTAAGTCGCTTAACCGAGGCATTTGGAGCGGTTGAAAAAAATAAAAAAATTTTGAAAAACCTCTTGACAAATCCGAAGCTATGTGATATACTTTAAAAGTTCCACAAAATACGGAATCGCTCCAAATGATGGAGTGCGGAATCTTGAAAATTGAACAACAAACGAACCTGAAAAAGAAGGAAACCCTGAAAT
>CAMUJF010000008.1 GCA_947089135.1 uncultured Clostridia bacterium
AGTTGTCGGCTCTGTCGTAGTTGTGGTTTCTGCCGGTGCTGTCGTTTCTGCCGGTGCTGTCGTTTCTGCCGGTACTGTCGTTTCTGACGTAGTTGTGGTTTCTGTTGGAGTTGTCGGCTCTGTCGTAGTTGTGGTTTCTGCCGGTGCTGTCGTTTCTGCCGGTACTGTCGTTTCTGCCGGTGCTGTCGTTTCTGTCGGAGTTGTGGTTTCTGCTGGTGCTGTCGTTTCTGTCGGAGTTGTGGTTTCTGCTGGTGCTGTCGTTTCTGTTGGCACTTCTTCCCAGGCTGCCGTATATTTGCGTTCTCCCGTTGACCCGCTCGGTATCTTCACGTTGAGAGCCGCTTCCGTCAAATTAGTTCCAGTCCAGCCCGCAAATGTGAAGCCGTCTCTGACCGGATTATTTAAGGTTATATCACCGCTTTCTATTGTGTAGGCTGAGGGATTTGTTTCGCCGTCTTTCAATTCGCCGCCGTCCAAATCGTAAGTGATAGGATAGCTTATCGGCTCGAACACCGCTTTAACGGTTACATCACGGTTCGGCATTATCAGCTTGTTGTCATTGATAACAACATCTGCGGAATTATCGTCCGTGAGATATTCCTTAAACTCGTAACCGATATCCGCTTCGGGAATCAGAGTAACTTCTTCACCGTCAAGAAACAAACCGTTAGAATCGTTTGGGATAAAAGTAAGCTTACCATGTTCCGCACCGGTCGTCAATTGATATTCCTTCCGACCCACCGACACTTTGCAGGTCGCCGCCGCGTGATAAGGGGCTATGGTCGTTGCGGTGATAACCGCTTCTCCCTTTCCCACAGGCGTGACTTCTCCGTTTTCATTGACAGTCGCCACATTTGTATCGGAGGAACTCCACACAACTCCTTTTTCAAGCGCGTTTCCGGGCGTAACCGTTGCGCCGATGGTTTTAGGTTCATTGCTCGTTTCTTCAAATTCCAATTTTTCCTTGTCAAGACTTATATCCGCCGCCAAAACCATAACGATTTTCCCGTCGTATGGAATAAAAGCGTACTTTTCGATGTTGTTCGCATAAAGCTCCTTATTTTCGGCGGTTCGGTCATAGCAAAGCCTGTCAAAGTCCCCTTGCGTAAAACCGTATCCGCTATATGGAACTATCATATCCCTGTAAGGGTGCTGCTCGTCATCGGGACGAACCCAACGCGACATTCCCAACATTACGCCGTCCGTCAGTTCTCCGACAAGTCTTAACGGAGATGTAGGATAACCGTAATCATCCGCTCCGTCCAGATACAGGTCGTCAAAGCTATCCTCCGTATCTTTCGCTGTATTCCCGAATATTCGGGGATTGCCTTTCAGATATATAACGCTGTCAGGCGAACCCAGAACACCGCCGCCGTATATCTCCGCGGTATTGTTTGTTACAGTGCCGCCATACAGGTTCATAGTTCCCAAAAGCATAGAAATACCGCCGCCGTTGTTTGCTGTATTTCGTTCGAATACGCCGCCCTCTGTCTGAAGCAAGGCATACCCGCCGTTCACAAGTATGCCGCCGCCGTTCGACATTGCGGTATTGTCCGAAATTTCACCGCCCGTTATACGCGCTGCCGCAGGATACCTCTCTCCGGACACATAGATACCACCTCCGCCGCAATCGTACTCGTTGTTTGTCGCAATATTGCCGGTGATTTTTCCGTTTTGCATTATAACCTGCCCTATATTGACATACACACCTCCGCCGTTTTTTGTTGCTTCGCAGTTTTCAATACTGCCGCCCGCCATCCCGAACACAGCGTATCTGTAATCCGTGTTTTTACTGTTTACTTCTACACCGCCGCCGTCAACCGCCTTGCAGCCTGTAATTTTAGAGCGGTCGTACATATAGAGTTGTCCCGCTCTGATATTGATACCACCGCCGCCTAAGCTTTCTGATTTATTTTCGGCATTTTGCAGCACGGCTCCCTCCAGCATACGCAGGCTTCCGTCGCCGCTTACACAAATCAGAGGGTGATAGGCGAAAACTCCGTTATTTTTTCCGCCGTCTAAAATAATGTCTTGCAGTACAAAATCGCCGCTTCCCGTATAGGTGAATATTCTGCCAAGATCATGTCGATCGTCCGTGTCATTCATTGTATGGTTTTTTATGGTAAAAGGTGATTCCGAATCTGCCGAAAATATCGTCATCGGCTTTGAAACAGTTATTCCCGCCGACAGAGAAACGTCCGACAGCAGTACGACCGTTCCGTTTTGTACGACATTCTCGACCGCGTCCGTGAAAGAACCGTACGTCCACCCGTCGTTTTCGTTGGCCCATGCCGCCTCATATTGTGTCTGCTGATTTGAATCCGCAAATAAAGAAATGGGATACAGTGTAAATAATATGCATAAGCTGAGTGCAAATATAATAAATTTCCTGAATATGTGTCCGTTTGAACTTGATTTTTTATTGGATATCATACCAAATACCTCCGCGCGAAATTTTCAGCATCAAATACTTAATTCAAGCGCAGCTCGTTAAAGCTGCGCTTGAAAATCAAATTACTTTTTCAGCATACGTTTTTTCAAAAACATAACCAATATTCCCAAACCGGCAATTCCGCAGATTATCGGAATTATCGCATACCGCTTTTCGGGAATAACTTCACTGTCCGCAACGTCCGTTAAAAGCATTAGCGTCATACTTAACGCCGTGAAAAATGAAACTATTTTTTATTTTTCATTGAAATTCCCCCTTGTATTTTTTATAGTAATTCATATTGCATTATAAACAAAACTACAATTTTACGTCAATCACTTTGGCGTAATTGGTCGTTTTGGAAGCATAATTGGTAAAAATTTTAAAAATCTAACCTATACAAATATACTATATTTCCGCTGTTATTTCCATAAAAATCACTTAAATGACGTTAAAATCACTTAAACAACATATTTATAGGAAATAATGTTAATGAATATTCCTTCGGTAACAATACAAACTTCTGTATCGTTACGTACCTAAAAGCTGAGTCAATTTTTCATAATTACTTTTGCAGGTAGGCTGAAGAATCCTGGTATTAAGTAAAAAACGGAGAACAGTTTGTTTAAATGAACTGTTCTCCGCTTCAATATATTTACATTTTGGTATCATTGACTTGCCCATTTAATGACCGCAACGTCTCCGTCATGTATAACGTCCATAAAGCTTACTTCCTTGCCATTGAGGGTAAGTATCATATTTCCGTCCGCAGGAGGATTATCCAGATCAATATCCGCTATCGCCATAAGCTCGATAAATTCGTGGGGCATCGTTGCCGGACGCGGTTCAAGATTAATTGTCTTTCCGTTAAGCACGACCTTAAACTCTTCCTGATCGGCAGCTCCCGGAGCTTCGGGAATCTCGGCGGCTTCTTCTGCGGGAACTTCAACGGCAGCAGGAATGTCCTGTTCCGGTGTAATAGTTTCCACGGAAGCAGGCAGTTCAGGAATCGCCTGCTGCGGGACATTTTCGGAAGCTTGCTCCACAGCAGCAGCCTGTTCGGATTCAGCGGAAGTTTCTGCGGGTACAGTTTCGGAAATCACCGTATCGGAAGACAATCCCTCTGCAATCGCCTTTGCAAGACGTCCCGCTCTGGATTCATTATTGAGAATCTTGTCGGAAGTAACCAAATCGTCACCGTCATTCAGATAATAGTCCACTGTAAGCAGTCTGCCGGACTTGTAGAAATTAAGCGTTGATGTATCAAACGGGAGCGTTTGCATAAGGTCTCCGAGGGTCTCCACCTCCGAAACGGTAACATCGTCAAGGTTCTGAATGCTGTAATCTCCCGAAACATGCTTGTCGTTAACATGAGCAATAACGCCGAAAAGATATTCAGTGCCGTCCACAAACACCTTATGGGGAGAAACATCCCCTGCAACGTCGGAAATTTTTACTTCCGCGTTTTCTCCGTTTTCGGCAGGCTTAAATATCAATTTGTCTCCTTGATTTACAATAGTTTCCAAAGAAACGGGCTCACCGTTCAGCGTTATCTCCGCGATAGTAGCGCGTCCGCCCTTTAGTATCTGCTTTTCGCCGTTTACGGTAAAGTTCAGATTTCTTCCCGAACGTCCGATTATCTGAGTGGATCTGTACCCTGCCGATGTGAGCAGGTCGATAACGCGAACCGCTCTTGTGTCGAAAACGCGTATTTTTTTGTCATTAAGGGTCACAACAGAAAAGTCGTAACCGCTGTTATAGGTCGCCGTAACGCCGATTCCTATGGGGGTAACGTATTCGGGACCGCTTATTTTACTGTTTCCGAAAGATACGTTTTTCATTACCTCGTTTTTGCCGACGGCAACGCGGTTTTCAGGTATTTCAAGCTTTTCTGCGATATATTTGGACAAATCGGGAATAAGACTTCCGCCGCCTACAAGAAATACCGCCGCAGGAGCCTGTCCGTTTGCGCTTATGATATTCTTGACAATATCGTCCGCAAGAGAATCAACCACAGCAAACAAACTGGAGAAAAACTCCTCCCTTTCAATGGTATGCTTGTAGCCGAGGATATCGGTGTAGTCAATTTTTTCCATGTAGCTGCTGAGCTTCATTTCCTCCGCAGTGGAGAAATCAACAAGGTACTTTCTGATTATCTCTTCGGTTATCTCGTCCCCCGCCGTTGTGGACATTGCATACGCCACAATGCTTCCGTTGCGGGCGATAGCGATATCGGAAGTACCCGCTCCGATATCGACAAGAGCAACGTTTATAAGACGTATTTCGGGAGGAATAACTATGTTCATGGCGGCAATAGGTTCCAGCGTAAGGCTTGAAACCTCAAGACCGTTCATATCGGTTACCGCGTAAAGACTTTCCACAACGGGACTGGGCAGAAACGCGGCAATAAGCTCTATTGAGACCTTTTTTCCCTTATGTCCAACCAAGGAACCGATTTTATAGTCGTCAAGCAGATACTGCACGACCGTATGACCCACGCAGTAAAAGGACATCTTCGCGTCCGCAATTTCCGTATCAAGCTCGTCCTGAGCCTTTAATGTGGTTTCCAGCTCAAAGGATTTAACGTCGTCCTCGGAAATGCTGTCCTTGTCCTTTATGTCAAAGGACATCTCCGTCCTGTGGGTTTTAAGTGCGCGTCCCGCCGCAGCGATAGCGACCCTTGAAAGCTTTATCCCGGACTGCGTTTCAAGCTTTTCCCTTACCTGCTTCACCACCGACGATACCACCGGAATGTCCTCGATCTGACCGTCGATCATCGCCCGCCTTTTGTGAGGAAGCGACTCGGCATAGTCAACGCAGAAAATATTGTCGTCCATATGACCGATTATACCCACAACAGTACGCGTTCCGATATCCAGCGCAAAAAGCTCGTTTTCCTCCTGAGGTCTGAGCTTGCGCGATGAGAGCTTCGTCTGTTCGTCGGATTTCTGCTGCTTTAATTGCTTTGACTGATTTGCTTGATTTTCCTGTGCAGCCGCCGCATTTGCGGTATCCTTATCCGTCTTAGAGGGACGTCCGCGTTTTTTGGAAGTATTGGAAACGACGGCTTCAGCGCCGTCAGCCATATTTTTTTCCGACTGTTTTGCCATTTCTGTTACCACCCTTTTCTGAAAAATATATCGGTTCAGTCTTTTATTTTAAGCACTGATTTAAGTTCCTTGACCACATTCGATTCAGATATGACCAAAAGCTTGTCCCCGCTTTTCAGCATCGACTGACCGCGGGGTATTATCATACAGCCGCCGCGGGTTATGGAAACGATATTGAACAGTACGGGCAGCTTTATCTCCATAAGCATTTTTCCGTCGTATATATAGTCGGGCGGAAGCTGCACTTCAAACAAGGTTATCTCCCCCCTGCCAAGCGAAAGAACCTGCTTTATCCGCGAAGTGTCTACCTCCCGCTCTATCAGCGAAGCGATGCTGTCCGTGCTGTTAATAACGTTGTCTATTCCCAGAGCCTGCATTACAGCCACGTTTTTGGGATTGTTGGATTTTGCAACGGTTTTTTCAACGCCGAACTTTTTTTTCGCAAGCTGACAAACGATAAGATTTGTTTCGTCCGAACCGGTAACGCTCACAAGCGCGCCCGATTCCTGTATCTCCGCGGCTTCAAGTATTTCCAGCTTTGTAGCGTCGCCGCATATAATTGGTATGTCCATCTCGTTTGCAATATGCTCGCATACGGACTTGTCCCGTTCAATAACAGTCGGCTCGTGATCGTGTTCGATCAGGGTGCGTACAAGATAGTACCCTACCTTGCCGCCGCCTATAATTGTAACCTTCAAATAAATTCCTCTCCCGTACTTTAATCCGCGAATTTAGCAAGGATAAGCTTGTCTCCCTTTTGCAGCTCACGGTTTGTAAGCAGTATCCTGCTCAGAGAGCCGTCGCCGCGTTCTATGGCTACAAGAGTCTCGTTTTCCTCAAATTCTATTTCGCTTACGCGTTTTCCAATAAAATCTTTCGGTATCTCCATTATCTCCATAACGATAGAATGTCCTCCGACAGAGGTTCCCGCAGAAGCGGAACTGTTTATAGCCGCGCAGAAAGACGTCACCGTCGTATTTGTAGGACATATTGTTTCGAGTCCGAATTCGGAAAAGACCTCGTTTTTCTTTGGGTCGTTAACTCTTGCGAAAACCTTTGGAACACTGAAAAATTGTTTTGCAAGCTGAATTACCATTAAATTTGTGTTATCATCGGAGGTTACCGCCGCGAGAGCGTCACAGTTCTCTATACCCGCTTTTTTCAGCACTTCCTTGTCAATGGGAACGCCTAAAGTGGTGTAACCGTTAAAATCTGCCGAAAGATTTGAAAACTGTTCCTTATCGCTGCTTATTACCGAAACATCGTGTCCCTGAGCGGACAATGCGCTGCACAGAGCTGCACCGACGTTTCCGCAGCCGATCACAAGAATATTCATTGCGGAAGCCATTCTCTCCTTCCAAATAAAACTATACAAATTTATTATATTACAAAATCCTCCGAATTACAATAGTTTTTTTCTAAAAAATTTTTATTCAGGACACAAATACAGCCTTTTTCAGATGCGAATTGCTGCCGAAAGCGTATTTTGTCGGAATCACGCGATCTTTAATATGTGAAAGTTATGTGAGAAATCACGGAATAGCTTGCATTTCTGTAAATTTTATGATATAATTAACAATGTGAAGTATTTATATGATGTTTTTATGAAAGGACGTATCAAATGATTTCAGGTTACAATTTTTCCCAGATCACTCCGGATATTCTTGCTATGTCAGCTTTGTGCTCTAAAAACGGCTGTATAGACCAAGAGCTTTATACCAAATATGATGTAAAGCGCGGTCTCAGAGATATAAACGGTAAAGGTGTTCTTGCGGGGCTCACTGAGATATCCGAGATCATCTCTTCAAAAACCGTTGACGGTAAATCGGTTCCCTGCGACGGAGAGCTTTACTACCGCGGCTATAATATCAACGACCTTGTAACGGGATTTACCCGTGACAAGCGCTTTGGCTTTGAAGAGATCACCTATCTTCTGCTTTTCGGAGAGCTTCCCTCAAAAAAACAGCTTGACGATTTCAGCAGACTGCTCTCAGACTACAGGCAGCTGCCGACCACGTTTGTGCGCGATATAATCATGAAATCGCCCAGCAATGACATTATGAACGGTCTTGCGAGAGGCGTGCTCACGCTTTATTCTTACGACGATATGCCAAACGACATCTCTATACCAAATGTACTGAGACAGTCGCTGGAGCTTATCTCGCTTTTCCCGCTTATAGCGGTCTACAGCTACCAGGCAAAGGCGTACTACCACGACAACGACAGCTTTTTCATTCACCAGCCAAACCCTGAGTACTCCACCGCGGAAAACATTCTTCATATGCTTCGCAGCGACAGCTCGTTTACAGCTCTCGAAGCGCACATTCTCGACCTTGCTCTTGTTCTTCATGCCGAGCACGGAGGAGGAAACAACTCTACCTTTACGACGCACGTTGTTACTTCTTCCGGTACCGATACTTATTCGGCAATAGCCGCGGCATTGGCTTCCCTTAAAGGACCTAAGCACGGCGGCGCAAACATCAAGGTTACAATGATGTTTGAGGACATGAAAAACAAGCTTTCCGACTGGGAGGACGAGGACGCTATCCGCGATTATCTTAAAAAGCTCCTCCATAAAGAGGCTTTCGACAGATCGGGACTTATTTACGGTATGGGTCATGCTGTGTACTCCGTATCCGACCCCAGAGCGGCAATACTGAAAAAAGCTGTAAAAAGTCTGTCCGAGGAAAAACACATGGAGAAAGAATATTCTTTGTACAGCAAAATAGAACGTCTTGCACCCGAAGTTATCGCAAAGGAACGCAGGATCTATAAGGGCGTGTCTGCAAATATTGATTTCTACAGCGGGTTTGCCTACAGTATGCTTCGGCTTCCGCCGGAACTCTACACGCCTATTTTTGCAATTGCAAGAATTTCGGGCTGGTCCGCTCACCGTATCGAGGAACTGCTTGTCGCAGGAAAAATCATTCGTCCCGCCTATAAAGCCGTTCAGGAACACAGAGACTATATGCCTATTTCCGGAAGATAAAGTGAAAGAACAATACTTATGACTTTGAATGAAGCCGCCGGACGGGAAAATTTTCGGTGGGTATGATGATCTGTTAATACCGTTTCATAAACAAATAAAGTTAAAGGCTCCGCAATTCCAATCAGCAAAAGGATTTGCGGAGCCTTAAATAATTTGTACGGAAAAACTTTTCAAAAAGTTCCATTTTGTCGGTTTCCGGCAGCTCCCGAATGTCAAAAGAGGGCAAGCTGTTTGATAAAATATAGCATTTTTGTATCTAATTTATTTGCATTTTTTTCTTATAAAATATATTGCAAACTTCAAAATAATATGTTAAAATAACCATAATTGACATTATTGTGCAATATATGACATTTCACAAGGTTCTGACGGCTTTTTAAAAGAAGGAAACAACAAACGGAAAGGAATGGTAATGAATATGAAAAAAAACAGAAAAAAAACAATATCTGTTATCATGGCTTTTTTACTTGCATTGCAGGCAAGCGGTACGGTTTGGGCTGATAATACAGATATAGACAGCGCCGGTACCGGACAGGTAAACGTCAGCATTTCATCTGCGCTGACGTTGGAAAGAAATGTTGATTTTAAGGCGGCGCTTACCGGAAGCGACGGACGCGTTTTAACTCAAAGCTTGGCTTTGGCGGCGAGCGATGAGGCTGAGGAGGTAAGCTTTTCAAGTCTTTCGGACGGCTACTACACTCTTAAAGTGTCAGCCGACGGTTTTGCCGATTACGAGCAGGCAATAAACGTGGATAAGCAGGCAGCCTCCGTTAAGCTTATGACAGGCTTTGCCGATGGTTTTGATTACAGCCGCGGGGCTCACCCGGGAACTCTTCTTATAGGCGACGCCAACAATGACGGTGTTGTTGACTACAGGGACGTGCAGCAGCTTACTGACGCTGTAGACGGCAGGACGAACAGCGGCGTTACCGACCTTAACGGCGACGGAAACATTGATTTGGTTGACTTAGAATATCTTGCAAAGGGCTACAATGTTTCCAAAAATACTCAGGCTACTATTGAAACTATAATTCCGTCCGCTGTTATAAAGCCCTCCGCAGGCAGCGGAACTTACATAGCGAACGGCAGACTTGAAAATCTTTTTGTAAAAGACGGCAGCGTACAGCTTGGTACAATCGACGGAGGCTTTATTTCTTCCGACGATCCCGTTGTTTTGCAGTTTGACGTTACCGACAGCGGACTTGCTTCCCGTGCGGACGGAATAGTTATAGGCGTTTCACAGGATAATCCTGTTACAAGGGCGGAGGTTTTCGTTGACTATACAGACGAAAACGGTGCGGAGGCTACTCAGATCGCTCTGATAGAAAACGGCGTACATCACCTGCTGGACGACGGAAACGTTACCGTGGAGCAGGACAGCCGCGGAAATATCCGTATAAATTTAGGCGGACAGATCGCAGTCAAGAAAGTTACATTTAAAATTTCCGGCATGAGAAAGGAAAGCACAATTGCCGAGATTTCCTATGTTGAATTTGTAAACGGCATGGAAAACAAGATATCCGAGCCTGCGTCGGATATTCCCGAAAACCTTACAGCTTCGGCGGGCAACAAATCCTTTATACTTAATTGGAATAAGTGCGTGAATGTTACCGGCTACGAGGTAATGATAACGCAGGGTGAAGACAGCGAGGTCAAAAAGGTAAGCGGCTGTTCGCTCAGCGTTACTTCCTTTAACGGCAGCGAGCTGAAAAACGGCACCGAATACACAGTAAAAGTGCAGTCGGTAAACGGCGCGTGGAAAAGCGGTTACTGTGACCCAATAACCGTTACGCCTAAAGCCTCCGCAAAACCTGACAGACCCGACGGTCTTACCGCTTCCGGAGCATACAGAAGCATAAGGGCGGCGTGGAAAAAGGCTGAGGACGCGGAGTGGTACAATTTGTACTATAAGCTCCGTTCCGATACGGACTACACTAAAATAGAAAATATTTCTGCTACATCGTACACGATCTCCGATCTGGCGGACAAAGCGGAATACGTTATGTATGTTACTGCAGAAAATGAGTACGGCGAAAGCGGACCTTCGCTTACCGCGGCTGCTTCTACCACGGACGTGTCCGCTCCTGTCATGCCTAAGTACAACCTTATAAACATAGGTGAAGCGGGAGAAAAGGGGCAGCACATAATCTCCGCTTCTCAGAACTACGGTTCGATGATGAACAGCTCCATGGACGAAAATGCAAAAACGGCATGGGGAACTGTCGATCACGACCCGAACTCCTATTATCTGCGCAATACTTGGGACGACGGCGGCTACAACAATATCGGCAGCAACGGTCTTTTATATGAGTTTGACGAGGAGTACACCATTAAGTCCTTGGCGCTGTTTGAGGCTGTTCCTACAAGTCCGAATCTTTTCTATACAAAAATAAATTACTGGGACGCTTATGGAAACCGCACGTCTTTGAGCAATGGTCAGGTATCCACGATCAGAAAGACCGACAGCGAGGGCCGCGCATACTATCTTATAAAACTGCCTGAAAAAGCGCAGATAAAGAAGATACAGATCGGACTTGCCCGTTATCTTGCAAGCGGAAATATCAATGTCTCCGAGGTGTACTTCTATCGTTACGATACAATTGAGGACGATATTGCAGACCTGTATGACGACGACCTGCACCTTGTGCTCAGACCCGATGTTACGCAGGAGACCATAGACAAGCTGAGAGCAAGGCTTAATACTCCAGACGAAACGTGCGGCGAGTTCAATCCCGAAAAGGAACGTCTTGAAACGGAGCTTAAAAACGCGGAGGATATCCTTAATTGCGTTGATTTGGGCGATCCTGTTTACGTACACAATGAAATAAGCACCTCCGACGTAAACAGAGGCTTTGGCGGCTTGAACGCATGGCAGCCTGTGGGCGTGACTGCTGCGGCAGGAGATACCGTTACCGTTTATGTCGGTCATAACAGCAAAACTACGGGTTCAGCTACTAATTTACAGCTTGTTGCTACTCAGTACCATGCGGAATCAAGCGCTATGGCATCTACAGTCGCGTCACTAAAAGTAGGCGTGAACGTTATCGACATACCCAAGATATGGTCTATAGACGAGGAATCCGGCGGAGCGCTGTATATCCAGTATACCGGCAGCAATGCAGACGACCGTTACGCGGTTCGTGTAAGCGGCGGAGTTCAGGTGCCTGTGCTTGACCTTTACGGCGTTGAAGATGAGAGCGAAAAATTATCCCGTGCGGAAACCTACATTGAGGAACTGCAATCGTATGCTGCCCAAATGGAGGAGCTTCACAGGCAGCACCACGAGGGCTCTTCAAACAGCAATGTGAACAAGTACGGCTACAGCGAACAAAACTGTATTTTAGGCGCGTCGGATATACTCCTTGACAATATGCTTTTGTCGCTGCCTGCAAAGCGCATACTTGCCGGAGCAGGACAGGGCGGTACAGCCGAAATGGCTGCACAGACCGTCAGATCTGCTGAAGCGATCGAGGATATGCTGTATCTTTTCTACCAGCACAAAGGTCTTAACGACAATGCGGAAAATGTTATAGACAAGCTTCCCAAGGGGCATCTGAATATCCGCTATCAGAGAATGTTCAGCGGAGCGTTTATGTACGCTGCAGGAAACCATATCGGCATAGAATGGAACGAATCTGCAAATCCGCTGGCGCTGAGCGGCGTTGTCTCTGATGAAAGCGGAAGATACATAAGCGGCAACTATTTCGGTTGGGGCATAGCTCACGAGATAGGTCACTGCATAAATCAGGGCGCATATGCGGTCGCTGAGATAACAAACAACTACTTCGCACAGCTTGCGCAGGCGAAGGACTCAAACTCCGGTATGAGATTTACTTATGACAATATCTACGACAAGGTAACGTCGGGTACGACAGGTCAGTCCTCAAATCTTGCAACACAGCTCGGTATGTACTGGCAGCTTCACCTTGCATATGACAGCGGCTATAATTACAAAACTTATGACAACCGCACAGAGCAGCTTGCAAACCTGTTCTACGCGAGAATGGACAGCTATGCGCGTACGCCTGCTCTCGCTCCCGCACCGGGAGGCGTTCAGCTTACTTTAGACGGCGGCTCCGACCAAAACCTTATGCGCCTTGCGTGCGCGGCTGCGGAAAAGGATATTCTTGAATTCTTTGAACGCTGGGGAAAAATTCCAGACAGCACAACTGCTGCATATGCAAGCCAGTTCGCTAAGGAAGAAAGAGCGATCTATTACACCGATGACGATTCCCGTGTATACCGCATTGAAAGACCATACGGCGGCTATCTCGGAACAGGCGCAAATGCTCAGGCGGTAAGTGCGAATACCTCCGCAAGCGTTTCATGGAATAATCCCTCACAGGTTAACTTTAATCTTTCGTATGAAAATATTCCCGCGGACGAGGTTCTCGGATACGAAATAGTACGCTGCACAACGTCCGGCGGACAGGTCGCTAAAGAGGTTGTCGGCTTTACGGCAGGCAGCACGTTTACTGATTATGCTGCGGGACTTAACAACAGGGTAGTCACATATGAGGTGACGGTCGTTGACAAGTATCTTTACCGCTCTGCGCCGAAAACTCTTGAGCCTATAAAGATTCAGGACGACGGCAGTCTTGACAAGTCATGGTGGACAATAAGCAGCACAGGTATTACCTCAAATATCCAAAACGTCGGAACAGCCGACGATGATATGCCCTGCGCGCCCAAGGCGGACGATCCGATACTCCTTGCTGCCGACGGAAACGACAGTACTGAATATATCGGCACTATCTCCGCAAATGCCGAAATAACCCTCGGCTTCAACAGATATGAAACCATTTCGGGCTTTAAGTACACTGCCGGAAGCGGAACGGCTTTGGGCAATTACATCATAATGGTAAGGACAGAAAACGGTACATGGCAGGAGGCTGCAAGCGGATATCTCGGCGGCAGCGGTGTTGTATTCTTTGAAAATGCGGACAGAAAGTATATAAGCACATATAAGGCGGACGCTGTAAAGCTTGTCATCTGCGACCAGCCGGGACAGGAAATTTCAATTGCCGAGCTTGACGTTTTGGGCGTGACCGGAGACGACGTGGATTTCAGAAGCGCGGAGAGCACTCCCGCAATAGGCGTGCTTTCTGAGGACTACAGGTACGGCGGCGGTGAAAACGACATTATTCCCAAGGGTTCGATAGTATTCACAGGTGCCTATAAGGGCAATCCCGCATACAGTGTGGTAATGCTGTTCGACCAAAACGGAAATGTTGTAGGCGGCACAGATTCCGAAGGTTACCTTACAGCCAACCAGATAATTTTGGCGGACGATCCGGGCAGCGGTCTTTTAGGAGACGTTGCAAACGGCACATGGATATACTGGCTGGCTCCGTCGGATAATGCTTCTCTTAACGGAATATCTCAGGTGCGCGCGGAGCTTTACCGTGTGAATAACGCTCTCACAAACGAGGGAGAGAGACTTGTAAGCGATTCGATGTTTGTAGATGTTCCGCAGATGCTTCCGGAAATAAGTCTCGGCGGGGGCAGATATGAGGAAAGCGAAAAGGCAGACGATACGCTGAACATCGAAATATCTGACAGTACTGAAAATACCGTATCAACCGACAATGCCGGAAATACGGGAACGGATAGCGATGGAACGACAGACAACACCACGATTCCGAATAATATGCAGAGTACCGAAGGAGCGGAGGGATAATTAGTATGAATATATTTTTCAATAACAGATATTCCGCTGCTGCCGTTGTTGCTGCGGGAAAAATAAAAAGAATTTTTGGCGCAGTAGCGCTGACGGTTCTTTGGTGTATTCTGCTGCCGCTTAATGCTTCGGCTGTGGAAAACAACGAGATAAGGCTTGAATCAAACGGCTGCGAAGCTGTGCTGGAGCTTTACTTTCCGCAGGCTGCCGCTGAGGAGATAGCCTCAATGCAGGTGTCCGTAAGCGTTAAAACAAATTCGGACAGCGTTGACCTGGAATTTATCCCTGATGCCGGTCTTTCCTCAAAAATAGTTGAGAGCAGGTATCAAAACGATACGGGGATACTGAACATTTATCTTGCAGGAACAGAGGCGCTGTTTTCGTCTTCCGGCTTTACTTCGGTCGGCAGGATAAAAATAAGCACCCGCGGTAATAATGCGGTTTCGGCGGCAGTGGAGGTAGTAAGGGATTCGGTCAAATTTGTAAGAGACGGGGAGATAGTTTCCCCCGACAGCAGCACCGATTATCCTGCTTCAGTAAGTATAACGGCATTGGGACAATCTTCTCCCGGCACATTCGATCCGGTATACCCGGATCGTCCGTCGGGAAACTATTTCCCGGATATTACCGTTTCAATTCCAACCGACAGCGGGCGCAACGACTATAATGATACCGATGAAATATTGGACTCGGATCAGTACGGAGAAGACAGCGGTTACGTTGAAGACAGCGGTTTTGAGCTTGAGGAGCAGGATCAGATCGGAGAGAATTTTAATCCTCCCGATATATCCGCGCTTCTTGACGCGCTGGCAAGAGCGGAAAGCTACAGAAAAACAGACTATACCGAAAGCAGCTACAACGACCTTAAAGATGCTGTAGATGATGCAAAGAATATCATTTCCGACCCTAATGCCACTCAGGACGAAATAGACGAGGCTTTGCTTAATATCGAAAATTCCATAGGCATGCTGAAGCCGATAAATGATATTCCGTCGGGCGCGGAGGGTTACGGCGGAAGCGGCGATACGGATATGAACGGCGGCGTTAATAACGGTATTTCCGGAGAAGCTGCTGCCAACGGCAGCGTTCAGGGAGGGCAGCCCCAGGACGTAGAAAATGCCGACCATAACGGTAACGTCAACGATGTGCAGGCGGCGCAGGGCGGAAACATAGCAAATGCTTCGGACGGCTCTCAGTCCTACGGCGGCGATCCCTTTACGGAAAACGGGGAAAGCAGTAAAAGTCCTGTGCTGAAGATGATAGTTATTGCGGCTGTTGCTGCTGCGGCAGCTGTTACGGCAATAATTTTCCTCAAAAAAGCAAATAAGAAAAAAGCAGGAGAAGAAAGCCGCTTTAAAAACTGATACTCAATAATACAGAAGCAAGTGAAATGTTATGAAAGCAGAAAAGAAACTTACCTTGCAGTGCGTACACTGCGGAAGCCGCTGCGGAAATTTCTCCAACAAAGAACTTGAAGTACGAGGCATATTCTTCAGAGGAAACGTCTATGGAAAATTTCTGGGATAAACACTCCGAATACATTATGCGTTCCGGAAAAGAGAGTTGGAATAGCGATTATCTGAAATAATTCTGAATTATAAACTGCGTAAATGCATTTTTCAGGATAAAAATGTCAAGACTAAAAAGCGGTCTAAAAGGGCAACGCTGATGAGCGACCCAACGCAAACTGCGGAATATTACGTCAAAGAAAAACAGCGGCATTTCATACCGCTGTTTTTCTTTCTTTTCCTATGGTTATTATTGGTATTTACACAATTCTTTATTCAGACTCAATTTAAAATAAAATTATAAACAAAATTTCCGAACAGTCAATTTTATGTACGGATATAGTTCCATGATGATTTTCTACGACGGCTTTTACAGCGGCAAGTCCTATTCCGAAGCTGTCTGCGGAATAGGTGCGGGCTTTGTCGGAACGGTAAAAGCGGTCAAATATTTTCTCAATATCAATACTTTCGACAGAACTGCATGTATTCCGTACATTTATTTCAATTTTCTTATGTCTGCGGAGTACAGTGAGATTAATTTTCCCGCCATTGTCCGAATACTTCAGCGCGTTTTCCAGCAGTTCTGAAATCATTTGCTGTATCGCTGCCCTGTCACCGAAAAGCATTATTCCGTCCTCAATATCATGCGTATATTCTTTGCCTTTGGCAGACGCGGCATCTGCAGCGGGTTCTGAAATTTCCCATATTGCTTCGCTTAAAGAAAAATCTGTTTTTTCGGACGCAGGCTGTTCCTCGTCAAGTCTGGACAGCCTTACAAGACTCGAAATCAGCTTTGACATACGCGCGGACTGCTTGCTGATATTTTTCACCCATTCGTTTTCGGAATATTCCATTGCAAGAATGTCCGCGCTTGCCGATATTGAAGTAAGAGGCGTTTTCAGTTCGTGTCCCGCATCGGTAATAAAACGCTTCTGCGTTTCAATATTCCTGATGTACGGTGCGATAGCCCGTCCCGAAAAAATCAGCACAAGTACAAATACCGAAGCAAGACTGCATAATGCGATAATTCCGGAAACAAGAAAAAGCGTTTTCATATTCTGTATTTCCCGCTCGGAATTTAAAAAGGCAATGATGCCGTTAGTTTGGTCAACGCTGTAACGGTAATTTTTATAATATCCTTTTTTACGTCCCCTCTTCAGGACGTCATTCGCATAGCTTTCCGCTTCCTCGGCTGACACAGAGGCTATATTGTCATGATTTATGTCTGTAACTATTCCGTTCTTATCGTAGTATACCACAAAAAAACGGGTCATAAAACGAGCCTCGCGTGAATGACCGCCAAACGGTCCCGGCACGTGAAAATCGTCCGGAGCGTTATGAGCTTTGGCTGACGAACGCGGTTCAAGTTCAAACAGCATTTCAAGAACAGAATCCTGTCTGCCTGTGCTTATATTATAGTTCCATAGGTTTACGGCGCATACAAGTATAAGTATAACTGCGGCAAACGACGACATCGCCGCTAAGATAAACCTCCAGCGCATTTTTTTCAGCATTTTATTTTTCCTCCAGAGAATAGCCCGCTCCGCGCACAGTCCTGATTTCAATTGTAGAACTTATTTCACGCAGCTTTTTACGCAGAAAGCCTATGTATGTCCATACCGCGTCAATTTCAGTTTCGGAATCCGCACCCCATATCCTTTCCATGATATGCTCTGATGAAAAGACTTTTTTGGGATAACGCATAAAAAGCTCCATAAGCTGAAATTCCTTGTTGTTCAGACGAATCTCTTCCTTTGCGGAAAGCGTGTAGCAGTTAAGGTCAAGAGCCGTGTTCCCAAATGTCAGCGACGACTGTGTATATGTCTCGCTGCGGCGGGTCAAAGCCTTTACCCTTGCAAGAAATTCGCTTATTGCAAACGGCTTTGGGAGATAGTCGTCTGCACCTGCTTCAAGCCCCTCAACCCTGTCCTCCACTTCGCTTTTTGCGGTTAAAAACAGCACAGGAACAGCAATGCCGTTTTTCCTTGCTTTTTTCACAACTTCCAGACCATCTAACTGCGGCATCATTATATCCAGCACAGCCGCGTCGTATTTTATCCCGGAAATGTAATCATATGCGTCAATTCCGTTATGCACCATATCCACAGCATATTTATTCTTTTCCAGTATCAGTTTAAGCGCCTTTGCGATTGAAATTTCGTCCTCAGCAATTAATATACGCAATGTACAACACCCTCTTTCAATATATAGTATATTTTATCAACTTGAAATAAACCTGAAAAATTGTCTTTATTACAAATATTTTATCAAAATTTTCAGTTAAGTTCAAGAAGATCAAGTGATATTTTATGTAACAAATTTTCATAAATTTATCACTTTATTTTTCAGGTTCATTTCAGCTCGCGCGGTTACAATCAATAATGTTACATAACTGTTGAGGAAAGGATTGATTTAATTTGAAACAGCAGACAAATACAAGACGGCGCGGAAAAAAAGCGGCGATAGCGGCTGCGGCTGTGATACTTGCTGCGGGTGTAGGCTCGGCTTACTATATCAGAACAAACGTCTATGCCGATTCCGAGCAGCAGACAAATTACAGAGAATACGACGTATCCAAAGGAAATATAACCGTAGGAATTTCCGAAAGCGGAACGGCTTCGGTCGGACGTTCTTATACCACCTTTCCCGTAAGCGCGGAAATTGAGGAGGTCTATGTAAAAACGGGTTCAAAGGTGAAAAACGGCGACAAAATCGCAAAACTAAATACTGACGATATTGACAAGATAAAATCTCAGTACGAGAAAAAGATCTCCGACGCCGAGGCGGAACTCAACACGGCAATAGCCGACAGAACAACAAAGCTTGCAGAGGCAAGAAAGACCTACGATACGAGCATAAACGAGGCGGGCTCCGCGGAGGACGTATACGGACTGTCGCTTGAAAAAATACAGAACGATATTTCCGACGCGGGAAAAAACATCGAAAACCTGAAAAAGCAGCTTAATGAAAATGAGAAGCTGCTTGAAACATATCCCGACGACTTTAAAAAATATTCCGAATATGAAAGCAAATATAATGAATATTCCGATACATATGAGGAATACAGCAATATTTACGCAGGCTATGAAAAGGTTCTTAAGGAGTATGAAAAGGAACTGACCGCGCTTAATGACGAGTATAACGAATATATTGACAGCGTTTCAGAAGATCAAAGCAAAATAAAGGAACTGAAAGAAAATATTGATAAGACCAAAGAGGCTTACGAGGCTGCGGTTGAAAAATATGATTCCGCTCAGCAGGAAGCAAATGACACGGCACATCAAGACACGGGTTCGGATAACGGGTCATCTTCGGAAACGTCAACGGCGCAGAAAAATCTTAAATCGGCTTCAACCGAAAAAGACAAGGCGTACAATGCTTATACCGAGGCTGAATCGGAATATAAGAAATACATTTCTCTTGAAAAAACATTGGAAATGCACATAGAAAACCACGAACTTAAAATTTCCAAGCAGCAGGATAAGGTCGACGAATATAAAGAAATGATGGAAGAGTACTCCGAGATGATGTCTGATTTTCAAAAGGAAATGGATAAGCATAAGGTCGAATTTGACGAATACAAATCAGATTTTACCGATATTTACGGCAATCTTGACGAGGAGGACATCAAGGATAAAATTGAAAGCCTGAAAGCGGAAATCGAAAACGCCGAATATGATCTTGAAAATCTTGAAATAAACAAAAGCAGCTCGGAGTTCTCAGCATTGCAAAAGAAGCAGGACGCTGAGTTTGCCGCACAGAACGCCGATACAGTTTACAGTCAGACAGCCGCAAAGCTGGACAAGGACATTGCGGACAAACAGGAAGAATATGACACCCTCTGCCAGGAATACGACGAACTGACAGAAAACATGGGCGATGGAGTTTATCTTTATGCAGATTGTGACGGACAGGTGGCTTCGGTAAATGTTTCCGAGGGCGATACCATTATGGAAAACCAGATCGTGACAACGCTTACAAATTCATCGGAGATCTATGTTTCAGCGGCTGTTTCCGAAAGCGATATTTCTTCCCTGTCGGTAGGACAGGAAACACAGGTAGTTTTCTCCGCATATGAAAACATGACGTTTGAGGGAGAGATCGACACCATTGCCGTTGAGCCTGCCCGTTCCTCCGGGTCGGTAAGTTATACGGTTACAGTAAAAGTCCAAGCTGAAGGATATGATATACGCGAGGGCATGACAGCGGATATAACCTTCCTGCAAAAACAGGCGGCAAACGTGCTTTATACGAACATCAATGCCATAACATTCCGCGACGGAGTATCCTATGTCACGGTCTATGACGAAAACCGAAATACCGTGGAAAAGCAGGTAACGACAGGTTTTTCCGACGGCAGATACGTGGAGATAACAAGCGGCGTTTCGGCGGGAGACAAGGTTCTGGCGGAGATCGCGCTCAGCGAAAACAATCGGAGGAGCTGATTTTATGCGTTTTACGGAGCTTATGAAAATGGTTTTTGTAAATATTTTTTCAAGCAAGTCCAAGTGCGCTCTTACCTCTTTGGGAATAGTTGCAGGCTCTGCTACTATTGTGCTTGTTATTGCGATCGGTCAGGGCGGAAAAATGGACGTTGCGGAGCAGTTCAAGAACCTTAACGCAGGAGCTGTGGAGGTCTCGGCGGGGCAGACGGCAGATTCCGTGATGGAGAGCATGATGGAGAATTTCGGCGGAGGAGGTATGCCGAGCTTCGGAGGCGGCAATGTACCCGATTTCGGAAACAGAGGAGGTATGCCGAATTCAGGCGGAAATTCCATGCCGAACAGAAGCAAAAGCTCGTCCCGGAGCGGCGGCCGCGCTTCATTCGGCGGTGCGGCGCGGTCTGGGGGAGTGACTCTTACCGAGCAGGACGTCGACGACATAGCCGAGGTCGTGCCTAATATTGAGGCCATATCAATAATTGCAAGCGGCGAAGCAGCGGTCGAGGGCGGAGACCTCGAGGAGGAAACCGCATACACCGCGGCGGGTGTTATGCCTGAATACGCCGACATCAGCAATCTTGAGATACAATACGGCAGCTTTTTTGACGATTACGCCGAGGAGGACTGCGAAAAGGTCTGCGTACTTGGCTATAAAACCGCCCAGAGCATTTTCGGTGCGGCATATCTTGCAGCCGGAGATTACATTTCTATAGAGGGCAAAAATTATGAGGTTATCGGCGTACTTAGTTCGATGGGTACGGTGTCGTCGGGGTTAAGTCCCGATGAGACAATTTATTTACCCTATTCTACGGCAAAAAAATATGTGTTCGGCAACGCCGCCGAGCCTAAGATATCTGCTGTGGCTTCGGACGTTTCCGAGGTGGAAAACGTTATGGCGGACATTGAAACCGTTCTTGCACAAAATTACCCTGATGCGAAATTTACAGTTACCGACGCAGGCAGCCAGATGGAAGCTGCGCAGAAATCCGCCAATACTTTGCAGACCCTGCTTATCGCAGTCGCGTCGATAGTTTTCGTGGTGGGCGGAATAGGCATTATGAATGTGCTGTTCGTTACTGTAAAGGAACGTACCGGAGAAATCGGTTTGCTTAAAGCCCTGGGCAGCAAAAAGCGTGTTATTCTGCTTGAATTTTTGCTTGAAGCGGGAATGATCGCCGCGTTCGGCGGAATAGTCGGCGTGGGACTGGGTTACGCGCTTATTCCCGCTGTGGAGATGACAGGAACAAGAGCCGAACCCGTGATGACGGCAGGAATATTGTCGCTTGTGTTTGCTGTGGTCACAGGAACGATTTTCGGGTTTTACCCCGCATTGAAAGCCTCAAGGCTTACTCCTATTGAAGCTCTTGGAAGCGAATGATTGAAAGGATCTGATATTTATGAATAAAAAACATTGGTTTGCAATATTTGCGGTTATTTCCGCCATGATGACAGGCTGCACTGACAAAAGCGAAAACACTCTGCCTTCCGAAACAACGGCAGCGGTCAATAATTATACGGCGGCAGCTTCGGATATTACAGTTACCGGCGAGGTTATTTCAATAACAGGAAACGAGGTGACGCTTGCACTCGGTACATTGTCGGAAAAGCCTGCCGGTGAAAAAACCTCCGGTGAAAGGCGCGGCTCTTTGCGTGATGGTGAAGATTTTAACACCGGAGAAAGACCTGATTTTGAAAGCGGCGAAAAGCCCGATTGGAGTAACGGAGAAATGCCCGATTGGAGTAATGGTGAAAAGCCTGATTGGGGTAACGGAGAAATGCCCGATTTCGGTAATAATGAAAGGTTTGGCAGCAGAGAAAGAAAAAGCGGCGTGTCTGTCGAAAAGAGCGGTGAAGAAGCGACCTACATAATTCCCGTCGGTATGACAATAAACGGACTGACAGGACGGTCAACCGATTATTCGGGAATTTCGACAGGTATGGTTCTTACACTGACGGTAAACGAGGACGGCGTTGTCTGCGCCGCGAGTGTGGAATAGGAGGACATATATGTCTGAAGCTGTAATTCGTATGAGCGGTATCAGAAAAAGCTATAAAATGGGCGAGAATATTCTGAATGTACTAAAAGGGATAAGCCTCACCGTAAGGGAGGGAGAGTTTTTAGCTGTGCTGGGTCCCTCCGGGTCGGGAAAGTCCACCCTTATGAACATTGCGGGCTGCATGGACAGTTTCGACGACGGAGAATTTTATCTGTCGGGGCTTGCAGTGCATAATATGAGCGACGGAATGCTGACCGATGTGCGGAACAACTATATAGGATTTATCTTTCAAAAATATCATCTTATTGCCAAATATAACATTCTGAGGAATGTTATGATGCCGCTGCTGCTGAGGGGATATTCCTCAAAGGAGGCGGAAGCCGCCGCAAGGAAACATTTGGAGCAGTTGGGCATGGGCGATCGTATTGAGCATAAGCCGAATGAGCTTTCAGGAGGACAGCAGCAAAGAGCGGCTATAGCCCGCGCTCTTGTGGGAAATCCCAAGCTGCTTCTTGCAGACGAACCAACGGGCGCGCTGGACAGCGCAACCGGAAAGGAGGTTTTGAATCTGTTCCGTGAGTTGAATAATAAGGGACATACTATTGTTATGATTACCCATGATTTGAGCGTAGCACAAAACGCGGGACGGATCGTACGGATCGTTGACGGAGAGCTTTTTGAAGAATAATATCTATCAACATAACAATTAATTTTTATACATTTAGCGGATATTGCACATTGTACTTGCAATAACTGTTTAACTATGGCGTGTTGCCATTATCCGAAATGTCCGGATAGTGGCAACACGCCATAACATCTTCCTTACTGACGCCCATTGCATAAGATTATTTCCTGACAACGTTTGTAACCAAACCAAGTCTGTACTCATACTATAAAAAAGGTTAAGCTTTTTTATTAACCGGAAAGGAGAAGCTATGTATATAAGTATGAAATTATCGGAAAACGGTGAAATGACCGCTTTTCCTGCCGAAACTCCTATAGGAATGTGCTATGTGCCGTTCCAGCAGTGGGAGACTCCGTACGCTGAAAATATCGCTCTTGAACGCGGAACGATTTTTCCAAGCCTCGATCTGCCATTCTGCGGAAAGGAGGTTTCCTGCGATGAACGGAAATAATCTTATGTGTGCGATCCAGATGTATGATTTTTATCTGTACGAGCTGAATCTTTATCTCGACACGCATCCAACAGACCAGAATGCTCTGAACTTGTTCAAAAAATACACCGAACTGAGAAATGCGGCATATGAAGCCTATATAAACAAATACGGTCCGATAACCGCAGACCAGTCTTCAACAACCGAACGCTTTAACTGGGTCGATGACCCCTGGCCTTGGGAAAGGAGCGCAAACCGATAATGTGGGCTTATGAAAAAAAATTATTATATTTATCATACACATTTAGAACTCGTTCACAAAAGCAGCATTAAAGTCCCTCCAATGGTACTTTTAATATACCATTTGAGGGACTTTTACATTGTATCTGCGAGTTGCTGCCGTTACTCCTTTTTTCATAGAATATTCTATTATGGCTTGGCGGCGGCGGGTGATTTGTGTTACAGTATTCATAGCGGATCTGCTGACCTCCTGTTCCTTTTATTTCTCGCAACTTAACTGTAACACAGGGTTTGCTTTTCCGCTGCTCTTTTTTACTTTTGTTACGAGTCTATTGTAAGCCTACAGTATATATTAAAAATGTTCCTAAGCCTTATTGCAATAACGGGAAAAATATGCTATACTGATACCGTGGACGTACAGAATTACAAGATATTGTCTTAATTTCCGCAAATTTCCCGCGTAAAATTTCTGTAGGTTCAACTTTTCAGCGAGAAAGGGATAGTTCAAATGGGAAGAGCATTGATCATCGGCTGCGGCGGAGTAGCCTCCGTAGTCATTCACAAGTGCTGTCAGAACTCCGAGGTCTTTGAGGAAATTATGATAGCGTCACGTACAAAGTCCAAATGCGACGCTTTAATGGAAAAGCTCCAGCCGGCAACCAAAACAAAAATATCCACCGCAAAGGTAGACGCGGACAGCGTAAGCGAGCTTACCGCCCTTATGAGGGAATACAAGCCCGAAATATGCATAAACGTGGCTCTGCCATATCAGGATCTTACAATAATGGACGCCTGCCTTGAATGCGGAGTTCACTATATGGATACCGCAAACTATGAGCCTGAGGATACCGCAAAGTTTGAGTACAAATGGCAGTGGGCGTACCGTGAAAAATTTGAAAAGGCGGGACTCACCGCACTGCTCGGCAGCGGCTTTGACCCCGGCGTTACCGGAGTATTCTGCGCCTACGCTCAGAAGCATTATTTCGATGAGATAAATTATATCGACATTCTTGACTGCAACGCGGGAGATCACGGCTATCCTTTTGCCACAAACTTTAATCCCGAAATAAATATCCGCGAAGTATCCGCAAAGGGCAGCTATATCGAGGACGGCAAATGGGTCGAGACTGAGCCTATGGAAATAAAGCGTGTCTACGATTTCCCCGAAATAGGCGAAAAGGATATGTACCTGCTCCACCACGAGGAGCTTGAATCTCTTGCTTTGAATATAAAAGGCATTAAGCGCATACGCTTCTTTATGACTTTCGGACAAAGCTATCTTACGCATCTGAAATGTCTTGAAAACGTAGGCATGACCTCCATAAAGCCTATTATGTACGAGGGCAGAGAAATAGTTCCGCTCCAGTTCCTTAAAGCTGTTCTCCCCGACCCTGCCTCGCTGGGTTCCAGAACCAAGGGAAAGACCAACATCGGCTGCATAATGCAGGGCTTTAAGGACGGCAAGCCTGTCAAGTATTACGTTTACAACGTTTGCGACCACGAGGAATGCTATAAGGAAGTGGGCTCACAGGCGATATCCTACACCACAGGTGTACCCGCAATGATAGGCGCGATGATGATACTTACTGGAAAATGGAAAAAAGCGGGCGTATGGAACATAGAAGAGTTCGATCCCGACCCGTTTATGGAGGCTCTCAACAAGTGGGGACTTCCATGGAAAGAAAGCTTTGAGCCAAAGCATGTCGATTGATACAACGTCTCCGAACGGCATATTCTTCCGTCCGTTTACAGGGTAACAGTGTAAATAAAGATTTTCTGCTTGGGAGCCATCGCTGCTGATAATCCCAAACCGTCAAATACAATTTTTTTCAAACTTCGGCGTTTGCATTTTTGTCAAACGCCGTTTTTGTATTTTAAAAAAATGAATAAATGAATAACCCTCGCTGTTTTTGAAAATACTATATCAAAACAAAATCACAAGGCGGCTCGCGGATATTGTGCGGTACTGCCTGATATTCTGAAAGGATAGATAATATGAAAAAACAACTTGGATTAATTCTTTCGGCAACGATTGCCGCGCCGTTTATTTTTGCTGCTTGCGGAGGAGACGATTCCTCCGGCGGAAATGGCGGAAACGAAAACGGAAACGGGAAATCCGCAGCAGTACGTTTCCTTAATTTCAAGCCGGAAATAGCCACGGCATATGAGGAAATAGCTGCAAAGTACAAAGAGGAAACAGGCAAGACTGTCATTGTGGAAACAGCCGCAAACAATACCTACGAGCAGACCCTGAGCGCTAAAATGGCGACAAGCGAAGCTCCCACTATCTTTCAGGTGAACGGTCCCCGCGGCTATGCGAACTGGAAAGACTACTGCGCCGACCTGTCAGGGACAGAGCTTTACGCTCATCTTACCGACAAGAGCATGGCTCTAACCGTTGACGGAAAGGCTTACGGTATACCGTACGCTGTAGAGGGGTACGGCATCATCTACAACGACGAAATTATGGAAAGATATTTTGATATGCCCGACAAAGCCGTTTCCTTTGATGATACGGACGACATAAAAAACTTTGCGGACCTTAAAACAGTAGTCGAGGATATGCAGTCCAAAAGGGACGCTTTGGGAATAAAGGGCGTTTTTGCGAGTACTTCACTGAAGCCCGGCGACGACTGGCGTTGGCAGACTCACCTTGCAAACGTTCCTATTTACTACGAATTTAACAATAACGGAGTTGACCTTACGGGAGACGGAACAAAGGAAATTTCCTTTCAATACGGTCAGAATTTCAGAAATATTTTCGACCTGTATATCAATAATTCTACCGTTGACAGAAAAGTTCTCGGCTCGAAGATAACAGACGAATCAATGGCAGAATTCGCTCTCGGCGAATGCGCAATGGTACAGAACGGAAACTGGGCGTGGAGCCAGATAAACGGCATCAGCGGAAACGTGGTTACCGCCGACAATATCAAATATCTTCCCATCTACACCGGAATGGACGGCGAGGAAAATCAGGGGCTTTGTATCGGTACGGAAAACTTTTTCTGCATAAATTCCCAGGCAGATGAAGCCTTGCAAAAGGACGCCGCCGATTTCCTTTACTGGCTCAATTCCAGTGAAAGCGGCAAGAGCTACGTTACGGGAAGCCTTGGCTTTATCGCTCCCTTTGACACCTTTAACGACTCCGAAAGACCCGAAGACCCGCTTACCCATGAAGTCCTTGACTGGATGGACGAGGACGGCATACAAAATATACCGTGGAATTTCACCATTTTCCCCAGCCAGAATTTCAAGGACGATTTCGGCGCGGCTTTGCTCCAGTACGCTCAGGGAAGTCTTGAATGGCAGGACGTTGAAGACGCTGTAAAATCAAGCTGGAAAACCGAAAGCGCAAATCTGGAACAGTAAAATATGATCTGCAAATAAAAGAGAAAAATAGAAATGAAAGCGGAAATACGGAAACGCAACAGGAAAATGGTTTCCTCCGTCGGAAAGGACTGATAACAATAAAAAAATATTTCCCGCTGTTTGTGCTTCCCACGCTTGCAGCGTTTGCAGCATTTTTTATAGTACCCTTTATAATGGGAATTTACCTGTCGTTCAACAAATTCACTACTGTTTCCAACGCGGAATGGATCGGCTTCGGAAATTACGTCAAGGCCTTCAGCAACAGCGATTTTCTCCGCGCGCTGGGGTTTACCTCCCTGTTTACCGTGGTCTCGGTAATTACCGTAAACCTGTTTGCGTTTTTGCTGGCTCTTGCTCTGACAAGCTCAGTACGCGGAAAAAACGTTTTCCGCACTATCTTCTTTATGCCTAACCTCATCGGAGGCATAGTTCTCGGATATATCTGGAATCTCATTATAAACGGCGTACTGGCTAATTTCGGCGTAGACATCAGCTATAGCGCAAAATACGGCTTTTGGGGACTTGTGGTACTCACCAACTGGCAGCTTATCGGCTACATGATGGTAATTTACATCGCGGGCTTGCAGAACATTCCGCGGGATCTCCACGAGGCAGCAGAAATAGACGGCGCGACCCGTTTCCAGACGCTGAAAAATGTTACCGTGCCGATGCTTATGTCTTCAATAACCATATGCACTTTCCTGACTCTCACCAACTCGTTCAAGCTGTTCGACCAGAACCTCGCCCTTACCGCGGGAGCTCCCGCACGAAAGACAGCCATGCTCGCACTTGACATCTACAACACCTTTTACGGACGTGCAGGCTGGCAGGGCGTAGGTCAGGCAAAGGCTGTAATATTTTTCCTGATAGTGGCTTTAATTGCCTTTGCACAGCTTAAAATAACAAGCAGCAGGGAGGTGGAAAGCTGATGGAGCTTTCTCGGAAAAAGCGTCTCAACACACTACTATTTGTAGTATTGATACTGCTTGCCGCGCTGTTTTTAATCCCGATCCTTATAGTATTCCTGAACTCGTTCAAGACAAAGTTCAGCATTATGGGAAGTCCATTTAAGTTTCCCACAAAAGAGACCTTTGCAGGTCTTGAAAACTATGTCAGCGGCGTAAAAAGCGCAGGTATAGGGGGCGCTTTCGGCAGGTCGCTTTTCATCACGGTGTTGTCGGTACTTGTCCTTGCGCTGCTAACTTCAATGACGGCATGGTACCTTGTACGCGTAAAATCAGTCATCAGCAAAGTCATTTATAACACCTTTCTGTTCAGCATGATAGTGCCTTTTCAAATGGTAATGTATACCATGACCTTTGTAGTAACAAAGCTGAAATTCAACAATCCGGTGGGAATAATCTTCGTATATCTGGGTTTCGGCGCGGGACTGTCGGTCTTTATGCTCAGCGGATTTGTAAAAAGCATTCCGCTGGAGCTTGAAGAAGCCGCGGAAATAGACGGCTGCAATCCGATTCAAAAATTTTTCATGATAGTATTTCCAATACTCAAACCCACCGCAATAACCGTTACCATACTGAACGCCATGTGGATATGGAACGACTATCTGCTGCCGTATCTTATTCTCGGCACCGGAAACAAAACCCTGCCTGTAGCCATTCAGATCGCCATGCAAGGCGCATACGGAGCGGTAAACTGGGGCGGCTTCATGGCAATGCTGGTGCTTGCCATACTTCCGATAATCGTTTTTTATCTGTTCTGCCAGAGATATATCATTGAGGGAGTTATCGCAGGCGCAGTAAAAGGGTAACAAAAATGGTACGCTTTTGTCAAGCGTACCATTTTAATTTGCTCAAAATCACTAAATTTCAAAAACTTTGCCCACAATACCGTCGCGGCGGCTGTGGTCGTCGTCCGACCAAATGGAAAGACAAACCACCTTGCAACGTTTCGTCTCTCCGCCGAAAGTCATATCGCATTCATATTCGGAGACAGGCTGTTCAAAAGTAGTTTTTCTGACTGCTTCAGCAAGCTCTCCGAGACATTTTTCCGAAATGACAGCTTTAAGACTCTCATCATTTTTGGGATCGGAAATAGTTTCGGTAAGTCCCAACTTTTTAGCTCCGCATTCGGAAAACGTAAGCATTGACGGATCGCTGGTGTATTCAAACTGTATCTCTCTTGAAATGGATTCAAGGAATCTGTGCTTGGCGATCTCATTTTCAAGACTGTTAAGAGTCTGTACGGCAACATCAAGATCGTTATTCTTGAGAATTTCCTCGGTAATATTCTGAACTCCGCGTGGACTCAGATGTTCGGAAACCGTAAGGTTGAGGTTTTCCTTGAGGACGTCCGCGGTCTCTTTAAGACACTCAAGTATCCTTGGATTGAAAGTACCGCACTCTCCACCGAGAATCATCTCCATAGCCTTTTCATGGGTAAACGCCTTTTTGTATACGCGCTCGCTTGTAAGAGCGTCGTAAACGTCCGCAACGGAAACAGCCTGAGCCGAAAGCGGGATCTGATCTCCCTCAAGTCTGTCGGGATAGCCTCTTCCGTCATGGCGCTCGTGATGCCAGCGGCTGATCTCGTAAGCTGTTTTTATAAGCGGGTCTCCCGAACCGAACGAAAGACTTTCAAGCATAGACGCTCCGACGCTGGAGTGAGTCTTCATTATAGCAAATTCCTCGTCGGTCAGTCTGCCGGGCTTGTTCAGTATACTTTCTGGAATGGAAATTTTTCCTATATCATGGAGGGACGAAGCAAGACTGATAGTGGATATAGTTGATTCCGTAAGTCCCGAATCCTTATATTTTTCGGCATATTTTTCAAGAATAGTCCTTGTGATATTCTGAACGTGAATAACGTGCAGACCGCTTTCACCGTTTCTGAACTCTACGATGTGGCTGAGAATATTGATCATAAGATTGGTGCTTTTTTCCTTTTCGTAGATCTGATCTGCAACGAGACCAACCAGCTTTTTCTGGTTAGCATAAAGCATAATGGTGTTAATAACACGGCGGCGCACGGAAAATGCGTCAAAAGGACGCTTTATGTAGTCGGTAACTCCGTAATCATAAGCGCGCTCGATATATCCCGCCGAGCTTTCGACGGAAATCATTATAACGGGGATATTATCTATCCAGTGCTGCTTGTTCATGACCTCCAGAACCTCAAGACCGTCCATTTCGGGCATGACCATATCGAGCATTACAAGCGCGATCTCAAAGTGTCTTTCTTTCAGTATAGCCACCGCTTCCACGCCGTTTTCAGCCTGAATGATCTCGTAATCGTCCTCAAGGATATCCGCCAGCATACAGCGGTTCATTTCAGAATCGTCAACGATCAGAACTTTCTGTTTGCCGTGATCTGCCGCAAAATTTTCTCCACTCACTTTGAACTCTCCTTTTCAAAAAATTGGGAACCGTTGCTTTATAAAAGTATTACTATATTATTGCATCATTGCGCGGGAACGTCAATTTCTTTAATGCCAGAAATAATTTTCTGATATTTTTCCGATAACGCGCCGATAAGTCCGTCAAGTTCTGTATCCGACTCGATTGCGGCAGTATCTTCAAAATTCCTGAGTTTTTCCGTGATATCCGAAGCTACAGCGGCAAAGCTGTTAAAGCTGAGGTTGAGACAAGTACCTTTAATAGTATGAGCAGCTCTGAAAGCTTCCGCGTAATTTTTTTCACTCATAGAGCTGAGAAGATTGCCGAAGCTTTTATCATCGGGAAACTTCAGAACGTATTTGCAGACCCTGCTTTCAGCCCTGAGTCTGCCGATAACGTCGTTAAAGTCCTCGCCGATAGAATCGTAAAATTCCTTTATGTTCATTGCAACAACCTGCTTTCATAAAAATGCTGTCAGCCGGGATACGACCGAATATATAACCGTAATAAATTATACCACAATGCTCCGCTTTTGTCAACAATTTCTTTGACCTGCGAGCGCTTCATTATTGTAAACATTTCGTAAAAACCGGGGAAACAATTTTAAATGCCTGTTTTTGCATTTTTCATCAGAGAGTCTTGAAATTTTAATAAAAATGTGATATACTTGTAATCGTAAGCGAAAAGATACAGATCCCGGCGGATCTTTTCTTACCGCAAACAAAACAAGCGAAAAATCAAATAAATTTTATCTGTACTGACTTCCAAAGGATCTCTGAGGAGAAAGGCGGCGATATATCGGGTCATTGTGTCTGCTGTCGGTATGTCAGCAGGCTTTTTATTTTGGAAAGGAAAGTTTTAATGGAAACAAGAGTTGCTCTTATCGGAATTGTTGTGGAAAATCTCGGCTCGGCGGAAAAGCTTAACGGTCTGCTCCACGATTACGGACAGTACATAATCGGCAGAATGGGAATACCCTATGAAAAGAAAGGCGTGTCCATAATCAGCGTTGCTGTAGACGCTCCACAGGACGTTATAAGCGCGCTTTCGGGCAAGCTTGGCGCGATCGACGGAGTTACAGCAAAGACAATTTATTCCAAATTGGGTGAGTCCAAATGAGCAGCATTTTGGAACTTATTGATAAGCTTGAAAAAGAACGTATCCTTTCAAAGGAGGAATTTTCCGAAATTATTTCGGGACATACTCCCGACACAGACGAGTACCTTTTTGAAAAGGCACGAACCGTCCGCGAAAAAATATACGGCAGGGACGTTTATATTCGCGGTTTGATAGAGTTTACCAATTACTGCAAAAACGACTGCCTTTACTGCGGTATACGGCGAAGCGCGAAAAACGCGGAGCGATACCGTCTTACCGAGGAACAAATACTGGATTGCTGCGAAACGGGTTACGGATTGGGTTTCCGCACCTTTGTACTGCAAGGCGGCGAGGATGGTTTTTACACAGATGATAAAATTGTCAGCATTGTTTCCCGCATAAAGGAAAAATTTCCCGACTGTGCGGTAACGCTTTCAATCGGTGAAAAGTCCCGTGAAAGCTATGAAAAGTACCGAAAAGCGGGTGCAGATAGGTATTTACTGCGGCATGAAACGGCAAATTCGGAGCATTACCGAAAGCTCCACCCGAAAGAGCTTTCCCTTGAAAACCGCATGAGATGTCTTGCTGACTTAAAGGAGCTTGGCTTTCAGACGGGCTGCGGGGTTATGGTGGGCTCTCCGTACCAGACGGCGGAAAATCTTGCGGAGGACTTGCTGTTCATTCATAGGTTTCAGCCGCATATGGTGGGTATAGGTCCGTTTATCCCGCACCACGATACGCCCTTTGCGGGTGAAAAGGCGGGTACTCTTGAAACTACCCTGCTTATGTTGGGACTGACAAGACTTATCGTGCCTAACGTACTTTTACCTGCTACCACCGCTTTGGGTACTATCGACCCGAAAGGCAGGGAAAAAGGAATTTTGGCGGGGGCAAACGTGGTCATGCCGAACCTTTCACCGCGGGACGTGCGGAAAAAATATCTGCTGTATGACAACAAGATATGCACGGGGGACGAGGCCGCCGAGTGCATAGCCTGTCTGGGGCGGAGAATGGAGTCAGTAGGCTACAAGCTTGTTTCATCAAGAGGCGATTATAAAACATAACAGGAGGTAGATTATAGTATGAAGCTTTATTTAGTCAGACCCGATACAAAATATTATGAACAATACAATGAGATGATGAGAGAATGGGTCGAAAGTAATACTGATATAGCCCCGTGGTTTTTAAACGAGTCTTTTAATGATATAAACGAGTTTGAAAGATATGTAAACTTGTTGCTGAAATATGAAACAGAATCGGTTGACCCTAAATATACAACACAATCCGACTATTTTGCGGTTGATGAAAACGATAAATTAGTGGGAGCAGGTCGATTAGCCCATAATTTATATGCCGATACATATGATGAAAACGGAAATGGCTATAATGTATGGGGACATATCGGATACGGTGTCAGACCGAGCGAGAGAAAAAAAGGATACGGAACGCAAATTGCTTTGCTTTTACTGGAAAAAGCAAAGGACAGAAATATTTTAAAGGTATTTGCGGGAGCTCACGATTCCAATACGGGATCAATAAGAGTTATTGAAAACTGCGGCGGGATTTTAGAAAAAATTATTACTGTTC
Source organism: uncultured Clostridia bacterium (assembly GCA_947089135.1). GTDB lineage: Bacteria > Bacillota > Clostridia > Oscillospirales > Ruminococcaceae > RGIG8773. Next base: position 32,926 of record CAMUJF010000008.1, read on the forward strand.
CCGATGATGCAGAGCAAATAAGAATATACTCGATAGACAATAAACAGCAGTTGAACCATGTTAAATAAAGTAAAATACGAAAGGAAAATGAACTATGTACAACTCTAATTCACTTAAAGCAGAGGAATTTATCGACAACGCGGAAATTTTAGAGACATTGGAGTACGCCGAAAAAAACAAGGACAACGCCGAGCTTATCGACAACATTATCGGGAAAGCCGAAAAGCGCAAGGGACTTTCCCACCGCGAAGCCGCCGTACTTCTTGACTGCACTCTTGCGGACAGAAACGAGCGCATTTTCGAGCTTGCACGCCAGATCAAAAAGGATTTTTACGGCAACCGCATTGTAATGTTTGCGCCGCTTTATCTTTCCAACTACTGTGTAAACAGCTGTGTGTACTGTCCTTATCACTGTCAGAACAAGCATATCGCCCGCAAAAAACTTACCCAGGAGGAAATTCGTCAGGAAGTCATCGCTTTGCAAGATATGGGACACAAGCGTCTTGCTCTTGAAACCGGCGAGGACCCTGTAAACAACCCAATTGAGTACGTTCTCGAAAGCATTAAGACTATCTATGACATCAAGCACAAAAACGGAGCTATCCGCCGCGTAAACGTTAATATTGCCGCTACCACAGTTGAAAATTACCGCAAGCTTAAGGACGCGGGTATAGGTACTTACATTCTTTTCCAAGAAACATACCACAAGGAAAGCTACGAAAAGCTTCACCCGGCAGGACCTAAGCATAACTACGCATACCACACTGAGGCTATGGACAGGGCCATGGAGGGCGGTATCGACGACGTGGGACTTGGCGTACTGTTCGGTCTGGAGTTGTACCGCTACGAGTTTGCGGGACTTCTCATGCACGCGGAGCACCTTGAAGCGGTACACGGAGTGGGTCCTCACACCATAAGCGTACCCCGCGTGAAAAAGGCTGACGACATCGATCCGGGTGCGTTCGACAACGGCATTGACGACGATACCTTTGCAAAGCTCATTGCCTGCATAAGAATTGCAGTACCATACACGGGAATGATAATTTCCACCCGTGAGAGCGAAGCCTGCCGCGAAAAGGCTCTCAGTCTCGGTATTTCGCAGATCTCCGGTGGTTCGAGGACTTCCGTGGGCGGATATGCGGGCTACACTCCCGATGAAAGACCCCACGATACCGAGCAGTTCGACGTGTCCGATCAGCGTTCTTTGGACGAAGTGGTCAACTGGCTCATGAAGCTTGGTTATATACCCAGCTTCTGTACCGCTTGCTACCGCGAGGGCAGAACTGGAGACAGGTTCATGTCCCTGTGCAAAAACGGTCAGATACAGAACTGCTGTCACCCCAACGCGCTTATGACCCTTAAAGAGTACCTTATGGACTACGCAAGTCCCGACACCCGCGAGGTTGGCGTTAAGCTTATCGAAAGCGAGATAGGTAACGTCCCCAATGAAAAGGTACGAGGCATTGTTGTTGACAATCTTGTCAAAATCGAGCAGGGAAGCAGGGATTTCCGTTTTTAAGTACGCCAAATTCAGACTTTACGGTGAAAAATAAAATGAATGATATACCAAATTACAATGCGTTCGTAAAGGTCAAGCCAATAAACAAAGGCTGGTCGAACGATAAAAAATATTACGCGGAAACGAACAATGGGGAGCGGTTATTGCTCCGTATTTCCGACATATCCGACTATGACAGCAAAAAAAGCGAATTTGATATTATGAAGAAAATTTCCGCCGCAGGGATAAATATGTCACAGCCTATTGACTTCGGAGTCTGCTGCGGCGGAAAGAACGTCTATCAAATTCTGACTTGGTGCGAGGGCGAGGAAGCTAAAGAGGTACTGCCGAATCTTACCCCAAAAGAACAGTACGCATTTGGTTGGAAAGCAGGTCAAATGATGTTGAAAATGCAGACGGTTGAAAGCTACCCTCCCTCGTCTGATTGGGCGGGAATTTACAAAAAAAGGGTCGAAAATTATATCAAGGCGTACAATGTCTGCGGTGAAACACTGACAGGGTATGAATTGCTGCGCTCTCTTTTGGATAAGTACACGTCCTGCCTTGACAACCGTCCTATGTGTCTCTTGCACGCCGATTTTCAGTCCGATAATATGGTTATCTCGCCAAATAAAGAATTGTACGCCATTGATTTTCAGGGAAGCGGCGTGGTAGACCCTTATTATGCTCTGACAGGCGTTATGGTAACGGCAGAGGTCAGTCCGCAGTTTTCAATCGGACAACTTCACAGTTATTTCGGCGGCAATGTACATGAGGATTTTTGGGAACTCAATGCTTTTTATTTGGCTGCGGAAACTATCAACGCCTTTACCGTTGCTGTTAATTTAGGACAGGAAGAAATTGACTATTCAAACGAAATGATGAGGACTACATTTAAATGGTACGATAATTTTAATTGTCTCGTCCCAAATTGGTATTCGGATATGAAGTAATTAAGGCAAATTCTATCTGTTAATTTTTGAGAAATGTTTATTTTATGGGATTTTACGATATTGTTATTGACAATCTTGCGAAAATCGAGCAAGGCAGCAGGGATTTCCGTTTTTAATATTGCAGGGACAAATTTCTTGTCCCTTTTGGAGGAAATTAATGATAGAAATTAAAATTATTGACGAAGAGCATAAACAGGATGTAAATATCAAAAATGAACCATTTGAATTATGGGGATATATGCAGCCGTCTCTGATTGGCGGGAAGTGGAGCTACACCGTACAAAAACTCCCGGCAGAAAAAGTAAGTGAACAATGTTTTCCCGATGAAAACTATAAATATGAGGCTATGACAGAAAACAGCGTTTTTGTCGGAGCGTACGAAAACGGACAGTGCATAGGTCTTGCGATTTTCCAAGACAGTTTTTTTAAATATATGTACCTTTACGATTTAAAGGTTAATAAAGCCTATCGCAAGCAAGGTGTTGCGGCTGCGATGATAGAAAAGGGAAAATATATTGCTGCGGAAAAAGGGTATCGCGGAATTTATACGCAAGGACAGGATAACAATCTCTCGGCTTGTTTGTTTTATTTAAATACAGGTTTCCATATTGGCGGATTTAATACTGATGTTTATAAATGGACAAAACAAGAAGGAAAGTCTGATATTTGGTTCTACTTGGATATTTAAACCGTGAATTTTCTCTTTGTTGAGCCGTCTATAGCGGCAGCAGAGATTTCCGTTTTTAAGAGGAGAAGCAATGAGTGACTATGAAACTGAAAAATAAATTAGGTATGGCAGGTTCGCTTATCAGCATAATATCCGTAATATCATTCGCGGTATGTATGCTCATACCCTTTGATTTCGGCAGTTACTTTGTATGTATTTTTTTAGCGATTGGTTTTGTTATGATGATAACGGCTTTTGAAGATGAGTGCAGCGAAAATACCAAAGCCGCAGGCAGAACGGCAACTGTATTTGCGGGGATATACGCCGTACTGATACTGATAGTGTACTTTACTCAATGCACCACCGTAATTAATGAGAAATTAAGCGAACAGGCAATGAAGATTTTGGATTATAAGTATATGGGACTGCTTTTCAATATTGATCTGCTCGGATACGGAATAATGGCGCTCTCCACGTTCTTTATCGGTCTGACGATAGACGCAAAAAATAAGAAAGAAAAGGCTCTGAAAACCCTTTTGCTTGTCCACGGAGTATTTTTTATCGGCTGTTTGATAATGCCTATGACGGGCGTGTTTGCCAATTCCGACGGAACTGTTTCTATCGGCGGCGTAATAGCGTTGGAACTTTGGTGCCTGTATTTTTTACCTATCGGAGTTTTGTCGTTTTTACACTTTAGAGATAATAAATGATAATGCAAATTCATATTTAGTGTACTGCTTTTGCATTGGCAGGAATTTCCGTTTTTAAGAGCAGCGGTAAATCAGAGTTTTAAGAGGTGTTGGATTTGTATGTTTGAGACAGAAGAAAAAGTAAGGAAGTATATTATTACTCCGGACGGAGAGGACGAATTCCAGCTTCGATATATTTTTGACGAAAATGTGGGACTGCTCACTGCTCGTTCGGGAAAATCGTATTTAATTCTCGACAGCATTGACTACTGGTATGATTGTATCCAGAATGGCTACCCCCCTAAGAGAAAATGCAAATGCAAAAACGACTTCTTTAAACTGCATTTTGACTATGTGCCGAGGGTTGGAACCGACGATTATAGGACGGTGGAACTTAATTCATGCTGCACTGAATGTGGTAATCAGAGAAAATTTGCAACGATTGACATAGACTATTCTCCTACCGAGCAGCTATATGAGCATCCAATTACTTATTGCGAAAAGCCGAAAATAAAGTATAACACATATTCGATAAGAGGCTATTGGAACGATAAGGCTTTTGGTGAGTTGATAGACTTTTTATCACAGCAGAAATTATTGATCTATTGCTTGTACTGGAATAAAGAAAAGCGTTTTGTGAAGATGTTTACCGCGGAGGAACTGAAGAGTTTTTTGTTTGAAGAAAAGAAACGCTATTTGAACATTTATTTCTCCGCGAAATCGTTAGATGTGCTGCTTGACAAGCAATCTTCAGATGATAGAGGGATTAACATTGACATAGATATTTGGCGTAAAGAGGAGATTATTAATCTGCATTCCCCATTTATGGTTGTGGGTGCGGGTCTGTTTTATGAAATGGATTTTTGCAATGAGTACATTGAATCAGGACAAGTAAAGGCAAAAAGCAAGGACTTTTTTAAACTAACACAAAATGTTTGGGAATATAGCAGGGAAAGGCTTAAGTGAAGAAAAAAGTTACAGCGACGATTTGACAATGGTCGTTTATTGCCGCTAACAATTTAAAGGAGTGATTTTTATGGGACTTAACGAAACTCCCTCCGCAAACCGAGTACACATAGGTATTTTCGGCAGGCGGAACGCGGGTAAATCAAGCGTTATGAACGCTCTTACAAATCAAAGCATTGCAATAGTTTCCGACGTTTTGGGTACGACCACAGACCCCGTTCTAAAGGCTATGGAGCTGCTTCCCATAGGTCCCGTGGTGATGATAGACACCCCCGGCATTGACGACGAGGGGGAGCTTGGCGCGCTCCGCGTGAAAAAAAGCTACCAAATGCTGAACAAGACGGACATTGCAGTAGTTGTGCTCGAAGGCGAAACGGAAAGTCCCGAAGATACCGCGCTTATCGAAAAGATACGCCAAAAGAATATTCCTCTTGCAATTTTTCACAACAAGTCGGACACGCTTCCCGAAGACTTTCCGAAAAAAGAGGGACGTCTCTATGGCAGCGCGCTGAACCGACAGGGTATTGACAAGCTTAAAGCGGAAATTGCACGTCTTGCGCAAAATTCCGAACCCGACCGAAAAATCGTGGGAGACCTGCTTGACCCCCTTGATATTGCGGTGCTTGTAGTACCCATTGATTCCGCCGCTCCCAAGGGACGGCTTATCCTGCCTCAGCAGCAGACTATCCGTGACATTCTTGAATCGGGCGGCATTTCCGTTGTTGTAAAGGAAACAGAGCTTGCGGAGACCTTAAAAAAATTGGCTGCTCCGCCGAAAATCGTAATTACGGACAGTCAGGCGTTCGGGAATGTCAGCAAAATTGTTCCCGATGATATTCTGCTCACGTCCTTTTCCATACTGTTTGCACGTTATAAGGGCAATCTGGAAACAGCCGTCCGCGGGGCAAAAGCTCTTGACAGCGTAAAGGACGGCGATAAAATTCTTATTTCCGAGGGCTGCACACACCACCGCCAGTGCGGAGACATAGGTACTGTAAAGCTCCCTGCATGGGTGAAGAAGCATACGGGAAAAGACGTTGAATTTGTTTTTACAAGCGGAACGGAATTTCCCGACGATTTAGGAGAATATGCGCTGGCGATACATTGCGGAGGCTGTATGCTCAACGAACGGGAAATGAAGTACCGCTACGCATACGCAAGCGAACAGGGATTGCCCATAACCAATTACGGCATTGCGATAGCGCATATGCATGGCATACTCAAAAGAAGCGTGGAACCCTTTAAAGATATTCGAGAAATCCTTGAATAGAATAATATAAATCCGAATATCAGACTTGTACAGTCTCGCGGCATTTACTATAGCAGTACACAAAAATATCCTTATAAAATTTGCATGGGACGGTTTTACCGTCCCGCGTTTTCAAAACATATCAGGATGTGCGAAAATCTTGTCCGCTGTCAAAATGTTATTTTTACGGATCGCTGTAATCCCTCGGCATACATAAAATAAATTTATACATAAGAGAAAAGTTTTGATGTTTCTTAATTTTCTATTTACAATCAAAGGATAATATGTTACAATCATATTTATAAACTTAAGGGAAATGATTTCTGCATTTTACCTCATGATTGTTTTACCGCGTATATCAAATATGAAAGGACTGATCTCGAATGTCGAAAACGATCCTGATAACGGGCGGAGCTTCAAGCGGCAAATCCAGGTGGGCGACCACTTATCTTGCCGCCTGCGACTACGTTCTTTATCTCTGCGCAGCTGAAAGGGTCGACGCAGATACCCTTAAACGAATCGAATACGGCAACAAACAAAATTTTGTCGAATGGGACATCAAACCAGGAATTGTCGAAAATCCCGCTGAAAATTTTACCGATCACAAATTTGTTATCTTTGACAGCCTTGCTTCCTATACTTCCGAAATAATTGGAAAAATGTGTCCGGATCTTTCAAAAATAACCCGTGAAAGCGAAAAGGAAATTGAAAAGCGTATCGTCGAGGATGTCACAAATATGTTTGACAGCATTATGGCCATCGACGGAACTATGGTTATAATAACTCTGGAAACAGGCTTTTCCATAACTCCCGATAATCATGACCAAGCTGTTTTCAGGAAAATTCTCGGAGTGGTAAATCAGCGTGTCGCAAATATGTGCAACGAAGTGTATCTTTCCGCAAGCGGGATCCAGTTTAAAATCAAATAATGAAAGGATAGTGTACCAATATGACTTTTCAGGAGTTTATTATGCAGGCTCGTTCCCTTGGCGCTTCAGATATTCATCTTACCGTCGGCGCACCCACTGTTGTCCGCATTAACGGCGAACTGAGAAAATTCGGCGAGCTCAGCGATACCGTTGTTAACCGTACCATTCTTTCCATACTTTCCGCCGACCAGGAAAAGCTTCTTACCGAGGGTCACGACATAGACTTCAGCTTCGAGATAGCAAACGGCGCAAGACAGCGTGTGAACGTGTTCCGCCAGAGCGGACGGCTTGCCGCTTCGATAAGGCTTCTCAATGACAAGATACCGACTTTGGATGAGCTGAAAATGCCTCCCGTGCTTTCGGAGCTTGCCCAGAAAAAGCGCGGACTTATCCTTGTGACCGGTCCTACGGGTTCCGGAAAATCCACCACCCTTGCGGCGATAATCGACAATATCAACAAAAGCCGCGCCTGCCACATAATCACTATTGAAGACCCTATCGAGTACCGATATGTCCAGGACAAGGCTACTATTCACCAGCGTGAGATAGGCAGAGACGTTGAATCGTTCAGCAGCGCACTTAGAAGCGCGCTCCGTGAGGATCCGGACGTTATACTCGTAGGCGAAATGCGGGACTATGAGACCATTTCCCTTGCCATGACAGCAGCTGAAACCGGACACCTGGTATTTGCCACTCTGCACACCTCCAGCGCGGCTCAGACCATTGACCGAATCATCGATGCCTGTCCCCCGGAATCTCAGGATCAGATACGGGCACAGCTCTCTAATATGATACAGGGTGTTATCGCGCAGACTCTTGTTCCCACAACAGACGGAAGAAACCGTATCGCAGCCCTCGAAATAATGGTAGGAACAGACGCTATCAGAAATCTTATCCGTACAAATAAGATCGCGCAAATGGAATCGACCATTCAGTCCAGTGCGCGTCAGGGTATGTGTACTCTTAACGATACGCTTTCCAAGCTTTACAAAAAGGAGCTTATCTCCTATGAGACCGCCCTGGAATTCAGCACTGACAGAACAGAGCTTGAAAAAATACTTCGTTCCATGGCAGGCTTCTGAGTCTGCGGCAGTATATCGTATCGCAAACATAATATATACTGCCCGCTATTTCAAACAATACAATTGTTTGAAATGCCGCCATTGGCGGCTTGCAAAGCTTTTAGCTTTGCGCGGGCAGTATGAACGGCGGCTCTACAGCGGCTTTGCCGCCGACCGGCAATTTTATTGCCGGTATTGCAAAATTGTAAATTTTGCAATAGAGCCTAGTATAAATCAAACGGAACGCCCTGTACAAAGCGTTCCGTTTTCGTATTACCGGTTTCTGTTTTTGAAGCTGCTGCGTATCTTTCGGTACTTTATCTTATCACGTATAAAGCGGAAGAAGTCCCCGCCGAAAAACAGCAAAAAGTTAAGCATGGAAAATAAAATTATGATTCGGGTGCTCATAAACGGCGTGAAGATAAAATTGTAGATCAGGAAAGCTGCGTCTATCCATGCAAGCCACTTCATTTTCACAGGCAGGAAAAAGAACAGCAGAAGCTGCATATTGGGATTGATGACGGCGATAGCAAGGAACAGAGTCAGGTTAAGATAATGCACCGTGGCATAGCCTGTGATAAATCCGCCTATCACAGCGAACAGCACGCCGCAGAAATAATAGACGTTAAAGCGGAAACCGCCCCAGTAGTCCTCCAGACTCGAACCGATGAGCCAGTACAGATACAGCCAGAACACCATGCTTATTGGATTGCCGTTTTCAGGTATAAAAATAAAGGACAATATCCTCCATACCTGACCGCGCATTATCGCACTGCGGTCAAATGACAAAAACGACAGCAGCGGGATGTCCGGTGCAAGAAACCAGAATGCAAACACTATTCCCGTGCCTATCACGATGTAAAGCATCAGATTGCTGATGTAGTAACGTCCGAACTTTCTTTCAAGCTTGTTCAGTAAATTCAATTCAGATACCTCGTTTCATAATTTTGGAAGATACTGAAATTATACCACTTGTCCGCAAAAAAATCAACTGCCTATTGCAAATTTCGGAAAAATAGGTTATAATACTAATATAGTATATTTTGGAGGAATGTTAAAATGAGCGTTAAGATCACAAAAGATATGATAATCGGAGATGTACTCGACCTTGACCCGGATACCGCTCCGTTCTTTCTGGAAATGGGTATGCACTGTCTCGGCTGCCCCTCGGCGAGAGGCGAAAGCATTGCGGACGCCTGCGCGGTGCACGGAGTAAGTCCTGACGAGCTTGTTGCCAAGCTGAGCAAACATTTCGAGAATAAGTGATCGTTAAGGGCGTAAGGTTTTTGCTTTACGCTCTTGATGTATTCTGACAATGATTTGTACATTGTTTGTTTACGGTTTGTATGTTTAATTATTCCCTAAAATGAAATATAATACATATGAGCAATAATTCATATGTGCTGAAAGGACATTATGCTTGATAAACGACTAATGCTTTGCGCGGAATTTGTACGCGGCACAAGAGTCTGCGACGTGGGTACAGACCACGCCTATCTGGTTGCGGAGCTGCTTTCCAAGAGAAAGTGCGTTTCCGCCATTGCAGCCGATATAAACGAAAAGCCTCTTGCCGCGGCGCGTGAGACCCTCGAAAGGGCGGGAGTATCCGACAAATCCGAACTGATACTTTCGGACGGTCTGGAAAGCGTTCCCGCAGACAGTATAACCGATATAGTTATCGCCGGAATGGGCGGAGAGCTTATAGCCGATATTCTTTCCCGCTGTAACTGGCTGGAAGGCAAAAACCTGATATTGCAGCCAATGAGCCGTCCTGAAAGGCTTATTGACTTTCTTTGCGGAAACGGCTTTGAAATACTTGAGCAGCGAGCCGTTACGGACGGCAGATTCTGTTACACGGTAATAAATGCGGTTAAGAACGGTACGGAACCGTTTGTGCCGACAAAACTTTTCCGTGTACTGGGAAAGCTTGATCTTAACGAGCCGTCGGCACGCATATACGCGGAACGTCAAGCGGAAAAACTTTTCCGCGAGGGACGTGCTTCGGGGCAGACCGATAAGACGGCTCTTGCCGCTGAAATTTTAAAAATGATCGGAAGAAAAGATATGTTTAATGTAAACGATTTGATGATACTTATGGATAAGATAGCTCCCCTAAAAAATATTCACAAGGGGGACAATTCGGGGCTTTTGGTTGGGGACGAAAACGCTCACGTTACAAAAGTCCTGTTCGCTCTTGACATTACCTGCGAGGTTGTCCGCGAGGCGGTAAAAACGGGCGCGGAGGCAATAATCGCCCACCACCCCGTGATATTCCACCCGCTCTACAGACTGGACGACAGCGATCCCGCCTGCCTTGCCCTGAAGCACGGCATAGCCTGTATCTGCTTTCATTCGCCCCTCGACATGGCAGACGGCGGTGTAAACGACATTATTTTTGATATGCTGGCTCCCATACTGAAGCTGAAAAAACAGTCCGTACTTGAACCCATACACCCCGACGGACGGGGCTACGGCTGGGTATGCTCTGTGGGAAATGAAATGATACCCAACGAGCTGGGAAAACTCCTAAAGGACGTTTTCGGCTGTACAGCAGTCCGCTTCACAGACAGCGACAGAATGATAAAAACGCTTGCTTTCTGTTCGGGAGGGGCAGGAGGAAATCTTCCCCTTGCAATTGCCGCCGGCGCGGACGCTTACATTACGGGAGACGTTAAACACGACCAGTGGATAACCGCCCGCAACAACGGTATAGCCCTGTACGACTGCGGACATTTCCACACGGAGGATATCGTTATTCCGTATTTGGCAAAGCGTTTCAAAGAAGAGTACCCTCAGCTTGAATCGGTTCGCGCGGAAGCCGATAAAGACCCTGTTGAATACATTTTTTAAGGAGACCTCTATGCTGATCTGTCCAAAATGCGGCGGCGCACTTTCGCGAGAGGGAAAGTCGTTTTTGTGTCCGCAAAGGCACTGCTTTGACATTGCCAAAAGCGGATATGTGAATCTGCTGACATCCGACCGCATGAACTCTGCGCTCCCCGGCGATAATAAGCTTATGGTGCAGTCGCGGAAAAAATTTCTTGACAAGGATTACTACAAGCCCCTTGCGGACGCGCTTTGCAGTACCGTTCTGCGGTATGCTCAAAGCGGCTGCACAGTTCTTGACGCTGGCTGCGGAGAGGGTTACTATACCGAAAAAATTGCGGCTGCTCTTAATTCGCTTAACGGAATGAACGCGGAAATCCTCGGACTTGACATCTCAAAGTCCGCCGCCGATTACGCCGCAAGACGTACAAAGTCCGCGCAGTTTGCGGTGGCAAGCGTTTTCCATATTCCTGTGGGGACTGAAAGCTGCCATATTGTAACGAGTCTTTTCGCGCCGTGGTGCGGTGAAGAAATACTGCGGGTACTGAAAAAGGACGGTATCCTGATAATGGCGATCCCGTCCGAGCGTCACTTGTGGCAGCTTAAATGCGCGGTCTACGACGAGCCGTACCCAAACGAGGTAAAGGACTATAAGCTTGACGGCTTTGAGTTTCTGGGCGCGGAAAAGGTTTCGGGGGAAATCTTCCTGCCCTGCAATGAGGATATCGCCGCGCTGTTTTCAATGACTCCGTACTTTTACAAGACAGGCGCGGAGGGACACCGCCGTCTTGAAAATCTTGACAGTCTTACTACTGAGATAGGGTTTGAGGTGCTTACTTACAGAAAAGTTTAGGGGGCTGACAAAATGAATAAAATTAAAATGTCGTTCAAAAAAGCTTTTTTGCCGATTACGGCCGCCGCTTTGATTTTGACTGTTGTTTCCAAGCTTTCCGATTTATTACTGAATTGGCTTAATGAGAATATACCATTAACAATACAGATAGGTTCGCGTATAATGCCTATTAACGTTAATAAACTTATAATTTCTTTGCTTGGATTTTTAATTGTATCGCCGTTTTATATCGGGCTGTATGCTTTTCTGTTTCACCGTACTGATGGAGAAAAGACCGATGTTAAACGTATTTTTGACTTTTACCGAAGTCCCAAAACGTTTTTCAAGTCTGCTTTGGCAAGATGTATTACAATGGCTGTAGTAATGCTTGTTTATCCGATTTTTATGCTGATTTTGTACTTCTTTGCTAGGGGCAGCTCGTCCATAGGCGCGGCGGTTATAATTATTATATTGGCGTGTATATATTTTGCGTTTGCGCTTATACCTTACATATACGCCAAAGAGCCAAATGAAAGATTTTCTTTGACAGTTGAAAAGTCTGTTAAGCTTTGCGCTAAATTTTTCTATGTACTGATTGCGGAAATTATTGTAATACTTGTTTTAACTGCTGTTTACATGAAAATTATGCCGGACAGTCCCTACAGCGGCAGGCTTGACGATAGCAGCGCGGTTTTTTTTAGTGTTATTTCAAGCCTTGGCAGTTGGATTTTGAGTACGCTGACTGTTTGGACAGACTTTACCGTTGCGTACATAATTTTTGAAAAGGAGAAAAAAGATATGCTCAAAGATTTTTTCAATAAGAAAAATAATGCCGAAACCGACGAGGAAGAACCGTTTATAGAACCCTATGACTTCTTTATTGAAGCGGATGAGCGTTTCCACGACGAAAAGGTCATTGAAACGGAAAATATCCGCGGCGTGGATATTCTTGCAGTACTGGAGGAAATGGACCTTGCCTTTGACGTGGTGAACCATTTCGGTATCCGCAGGAAACTGAAAAAGATGTTCGACGAGCTTTCGTTTGAAATAGGAGAATATGTTTCCTACGAGGGCGGCAGGGAGATAGAAAACGATTTTACCGAAGAAATAGACGACCGCGTATTCTGCGTGTCGGTAAAAATTTCCAAAGGCTCGGACCATGAGCCGTTTATACTTGTTATACATATAGATTTGGAGGACGAATAATCATGGCTTTGGACGGCGCATTTCTAAGCATGGTAAAAAAAGAGCTTGAACCGCTGGTCGGCGGCAGGGTTGACAAGATCAGCCAGCCGTCCAGAGAGGAGATAGTTATAGCCATGCGCACCCGCGGAGGAAACGAAAAACTGCTGTTTTCCGCATCGGCGGGATCGGCGCGGGTGCATATTACAAAAAAATCCATTGAGAACCCGAAAGTTCCGCCCATGTTCTGTATGCTCATGCGCAAGCATCTTGGAAACGGCAGGCTGCTTTCCATACGGCAGGACGGTCTTGAACGTATACTGTACTTCGATTTTGAGGCTATGAACGAACTTGGCGACATGGTTACGATAACTCTTGCGGCGGAAATTATGGGACGCTGCTCAAATATCGTGATGATAAACGCCGAGGGAAAAATTATTGACAGCATAAAGCGCGTTGATCTTGAAATGTCCCGTGAAAGACCCGTCCTTCCGGGAATGACCTACAGCTATCCGCCGCGGGGAGAACGCCTTGATTTCAGAACCTGCACAGCCGCGGACATCAAAACGGCTCTTGAAGCCCTGCCCGACGGAGACGCGTCAAAATCGTTGGTAAAAATTTTCGAGGGAATCTCGCCTATCGCCGCCCGCGAATGGGTATACTATGCAGCAAAGGGCAGCGATGCTCTCAAAAGCGATATCGAAGGCGAAACTTTGGAACGCCTTGTGTTTGCCGTTGAGCAGACCGCCCGCGAGTGCGGCGAGGGGAAATGCGTTTACACCGTGGTTAAGGACTCGGACGGCGGGCTTAAGGATTTTTCTTTCATGCCGATACTTCAGTACGGCGGACTGATGACGACAAGGGAAATGACCTCGGCGTGCGAGCTGCTTGACTATTTCTACGCCGAGCGGGACAGCGTTTCCCGCATGAAGCAGCGTTCGCAGGATCTCTACAGGCTTTTGCAGAACACCTCGGAGCGCATAGCGCGCCGTCTTGCAAATCAGCGTGAGGAGCTTAAGGAATCTGCGGACAGGGATAAGTTCAAGCTTATGGGCGATCTGATATCCGCAAATCTGTACCGCGTGGAAAAGGGTATGGGCAGCGTTACGGTGGAAAATTTCTATGATGAAGGCTGTCCCGAAATAGAGATCAAACTTGATAAGCGGCTCACTCCGTCGCGAAATATGCAGCGATATTATGAGGAGTACCGAAAAGCCGACACTGCGGAAAAGATACTCACCGAGCAGATAGCCAAGGGCGAGGAGGAGCTTGCCTATATCGACAGCGTTTTCGACGCTCTGACCCGAACCCAATGCGAGGACGAGGTAAACGAGCTTCGGCAGGAGCTTTCCGAGCAGGGATATATACGTTCCTCAAAGCTTAAGGGCAAGCCGCCGAAAAGCCGCCCGCCGCTGGAATTTACGTCTCCCGACGGATTCACAGTGCTTGTGGGCAGAAACAACAAGCAGAACGATCGGCTTACAACAAAGCTTGCTGACAAGACAGATATATGGCTCCACACAAAGGATATAACAGGCTCTCACGTTATTATAAGAGCAGAGGGAAAGGAAGTCCCCGACAGTACCGTCATGTGGGCGGCGCGTGTGGCGGCTTTCCACAGCAAGGCGAAAAATTCCTCGCAGGTGCCTGTGGATTACGTTCACGTGCGGTTTGTGAAAAAGCCCTCCGGGGCTAAACCGGGAATGGTTATCTTTACCAACAACCGCACTCTTTACGTTACGCCTCTCGACCCTAACGGAGAGGAATAAACGAATCAGCTGTTACAAGTCAAAATGTTTTTATAGTCAGAAATAATTTCAGCCATGGTAATGGATCTCAGCTTTTCAGCTAAAGCAGCTTTTACCTCTTGGTACGGTTTTTCCAAAACGGCGTTTATGTTTTTTCCAACAGGACAAAACGGCGACGGCATTGAATGTATTCCTATAAGTTTATTGAGGAAATCAGGTTCGACTGCGGAATAAATGCGGTACAGGGTTATTTCCTCTGCCGGACAGCATAAAACCGCGCCTCCGACCCCCGCCTGAACTGAAATGATGTTATCCTTTTTCAGTGCGCTCATTAAACTTCTTATTGTTACAGGGTTTACTCCTGTTGACATGGAAATTATATCGCTGGTAACGCGGGTGTCCTTTCCGAATTCGCTTATCAATATCAAACAGTGCACCGCTACCGAGCATTTGCTGCTTATATGCACAAATCCGCCTCCCGACTTTTGATCTGCTTTTATTATATCACAAAAAAATACTGATGTAAAGCTTGACATTACAGCTTCTGTGTAGTATAATATAGATGTAATTTTAAAATTTACACCAAGGAGGAACTTTATGAAGTATATTCAAATAGTTTTCAGTCCGACGGGAGGAACGTTAAAGGCGGCAAGCGCTGTATCGGAAGAATGGAACGAAACAATTGAGACTGTGGATCTTACCGACCCGCAAGTAGATTTTTCCACGTATTCCTTTGACGATACGTGTATTGCGCTTATCGCTTTGCCGTCATATGGAGGACGCGTTCCCGAAACCGCCGCCGAAAGGCTTGGAAAAATAAGCGGCAACGGAGCAAGGTGTCTGTTGATGTGCGTATACGGCAACCGCGATTATGACGATACCCTTGTTGAAATGGAGGATATCGCTGAAAAATGCGGCTTTAAAGTGCGCGCCGCCATAGCTGCCGTCGCGGAACATTCTATAGCCGTGCAGTACGCTGCGGGCAGACCCGACGCAGTGGACGTTAAAAAGCTTAAAGAATTTTCCAAAACCGCTCTTGAAAAGCTACAAGGAGAAAGTATCGGCAGCAAGCTTGAATATAAGGGTAATCGACCGTACAAAAAGGCTTTTTCCGGAGGTCCTGTGCCGAAAGCAAACCAACTCTGCGTAAAGTGCGGACTTTGTGCGGAAAAATGTCCCGTTCAGGCTATAAGCAAGGAAAATATAGACGTTGCCGATGCAAAAAAGTGCATTTCATGTATGCGATGTGTAAAAGTATGTCCCCATTCCGCAAGAAACGTGAACAAAGCTATGATGTCAGCGATCTCTCTTATGCTGAAAAAGACCTGTTCACAGAGAAAAGAATGTGAGTTATTTATCTGTACATAATTTGATTCATGTAATTTTTTTAAGCTTAAAGTGTGCATTATTATTATAGCTTTGTGAAAGTAGTATTTTTATACCGAAAAGGAAGATTTTTATGAGAAAAACCTATAAAATTTCCGGCATGACCTGCGCTGCCTGCGCCGCAAGAATAGAACGCTTCGTCAAAAAGCTGGACGGGGTTTCCGACGCAAGCGTGAACTTTGCCGCCGAATCTCTCACGGTTGACTCGGAAAAGGTAAGCGCAAAAGAAGTCGAAGCCGCCGTGGTAAAGGCGGGCTACGCTTTTGCGGACAAAAACGCCAAGGCGAAAATGCCCCACGACAAGGTAATGCTTATAAGACTGATACTTTCGCTGGTTTTTGCCGTTCCGCTGCTGACCGTCAGCATGGGGCACATGATAGGTATGCCGCTGCCTGATATCATCGAACCTCACAGCAATCCTATGAATTTCGCGCTGGCACAGCTCCTGCTGACCGTTCCGGTAATAATAATCGGGTGGAAATTCTTTTGGGACGGCTTCCGCAATCTGTTCCGCCTGTCCCCCAATATGGACAGTCTTATAGCCTTAGGCTCAACGGCTGCGCTGGTGTACGGCTTTTACGCTATGTACAAAATCGGACAGGGCGAGACGGAATATGCCATGCATCTTTATTTCGAGTCCTGCGCCACGATACTGACTCTTATTACTCTCGGAAAATACCTTGAAGCCCGCTCCAAAGGCAAGACGGACGAATCTGTCAAAAAGCTGATGAACCTTGCTCCGAAAACCGCTTTCGTAATGCGGGGAGACAAGGAGCTTGAGGTTTCTCTCAGTCAGGTAAAGGTTGGGGACATCGTTGTGTCCCGCTCCGGTGAAAGCATTGCCGTTGACGGTGAGATAATCGAGGGAAGCGCGGTGGTGGACGAATCCATGCTGACCGGAGAAAGCGTCCCCATTGAGAAAAGGGTCGGAGACAAGGTTGTCGGCGCGACTCTGAACAAAAACGGATTTTTTAAGTACCGCTCGGAAAAGGTGGGCGAGGACACGGCTTTATCCCGTATCATTAAATTTGTCGAGGAGGCGCAGGGTTCAAAAGCTCCCATTGCGCGGCTTGCGGACGTTATTTCGGCGTACTTTGTACCCACAGTTCTTGCCCTCGCGGTAATAGCTTCGCTTGGCTGGCTCATAGCGGGAGAAAGCGGCGAGTTCTGCGTTACTATTCTTATCAGCGTACTTGTTATAGCTTGTCCCTGCGCTCTGGGACTTGCAACGCCAACAGCAATAATGGTCGGTACGGGCAAGGGCGCGGAAAACGGAATACTGATAAAAGGCGGTCAGCCACTTGAACAGGCGTGCAAAATAACCACCGTAGTTTTCGACAAAACAGGTACTCTTACTGAGGGAAAACCGTCCCTGACTGATATCCTGCCAAGCGGTACCGAAAGGGACGAACTGGCAAGGCTTGCAGCTTCCGCGGAGGCCGCTTCGGGACACCCTCTCAGCGAGGCGGTGGTTCAGTATGCGGTAAAAAACAAGCTTGCGCTGTCCTCAGCCGAAAACTACACTAATCTTGAGGGAAAGGGAATTTCCGCAGAGGTCGACGGAAAAAAGCTTCTTGTAGGAAACCGCAGGCTTATGGACGAAGCAGGCATAGCCGTCCCCGATGAATTTACCGAGCGTGCCGAGCGGCTTGCGGATCTGGGGAAAACGCCCATGTACTGCGCTGCGGACGGTCAGTTCATAGGACTTATAGCTGCGGCGGATACCATAAAAAAAGAAAGTCTTGAAGCCATTGCCGAGCTGCACAGAATGGGAATAAAGACCCTCATGCTGACCGGAGACAACGCTCGTACCGCACGTGCCGTTGCGGGAGAGCTTAACATTGACAACTTTATAGCCGAGGTGCTGCCCGAAGAAAAGGCGGAGCACATCAAAAAGCTCCAGCAGGAGGGCGAAGTGACCGCAATGGCGGGAGACGGCATAAACGACGCTGTGGCTCTCACTCAGGCGGACGTGGGCATAGCTGTCGGTCAGGGTACGGACGTTGCCATAGAATGCGCGGATATAGTTCTCATAAAGGACGATCTGAGGGACGTATGCAAGGCGATACGTCTTTCAAAGGCGACCATACGCAACATAAAGCAGAATCTGTTCTGGGCTTTCGGCTACAACACTCTCGGTATCCCTGTTGCAATGGGAGTACTGCATATTTTCGGAGGTCCGCTGCTCAACCCCATGATAGCGGCGGCGGCAATGAGTTTAAGCTCCGTGTCGGTGGTGTCGAACGCGCTGCGCTTAAAAACGGTGAAAATAGAGGAAAGAATATAACTTGTTTTTAATTTTTGGACTTCTAACCTCTATTCTCTGATTTTAATTTCTAAACGGAAAGGATTGGTACACATGAAAAAGAAGATCGCAATTGAGGGTATGTCATGTGAGCACTGCGTTGCTCACGTAAAGGAAGCTCTGGAGGGACTGGGCGCATCGGGCATTGAAGTCTCATTGGAGGGAGGTTACGCGGTATGCGATACCGATAAACCCGACGCGGAGCTAAAGTCCGCTATCGAGGACGAGGGCTACGATGTGACCGGTATCGAATAATATCGTTCAAAAGGCGGAGTTCGTAACTGTACCCCGCCGCAATCTTCACAATAACCCCTGACCCGAATGCGGATCAGGGGTAAAATCATATTTGACATTTCCGATATTTTTATGGTATAATTATCCGCAGAGAAGGGAGGGCTTGTCCTGTGTCTAAAATAATTGTGCTTGCCGATCTGCACGGAAATATGACCGCTGCCTCCGCTATGGAAAATGAAATAAGCATACTTTCACCTGATGAAATATGGTTTTTAGGGGACGCGGTGGGAAAAGGTCCCCAAAGCGCGGAGACCTGCGACTGGGTGCGTAAAAATTGCAGCCGCTGTATTGGCGGCAACTGGGATTACTGGATGTCCGACAGAAATATCACCTATAAAGACAACGATTTTTTCCGCGAACAGCTTGGGGAAGAACGGCTCAAATGGATAGAAACTCTTCCGATGGAGTTTGAGGCGCTGATAAGCGGGATACGGTTCAGGCTTTTCCACGGTAGACCTGCCGCAGATCTTGTTCAGGGCTGGGATAACGACGATGCTATGGGAAAATTTTTTTCTGCAAACGGAAAAATCTACGGGGGAATAATCTGCGCCGACAGTCACCGCCCTTTTATAAGGTCCACCCATATGGGCTATGCGGTAAATACCGGCAGTATCGGGAACAGTCTCGGTGTTCCCAAAGCCCACGCCCTTTTGCTGGAAGGAGAACTTGACCGCGATGAACCTGCTCCTTTAAGAATGACGATATTAAGCGTTCCATACGACAACGAAGCTGCTGCGGAAATTGCCCGAAGAACAGAGGGCTTGCCATCAAAAGAAGCTTATATCAATGAGGTCCTTACGGGAGTTTATTCAAGATAGCCGCGGACTTTGTATATAAGAGCCTGTTCAGTATCTTTTTACGCACGTCTTTTCAGCAATTTTCTGATTTCCTGCTTATCAATGGAAAACTGACTGCGTGAAATCATATATAATTGAAATTTTTACAGGGGTGTATTTGAAATGAGAGCAAAGTTTCAGGTGCTTGTACTGCCTTTTGCGGTAACGGCAGACGACGTCAGGTACTGCGTATTTAAAAAAACCGATATGAAATTCTGGCAGTTTGTGCTTGGAGGCGGAAAGGATATGGAAACTCCCGTTGAAGCAGCCGTGCGCGAGTGCCGCAAGGAAATAGGCGTGGATAACGGTAATTTTTACAAGCTTGACAGTACTGCCTCTATACCTACTAACTGGGTCGGAGAAAGAGTCCGTGCCGCGTGGGGACTTGACTGCATAGTCATTTCGGAATACGCTTTCGCTCTGAAAACCGAGGAGCAGGATTTTTCACTGTCCAAGAAGTACTCGGAACTTATGTGGACCGACTATAAAACTGCGCTGAAAATGCTCAGGTACGGCAGCAATCAGACCGCTCTTTACGAACTTAACGAGCGCATAAAGCTTGGTCTGCTTGAACGGATATAAGACAATGGAAAACATATCGTCGGCAGGCTTGTTTGTCTGAAAAAGAGGGATGTCAATGAAATATTTTCTTATATATCTTGCAATAATAAGCGTTGCCGCAATGATAATGACCGTATCGGACAAGTCCCGCGCAAAAAAACACAAGCGGCGAATCGCAGAGAAAACTCTGTTTGGAACTGCGGTTTTAGGCGGTTCTGCGGCAATGTACCTGACAATGCTGTTAGTCAGGCATAAAACCAAACACAAAAGGTTCATGATAGGTCTCCCGCTGATAATGATTGTTCAGACAGTATTAATTGCATCAGTAATAATTTGTACATAATAAGTTATTAAAATATACTTGAATTGCCTTGCGAAAGGTGATATCATATAAACATCAAATAATTTAAACCGATGATTGAGAATAGTAGCTTCGGAGGGTCGCTCAGCAAGCTTCAGCTTGCAGCAGAGAGCCGCAGACGGTGGAATTGCGGCAGCGGATACCGGCGTGAATGGACTCATGAGGGCAAACCGAGGAACGAAGCATTTTGTTCGTTAGGGGCGACGCAGACCCGTGCGTTATTCGGGGCGCGTATGTCAGTACGTTGCATTGAGAGGCGTAATTTTTTACGCAACTTGGGTGGTACCGCAGGAATTTATCTCCTGTCCCATTTTATTGGGGCAGGAGTTTTTTGTTTTTGATCCTATAACCAATTAAAAATGTATAAAAAATCAAGTCAAAATTTGCATATGTGATTTTGATACGGTTTTTTTATTTACATTTTTGATTGATTATTAGGAAAAGGGTACACTAAACTCAAAACATTATTACATTTAAATACACCGCTGTAAGCTGACACTTGCGGCACGCAATGAAAGGAACGGTTACTATGAAAAAAATCAAACTTGCAAAAATCGCTTCGCTTATCCTGACCGCGGCTATGACAATAAGCTTTGCCGCATGCTCAAGCGGAAACACGGATGACAGCGGAAATGGCGGTGGAAACGCTTCCGCTGACAGTTACAAGGTAGGAATTATCCAGTACGGCAGCCACCCCTCACTTGACAACTGCTACGCGGGAGTCGAGGAGGCTCTAAAAGCGGCAGGAATCACCGACATCGACCGTCAGGACGGCAACTTTGACAGCGCAACCTGCGACACTATCGCGAAAAATATGGTTGCTAAAAATTACGATATCATTTACGCAATCGCAACTCCCGCCGCTGTTTCGGCTTACGCTGCCGCTGCAAATACCGATATTCCGGTAATTTTCTGCGCGGTGTCAGACCCTGTTGCGGCAGGTATCGTTGAGGATATGTCCGCTCCCGGCGGCAACTGCACGGGTACTTCCGATATTCTCGACTTCAGCTCACAGGTGGAGCTTATTCAGGCTCTCCAGCCGGACGTTAAGAAAATAGGCGTACTGTACACAACAAGCGAGGCTAACTCAGTTTCCCAGCTTGCAAGCCTTAAAGAAGTCGCCGAAAGCAAGGGCATCGAGATAGTCGAGCAGGGCGTACAGAGCGCGGCGGACGTCCCACAGGCTGCAACGACTCTTGCAGCTAAGGTAGACTGCATAAATAATTTCACCGACAACAATGTTGTAAGCAACCTTACCGTTCTTCTGGAACAGGCAAACGCGGCGGGTATACCCGTTTACGGCTCTGAGGTAGAGCAGGTCTCCAACGGCTGCATGGCTTCAATAAGCATTGACTATGTTGCTCTGGGCAAGGTAACAGGCGAAATGGGAGTACGGGTGCTGAACGGCGAAAGCGCGGGAACTATCGCGGTAGGACAGATCTCCGAGGGTACTCCCGTTGTGAACACCGAGGTAATGGAGCGTTTCAATATCACGCTTCCCGAAGCGTATGCAAACGCGGAT
Source organism: uncultured Clostridia bacterium (assembly GCA_947089135.1). GTDB lineage: Bacteria > Bacillota > Clostridia > Oscillospirales > Ruminococcaceae > RGIG8773. The sequence goes on from CAMUJF010000008.1 coordinate 54,791, forward strand.
AAGGTCACAACTAACACAGGGACTGCCGAATAATAAAGCTGAGCCTTAACTCTGTTCTGCCCCAATGTTAAGGTGTTATGTACCTTTATTCTGCATTGATCTATCAAGGGGCGGGTAGATTTATATTAAATATTTTTCAGAGGATAGGACGGTTTGACATTCTATCCTCTGTCTTGTAATTTTGTGGAGGAAAATATGTTTGGCGGCTTTGTGGATTTTGTGGACGGCTACGAAAAATTTGTAAATAACATCAGCGACCGAATTGTGCAGGTATAACCCTTGTAAATAAGTGCAAAATATGGTATAATTGATATCATATAATTTCAGCGAGGTAATTTTTATGGATATATTTATTAACGTTTTACGTGTAACTCTTGAAGAGGGACTTATGTATGCGCTTCTGGCAATAGGCGTTTACATAACCTACAGCATACTGGATTTCCCCGATCTGTCCGTGGACGGCACTATGCCCATGGGGGCAATAGTCACAGCAGTCCTTATCATACACGGCGTAAACCCTTGGCTCTGCCTCGCGATAACATTCGCCCTCGGCATGGCTTGCGGCGCGGTTACGGGACTGCTCCATGTCAAGCTGAATATACGTCCGCTGCTGTGCGGAATTATTGTATACACCGCCATGCTATCCCTTAATTTGGTAATTCTTTTCAAGGGAAACAACGGAATCACAGTGGCTTCGTTTTTCAAAAAGCCGACTATTTTCAACAGCGGCATTGCTGAATTTTTCCCCGAAAAGTGGAAGATCGTTATATTGTCTCTCATACTTGTTGTTATCTGTAAAATTATTATGGACTTCTACCTGAAAACAAAGTCGGGACTTCTCCTCCGTGCCACGGGAGACAACGAGCGTTATGTGACAATGCTTGCCAAAGACCCGGGGTACACAAAAATTCTGGGACTTGCAATCGGCAACGGCTTTGCGGCTCTGTCAGGCTGTGTTATCGCGCAGCAGAAAGGCTCCGCGGACCAGCAAATGGGCGTTGGTATGGTGGTTTTGGGACTTGCTTCAGTAATCATCGGTCTCAGCGTTTTCAAAAAGGTTAAGTTTATGAAAGCAACCACAATGGTTATTTTGGGCAGTATTTTGTACAAGGCGTTCCTGTCGGCTGCGCTTGCAATGAACCTTCCTACCGAGTATTTAAAGCTTCTTATGGCGGTACTGTTTACGCTTGCATTAGTATTCAGTGAAAAATTCAAGGGAAAGAAAAAGCGGGCGTAACAGCTTGTATAAATATAATTTGCAGCATTATTTTTTATTGATACGGGGGGTAACCATATGCCCAAAAAGCAGCGGCAAAAACTGATAATTGTAACAGGCTCTCCTTGCGTTGGCAAAACGACCGTTACGGATATGCTTTTTACCCGCTATGATAACAGCGCATTTTTTGACGGCGACTGGGCGTGGTGCGTAAATCCGTTTTCACTTAACGATAGGAGATTGAGGAACGGAGATAAAACGATGTCCTTTGCGTTGTCCACATATCTGAATTCGGATTTTGACTATGTTTTCTTTTCGACTGTTATCGCTGTGGATAAGACCATTCGTGAGAATATTCTTAAAGATATAACGGCAAAGGATTTTTCTGTAACTTCGTTTACTCTGACTTGTTCCGAGGAGACTTTGCTCGAACGTCACAAAAAGCGCGGCGATAAAAATGAATGCTCCTTTTTCTGGCTGCATTTGAAGCCGCTTGAGGGCGACTACGTTATTGATACGGACAATAAAAGCGTACAGCAGATAGTTGACGAAATGAAAAAAATTATTGATGAAGAGTAATGTTTACGGCAGTGTAATTTACTTTTGCGTTGGTGTTCAGCGAGAAGTTTTCGAGTAAGAAAAAGAAAGCATAAAACCGCAGGGGTGAATTTATATGCAGCGCATTATATTCGGAGGAGACAAACATGAGGGTAATATTGGATACGGGTGAATATAATAATATTTGGGATAAGATAAACAACACTTTTGGATTTAAAACGCCATGTAAAGATAAAAACGGCATATGGCTGTCTTTCCCGGCAGAAAACAAAAAATATCGTTTGAACAGCGTTTTTTCCGAAGAACAGGAAAAAATCATCAATTCCATATTTTGCAGGGTAAATCCCAATAATATGTACGCGCTGGATTGGCAGCATGATTGCTTTATTTACGATCCGCGTGAAAAAATACCGTTAGACTATTGGTTCTACGACGCGGAACGTGATTGTAATGTGTATTTCCCAAGCTATTACCCAAACGGCGATTATCATTTTTTTGCATCATTAGATTGGTCAGTAGGCTTATATGGACACCCATGGAAAGAAGAAATTATTGTAGTTGGAAAAGAATTGATACAGGAATTTGAAAAAGTAAAGACTGCACTTAACATAACAGAGCTGTAGACAAATTTTCAAATATATAAGGCAACCTGAAAGGAGCGAAAAAATGCTTGAACTAAACAACATCACAAAAATTTTCAACGCGGGTACGGTAGACGAAACTACCCTTTTCGACAACTTTTCTTTTAAGCTCGAAAAGGGAGAATTTGCGGCTGTCATCGGCTCAAACGGCAGCGGCAAGACTACCCTGCTGAACCTTGCCTGCGGTACGATAAAGCCCGACAGCGGCACTATCATTTTTAACGGCGAGGACATCACAAAGCTCCCCGAACACAAGAGGGCAAGGTCTATCGGACGCGTCCTGCAAGACCCCCGTCTTGGCACCTGCGGCAACCTTACCATACTGGAAAATATGGCTCTTGCGGACAACAAAAACAAGCCCTTCGGCTTGAGCGCGGGGGTAAACAAAAAGCGGGTGGACTATTACAAGTCCCTGCTGGAGACCTGCGGTATGGGTCTTGAAAACAGAATGAACGTCCCAGTGGGAAATCTCAGCGGCGGACAACGGCAGGCGGCGGCTCTGATAATCGCCTCCATGACGGACATAGATCTGCTTGTCCTTGACGAACACACGGCGGCTCTCGACCCCAAGTCCTCCGAAACCCTTATGGAGATAACCGACAAGGTGGTAAAGGAAAAACATCTCACCACGCTTATGGTTACGCACAATCTGCGGTTTGCAATTGAGTACGGCACGAGGCTTGTGATGATGCACGAGGGAAAATGCGTACTGGACATAAAGGGCGAGGAAAAGAAAAACGCCGAGGTTGACGATCTGCTGAAAATTTTCAACGAAATAAGCATTGAAGTGGGGAACTGATATGGAGTATGTTGATATAATATTCAGTAGCATTAATAAAAAAGACATTGATAATTTAATAAAAAATAATTTCAACGTCTGCAATGATAAAATAATACGGTCGCATTTTTATACGGAAGAAAACGGAGATTTTGAGTATTCCGATAAAATTGACTTGGAAAAATATTTCTGTAAAGAGCAAACCTGCAATATGTTAGTATCGGATTTACGGATGAATAAAACGTACAGTAATGTTCTGGTGATTATTGCGTCTGATAAAGCCGATACAGATGTTACGCTGAATATTTCAGCCGACCAATTTGAAAGCGGCGGTATCGAGCTTTTGCGGGATTATCTTAAATCATCGTTCGGTCAATATGATGTGAAGCTTGAATTTTCGGATATATAAATAACTTTGCAAACAGAGGTAAACGCTATGTAAAACAAATTCTTCGCCATTATTTCAAGAATGAAATACATAAACCGCTGGGGACTTATGCGGATCACCTTTCCGAAAAACATCAGCGAACACAGTCAACCGAGGTCAAATATAAAATAAATCAAAAATAAAACAGAAAGCGGAAACAAATATGAAAATTGCAATTCTTGAAGCGGGAACGGTCTCGCGCGGAGATATTTCCTTTGAGGAGCTGTACAGCTTGGGCGAGGTGACGGAATACCGTCTTACGCCTGTTGACAGGATAGCGGAGTATGTGGGGGACGCGGAGGCTGTCCTCTGCAATAAAACCCCGTTTACCGCGGACGTGCTTAAAGCCTGTCCGAATCTGAAATACATCGGACTGTGCGCCACCGGATACAACAATATAGACCTGAAAACCTGCCGCGAGCTTGGAATAACCGTCAGTAACGTCCCCGCCTACTCCACGGGAGCGGTGGCTCAGCAGGTGTTCTCGTTCATACTTGATTTTTTCAGCAGAACTGCGGAGTACGGCAAGTTTGTTCGTGACGGAGGCTGGCTGAGGTCCGAGACCTTTTCGGACTTTGTTTTTCCCACCCGTGAGCTTGAGGGAAAAACCATAGGCATAATAGGCTACGGCTCAATCGGCAGACGTGTAGCAGGTATCGCCCGCGCTTTCGGAATGAACGTCATCGTGAACACCCGCACAGCCAAGCAGGACAGTTCCGTGCGGTTTGTCGGCATAAAAGAGCTTTTTTCGGAGTCTGATATTATTACCGCCCACTGTCCCCTTACAGAGGAAACGCGGGGTCTTATCGGCAGGGAAAATCTCGCGCTCTGCAAGCCCTCCTGCATAATCATAAATACCAGCAGAGGCGACGTGGTGGACGAACAAGCTCTTGCGGACGCTCTTAACAGCGGAAATATCGCGGGAGCTGCTCTTGACGTGCTCCGCTCCGAACCTATGGCGAAAAACTGTCCGCTTCAAGGGGCGAAAAACTGCATTATCACTCCCCATGTAGCGTGGGCGGCTTTAGAGACCCGCGAAAGACTGGTAAAAACAGTCGTCGAAAATCTTCGCGCGTATATCGGCGGAAGTCCGATAAATACAGTTACAGATTGAATTTCATATTTTATTTTCTTAGTAAGGAAGGACGTTTATTATGTTTGATATAAATACCAAAAAAAGGATAGTGGTAAAAGTAGGTACTTCCACACTTACCCATAAAACAGGCAGGCTTAATATCCGCAGAATGGAAAAGCTTGTAAAGGTTCTGTCGGACATTCAAAACAGCGGCAAGGAGATTATACTTGTATCGTCGGGAGCCGTGGGTTTGGGTATGTCCAAGATGCACCTGCCCGAACGTCCCAAGGAAACCTCCATGAAGCAGGCGTGCGCCGCCGTGGGACAGTGCGAGCTGATGTATATGTACGACAAGCTTTTCGGCGAATATAACCTTACCGTGGCGCAGATACTTCTAACAAGAAATATTCTGGATACTCCGCGTAAAAACAACGTTGAGAACACCTTTGAAAAACTGATAGCCCACAACGTCATACCTGTAGTGAACGAAAACGACACGGTAGCTATCGACGAGCTGGAACTTGAATTCGGCGAGAACGACAGTCTTGCGGCTCACGTTGGAATTTTCAGCCACGCGGATATGCTTATTATTATGTCGGACATCGACGGTCTTTACGACAGCAATCCCAAAAACAATCCCGATGCGAAGCTTATTTCTGAGGTACACGAGATAAACGACGACATACGGGCTCTTGCGGGCGGAGCGGGTTCTGCTTTGGGAACAGGAGGCATGGTAACCAAGATACACGCCGCGGAGCTTGCTATGGGCGCCGGAATAGACATGGCTATACTTAACGGACGTGATCCTTATGTGCTGTACAAATTTTTTGACGGCGAGGGCGTAGGTACTGTTTTTACAAAAAAATGACGTATTACCCTCACCGACCTCAATGCCGATGTGATTTAATGAGAAAATTTTTATGCGGTATTGCCGCAAATGAAAGCAATTAGCAACTTACTGTTTGTTGGAAAGAACAGCATATTATCAAGAATCAAGATATGCCAATTATCTCCCGAAATGACAAATGGAGAGAAATCCCAGATTTATGGGATTTCTCTCCATTTGCCGTGTTACATAAGGACAATCTAAAAAATTGGCTGTCGTTTAATAAAAAATTATATTATATAAAAAAATTCGGCGGAACGATACCGAAAATCCCGTCGGGAGCTTCGGCATTAGTGAACGTTCCGCCATATAAATTAAAACAAGGAGTCCGAAAGTCTGCCGTCTGCATCGGCAAACCGGAAATAACATTAAAAAGCATATGCTTTTAATGAAAGCAAAGTTAAATTTCCGGGAGCGTAAGTTCAAAGCCTTTCGCTCTCAGATCGTCTATGACCCGCGGCAGTATCTCTGCATTGGTTGAAGATACGCTGTGCAGCAGGAATATCCCGCCGCCGTGAGCCGCTTTGGTGACTTTTTCAAAAGCCGCCGTCGGGTCGGGCTGATTATTTACGTCCCAGTCGGGGTAGGCAAAGCTCCACAGCAAGGTTTTGTAGCCAAGTCCGCAGCAGACAGCCATGGACTGCTCCGAATATTCCCCGCAGGGAGGTCTGAAATATTTCATTTCGTAGCCGTATTTTTCCTTCACGAATTCGTGGAGGGACATGATCTCCTTTTCAGCGTTGCTTACGGAAAGCGTCGGGAGCGAAGCGTGCTTCATTCCGTGGTTTCCGATAATGTGACCCTCGTCGATCATGCGCTTTACCAATTCCTCGTTGCGTTCGGCGTAATCCCCCGTAAGGAAGAACACCGCCTTGACGTTTTTCTCCTTTAAGGTATCAAGGATAGGCGCGGTGTAACCGTTTTCGTAGCCTTGGTCAAAGGTCAGGTGGATAGCTTTATCCTCGTCCAGCATGGCGTAGCAGCCGTACTCCGACATTTCGTCGTTGAACATCTCCGCGCCCACGGGACGGTTATTGTCGTCTGTTTCCACTCCCTGACCGTAGCCGTGAGAGGTTCTGTCAAGGGAATTTATGTCCGCCTGTTCAGCCGAGACCGTTACGCAGAGGGAAGCGCAGACGATCCCCGCCGTCAGCGGTACCGCGATAATTTTACCGAATATTGTCTTCTTAATCATAAGCAGCCTCCGAATAAATAAAGAATAACAATATTATTCTTAGTCTGCCCGTCAAAATTATCACAAGTATATTTTAACATATTTTCCGCCGAAATAAAACTACAGATTGGTTACAAATTATGTCAGTTGTCTTACACAGACAAATCTTTCCAATAAAAATGTGCGTTATGAATGTCATGTCCATAACGCACACATTTTACTCGCCCAGATAAGATTTTACAAGAACCTGCAAAAGCTCGTCGCGGTCGATATGCCTTATCAGACTTCTGGCATTATTATATGTGGTTATGTATGTCGGATCCTCAGAAAGAATGTATCCCACGATCTGGTTTATTGGATTATAGCCTTTTTCACGCAGAGCGTCATAAATAATGGTAAGATTTTTCCTGAGGCTTCCCTCTCTGTCTTCGCAGACCGAAAAGGTCATTGTCTGGTCGTTATTCATTTATAACACCCCTTCACAAAAATTATGTCCGGCAAATAAAGTATACTCAAACCGACATTCATATTATAACCTATACTGCAAATAAATACAAGTGTTTTTTGCTATTTTTTTGAAATTGGGAAAAATTTCTTTAAGCTGATTGTCGGTTTTATACAAAAAAATATTTGTTTTTTGTACTATATGGCATTTTTACGCTTGAACCGGAACATACATATCATTAAGCGGCAGACGGCAGTAATTTATCTGCATACGCTCGTAAATTTCAGGATCGAGCACCTGAACGTCTATCCATGAGGAAAGATAGCAGCCTTCGCCGGCGGCTTCCTGCGGGATAGTCAGCTTTACCGGTATCTCATAGGTCTCATATGGCAGAAAGGTCTTTTCCTCGCACCAGCCTGCCGCCGCCGGTGAGTTCTTTTCGGAAACATACAGACAAGCTATATCCTCCGCGCAGTTGCCTCCCATTATCTGAAGCTCGGTGTTTATCGTCATATCCGTCATATTCGTCAGCTTATAAACAACGTTAAGCTCCTCGCCAGATGTGTAAAACTTTATCTCCCGCGTATCGTAATCGCAGGTGAGAGAGAAAAGTCCAAGCTTTGAAATGATCATGTTTTCCACCTCTGCTCGGGAAAAGCGATCGTAAAACTCCAGAGCGGATGAGTCCGCCGTTTTGGCGTCCGCGGACTCTTTGTCAGCGGGAACGCCCCCGCAAGAGGAAAACAGCACCGCTGCCGCCGACAATGCAGCCAAAAGCGCAGCCTTTAATTTCACAGACCGTTCCCCCTATCAGTACATGAGAATGCCGTTGTCGCCGAATGTATAGGTTTTTCCCGAAATTTTATTTACGCCGGTAACGTACATTCCGTTTTTATAATAGTATCTGTAGCCGTTCTTTCTTACCCAGCCTGTGTACTTTCCGCCGCATACTCCGTCGCTTCCGAAGATATATCTTACGTTGCCGATAACTGTATTCTGAGTGAGAGCCGCTCCGTCCATGCCGAAGAAATATTTTTTGGAGCCTATGGTTTTCCAGCCCACATAGTAGCTGCCGTCGGACTGTACATAATAAAGCTTGCCGTAAATATTTCGGAGTCCCTCGGAGGAATATTCGGGCAGTATATACTCCTCGGCACTACAGAACGAGAAACCGCCCTCCGCTCCGTAAACTGACAGAAGAAAATATCTCCCGCCCTGTTTCCAACAATATTCGGAACTGTAGTAGCCGCCTGTACGGTAGACAGTTCTGCCGTTTACCTTTTGCTTGTCCGAACTTGTTTTCATTTTATCGTACCTTACCTTGCCTGCGGTCCTGCTGCCATAGTCGTAAAGGGTATAGCTTACAGAATTTGCAAAACTGAATTCAACGGAAGAACAATACTCGCTGAACGTGATATTGCTGATACTGTCGATATAGTCTGAAAATCCTTCGAGTACCCATATAGATTCCACGTCCTCAAATGCGTAGTACTCGTCCGTGTATGGATCGCGCACTGTAACGCTTCCGTTATGACTGCGGATATGCTCCGCAAGCTCGTTTACGGAACTGAACTGCGCTGTTGGAGACGGAGTTTCCCAGTACCCGTCAATAGTGTAAGCCGATACTTCCGCCGCAGGAATAACCGATACTGCCATTGTTGCTGCTGCCATTGCCGCAAAAATTTTACTCATTTTCATAAAAATCATCCTTTCATACAGGTTGGGCGAATGTCTTATATAATGAATACAATTCAGAACGGCAAAATTTTTCACAGAAGGGAAAATTTTTTTGAATTTTTAAATAGGAGCAGCGTTTTGCGGAAACAAGTATATATTAAAAAAAGTGTCGGGCTATCCGAAATGCTCGGATAACGCCGACACGCGATCCATTTTTACTGATTGATGCCCTGCTTTGCGTACATAAATTATAGTACCATTTTAAGTAAAAAATAAATTAATGCGCAAATGGTCACCAATATGTGAAAATAAATCCCGCAAGGGGAGACAGTACTATCATGATAACCGAAAAAGTGAACGATTCCACGGACGTAAGCGTTGCCCGCTGTTCCGACGGGAACATTTCCTGAAGAACAGCGTTTGTGCGTACTTGCAGCGCGTCGTCGCCTGCTGCTGCGATAAATCCGCCCAAAGCCATTACGGTCCATAGCGATGAATGTTCCGCAAAAAAGCCCGTAATAACAAGAGCCGTTGACATTGCAAACACACACTTATAGCCAAGTTTGGGTATTTTCAGTATCAGCTTTGAACCGATTACCCCGCCAATTTCCATAAAAAGCAGAGCTAAGCCCAGTCCCCATTGAGGAATACCTTTTTCGGGAAGCTTAGCCTGTAAGAAAAACAGCAGCAGTGTATCCACCGCGCCCGCTAATGAATTGCACATCATTATCCCCATAGCTTTTCCGACCTGTCTTAGGAACAAAAAGCTTTCCTTAAAACACCCAATAAGTCTTACGCTAACTTTACTTTCTATGTTATTCTCTTCAGCGTACACCTCACGCAGGGAAGAAAGAATAAAAATCTGCACAGCACACATTATCAGATCTGTTCCGTAGGCGATCCGGTATCCGATAAAGAGAGCGAGACCCGCGCAAAGCGTCGAAAAACCGCTGCACAGACGGTAAATTATAAGCTGATTTGACTCGTACCTCTCAAATTTGTTCTCCATTTTTGCAATTTTAAGCGAGTCGTAAGCCAGCGCGTCTCCTGAGCCTGATGCCGAATTGTAGCTTAAAGCATGAAAAGCAATTGACAGACATACCGTAAAAAGATTGTGGGAAAAAATCATAACGATGTTTCCTATCATTCTCACGATACTGCTGACTATCAGCATTTTCTTTCTTCCGAACACGTCCGCCATAATTCCGGACGGTATCTCGAATATCAGGCTGGTGATGTGAAAAACGGTCTCGGCAATGCCGATTTCCACGAGGCTGTAGCCTCTTGCCGCAAGAATTGCGACCCATGCGCCGGTAAGGGATAAATTCCCAAGAACGGACGATAAATATAGTCTTGATATTTGCTTCTTAATTTTGAACATAAAAAAATCTCCTTAACATTTAGTAGCAGTTAAGGAGATAATGCGCCTTTAAAAATTTGCAAAAACAACTTAATTTTTATCAAATTTGAGTATGTTTATGACAAACTTGCTTAAAAAAGGGCGCACTACCCCCATAGAGGGGATAAACAGATCCTTTTTGTAAACAAACATTTGCCATTTTCCAAAACATAAACTCAACCTCATAATCAATATTTTACGTTATTTTTTACAAGTATAACATATCATTTGGGATTTGTCAATATTTTTTAAACATACTTGCTTTATAAATCGGCAGCCTGCGATTTCTTTTCCTTTTTGCGTGACGGAAGCTCCATAAGTATAGGTATCGCCGCTCCGACCAAAAGCAGGACGATTCCCACTATACCCTGCGCGTCAAACCTGAATCCTGCGGGGAAAATATGCGGAACCGAGCCTACTATCAAACCGATGATAAAGCTGTAAACGCCCTGCCTGAAACGTTTCATAAGTGCGTTTATTATTCCCGCCGCTGCGAAAATCCCTATCACCGCACCCGCTCCGAAGCTTAACAAAACGGGAAATTCAAGTCCCGAAACAGCGCCGATTATAGAGTCGTATACCCCAAAGATTTTCATTATCATTGAGCCGCTTACGCCCGGGATTATCATCGCTACCGCAGCAATAAATCCCATAACAATGTACACCAAAACGTCCCGCAAAGTCAGCGCCGCGCCCTCGGTAAACATACTTCCGCCGTCGCTTGCAAAAAGCAAAAAAATCATGAAAGCAAGCCCGATAATAAACGGAATAAGATTTATCGGCGAAATACGGCTGCGCTCTTTTTTGCACTCGTGCATTACCGTGGGCAGACTGCCAACAATAAGTCCCATAAAGAAAAGCTGGGTAGGGACGTTATAGGTCTCAAAAAGGTAATCGAGAGCCACCGCTGTCAGAAAAATGCCGATCACCATTCCTATTCCAACCGGTATCAAAAACGGCAGATTTTTTATCAGCTTTTTTATATTCGGCGTTATAGCCTCAATAAGCCTGTCAAAAATTTTCGTGACTACGGCGATAGTACCGCCGCTCACCCCGGGAATAGCGTTACCGATGCCGACCGCCGCGCCTTTGAGTACAAGAAAAATACTGTCCTTTGCTTTTGTAAAGAAATTCATACCAAACACTTCTCCGACAATAAAATTTGAAATAATTACAAGAAATATTATTGCATAAATTTGTCGGAAATGCAAGTCTTTTCCGAAATTGTATCCGCTTTGTAATATCCGCGCAAACTAAAAGGGAGCTGCCGACCTGACAGCTCCCGTATATTTAAATTTATGGCTTTTCAGCACGCTGAATTATCCGGCGGTCTCACTCCAATCCTTCAGATTTTCAGATAACTCCGAACGTATTTCATAGACACCGCTTCCTTTCAAAGAATATCGCGGAACGTCTTTGCTTATGCCATCGGACTCACTCCCTAAAATTCATATTCCTTTCGAGATGTTACTGTATGCCACATATAACATTCACTCCCTGCGGAAAATTTTAATCAAGAGAATGGGGACTATGCCATTGGACTCACTCCTTAAAAATTGATTTCCAACCGACTTTGCTTAATTAAAACCATAGCTACCGTCTCCAATCGGAAATATTTTATCGGGTAAGGGCATCACGCCTCATTTTATGCCATTGGACTCACTCCTGCTTTTTCAGAATTTTTTAGGAAAAGTCTTTCTTATTACCATAATAACCACTCGGTTTCTTTCGGACATATCGTCCGTTATTTTTTTCGGAATCGGTTTTAACCGTTATAACTGTCCTGTCGGACTCACTCCCTTGCGTTTATTTCTTAAAGATTCAGATCGTGATACGCATACTTAAAGAATTTCATATGCATCCCTTCTTTACAGTTTTATTCCGAAGTTAAACTAACTGCTTAGGCGGTCTCACTCCCTCCGTGTTAAATGAGCAGATTCTTTGTGCCTTTCAAAATAATCCTCATAAGACATCACTTCTTTCGCAAGATTAGGTTAAAGTCTTATCGGTACATTGGTCTCACCTTTTTATATCAGATTTTATCGCAGCCTTTTATGTAAATCCCTTTCATCGGGCGTTTGCATATAAGGCAGTTCCGCATTGTGTACAAGCTATCGGAATTTAATTTGGGGTATAAAAATACCGCACTGCTCAGTTTGATCGGGTTATAGTTTTCCGAAATTTTCTGAGATATGCGGCTCGTTATGATACTTTATAAGCGGATTGCAGACTAATTGTCTTGATTCGGAGTGAAGCCGTTCGGCTTTGCATTTAAACTCCCGTATAATTCACTTTAAAGCATTGCTGCAAACGAGTCGCTGCGGACTGCCTGAGAGAACTGATTATCTGCTATTTCCATTGGACTCGCCATCCTTTCCGAGTGAATATTTTGAATTCCCGACCTTGCCGCGCCTTGAACTTTATCGCATTTCAAAATGTAAAACCGGCAGGTTTTATCGGGTTCAAGCTCTGTGAAAGACCGTCCGTTATGCGGAGCTTATCGGGGTCTGCCGTTAATCACGGGTCGTCGCCCCTCCGCTTTATCGGTACTTCTCTTTCATTGATTACAGTATATCACATCTTTTGTGCAATGTCAATAGGTTTTTACACGAAATACTCAACATTTTTTGTGCAATATTTTTGTGCAGTTTACATCTTGACATTTATATACAAAAGTTGTAAAATTAAATAGTTGGGTATTTTGCTGTCAATGCTTATATCCATACAAACAGACCGAACTGACATTACCGCTTTTTAAGGAGGTTTCACAATGGCTGATAATTTTGACGATATGAGCATGGCTGCCGACCTTTATACTCTTGTGGACGAGGACGGCGTTGAGCAGCAGTTTGAAATGCTGGACACTATGGAGGTTGACGGAGAGCGTTACTACGCTCTTGTGCCGTACTACGACGACCCTACAAAGGAGATCGAGGCGGACACCGAGTTGGTTGTCCTCAAATCCGAATATGACGAAAACAACGACGAGACTCTTGTTTCCATCGACAACGACGATGAGTATGAAAAAATTGGAAATATGTTCCTTGAAAGGCTCAACCAGCTTTACGAGGACGAATAAATCCGTTAAAATTTACTATTGATTTTTTCTCCGCTTTGTGTTATAATACTATCAGATTCAAGGAATTTCTGCCTTGTCCGATAAAGTGTGATTTTATAATCCAACACATTAAATTAGGGATTCAGTCTCCGTCAGCGGATTGCAGACCTCCCGCCGCATTAGATGTGCGGAGCAACGGACGCAGGGAGCGTGAAACTAACGGGCTGTTGCCCACCTGCCGAGTGCGGGTTTTATGCTTCACATGGCGGCAAGGCGGTTATTTTTGCAAAATCACGGCGAACCTCTTCGGAGGTTCGTTTTTTTTGCGGATATTTCCCCTCCCGCGGCAAATACTATTTATATGAATAATTTTATCGAAAAACACAAAAAGCTTTACTTTTATATTTTGGGAGCAGTCACGGGTCTGTGCAACGGTCTGTTCGGCTCAGGCGGAGGCATTGCCGCAGTACCCATGCTGCAAAAGGGCGGCGTGGACGTGAAAAAGTCCCACGCCACTTCCCTTGCCTTAACCCTGCCGCTTTCGGTAGTGTCTGCATTTTTTTACGCCTATAGAAGCAATTTCAAATGGGGAGACGCTCTGCCTCTTATCCCGTTCGGACTTGCGGGAGCGGTACTGGGCGGTCTGCTTATGAAAAAAATCCCGAACACCCTGCTGAAAAGGATATTCGGAGTAATTCTTATAATTTCGGGCGGGAGGCTTCTGCTGCAATGATATGGAGTTTTACAGCCGCATTCCTCACGGGGATATTCGCGTCCCTGGGCGTGGGCGGCGGCATGATACTGATAATATATCTCACGGTTTTCGGCGGCTTCGATCAGCTTGCCGCCCAGGGTATAAACCTGATTTATTTTATACCCATAGCCCTGCTGTCGGTGGTAATTCACACCAAAAACAAGCTTATCGAATGGAAAAAGATAATACCCTCCATAATTATCGGAGTAGCCTTTGCCGCCCTCGGCACATACGCCACGGAGCATATCGGTTCACCCGCACTGAAAAAGATATTTGCGGTATTTATTCTGCTGATAGGCATTAAAGAACTTTTCTATAAACCGAAAAAAAATTGATTTTTGGGTACCTCAGGTTTTCTCGCCCACATTTCGTTACGATAGTATGTAATTATTCTTCTGTCTCAAGGTATATGTTAGTTTCGAAGATGATCTCCTGTGAATGTTGATCCTCAACTGTTAGTATTATATAGTCGAGTTCAATATTCGGTAACAACATCGCATATACTACGAGGGACTGTTCTCCAGGTGTAATCATTTGGTAGAGATTGTCTTCTGTATAATCCCTTAATGTGTCTCTGCAATAAGAAAGCCCAATTCCAGACGGAAGTTGACACTTTACGGATACAGTCTCTGTGAGTATTTTTTCTTCATTCGTCAAGTTTGTAACACCGGTATATAATACCAAATATTCCTTGCCATCAGAACCTTGCTCGATTACGGCGTTGACCAGCATGAAGTCTGCACCCTGAGTTACCTCAGACTCGTCGTCAGACACAGGCTTAGTAACAATCTGATGATGTACACCAGTGTCACCGGTATCACTCACGATACCTGTACCATAAACGGGAACATCTTGTTCCTCCTTACATGATGTCAAACTTACGGTCAGAATAGCCGTAATCACTAAAGCAATGATTTTTGAAAAAGTCTTTATTTTCACGTACTTTACCTCCAAACAAAATATTATTGCACACGGTTCTTCCGGTACGCAAGATAAGTCTCCAGAATAATAGTAGCCGCCACCGCGTCCACAACAGCCTTGCGCTTCTTGCCGCGTACGTTGGTCACATTTAAATAATTGTGCGCCGTAACGGTAGTACTGCGCTCGTCCCAAAGCTCGGAGGGAATACCGCTAAGCCCGCTCACAAGCTCCGAGAATTGTTGGCACTTCTCCGCACGTTCGCCTATGGTGTTGTTCATATTTTTCGGGTAGCCAACCACGATAAGCTCCGCCTGCTCTTTTTTGGCAAGCTCTGCCACCTTTTCCGCGCACCGCTCAAAATTGTACTCAGTTATCACCGTCAGCGGCGAAGCAAGCATTTCGCTTTTGTCGCATACGGCGATACCCGTCCTGCTGTCGCCGAAATCTACCGACATTATACGCATTTGTCCGCCTCCTATCGCAGTTTTTTGTACAGATACAAATTCAAATCGTCGTCGTTCACACATTCTGCGTACTGAGGACAAATTTTGTCTCCGTACCACACTCCCGAACCGTCCGGGACGTAACCGCGCTTTACATAAATCCTCTGCGCCGCGCCGTAGCCGCTGTGCAGTCCCACGCCGAGATACACCGTGTCGGAGTACTCCGCCGCAATTTTTTCCGCAATATCCATAAGCTTTGTACCGATACCCTTTTTGCGAAACTTTTCAAGTACGTTGAAGTCCACGATTTCGGCGTACCCCTTGCCCCCCAGCGCGCCCCACATACAGTATGGATAAACACTGATATAGCCAGCAGGCTCGCCCTCATAGTCGGCGGCAATGGAAACGGCTTTTCCCGTCACATTGTGCCGCAGCCGCATTTCAAGCTTTTCCGGAGACGCGTCTAACCAGCCTTGCGCGACCTCCTCGCGGGCGAAAATTTCGGGATCGGTACTGCGGAGATTTCTCACGGTGATTTTTCCGAAGCAGCCATACTCCACATCGTCGATCTCGCTCCACTTAGATTTTGAGAGCGTGGAAAGCTCTTCTGTCAGGTGGTCGTTGTTGTTTTTGAAAATGATTTTCGGTACTCCGCTTTCGTACTCCACAAGAGACACAGCGGTGTTGTCCGACCAGCCTACGTCCTTTAACGCGGAAATAGGCTTGCCCATTGCATAGCACAAAAAGTTCCGCAAAGCGCAGCCATGGGAAACAACAGCAATGGTTTTTCCCTCATTTTCGGCGGCGATTTTGTCCACCGCGGACTTCATTCGTGCGAATACCTCCGTCATTTTTTCGCCGTCCTTGATGTAAAAATCCTCCATGTGATTTTTCCACAAATCGTACTCCACGGGATAGAATTTCGGCAGGTCAGCCCATGGCTTTCCCTCCCAAACGCCGCCGTTTATCTCGATAAGTTCCTCGTCCTTTTGTATAGGCAAGTTGTGGTACTTATTCACAGCCGCGGCTGTAGATAACGTCCTTTTCAGCGGACTTGAATAAATCGCCTCAATTGGAATATTTTTAAAATGCTCCGCCAGACATTCAAGCTGCTTTTCGCCGCGCTCGCTGACCTCGCAGTCGGTGCGCCCCTGAAAAAATTCCTGCACATTTCCCAATGCCTCCGCATGGCGTACAAGATAAATTTTCGTCATAAAAACACTTTCTTTCTACAAAATTTCCTTTGCGTCTTATCCTGATACACAATTAAAAACGTACGCAAAAAATCTGCGCAAAACCGCGTATATTAGAGCTTTTGCTTGATTTTTTGTGCGTTTTTCAATTGCGTATCAGGCGGCAGCTTCTGCACAGCTTCAAGCCACATTCGGCTGTTTTTTGCCATTTGGTAGTCATATTCGGTACACAATTTTTCCGCGATTTTGGGAGCAAATTCGTCCACAAGGTCACACATCATATAAACCGATCTCCAAATTTCAGGAATATCCGCGCCGCTGTAGGTCGCAAGGAAACGCTGCCATACAGAGGGTTCAAGCCATTTGTACATATACTTTGCGGACTTCCCCACGCTGACGGAAAAATCCGTCTCAAAGCCGATATGCCATGACAAAATTTTCACAAGGTCGGGGCGCACCCATTCGTTTATCATTCCGAGGACATAGGGTACCTCCTCCCGCCAAAGTCCCTTTGCCACGTTGTTCATGCACCACCAGAAGTTGTTGCAGGCAGAGTAAAATTCCGCGGCAGACGGCTTTTTAACGCGGTAGTCCTCATCAGTGGGGTCGGGTATTTTCGGCAGTACGCCGTCCTTGTCCAGCAGTATTCTGCACAGCTTGTCGTCCGTAACATGACAATTCCATGTCGGCTCAACATGAAGATCTATACGGTTTCCGTCCGCAAGCTGAATTAGCCAGCCGTAGCATTTATCAAAATCGACATCCCTGCCCACGGACTTGTCCAGCTCGTCGGGACACTGCATATAAAGCCGTTCGCCGAAAACATCTATCCAATTTTTGTCCTCGTAAAACGGCTTGTTTTCCGTGACAACGTACACAATATCGTAGTCTTGAAAAATATCTTTCGGGACGTTTGGATTAGTCCGCGAGCCGTTCATATAAACCGCGCGGATACGCTCGTCAGCCTGTGCCGTACCGATTATCAGATCGAACATTTCCTTTTCTGTGCGCATTTTATCTGTTCCTTTCCCAAAACGAGATCATGTCCGCCATAAATTTATCGGGATTTTTCCCCGTGCCGTTCAATGAAAAGCTGATAGGCTGATACCCCATTTTTATGTTCAGTTCGGCGGCTTTGCGCGCAAGTCCGCCCATACGGTCAAGGTACTCATCGGGACGGGTCAGCTCCACCTGAATAAGCTTGTTATGCTTCATTGTGACCATGTATATACGTTTCACGTCGCTCCATGGGACAAAACCCACGGAATTTGCGTTGCTGCTGTCGGTGAAACCGCTTTCGTCCACGATTATAAGCGGCTTGGGATTTGAAAGACGTTTTATGAAAATTACCGCGCAGTACGCGCAAAGTACGGCGCAGACCGCAAAAAGGACTTTTGCAGCCGCAACACCGACGGACGTTGACATAAACCCGCTTTCGCTGAACACCAAATAGATCATAACAACGCAGGCAAAAACCGTGCAAATTATGTACAGCAATAAGGTTGACTTTTTCTGCGAAACAACTATTTTTTCGTTTTCCATTTTGACACCTCAGCTTTATTTTTCGGACACGCTCCTTACCCAGCCTGTAACGCCGTTTTTAAGCCTTTCGTCCGCAGGCGTGCCATCGTCGAACATCAGGTTGTGCTGTACCCAGTTTATCATGCAGTGCTGACCCATTTCAAATCCGTAATCTACTGAGGCGATTCCACCGTCGCCGTTATAGACCCATTCGGGGAAGAAGCAAATACAGTTTTTCAGACCTTGCAGCTTTTTCTCTCTCGGAGCGATGCACTCGTCAAAGACCGCCATTTCGTCATGTCTGCCGTGGGCGATAAGCAGGTGCACCCCGCTTTCGGAAAGTCTGTCCAAAGTCTCATCGTCGGGCACATACCCCGAAGCAATAGGCATTGCTCCGTCAAAGTAATTGCCATAATCTTCTAACATTTTCCATGTCATAAAGCCCCCTGAGGAGGCGCCAAGTACAAATTTTTTGCCCATATTCTGCTTGTGATCTTCATAAACCTTATCGAAAATTTTCTTTAGCATAGGCGCGTAATCGTAGTTGTCGTCGCCCCATGAACCAACGATATTACCGTCCTCCAAACGCTTTTCAAAGGCAAGGGGGATTATCAGAAACGCTCCACCCATTTCCTGCTGATATTTCGGCGAGGCATACTGCTCCGCGCCGCAGCACATTATGCATTTGATACCGTCCGTGGCGTTGCTCATGCCGTGCAGCCACATCATTGCGGGGTAGGCTTTGTTTGGGTCTGCGCCGTGCTTTACGGGGTCGTAAACATAGTAAGTCATGCCGTCGGGGGACACGTACTCGTCGAAAAGGTCAAAGTAAATTTTGGTCTTGTATGTAACGGAATAGCTGATAAATTCGCCCTCCCTCATGAATTTCGCCCATTCGGGGACTGCGTTTTTGTTCTGCTCGATTTTGTTGAATTCGGGTAATGCCATAATTATCTTCCTTTCCGGTAAATATTTTAATATTTTTACAGTTCAATATCCTTGCCCGTGTCCTTTTTGTACTGCTCGCGGACTGCCTTTTTTATGTAGGCGTTAAGGCTTTCGGAATTATTTGCCGCCGCGTTATTGAGCAATTCTTTGCTGCCCTTTTTCAGCATAAGACCAACACGGTCGTATTTTTCCGCGGCAAAACGATTTTTATATTCGGTGTTTTGACTCATAAAATCACCTGTCTTTGTTAATCATTCGTCATCAACATATTCAAGAATATCACCCGGCTGACAATTTAACAGTTTGCAAACTCTTGCAAGCACTGTATAAGAGACACTTTGCCTATGTCTAAGACGCTGTATTGCAGATTCACCGAGAATTTTTTCTTTTCTAAGCACCGTGGTGGGATATCCTTTTTCTTTAAGTTCAGCCAAAACATTAATTTTATATGTAATAGGCATGATAGACCTCCATCAATAAAAAATATACAAATCACTTATACACCATTATACGGTGTGATTTTACATAAAAAAGCAATTTAAACATTGTGTAATATACATATTGACTACACCGCATTTAGGTGTTATAATATATTTGCATTACCAAATACACTACGTAAAAGGAGCAATTAAAAATGGATACCCCCACATTAAAAAGCATTTTCTGGGGAAGCGACTTCCGACTGGAATACGACCCGGATATTGCGGAAATCAGCCGGTGCATGAACAGCTATCTGAACAAGCTTGTCAAAAATAATAAGATATCAGACAAAAAAGCCGAACGTCTCGGCGAGCTTGCCGAGGAACTCAGCGACGTGTCAAAGGCAGCAGGTTTTGAGCAGGGATTTCACTTTGCCATCGCCCTCTTTCTGGAAAATTAGGCGGGGAAAGTTTCCCCGCCCATAGATTACCAAGGCTTGACAGTACCGACAATTTCCTGCAAATTGTTCAGACCGTTATCCTGTACATACTTTTCCAGACCCTCGATAATTTTCACAGGGGTCATGGGGTCGGCAAACAGAGCCGCGCCTATCTGGAACGTGCTTGCGCCTGCCATCATTATTTCAACCGCGTCCTGCCATGTGGAAATTCCTCCCATGCCGCAGACGGGAATTTTTACCGCGTTTGCAACCTGCCAAACCATTCTCACAGCCACAGGGAAAACCGCTGGACCCGAAAGTCCTCCCACGTTGTTGTGCAGAATGGGACGTCGGGTTTTGATGTCAATTCGCATTCCCAAAAGCGTGTTTATCAGCGAAACCGCGTCCGCGCCCTCGGCTTCGGCTGCCTTGGCGATGTCAGCGATGTTGGTAACATTTGGTGAAAGCTTCATCATAACGGGCTTTTTTGTAGCCGCTCTTACAATTTTTGTAATTTGTGCCGCACCCTCGCAGGTCACGCCGAAAGCCGCTCCCCCAGCCTTGACGTTGGGGCAGGAAATATTTACCTCTATCATGTCAACGTCGGTTTTGTCCAGCTTTTCGGCGATTTCTCGGTACTCATCCGCCGTTGAGCCTGCAATATTGGCAATAATTACCGTGTCCTTGGTTTTAAGGTTGGGCAGTTCGATTTTTATAAAATGGTCAACGCCCGGATTTTGAAGTCCCACACTATTCAGCATACCGGAGGGTGTTTCCGCAATTCTCGGAGGAAGATTTCCGTTCCGTTTTGTACCCGTAGTACCCTTTACGGAAATTCCTCCCAAGGTGGAAAGAGGGTAAAAATGCTCGAATTCCCGTCCGTAGCCGAACGCTCCCGATGCGGGTATAAGGGGATTTTTGAAGTCCACCCCTGCGAATTTTACGGCAAGCTTGTCAGTCATCAAAAATCACCTCCTCAGCGTTAAACACAGGACCGTCCTTGCAGACGTGCGCGTAATATTCCTCGCCGTTGCGGATAGTCCGACAGGCGCATACAAGACACGCGCCCACGCCGCAGCCCATTCTTTCCTCAAGGGAGACTTGGCAGGGAATACTGTTTTCACGTGCTATCTCAACCACCCTGCGGAGCATAACGTTAGGTCCGCAAGCGTAGATAACGTCGGGCTTTTTCGTTTGGAGCACCTCTTTCAAAGCGTCCGTAACAAAGCCCTTTTTACCTGCCGAACCGTCGTCGGTGCAAAGTATTGTCTCTGCACCCGTGGCGGAAAAGTCCTCCTGCAAAATAACGGCGGAGGCGTTTCTGAAGCCGCTTATTACAGTACCCTTTGCGCCAAATTTCTCAGCCACCGCAAGCATTGGAGGAGTACCTATTCCACCGCCGATTATCACGGCAGTATCGTACTGCTCCAGCTTAAAAGCCCTGCCGCCGAGGGGCGCTACAATGTCTATCATGCCGCCCTCCGCAAGCTGCGACATAACCTTTGTACCCTCTCCCCGAACCTCGAAAATAATACGTATAGTACCCTTAGACTTGTCTATGGAGCATATGGAAATAGGTCTGCGGAGCATAAAGCCGTCAGCCCTGACGTTGACGAACTGTCCCGCCTTAGCGACCTCAGCCACCTCGGGGCAGAGTATTGTCAGGTCGTATATTTCCTTTGCCAAAGTTTTTTTTGACAAAATAAGGTAATTGCCCTGTTTGTATTTCATGAAAAGTCCTCCTAAACAGAGTTTTGCATAATTTATTATGTACAAAAATTTTTGGAATATCATATAAAACAGTCACCCGCCCCCTTGAGGGGGCTTTGCAAAGTAACAATTTCTTGTACCAAACAGTGGGGGTGACAATACCTGCGGTGACTTGCCAATACAGGCTTGCCAATACAGGCTTCCCCGCTTAGATTTTTGTAATATCCACCATTTCCATTTCGTCGATCTTCTTGCCCATAAGCAGAATATCAGCAACAGCGTTTGCCGTGTCTATGGCGGTCAGACAACAGATAGAACGCTCCACCGTTTTGCGGCGTATCTTTACGCTGTCGAACGCGGGGATACGTCCCTTTGCCGAGGTGGAAATAACATAGTCCACCTTGCCGCTGTCAAGCAGTGTCATAACGTTTGGTTTTTCCTCCGAAACGCGGCGTACTACGTTTGCAGCCACCATGTTTTTGTTCAGCAGCGAAGCCGTGCCGCTTGTTGCGTAAATGTCAAAGCCGAGATTTTCAAACTTTTCCGCAACATATATTATCTCCTGCTTGTCGGTGTCGCGTACTGTTATAAGCACTCCCCCGCCCTGCTTCTTTTCAAGGTTGTAACCCGCGCCCACAAGTCCCTTGTAAAGCGCGTCCTCGAAGCTTCTTGCGATACCGAGACACTCGCCTGTGGACTTCATTTCCGGTCCCAGAGCGGTGTCAACGTCGTGGAGCTTTTCAAAGCTGAATACAGGAACTTTTACCGCGATAAAGTCCGCCTCTTTGTACAGACCGCTTGTGTAGCCCTGTTCTTTAAGGCTTTCGCCAAGCATAATTTTTGTAGCAATATCTACCATTGGCACGCCCGTTACCTTTGAAATATAGGGTACTGTTCTGGACGAGCGCGGGTTAACCTCGATAACGTAAACCTCATCGTTATAGACAACGTACTGAATATTTACAAGACCGATAACGTGAAGCTCCATAGCAAGACGGCGAGTGTACTCAATAATAGTTTCGCGAATTTTTTTGGTGAGGGTAAGCGCAGGGTACACCGAAATAGAGTCTCCGGAATGGATTCCCGCACGCTCAATATGCTCCATAATTCCGGGGATAACGAAGTCAGTACCGTCGCAGATAGCGTCAACCTCGACCTCCTTGCCCATCATGTATTTGTCGATAAGGACGGGATTTTCAAGTCCTCCGCGCATGATAATTTCCATGTACTCAATAATGTCCTGATTGGAATGTGCAATTATCATGTTCTGTCCGCCCAGAACGTATGAGGGGCGCATAAGTACTGGGTAACCAAGCTCCTCCGCCGCTTTGAGAGCCTCCTCGGTATTCATTACCGTGTGTCCTGCGGGACGGGGTATTCCGCACTTGTTCAGCAGCTCGTCGAAACGCTCTCTGTCCTCGGCGGCGTCAATACTGTCCGCAGACGTGCCGAGAATATTCACGCCCATGTCGGAAAGGTGCTTTGTCAGCTTGATAGCGGTCTGACCGCCGAACTGTACCACAACACCGTAAGGCTGCTCTGTCTCAATGATAGCTTCAACGTCCTCCTTGGTGAGAGGGTCGAAGTACAGTCTGTCGCCCGTGTCGAAATCAGTGGAAACCGTTTCAGGATTGTTGTTGCAGATAACCGCCTCGTAACCCATTTCTTTAAGCGCCCAAACACAGTGTACGGAACAGTAGTCGAACTCAATACCCTGACCGATACGGATAGGTCCCGAACCGAAAACGATAACCTTTTTCTTGCCCGAATTTTTACGCTCGATAAACTGCTTTGCCTCGTTTTCCTCGTCAAAGGTGGAGTAGAAATAGGGAGTCTCCGCCTTGAACTCTCCCGCGCAGGTGTCAACCATTTTGAACACCGCTCTTGTGCGCTTGGGACACTTCTGTCCGCTCAAACGCTCGATAGTGCCGTCAAGATAGCTGTAACGCTTTGCAAGGTCGTATTTTTCCTCGGTAAGCTCACCGTCCCTAAGCAGTCTTTCAAGCTCCACAAGGTTGTTGAGTTTGGATAAAAACCAACAGTCAATTTTGGTAATTTCGTGTATAGTTTCAATGGGTATGTTCCTTTTCAGAGCCTCGAATACCGCAAAGGAACGCTCGTCGTCCACGGAGTACAAAAGGTTCTTGACCTCGTGGTCTTCAAGCTTTTCAAGCTTTTTCAGATTCATGGTGTCCATGCCCAGTTCTATCGAGCGTACCGCTTTCATCATTGCCTGCTCAAAGGACGTACCTATCGCCATTACCTCGCCTGTAGCCATCATCTGAGTACCTAAAGTACGTTTTGCGTACACAAACTTATCGAATGCCCATTTGGGGAATTTTACAACAACGTAGTCCAAAGCAGGCTCAAAGCAAGCGTAAGTCTTGCCCGTTACCTGATTTATAATTTCGTCAAGGCTGTAACCGATAGCGATTTTCGTAGCTACCTTTGCAATGGGGTACCCCGTAGCCTTAGAAGCCAACGCAGAGGAACGGGACACACGGGGGTTTACCTCAATAACGGCGTACTCAAAGCTTGTGGGGTGAAGCGCAAACTGACAGTTGCAGCCGCCCTCGACCTTAAGCTCGGAGATGATATTTAACGCCGCGGTACGGAGCATCTGATACTCCTTGTCGGTAAGCGTTACTGCGGGAGCGATTACGATAGAGTCTCCTGTGTGAACGCCAACGGGGTCGAAATTCTCCATAGAGCAGACGGTTATAACGTTGCCCTTGCTGTCGCGTATAACCTCAAATTCTATCTCTTTCCAGCCGCTTATGCACTTTTCGATAAGCACCTGCGTAATGGGGGACAACCGCAGTCCGTTTGTGGAAATATCCCGCAGCTCGTCCTCGTTGTAGGCGATACCGCCGCCTGTGCCGCCCAATGTAAACGCGGGGCGAACGATAACGGGGTAATCTATCACCTCGGCAAAGTCAACAGCGTCCTCAACGGTCTCGACGACCTTGGAGGGAATGCAGGGTTCACCGATCTTTTCCATAGTGTCCTTGAAAGCCTGTCTGTCCTCGGCTTTGTGGATAGTTTCGGGATTTGCGCCCAAAAGCTTGACATTATGCTCGTCCAAAAAACCGCACTCCGCAAGCTGCATTGAAAGGGTCAGACCCGTCTGTCCGCCGAGAGTGGAAAGAACACTGTCGGGCTTTTCGATTTCAATAATTTTCTTAACCACATCAAGTGTCAGGGGTTCAATGTACACCTTGTCCGCCATAGCCTTGTCCGTCATGATAGTGGCAGGGTTCGAGTTGATGAGTACTACCTCCAAGCCCTCCTGCTTCAAGGCGCGGCAAGCCTGAGTACCCGCGTAGTCAAATTCTGCAGCCTGTCCGATTATAATAGGTCCCGAACCGATAACGAGGACTTTCTTTATATCTTTTCTTAATGGCATTTCTGCTGACCTCCTAATTATTTACATTTTGCTTTTTTAATAAATAATCCTGATATACATTTTCAGTACCGCTTATCAGCTCCGAGCCGCAAAAAAGCTTACCGTCGTAAATGTACATGATATCCCGATATTCATTACCCTTAAAAATGGCATACTCATTATTGTATTCATCGTTCGGTACTTCCACGGAATTAATATAAGTAGTTGTTTGCTTTAATTCTTCTTCGGGCGAATCTGCCTGCCATGTCGAATCGAACAGTATGCTGACCTTACCGTCATTGCCTACCGCCTCTGTCTTTTCATTTTTCAGAAAATAAGAATGTTCATAATCCGAAAAAATCAAAAGCCGTGACAGTTCTTCGTCGTACATAAAATACGTTTCTCCGTCCCTGCAAAATCCGGAAGATGAGAAAAGCTCATTAACATTATCACCGTCAGCTATGCTGTAAAATTTCATTTCATTATAGTCTTGATTTCCCTTTGAAAACACCGCAAAAAATTCATCTGTTCCGTCGTTATTGTAATCAATTACACCGTATGTTACCGCATTGCTGAGTTTAAGTTTCTTTAAAAAAGCATCTAAACTGTTCAGGCAATTTTTTAAAGTATTTTCCGCTTCCGATACTTCGGTATTTTCAAGCGTCTGTTCAGTCTGCGCCGCCGCGGTGATCTGTTGAGTTTCCGAAAAGGTCTGCTCTGTATCAGTCTGGCACCCGACCATACCGAAAACCAAGCAAGCCGCCGCAAGTACCGCAAAGACTTTTTTATTTCTTAAAAGCATATCAATTGCCCTCTTTATTATTCTTTATCATCTCGATAAACTCGTCAAAAAGGTACGCCGTATCGTGGGGACCGCCGCAAGCCTCGGGGTGGAACTGCACCGTAAAGCACGGGAAATTCTTATAGCGCACGCCCTCGCAGGTCTGGTCATTTGAATTTTTGTGGGATACCTCTCCAACATCGGGGGAAATACTGCCGCTTACCACCGCGTAGCCGTGATTTTGGGACGTTACAAAGGTCTTGTCAAGCTTTATGTCATCCACAGGCTGATTTGCGCCGCGGTGACCGTATTTCAGCTTTTCGGTACGCGCGCCGTTTGCAAGAGCGGTAAGCTGATGTCCCAGACAAATGCCGAACGTGGGTATTCCCAGTTTGTTTATTTCCTTGAGGTTTTCAATAATTTCCGTATTTTCCGCAGGGTCGCCGGGACCGTTGGAAAGCATTATTCCATCGGGGTTCAGCGCCTTGACCTGCTCCGCCGTTGTGTCCGCAGGGACTACCGTTACATTACAGCCGCGTTTCAGAAGTTCCCGGCGTATGTTGAATTTGTACCCGAAATCAAACAGCGCAACGTGGTATTTGGGGTCGTCCGCCTTGAAAAATTCCTGCTCCTTGACAGTGACGGACTTCACCGCGTTCACGATTTTGAACTCGTTTATTTTTTTGAGGAACTCGTCCTTTTTATCGTACACATTCTCCGTGGTGATAACGCCGTTCATAACGCCGTGTTCGCGGATAATTCTCGTAAGACAGCGGGTGTCTATGGAATGTATGCCGATGATATTGTGCTTTTTGAGGAACTCGTCCACGTTCCCCTCGCTGCGGAAATTTGAGGGCGCATTGCACCACTCCCGAACCACATAGCCGCTTACCACCGAGGTGTTGGACTCGTAGTCCGTATCGTTCACGCCGTAGTTTCCGATAAGGGGAAACGTCTGGGTAACGATCTGACCGTAGTAGCTGGGGTCGGAGAGAGTTTCCTCATAGCCCGTCATGCTTGTGGCGAAAACGATCTCGCCGAATGACGTACCCTTTGCGCCAAAGGAGTACCCCTCGAACACCCTGCCGTCCGCAAGCATAAGATACGCCTTGTCGCCTAAATTAAATAAAGACATTTTATCGTTCCTTTCTTTCAGAGGATAGAAAATAGAGGGTAGAGGACAAACGCTCCGCGAAACTATTTTCTAAGAGTAATTTTATTTTAACGCAGATTTGACTGCATGATAAACGGGAATTTGCGCAAAAGAATGTATTATGTACGATTTCTAATATGTTTCCATTTGTCCGCACAGCATACTATAAAACCCAAATCGCTCATAAAACGTTTTCAAGCTTTCTTCATAAACCACCGAAATCATGTAGATATGCTTTTCTTTCAAATATTCTATCATTTTGTCCATAAGGTCTGTGCCGATCCCTCTGCCTTGGTAATCGGGACAAACCATTAAATCTTGAATATAAGCATCTGTTACACCATTTGATACGCTGTCAATATACCCAATAAGTTTATTATTTTCATAAACTGCAATATGGTAATACGACGTCATCAAAGGGTTACCATACTCTTTTTCCATTCTGCTCCAACCCACAGATTCACGCAAATCCGCCAATGCTTTTACAGACACTTTTTCGTTGAATTTGTACGTCATTAGGTTTTTCTCCTTGTAGAATATTTATATCGTTAAATTCTGATTTATCGGTCTGCTATTTTTTTCAAAACCGTGATCAATTCATTCCAATGATGAATATGTAAATGGTCAAAGGTTATTTCCATATCTATATTATCACGAACGGAGGGATTTTCTTCCGCGGTTGAACCTTCGTACAAAACAGGAAACATTCCGACCCCGTGTGCACCGTTTACATCACAATAGATGCTGTCGCCGCAGAACCATACCTTGTCCGCAGACAGACCTGCCTTTTTGAGTGCAATTTCAAACATAAGCGAGTGCGGCTTTTTGAACACATACTCGCTTGAAACAAGTACAAATTCAAATTTGTTGTTAGGGAGCAGTCTGTCTATTCTTTCGGCAAGCGCAGCGCCCGAAAAGCAATGATTGCTTATTACTGCGGTGCGTATGCCGTTTTCGTTGAGGTAATCAAGCATTTCCGAAACGTAAGGCATGACCGCACCCTCGGAGATGCCGTTCCATATAATGCGCTCCGCTTCATCTAAAGAAACAGAAAACGTTATGTTAAGATAATCGCATAAAAGTCTTAGGAAATGATGCTCGTGAATTTCAAGCGTGCCGCGGTTGGCTTTGATTTCCGCAAACATTTCAATGCAGGTTTTGTTAAAGGTTTCAAAGCTGACATTGCCGGGATTATCTTTTATGTATTTGTATATCGCCCTGTTTCCGTTTTCAGCGCTGTTGTTCGGCTCGTAAAGAATTGTGTACCCATAATCAAAAATTATCATTTCGGGTTTAGTCATATGATACCTCCCAATTTTGATTTATCAGCCTGCTATTTTTTCAAAGCCGCGATCAATTCTTTTCAGTGCAATTTCAAACATAAGCGAGTGGAGCTTTTTAAACACATACTCGCTTGAAATAAGTACAAACTCAAATTTTACTTCTCTTCTTTTACATTTCCGATATATTTCATAAATAGAAATAATGCAATATAAACACCCGCAAATATCGGTATTGTAATTGTCACTGTTTTTAACACATTGACTGTTCCACTCTCAATATATGAATATATCAATCGAGTGGCGATCGTAACAATAAAGCATACAGCAATATGTATCGGATATTTTGCTTTTGACTTTATTTCTATTATTTCAAATGATAATCCGTACAAAACAGATGCAAATACCCAAGTAAGAACCGATTGCATAGTATCATTAAGTCCTTTATCAAGCAAAAGCATCGGGACATATACCACTGTTCCAAAGCCTACTGCAATAAACATATTATGCAATGCCCTCTTTATATTTTTCATATTGTATTTCCTTCTCCAAATTAAGGTTTATCGCGCTGCAAAGCTTTTATATAATTGCTGTATTTATCCCGCCCCTTGATAGGGGCTTGACAAGCCCAAAAATTATTGTATCCGACTTTGAGGTAGAACAAGGGTGCAGGCTCAGCCTGCTATTTTTTGAGAGCAGTTACAAACCCCGTAATATCCTCTCTCATGCGTATGCACTCGCGTCTTGCCGCGCCAGCGAAATCGTGCGGGTCACAGCCATCCTCTTTCTGATAAGCGCACATTACCGCACGTGAGGAATTTACTATCGCGCCCAGACCCTTTTGGTCGAAAGCCTTTGCAACGCCCTCCGCGCCGCCGCCCTGCGCTCCGTAGCCGGGGACAAGGAAAAACGTGTGGGGAAGCTTCTCTCTCATTTCCGCAAGCTGTTCGGGATATGTTGCTCCAACCACTGCGCCCACCGCGGAATAGCCGTACTCGCCTACGGAATCTGCGCCCCATTTTTCGCACATATCGCCCATTGTCTCGTATATGGTCTTGCCGTCGTCAAGCATTCTGTCCTGCAATTCTCCGCTGGACTTGTTTGAGGTCTTCACAAGCACAAAGATACCCTTGTCATTCTTTTTGCAAGCCGCCGTAAGGGGAGCGATACCGTCCGTACCCAGATAGCCGTTTACCGTGAGAGCGTCCGCGCCGAAGCCCTCGAAATCAAGACCGTCAACATTTGCCGTACCGAGATATGCGTTTGTGTACGCCTCCATGGTCGCGCCTATGTCGTTGCGCTTTCCGTCAACAATGACGAACATACCCTTTTTCTTTGCGTACTCAATGGTTTTATACAGCGTTTTAACGCCCTGAAAACCGTACATTTCGTAATACGCCGCCTGTGGCTTTACCGCAGGGACAATGTCGCATACCGCATCAATAATAGCCTTATTAAAGCGGAGCAAAGCGTTTGCCGCGCCTTTCAGATCTCTGCCTTTGGCCTTAAAGGCTTCTTCGCGGAGGTACGCGGGAACGTAGTCCAGCTTGGGGTCAAGACCCACCACCGTGGGGTTTCCGGTTTCGATTATTTTTTTGATAAGTCTGTCGAATGACATAATATCTCTCCTTTTCTGTTGTTAGTCTTTATTTTCATTATTTTGCTCAGATATCCACGTTGAAAGGAAATCGGGGTTCACGACCACCTCTCCCGTTGAGTGAAGCCGATACTCCCCCTCGGGAGCGGTTTCTATCGCGCTAATGTCGGGCGGCAGAGAAAAAGTTTCGCCGTTTTTCTGCTTTACGGTAATTTGATTTTTGTCCGCAGTCACGACCGTACCCCAAAATGGCTTCTGCTCCTTGACGTTTCCGTCCGCGTCAACATAGGTTATACCAACAAGCAATATCTTGCCGAGCAGGTCTTTATATTTTATTTTCATAACCGCGCCTACTTTCTTCCAATCAAGACCTCTTTTGCTTTATCGAGAATATGTCCCTCAATTTTATCAAGAAATTCATTGAGATAATAACCCTCTTTTAAATCAAGCATACAGTCCAAAGCGTATGCCGTAAGAGTGTATTTGTGGTCTTGGTCGGGAGGTGTCGGACCAATATATCTGTAAACGACATTTTTGTCTGTTTCTCCCACAAATCGGGATATGCGGCTGTTTGCACCCTGTACCATATTCAAATTTTCCGCGCTTGCGTTTTCGGGCAGAACCGCAGTACCCGCAGGAACATTCGCCGCAAGCCAATGTATCCACGCAAATCCGCAGACGGGTATGGAATCAAAATCCACAAACACGAGCGCAAGGCTTTCCGTTCCGTCGGGAACGTCCTCAAAGCTTACGGGAAAAGATACTGTCGGTTTGCCTTTGTACGTATATTCAGCCGCCGCGTGCTTGGAATATTTGTCCTCCAAAACGCCGTTTTTATTTGGTACGATTATTTTCATGCTTACCGCTCCCTAAAGCTCATAACGGATAACTCCGTCCGAGATAGTCATAATATTTCTGCCCTTGAGCCTTTCGCCCTTGAACACCGTGTTATGGGACTTCGACCGCAACTTGTCGGGTTCGACCGTCCACTCCATATCAAGATCGATTAC
Source organism: uncultured Clostridia bacterium (assembly GCA_947089135.1). Taxonomy (GTDB): domain Bacteria; phylum Bacillota; class Clostridia; order Oscillospirales; family Ruminococcaceae; genus RGIG8773. The sequence goes on from CAMUJF010000008.1 coordinate 85,680, forward strand.
CGCAAGATCGGCTTTCGCGCCCTTTTCGATATGCGTAACGGGTACTCCCAGAAGCTTTCTCGGAGCCACCGACATAAGTCCCGCAATTCTTATAAGCGGAAGCTTTTTCGTATGGAAAAGCTTTGTAAGCATTACCGCAAGGGACGTTTCCAGACCCACAACTCCGTTGGGAGCTTTTTCAAAGTCCGCCTTTTCCTCCGCGGCATGGGGAGCGTGGTCTGTAACTATGCAGTCTATCGTGCCGTCGATAACCGCTTCAAGAACAGCCTGCCTGTCCTCCTCGGTGCGTAGGGGAGGATTCATTCTGTAGTCAGCGTCACGGGACAGAACCTTTTCCTCGGTATACGTAAAATAATGAGGACAAGTCTCGCAGGTGACTTTTACCCCGCGTTTTTTCGCGTCGCGGATAAGTCCCACGCTGCCCTTTGTGGAAACATGACAAATGTGGATATGCGCTCCGCATGAGTCCGCCAAAGCTATCTCACGGGCGGTAACACTGTCCTCGGAGGCTCTGTCCATGCCCGTTACTCCCAGCTTTTCGGAAGCCTCGCCCTTGTTGACTATACCGCCGTTTATGATACTCAGATCCTCACAGTGGGAAGCCACAAGCAAGCCGTTTTCCACTGATTCCTCCAAAGCACGGCGCATAAGCTCGCCGTTCGCAACAGGTCTGCCGTCATCGGAAATTATCTTCACGCCAAGCTTTGTCCAGTCGTAAAGCTCAGTACCCTTCATACCCTTGGTTATGCAGCCTGCGGGATAAACGTCAACGCCGGCGTCCTTAGCCTTTTCAAGTATATACTGCACCGTCTCCGCGCTGTCTATAGGAGGGTTTGTATTGGGCATACAAACAACGCCCGTAACTCCCCCCGCCAGAGCCGCGGCGCAGCCCGTGAGAATGTCTTCCTTATGAGTCTGACCCGGATCGCGGAAATGTACGTGCATATCGAACAGTCCGGGAAGCACGATAAGCCTTCTGCCGCCGTCAATAATTCTGTCCGCCACGCGGGAAATATTTTTTCCTATCGACATGATCTTGCCGTTGTCAATAAATATGTCGCAAAAAAAGTCCTTCATGTCGTCCACAGCTCTTACATTTTTTAACAGAATGCTCATTACCGATCCTCCCGTTCCAAAATAACTACCATATCGCTTCCGTCTATCTCCCTTACCATGACCCGAACCGCCTCGTCCCTTGAAGTTGGAACGTTTTTGCCAACATAATCGGGACGTATCGGCAGTTCTCTGTGACCTCTGTCAACCAAAGCCGCAAGCTGAATGCTGCGCGGTCTGCCCCGCTTTGTAACCGCGTCCATGGCAGCACGTGCGCTTCGTCCGGTAAAAATAACGTCGTCCACAATTACTACCCGCTTATCCCTCACGTCAAAGGGAATATCGGTTCTGTCCTCCCCTCCGGAGGCTCTGCCGTCGTCACGGTAATCGGTGATGTCAAGGATACCGGTTTCGGGAGCAAATCCCTCCAACTCGCCCAGCTTGTCGGAAATGCGCTTTGCCAGATATGCGCCGCGTGAAAGCACACCGATAAAGCATATCCCCTCCGCGCCCTTGTTGCGCTCCAGTATTTCGTATGATATCCTTGCTATCGCCCTTGTCATGGCGTTTTCGTCCATTATGACCTTTTTGTCCTGTTTATTCTGCACAGCCCCGCCTCCAAACAAAAAGCCTGTCCGCAAGCGCAGACAGGCTAAAAGCTTACAATATTCCAATCACAGCGAAACGCGTACGCCGATACCTCTCGGCACACAGCGAACCCCGCCGTAAAAATCATAAATATAAGCGACTGCCTTGCCGATCTCACGGGATCAACTTAAAGGTTGTCCAAACTTATATAAGTATACCATATTAAGGCTGTTATGTCAATAGCTTTGCGGCAATATTTTATCCTCAAAAAACCGGAATATTTATTTCTCGCCGTTTGTATCGTCACCGCCGTCCTCGGCGTTTTTATCGCTTCTTGACCTGCTCAGGGAAATACGGCTGTTCAGGCGTTTTCTGAGGGTCTCCATTGACTCCGAATAAGATATAGACCGCATATGCGGGAACGCTTTAAGCAAACGCTCCACCGAACGGTCGCGCAGATTCACAAGTCCCTCGTAACGTTCCTTCCATTCGCCGATCTTGAAATCCGCCGCGCTGACTATCCTTTCGTAACGCTGCTTCAAAGCCTGAGTCTTAGCGTCTCTTGCCTCAATAAATTTATCGTATTTTTCCTTGACGTCAAGAGTTTCGTGCGAAAGGTTCTCGCCTATCTTGACCGCGCTCATGAGCATTATCTTGGAAATTTCGTCGATCTGTTTCAGACGGTTGTTGAGCTTGTTTACCGCGCATATTGACGATATCAGGTCTATAACGATAAGCACAGACCAGATCGCTATAAGCGCAAGCCCCAGCTTTACCGGAATACGGTCTACCACCTTTTCCACCATGGGGTGGACTATCCTTACAACGATAACGCAGCCAAGTCCCCAAAGAATGGAAATCTCAGGGCAGATATAACCCTTAAAGTTAAACTTTTTATTGGAATAATCCCACCACCTTGCGCCGAAAAGCTTTTCCATACCCAGACCGATAAGCAGTTCAAATACAGTACACAAAGTCATAGACGCAAAAAACAGCAGCAAAAAAGTATGTTCGATAGGTCTGAAAAAAATGACTACCATAAGCACGCCGAAGCCGTAAATAGGACATATGGGCATATTCAGAAAGCCGCGGTTCTGATATTCGCCGGTCTCCAGCGTCATATCGCAGACTTCTATGCACCAGCCGATAAACGACCAGAAAATAAACATATGAAACATCTGATACAGACTGTATTCAAGAAACGGTATAGTTTCCACAAAATCCCTCCAAGGTTTATCAGCGCTATAAGTCAAGCATTCAAATACCCACGTTGTATATTATACCACATATAATATGCTTGTCAATACATTTTGAAATTTGTTACAATTCTGCAATATTTCTTTCGACTGCCTTTCAGTTTGCCCTCCTGTGCGTTCCGATCCGAAATTACAAATAAGCAATAGAAAATCCTGAGAAAAGCAAAAGAGCGGGAACGGCATAGAACCGCCCCCGCTGAACATTGTCTTTCGGTAATTACAACCGATTATTTTATTAAGAATGAAACTGCGGCATCAAACCACTGCGGAAACTGATCGCCGTATATCTCGTAAAGCTGTTCGTACTGTTCGGGAGAAACCTGCTTTAAGTACTGCATAAGCTCCGCACCGTTAGTCAGAAGCATAACTACCACAAATGCAAGCAAAGCGATCGGTATGGCAAGTCCTACCGCCGAGGTTATTATACCTGCCGTAGACAGCCCTTTTCCCACGGGAAGCCTCTTGCACTTGAAAACTATGCCGAGGATAATACCTATTATAGGCATAAGAAAAAGAAACGGAAATGCGAACATAAATAATCCCGAACATATGGAAATTATCCCCAGCACAAGAGAAGCCACCGCCATACCCGTGGACTGCTGCGGCTGATAGGGAGCGCCGTAGCCGTACCTCTGATTTGCTGTGTATCCCTGCGGAGGAACATACCCTCCCTGCGGGATATTCTGCTGATTATAATTGTAGCCGCCCTGCGCGCCGTAAGGATTCTGACTGTTTTGACCGTTTTGAGGAGGCAGATCGTACTGCTGCTGATTCTGAGCGTATTGCTGACCCTGAACAGGCTGCTGATTATAGGGATCATAGTTCTGCGGCTGTTGGTACTGCTGAGGCTGCTGTTCCTGCTGCCCTTGCATACCTTGCTGCACATATGGATTTGCGGAGCTTTCGCCGCTCTTTTCCTCATTAAAAGGATTATTGTTAAATTCGTCCATAAAAATATGCTCCTTTGTAAAAAATATATTAACTTAATTATACATAAATATTTTACAAAATGCAAGTCTTTTTGTAAAAAAATCCCCTATTATTTTGAAATAACAAGCCTCGATTTGCACTTTTCGTAAAGGTACTCTGCGGCAAACTGTATCTTTGTGGCGTTGAAGCCTTTTTCAAGCGGATAGATAAAATAGGTGTTGTCAAGGGTGGACAGGGTAACGCACTGTCCCTTTCCCCTGTAGTCGTACTCGGTGTGGATAGACGTCATGGTAAGGGGCACAAAGGAAAGCGTTTTTTCCTCTTTATCGCCGTAGTCCTTGAATATCAGCTTAAAGCCGTCTTCATTATGGATAAGCCTGCCATATCCAAGGTCTATAAAGTTCACCGCATTGGGCAGCGACTCTATCTTCACGCGCATATCCAGACCGTATGCGCCGCTGTCTATTTCCTTTTTAACGCACTCCCGCTCCCACTCGTACCAGTCCGGAATGTGGGAAAAGCCGTCCTCCGAGCCGTCGGGACGAACCATTCTGCCGTATTCGGTCATGATACGCTTTTCGCCGCATTTTCCGCAGGATATCTCCGCTCCGCTTGTATGCATTTCAAACTCCGCGCCGCAGTCGGGACACCTATAGAGCGGCATTTCTATGCCCTCAGCGCGTTTTGGGTATGTTACCGCAATTTTCGTTTGGAACTGATATGCATATTCGTCGTAGCTCAAAAACTCCGCTATCTTTGCGTTTATCTCGTCAACGGAGGCTTTTTTCAATTCTTCACGGCTGTAAATTTGGGTTATAGTCGCGTCAAGGAGTACCTCTTTCCGCTTTGTCAGGTTCCATATTGGGGACTGCAAATAGTTCCCGCGCATATTTAAAGTGACCAGCGGAACGTCAAGGTATTTGGCAAGCTTTCCCACCGATTCAGGCAGCGCGGAGCTTGTTCCAACGTTGGCGTACCGCGCTTCGGGGTACAGAACAAGTATCCCCTTACGCTCCATTACCTTTTTGATATTTTTTATCAAAGCTATGTCGTTAACAAATTTCCGTGTACCCAGACAGCCCGCCTGACGGTAAAGCCACTCGCCGTAATTTTCAAAGCCCTCCAGCTCGGAAACATAGTTCGCCCTGTAAGGAAAAACTGTTAGCGGTGAAACTATAAAGTCCATAAAGGCGTGATGTGTACCCAAAACCAGAAACGGAGGCTTCAGGCCTTTCATATTAACGCGGTTTATCCGCAGCTTTGAACGCGCGGTTATGACCTTGCACAAAAGCCATATGGCAGGCATGAAAAACAGATTCTGCTTCGGAGGCACGCGGTAACGGTCAAAAGGCGTAAGAACAGGTTTTTTGTTCTTCATGTCAGCACCTGCTTTCGGTGACGTTAAGCCTGTCAGCTAAAAGATATTTTCTCACAGGCGGTACAAAACTTAAAAGCAGATACAGCAGACCTGTTCCCAAAAAGGAAAATCCCGTTGGAGTAAGCCTGAAAAGAGTCATGTTGTGTATCTCTCCCGTTACTGGATTATACACCAGCAGGGACATCGCCACTCCTGCGGCGACGCAGAGCAAGCCAACCCAATTTATACCGCAAGTATAATTGTAGGCATTATATCCATTCAGTCCAAATGCGGAACGCAAATCAAGCTTTTGCTTTCTGACAAAGAAGAAGTCCGTGAAAAGCAAAGCCGCAAGCGGAGCGTATATGCACGCGCTTATTGTCAGGAAAGAACCGAAGTACTCCACTATCTTTCCCCATACGCAAAGCAGCCCTGCGTACAGCGCAAGAATGATTATCAGGGTACGGTAATCGGCGCGCTTGAACGAGGATTTGAGCATTACTCCGTAGATATAGGAACCTACAGCCTGGGTGCCGATGTTGGCAAAAGCCACCAGCAGCAGCGAGCTTAACGCAAGCGCGGGAACGGAAAGAGCCGCAAGCATAAGGGTAGGGTCGTCGATCATTTCTCCCGTGACATACTGCATTGCTATCGCCATTACAGCTCCGACCACAACGAAAAACGAACCTGAAACTCCCTGTCCGATAACGCCCGCCCAAAAGCCGGCATTTTCCTTTTTGACCAGTCTTGGAACCTCTCCCATTCCTCCGACGAGGGTTATAACAAAAGCAAAATTCGCCTCTATGGAAATTATGTACGGTATAATACTGTCCGTATACTCGCTGACGTTCGGCTTATAGTTCCATATAACGTCAAATGGTACTTTCGTAAAACCGATTATCACCACAAGTCCGCCTAAAGCCAGCAGCAGCGGAACAAGTATCCGCGTAGTGTGAGTTATCGCTCCGATACCTTTGTAGGCAATGGCTGTACCTATCGCGACGCAGAGCAGCCTAAGTATGAGCGGGGCAAAATCGGGAAGAGTTACTCCGAAAAGAGCGGCAAGATTTCCCATTGAGGAGGCGAAAAGGTCAGCACAAACCGCGTACCACGGAAAATTTATAAGAATTATAACAATTGTCATGACGGTAACGCCTTTATGTCCGAAAACGGATTTGAGCCATATCCAGACGTCGATTCCGTACCGCACGGAAAGTATTACAGGAAGCTGATATATGGCAAGCATAAGTATAGCTCCCGCAAACGCGCCTATGAGAAGCTGTTTGAAGCCCACCAGAGTGGCAAGGTACGAGCCTTGAGTATAGCTCCATGTTGCAATGCAGTACCCCGACAGTATCAGCACCGCGTCCAGAAAGCCGTAAAGCTTTTCCTTGTTGAGCACCGGCGCAATTCCGAACAGGGCTTCTTTTTCTACCTGTTCGTTCACGTTAACATTTTCTTTCATTGCAGACAGCCCCCCGCAATTATCAGTATCAGGCATACCGCGCATACAACTGCAAGAATTATATAGTCCCTTTTACCGAAACGCTTCGGAAATTCATAATCCTCGGATTCCATTTCCGATATGCGTTTTTCGATCTCCACGGCAAGCTTTTTATCATATTCGTTTGGTTTCGGCATAGTAAAGTTCCCCCTTTAGTATATATTATACATCATATAATATTGCTTGTCAATAGCATTTGGACTTTTTCGGTGTTTTCCTCTGCAGTACTGCAGTGCTGCAATAATATTTTCCGCAGGTAAAATTTGTACTTTACAAAACGTTTTTTTTGGTGTATAATAATAAGGTATATTGCTATATCAAAATCTGTTTAAAAAAGGAATGATCATGTTTATGAACATTAAAAAAATAATCTCATTACTGGCTGCCGCGTCAGTATCAGCTTTTGTTTTGGCAGGCTGCAAGGGTACGCCTGACAGCGGCAGCACCGCTGTCACCGACCAAAACGGAAATGTTGACGCGAGCACAGTGCAGTGGCTTCCCGACGTGGAGATACACAACTTCAATATGCCCGAGCCGGGCGAAAAGATAGCGGTCATCACCGTTAAGGACATGGGCGAGATAAAGATCAAGCTTTTCCCCGATGACGCTCCCAAAGGCGTTGAAAACTTTATCGGACTTGCTGAAATGGGATATTATGACGAGTTGATCTTCCACAGAGTCATACCTAACTTTATGAATCAGGGCGGAGACCCCAAGGGCAACGGCACAGGCGGCAAATCCATCTGGGGTGAAAAGTTTGAAGGCGGTACTTCCGAAAATCTGTACCACTTTACCGGCGCGGTGGCTTACGCAAATTCCGGCGCTACAAGCACCAACGGAAGCCAGTTTTATATTGTAAATACTCCCGACGGCTATATGCAGAATACCTGCGAGGAGCTTTACGCTGCCGATTCCACTCAGTACAACTGGCCCGCGAACGTTGCCGCAAAGTACGGCGAAGTGGGCGGAGTTCCTTTCCTTGACGGAGGCTACACAGTATTCGGACAGGTTTTCGAGGGCATGGACGTTGTGCGCAAGATAGCCGAAGTCGAAACAAATCCCGAAAACGACAAGCCTCTTACACAGGTTATGATGGAAAGCGTGCGCATCGAGGAATATCAGGGCTGAAGAGAAAAATAAGCCGGAGACCTTGTTTCCGCATTAAAATAATAAGGTATCCGTCAAAAACGGCGGATACCTAAATTTGGGGAAAAGGAATGTTTGAAATGTCTATCAGAGTTGGTATGGTTTCATTGGGCTGCACAAAAAATCAGGTTGACGCTGAAAGAATGCTTTACAGTATCCGGGAGGCGGGTTATCAGCTTGTCAGCGACGCCGCGCTGGCGGATATCGCAATAATAAACACCTGCGGCTTTATTGAGTCCGCAAAGCAGGAGGCTATCGACACCATTTTAGAGTTTGCAACTCTGAAAAAAGAGGAACGCATCAAAAAAATCGTTATTACAGGCTGCCTTGCGGAGCGTTACCGCGAGGAAGTCGCGGAGCTTATCCCCGAGGCTGACGCCGTTGTCGGCATAGGCTGCAACAGCGATATAGTCTCGATACTCGAAAAAATCATGGCGGACGAGCGCATACAGGCTTTCGGGGACAAGGAAAATCTCCCTCTTACGGGAGACAGAGTGCAGACCACTCTTTCCTTTTCATCGTACCTTAAGATCGCCGAGGGCTGCGACAACCGCTGCTCCTACTGCGCGATACCGTACATACGCGGACGTTTCCGCAGCGTTCCCATGGACGAACTTATTGAAGAGGCAAAACGCCTTGTCAGCAACGGTGTAAGAGAACTGAACGTTATAGCTCAGGACACCACGCGCTACGGCGAAGACCTGTACGGCAGACTGATGCTCCCCGAACTGCTGACGGAGCTTTGCAAAATAGAGCATCTCAAATGGATACGGGTTCTGTACTGCTACCCCGAACGCGTCACCGACGAGCTTCTGGACGTTATGGCACGTGAGGAAAAGATCGTCAAGTACATGGATCTTCCTATCCAGCACTGCGACGGAGAAATTTTAAAGCGTATGAACAGACAGGGAGACGAAAAGTCCCTGCGGGAGCTTATAGAAAAAATACGCGCCAAGGTTCCGGGCATAACCCTGCGGACTACCCTTATCACCGGTTTTCCCGGAGAGACCGAGGAGCAGTTCGGCAAGCTTGCGGAATTTGTCCGCGATATGAAGTTCGACCGTCTCGGCTGCTTTGCTTATTCCGCAGAGGAAAAGACTCCCGCGGCGGATATGGACGGTCAGCTTGACGAGGACGTAAAACAGCGCCGCGCCGACGTTATCATGGAGCAGCAGATGATTATTGCCGTCAAGAAAAACAAGAAGCTTGTGGGAAGTACGCTTGAAATAGTCATAGAGGGATTCGACCGTTACGGAGAATGCTATTTCGGACGAAGCGCAGCCGACGCTCCCGAGATCGACGGAAAGATATTTTTCACCTCTCCCGACAAGCGGCAGATACCTGGAAAATTTGTTAAAGTCAAGATCACCGATATGCTTGACTACGATCTGATTGGAGAAATAGCAAATGAATTTGCCAAATAAGCTTACCCTGTTAAGAGTGATACTCGTACCGTTCTATGTGTTCTTTATGCTGACCGACATCGTGCCGTACAGCCCTGTTATCGCCCTTGCAATATTTGCCGCGGCGTCCGCCACAGACGCTCTGGACGGACACATCGCCCGCAGCAGGAATCTTGTCACCACTTTCGGAAAATTCCTCGACCCTCTTGCGGACAAGGTGCTTGTGGTCTCCGCGCTTATGTGTATGGTGGAGCGTGACGTTATAGGAGCTGTTCCGGTAATAATAATCGTTGCGAGGGAATTTATGGTATCGGGTCTGCGGCTCGTTACCGCAAACGAGGGTGTTGTTGTGGCGGCAGGTATCTGGGGAAAACTGAAAACCGCGTTTACAATGGTCGCACAGGTAGTCATTATGTTGGGAATGTGTTTTTCCTTTGAGGGACGCACCGCCGAAATCGCAGATATAGTGTACCAAGTCTTGATTTGGATAGCGACCGCTCTTACGGTCATATCGGGAGCGGTATATCTGAAAGGCTACTGGAAATATATTGATTCATCAAAATAAAAATCCGCGGAGAAACAGATGATGTTCCTCCGCGGATTTTATTTTATAGTTTTACAGTGAAGCTATGGCTCTTACTCCGATAAGCTCGATATCCCTGCTCATGCTGTCGGGAGCGGGGGTGAATTCCTCGGAATAATCCGTGGAAAGGTATTTTTTATTGTCGTCAGCAAAGACCGTAGCGACGGTGGAATCATCGCCGAGACGGTTACCCGCAATTATTGCCCCCAGAAGATTTGCTCCCGAAGATATACCTACGCCTATGCCGAACTCGCGGGACAGCCTCTGCGCCATGATTATGGAGTCAATATCGTCCACGGACACAACCTCGCCGCACTCGTCAAGCTTCAGGATAGAGGGGATAAACTCGTCGGAAATTCCCTGTATGCGGTGATTTCCCACCTTATAGCCCGTAGAGAGAGTGGGGGAATTAAGCGGCTCAAGTGGGTACATTTCGCACTTGGGATTTTCGTGTCTGAGCCGTCTGCCCACGCCCATTACCGTACCGCCCGTGCCTACTCCTGCAACAAAAGCGTCGGCTTTGCGTCCTATAGAAGAAAGCTGACGGACTATCTCCTCGCCTGTGGTAACAAAATGGGCTTCGCAGTTGTCCTCGTTGGAAAACTGTCCCGGCAGGAAAACTCCTCCCTTTGCGGCAAGTTCCTCGGTCATTTTTATCGAACCGAGAAAACCGCCCTCCTCGCGGGAAACCAGCCTTACCTCCGCTCCGAAGCTTTTCATCAGATTGATACGCTCGTGGCTCATCCAGTCGGGCATGAAAATAACGGCCTTGTGACCCAGATAGCTGCTCATGGCGGAAAACGCTATGCCCGTGTTTCCGCTTGTGGCTTCCGCAACAACGTCTCCCTCTTTAAGCGTACCCTCACGGTACGCCTTTTTCATTATGTGAAAAGCTACTCTGTCCTTGATGCTTCCGGTAAGATTGAGATACTCTGCCTTGGCGTAGACCTTGCGCGGTCTGCCCTTATAAGCAAGCGATATCTCCAGCAGAGGAGTACGTCCTATCATATTTTCAATGCAGTCGAATTTTTTCATTATTGTGTCGGTCATAACAAATCTCCTTAAAATATATGAGGACAAAGGCGCGCCGTCCCCATAAAATACAACTATAGTATTATACTATTCTTTTAAATCAAAATCAACACAATTTTCTGAAAATTATGTAACGTCCGTAACAAGTCCGTTTATGGAAATGCTTGGATCGTCAAGATCGATAACAAGACACCGTCTGCCGCCTATAACGCTTGTACGCACCTTTTCGGCGGCTTCCCTGCTTATGTTTATGGTAATTTCCGGAGTGGCGAGCACCATTTTGTTTTCCACAAGATTTTCCGCGGTAAGACCGTCCGCTTCGCCGACTTTTTCCTTGAAGACTGCGGGGAGAGCGTCCAGCTTTTCGCTGCTGACTCCCGCGTCGAAAAGTATGCCGTGAAGCTTGTTGTCATCAATAAGGGGCATTTCGGTCTCGTTTTTGGCGTTTGTAACGATGTCCCGCAGAGCCTCGTTGACCTGAGTAATGACCGTATAACTCAGCTCGTCCCCTACAACGTCGGTAAGCACCTGCTGGAAAGTCTCCTTTTCGCTTTGGCAGGTCATGACAAAATTGCAGCCGAGAACGTCCTCAACAACTGAAATATTCGGCTTCTTAGGAGTTTTGGTGTAGTACATCACACTGTTCACGTCGGGACTTCTGTCGCTGAAAACGGGGTAGAAAAAGCCGTCCGTGGGCGTGCGGCTTATAATGAGATCAGTGTTGGCTTTTTTGACTATGGAAGAGTTCTCCCTGTCGAACATCAGACCGTCGTCACCCGTGTTGACGGGACACACCGCTGCCGCGATAAAGTTGTATTCATCGGCTGCATCGTCATAGCTTTCATCGTTCCTGTCCTTTGTCATAACGCTGTAGGAGCAGTACCCGATAATAACTGTGTACGCCATTTCGTACTCCATATTGTTTACGATCCTTGCCAGCAGCTTGTCGCAGGAAACCTCGTCCTCCAGCTTGCCCCTTACAGCGGCGTAAAGGTCGTTCTGCGCTCCGTCCTCGGCATATTCCTCGTTGGGAAAGCCGTACTCGGTCAGATTTTTGCCCAGACGTCCGCCAAGAATTTTTTTCAGGGACTCCAGCATGACCGCCCCCTCGTCCTCCGGGATAAGGGAATACAGCCTGTTTTCCTTGCATAGAATATTTTTCTGCGGATCAACATAGGCTGTCAGAATATGGTTAAGGGTAAAAAAACCGCTGCTGTCGGTAAAATTTTTCTTGATCTCCGCAACTTCTTTTTTATTCATAATTTTTTGCACTCCTTTTTTCAATAAGGGGCTTGCCCCGTCATTTAACGTGGCAAGCCGCAGCTTTGCTGCGGTAAGGGATCAGTGAGGGGTTGATCCCCACTGATCCCGAAAATGGAACCCGCCGCCTTAAAGGCGGGTTCCATCTTGCCTAATTTATTTTTCTTTTTTAGACATAAAACAAGTATACCACTAAAACAGGTGTTCGTCAAGATTTTTGTCCGGTTAAAAATATTAAAGAAAAATAAAAATTTTCCTTGATTTCTCATGGAAAAGATGCTATAATAAATTTAAATAAAATTGTCTGTAAAGGAGGAAATTTTATGGCTATTGAACCTATCGGCATGGGAATTTCGGGAGCTTCGCAAGGCTTTTCCGGCGGATACCGCGGTTTCGGCGGTATCGCAGTCTACAGAAAAAATCAGTCGGCAAACATGGGAATGGACGCGTCTCCGATAGACCGCAGCGGAAAAATTTCTCCGAACAGCAATAAAAGCGGCAATAAAGACGGTTCGGACGGGTACGGCAGGATATCCGACGAGGCGGACAAAAAACGCCGCTTCGACTCATTTGAATGCCAGACCTGCAAAAACAGAAAGTATCAGGACGGTTCAGACGATTCGGGCGTTTCTTTCCAGACTCCCACAAGGGTAGACCCCAAAGCTGCCGGCGCTGCAGTAAGAAGCCATGAGCAGGAGCACGTCAGCAGAAACCAGGCTAAAGCCGAACGCGAGGGGAACGAGATCATCTCCCAAAGCGTTACTATACACACGGGAATATGTCCAGAATGCGGAAAGGTTTTCGTTTCGGGCGGTACCACAAGGACAGTCACAAGAAGCGGAAACGACAGCGACAGGTACGACGTGGGCTTATTCGATCCTACTGAGGGCAGAGGCGGTATGCTCAATAAAACAGCGTAAAATCATAAGAGGACAGACCTGTTAAGCCGGTCTGTCCTCTGTTTTTATTCCGCCGTATTTTCCTCACCGCCCGCGTCTTCCTCATCGGCTGAAGCAGCTATCACCGTCCCCGGCTTCGGCGCAAATATATCAACGGCTCGGTAATTATTTTTTATAGTAACGTTGCGGCAGTTTCCGCCGAACTCTCCGTCTAAAGTCCAGGGCAGATCGCCGTCCGAGTGGAACTCAACCTGCTTTGCCTTAAATGAAACAAAATATTTGGAGTCAAGCTCACGCTTCAAAAACGAGTTTATAGTAAGCTGAAATTCCGCAAGGTTTTTCGGCATTCTTATCATCAGCACCTCAAAAACTCCGTCGTCCAGCTGAACCTCCGTACCGCCGAGTCCCTTGAAGCCTCCTACGGATGTAGAATTTGACACCATGCCGAAAATAAAATCGTCCTCGATAGTTTCACCGTCGTGCGTAACGGTAACATGATAAGATTTGGCGGTATTGAGCCGCTTCATACCCTCCATGATATATGCGAGGCTTCCGAACATATTCTTCATCTGCTGGGAGGTTTCATAGCTTACGTCGGTAAACGCTCCGAAAGCAGCGATATAGGTGAAGTACTCATCGTTAAACGAACCTACGTCAACGGTAACGAGCTGACCCTCCATGATCCTTGCGGCGGCTTCGGGCATATCCTTGGGAATGCCAAGACTGGAAGCAAAATCATTCATCGTACCCGACGGTATATATCCCAGCGGAACGCGCTTTCCCGACGTCATAAGCGCCTTTATGGCTTCGTTGAGAGTGCCGTCTCCGCCGCTGCATACCACGGCGTCAAAGTCCTCGCACCTTGAGGATATCTTTTCATAAGCGTCAAGCTGAGCCTGGGTCGGGTGAACGGTAACTTCGTATCCGCCTTTTACAAAGGTGTCTGTTATTGTCATAAGATGCTGACGGATCTGACCTTTTCCCGAACGCGGATTGAATACAAACAAAAGCTTTTTCATAAACGGCTGCGCTCCCTTGCGGAGCTCTCCTTTCATATAGGTTTTATTGAAAATATTATAGCAAATCTTTAATATTTTTTCAACAGGACAGGATAATTTTTCATCTTATTTTCATTTTAGCAGTAAATTTCACACAATATGTCATTGCATTCGTGGAAAAAATCTGTTAAAATTAATTAATAATATTTTGAATGGAGGTTCCCTATGAAACTTAAAAAAATAACTGCCGCGTTTTTAGCTGTGCTGCTTTGCGTCTGCACAATGTCGGTAAGCGTTTCCGCGGCAAAAAAGAGCATTAAGCTTGATCAAACAAAGGTAACGCTTTCCGTGGGCGAGACCTGCACCCTTAAACCGTCGGTCACGGGGTACAAAAAAGCTACTGTTCAGTGGAGCTCGTCGGACAAGTCTGTCGCTGCTGTTTCAAAGGGCAAGGTCACAGCCAAAAAGGAGGGCACAGCCACAATTACCGTAAAAATAAAGGGTACCGACTATAAGGCAGCCTGCAAGGTGACTGTACAGAAAAAATCCGCAGGGAAAACCAATACGGCGAATTTGAAAAGCAAATATAAAACCCCGCAGGACATAGTCGCTCAAATGACAGTCGGCTGGAACCTTGGCAATTCATTGGATTGCTCAAAATGTACATGGCTCACAAACAAGCTTGACTGCGAAACCGCGTGGGGTAATCCCAAAACCACAAAAGCAATGATATCAGCTGTTAAAAAAGCAGGCTTCAACACTATCAGAATCCCCGTTTCATGGGGCGATCATATCGACGACAGCGGCAAAATCGACAAAGCGTGGCTCGACCGCGTTCAGGAGGTCGTTGACTATGCTTATGAGGACGGTATGTTCATTATATTGAATGTACACCATGACAACTACTGGCTGCCCCTTGAAGAAGAAACAGAAAAAGAAACCACTAAAAAATACCAATATGTTTGGAAACAGATAGCAGCACGCTTTAAGGACTATGATGAAAAGCTGCTTTTCGAGGGCAGGAACGAACCGCGCACCGAGGGTTCAGCCAAGGAGTGGAGCGGCGGAACAAAACCGGAAAGAGATGTAATAAACCGAATGTATGAGGCTTTCGTCAGCGCTGTCAGAGCGGAGGGCGGATACAACAAGACTCGCTTTCTTATGGTAACGCCGTATGCCGCGTCCACATCGTATGATGCAATGGCCGACTTGAAAATTCCGGATGACGACAGGATAATAGTTTCGATACACGCATATATACCCTATAATGCCGCATTTAACGGAAATTCCGGCGAAAAAACCCTTTCGGACAGCGGTAAGCGTGAAATAGACACATTACTGTCAAATATTGACAAGATGTATCTGAGCAAAGGCATTCCTGTTATTATCGGAGAATTCGGTTCTGTAAATAAAAACAACACAGCGGGCAGAGTAGAAATTGCGGAATATTATGTTTCCTCCGCAAAAAAATACGGAGTACCCTGTATATGGTGGGACAATAACGCTTTCAACGTCGGTTCGGAAAACTTCGGCTTGTTTAACAGAAAAAACCTTGAATGGGTTTATCCCGAAATTGTCAAGGCGTTAGTTGACTCCGCAAAATAATTACGAAATAAAAAGAGACTGCCGAATGAGCTTTCATTCGGCAGTTTTTATCTGCGTAAGACGAACGGCTCTAACCGTTCAGAATTTTGTTTACCTCGTCAATTGTCGGCGGGTATTCGTATATAGGGTACCTCATTATAGCCGCGGCAGCCACAGCGCAGCCGTACCGAACGATATCATCATCGGAAAGTCCCTGCGAAAGAGCGTATATTGTTCCCGCCTTGAAGCTGTCCCCCGCGCCTAAAGTACTTGCGGCTTTTACCTTATAGGGCTGAAAATATTTCGGCTCGCTGCCCTTTCTGCCGTACATTACAGGATCGCTGCCAAAGGTAAATATAATAAGTCCGTCAGAATTTTCGGTATACAGCTTATAAAGCTCTTCGGGTGATCTTCCGGAGTAACGTCCCTCCAAAAACTCGTGGGAAACGGCGTTCACCGCACAGAAACGGTTTGCAGCGGAATCGTGCATACAGTCTATGGCGGCAAACTTTTTTCCGTAACGGCGGCACAGCTCTGCGGTCTCCTTACCGTAGAAATTGTCCCAGCCGACCACAGAACAATTTGCTATGCTTTCTCCGCACGGAGGCTCATAAAACGGTTCGGGACGTGAAAAATGCTTTCCCCATTCTCCGAAGCAGGTCCTTGTTTTTCCGCTTATCATCACCCAATCCACAATACCGTCAAAGTCCTCGTCTGCAAGCTCGCTGTCGTCTATGCCGTGCTCCTTTGCATAGCCCCGTATCAGGTCTCGGTTTTTATTTCCCACATGAGTACCGCCTACTTTGACCCTGCATCCGAGAGAAGCCAGCACAGCAGCAGCCGTGCCAGTTTCTCCGCCGATACCCGCTCGCTTCTCCGCTATTTCGCCGTAGCCGTCCGCTTGAGGAAAGTCCCCCCGAAGCACAAAGCTTTCAGTTGACATTACCATTCCATAAAGATATATCGTATTGTTCATATAAATTTCCCTTTCTCTTTTTGAAGAAGTATAGCATATTATTTTCTGTAAATCAAGAATAAAAATCTTTAAATATCAGAAAATTATTGTTGCGACAGCGATTTCTGTGAGCATAGCTCCTTGGAAATCAATTTTGTAATTTCTTCATGCCTTGACAATTACCGTCTTTGTGATATAATTATTTTATGCAATGTTATTCGGAGACTTCGCCTGCAAGCTTCAGACGCAGGTCACGGAAAGGAATCTGTTATTATGAATTACGCCGAAACACTGGGAGCCAACGCAAAAGCCTGTGAAAAAGCCCTGCGCTGCGCTTCAACAGAACAAAAAAACAAGGCTCTTGCGGCAATAAGATCCGCTCTTACGGAAAATACCGAAAAAATTCTCTCCGCTAACAAAGCCGACCTCGAAGCAGCCGAAAAGAACGGTATGTCCGCGGCAATGCAGGACAGGCTAAGGCTTACCCCCGAAAGGATATCGGGTATCGCCGCCGGAGTTGAGGACGTAATAAAGCTTGACGACCCGGTCGGTCTCACGGAAAGCGGCTCGGTTCGTCCCAACGGAATGAGAATAACAAAAGTAAGAGTACCTATGGGAGTCATCGGCATTATATACGAGTCCCGCCCCAACGTTACGGCGGACGCTGCCGTGCTGTGTCTTAAAGCCGGAAACGCGGTCATTCTCCGCGGCGGCAAGGAAGCCTATAACTCAAACAAGTGCCTTTGCGATATAATGAGAAGCGCAATAGCTTCTGCGGGATTTCCCGAAGATCTTATACAGTTTGTTGACGACACTACCCGCGAGGTGACAACTCAGCTTATGAAATGCACTCAGTATCTTGACGTGCTTATCCCAAGGGGCGGTGCGGGGCTTATCCGCGCGGTCAAGGAGAACGCTTCCGTACCCGTTATTGAAACAGGCGTGGGAAACTGTCATGTTTTTGTGGACGAAACTGCCAATCTTGAAATGGCGGTCAATATCGTTGACAACGGAAAGACTCAGCGTCCTTCGGTGTGCAACGCTGTGGAATCGCTTTTGGTACACGAAAAGGCTGCGGAAACATTCCTGCCTATGGTAAAGGAGCGTCTGGACAAGCATAACGTGGAAATACGCGGCTGCACTAAGACCGCCGCAATACTGGGAGACTGCGTTATTCCGGCAACAGAGGAGGACTATGCGACGGAATTTTTAGACTATATCATTTCCGTAAAGATTGTAAAGGACATTGACGAGGCTGTCGACCATATAGGAAAGTACTCAACGGGACACAGCGAATGCATTGTGACAAACAGTCTCGCAAACGCAGAAAGATTCAAGAACGAAATAGACGCGGCAGCGGTGTACGTAAACGCTTCCACCCGCTTCACGGACGGCGGTATGTTCGGCTTCGGCGCGGAGATAGGAATTTCCACCCAAAAGCTCCATGCAAGAGGTCCTATGGGACTGCGTGAACTGACCTCAGTGAAATACCTTATCGACGGCAGCGGACAGATACGATGAAAGGAAAACAACAATGAGCAATGATAAAAAAGACTTTTTTGACTATGACAGCTATGTTAATCCCAAAAACGGAAACAAAAAAAACGGAAAACCCGTAAAGAAGAACGGAAAAAAAGCGCCGAAAGCGCCGCAGGATAAGCAGGATAAGCAGAACAAACCAAACGAACAGAAGCCTCCGAAGTTTGTTCCTGCCGACGAAAATGACAGGGAGTCCGCCAAAAAGACGGCAAAGAAGCAGGACAAGGACTCCATTGAAAACATCAAGCGTATGTTTGACGAAGCTCTCAACGAAAGCCAGGAGGAAATGGCGGAGTTTACCGAGGAAATAGAAGTTCCCGACGCGCCGATGTCAAACCCCGAAGGACTGCACAGAAAGCTGTATTTCCTGTTCGGCATTGTCATCTCCCTGCTTGCAATAGTCGGACTTTACTCCACGGTGGTGTTTACGAGAGACGTGATAAAGGATTTCGCGGACAATACACAGCAGAAAAACGAGTTCGCACGGTTCGTGTACCCCATAGTCATCTGCGACCCCGCACCGTTTAACCAGACGGTAAAGCTCCGCAGCGAGACGCTGATTACGGCAGCGCTTTGGGATATTATTCTGTACGAGGATAAATCCAAGTACGAAGCGGATTTCGACATGATAATCGTGCCTGAGCTTGATGTAGAACAGCACGGTACAAAGCTTTTCGGAACGGGTCTCAGCTTTGAGCACCAGTCCATAATCGGCGTGGAAGTGCAGTTTTACTACGACGAGTCGATAAAATCATACCGAATACCGTCGAACCCGAAGCATTTTACCTATTCTCCCTATATTGAGGACATGACCCGCGTAGGCGAGCGGTACACTCTTACGGTAGGTTACGTTTCCCCTACGCCAGCGTGGCTGACCCTTACGTCGGAGGAAGAGCCGAGTCCCGAAAAATACGTGGAATACGTTGTTTCCAAGCGCGGAAACGAAATGACCCTTGTAGCTATACAGGAGTCGGATAAAAAAGTTGAGTCGCCCCACGGGCTGTAATTCCAGATTTGTCATTTGCCGCATACGCTTGACATTAAATTTTTGAAAGAGGTAACGCCATGAAAAAGTACACCATAATAGGCGGCGTGAACGGCGCGGGAAAAAGCAGTCTTACGGGAGTTTTATGCGGCTTGTTCAGCGACCTTGGAATAATTGTCGATACGGACAGTATAACCGCAAAGCTTGGCGGAGACAAGCTCAGAGGCGGAAAAAAAGCTGTTGAGATAATTGACAGCTGCCTTGAAAAGGGTGTGAATTTTACTCAGGAGACCACTCTTTCCGGTCAAAAGACTCTGCGCACAATTACCCGCGCAAAAGAAAATGATTACTTTATCCGCTTGTATTACGTGGGTATAAGCACGGCGGAGGAAAGCGTTCTGCGGATAAAAAACCGGGTCAGAAAAGGCGGACACAGCATACCTGACGCGGACGTGCTGCGGCGTTTTGAAAAACGGTTTGAGGACTTGGCAAAGATACTTCCTTACTGCGATGAAGTTCATTTTTACGACAACGAAAACGGATTTTTAGAGGCGGGAGAGTACCGCAACGGCAATATTATTTTGCTCGGAGAATATGCTCCCGGTTGGATTGTCGGATTAAAAAGCTTTTTGGAGAGCAAAAATTATGAATAAAACGAATGCGGTACGGCTTCTTGAGGCGGCGGGTATCACCTTTAAAACCGCCGAATATGACGTTGACGAAAGCGACCTGTCGGGAGTCCATGCGGCGGAAATGCTGGGACAGCCTGCGGAACAGGTATTCAAGACCCTTGTGCTGAAAGGTGACAAGTCGGGATATTTTGTGTGCTGCATTCCGGTTGCGGAAGAACTGGACTTGAAAAAAGCCGCAAAGGTCAGCGGAAACAAAAAATGCGAAATGCTTCACGTTAAGGACTTACTTGGCGTGACAGGCTATGTCCGCGGAGGGTGTTCTCCCGTGGGAATGAAGAAAAAGTTCCCGACCTATATCGACGAGACCGCCGTGCTTTTTGACGAAATAGCGGTCAGCGCGGGGGTTCGTGGTATGCAGGTGATATTGGATCCGCAAAAGCTGGGGGAATTTGTAAATGCGGTATTCTGTGATATTACCGTCTGAATATATCATAAAAGCATTTTTGAGCTGTTTTCGTCATAAAAACAGTTATTTTCGCCAAAAGCTTTAATTGCGGCCTACTTTATGATATAATGAATAATGTATCACTTTCATAAAAGTCAAAAATTTGATTTCGGGAGGAATTGTTATGTCTTTATTCGGAAAAGCGGCGGCAAGCAAGCCCGCCTCGGAAAAAATGGTGAGACTGCACATTATAATAGTAGTTATGGTGTGCGTTGTCTTCGGTATCGTAAACGCGGTATCTGGAACGGTGCTTACAGGAATTCTTATCGCTGTTTCGGGAATCATCGTTGCGGTCATTTCGTACACGGCGCTGGCAAAAACTTCGACGACCTTTCGCGGAACTGTCATTTCTCAGGTTCAGCTTCTTATAATAATCGTAATGTCCGCTCTTAAGCACGAGCTTCACGGTATGTTTCCGCTTATGGCGGCTTCAATGGCTATCGCAGCCATATATTACAGCAAGAAAAATCTTTTTTCAAACTGGATAATCATGGACGCCGCAGGACTTGCAGGCATAATATTCAACGAATTCTTTTACGGCGGCGAAAGCCTCGAATTTATTGTAAAGGGACTTTTGGGACTCAACATATGCGCCGCTCTGATAGTATATCTTGTGGATTGCAGCCTTAACTACATAAAGGACTCCGAAGATTCCGCAGAAGAAGCCAACGGTCTCGTGCAGAAAGTCCAGGATCAGGCGGAAAGCAGCGAACGTCTTGCCGCACAGCAAAAGCAGGTGGTTGAACGTATCGCGGAGCTGTCCGAAAGAGTAAGCGGTTCAGCTGAGCTTATGAAAGATATTTCGGGACGTATAAGCAGCGCTGCCGAAGAACAGGAGCGTACCATTACTCAGATAGCGGACGATATCACGAAGATATCCGAGGAGACTCAAAACAGCTTTGAGGAGTCTGCAAAGGTGTCCGCGGCCGCAGGCGAAAGCACGGAAATGATACACGAAAACAACAAGGAAATGCAGCATATGCTTGACGCAATGTCGGATATCAGCGACTCGTCCATGAAGATAGAGAGCATTATCAAAACTATTGAGGATATAGCTTTCCAGACCAATATACTCGCGCTGAACGCGGCTGTTGAGGCTGCCCGCGCGGGCGAGGCCGGAAAAGGTTTTGCAGTGGTAGCTGACGAGGTAAGGAACCTGGCGACCAAGAGCGCGGAGGCTGCAAGCAATACATCTTCTCTTATACAAGGCTCTCTTACGGCGGTCAAAAACGGAATGACAATCGCAAAAAATACCGCTGACCGCATGAGCGGCGTTATGGAATCCTCGGAGAGATGCGCAGAGCACGCAGGTATCATCACCGATCTTACGGGACGTCAGGTTGAGGCTATATCGTCGGTACGCAGCAAGATAGAGCAGATATCTCAAGTGGTAGCGCTGAACGTTCAGACCTCCGTGGAGAGCGCGGATATAGCCAATTCCGTTTCGGACGAAGCCGGTCAGATGGAGGAGATCGTTAGGATCTTCCGTTCATAAATAGGCGTTATTTGTTTTTAAGATCGTTATAGATGTCGATAAGTCCGTTTGCTATCGTGTCGAGATTGTGGACGTGTTCCAAGGAGACCTGCGAAAACAGGAAAAAGGCATTTTTAACGGATTCAAAAGTAATTTCGTTTTTGTCAAAGCTGTATGAGCCTGCATGAATAAGCGTCATTATATCGAATAATCCGCGTGCCGTGTCTATTTCGATTTCCAGTTCTTCCCTTAATTCTTCTAAATTCTTTTTCATGGTAAATTTTCCTTTCTGTATACAGCTGGTCGAGCTGAGCACAGCTCGCAGTTTCCAAAGGCAGAGCCTTTGGTCGCGCTCCGCAGAGCGCGAAATCCTTATCGTTCAGGAGCTCCGCAAAGGGGTGAATTGAAAACAGTCCCGCGGACTGTTTTCAAGAGGGGAAAGCCCTGCGATAGAGGGCGTTCCCCTTAAGACCGCAGAATTTTTAGTGTTTGCTATAGTTTAATTATAGCACTAAATTTTGTGCAAAGCAATAGGCATATTACACAAAGTTTAGTGCAATATATGTATTTTAAATTATAAATATGGTAAAATATTTTTGGAAAAGGGGTTGTGTAAAATGTCAATCAAATATGATAAACTATTTGTACTATTAAAAGAAAAAGGCTGGAACACAACCCGTATAAGAAAAGAAGGCTTGATGGGTCAGGGAACGTTAACAAACCTACGAAACGGTACAGGTGGGTTAGACCACAAAACCATTGATAGGATATGTCGTGTTTTAAATTGCCAACCGGGCGATATAATGGAATATGTTGAAGAACCTGAAAATGAGGGAACGGCACAGGGGGA